>NZ_JBEYIL010000007.1:0-553998 GCF_040635845.1 Streptomyces sp. NPDC006872
TCCACCACGGGCACTTCGACCGTCGAGGCAGGCAGCAGCAAACTGCGCTCGACGTCCGTCAGAACATCGAACCGACTGAGCCGCAACGCCGGTTCAGCGACGGCCGCACCCAGCAGACGCACCCAGCGTCCGACGATCGTCTCGACCGTCTCCGGGTCGAACAGGTCGGTGCTGTACTCCACGACCCCGACGAGACCGGCCGGTGTTCCGTCGGGGTGGGTGCGCTCGGCCAGGTTGAAGGTGAGGTCGCACTTCGCGGTGCCGGTGGGGACGAGGCTCGTCGTGACATGCAGGCCGGGCAGGTCGAACTCGCCGAGAGGGGCGTTCTGCAGGGCGAGCATCGTCTGGAAGAGCGGGTGGTGGGCGAGGGAACGGGTCGGGTTGAGCTCCTCCACCAGATGCTCGAAGGGCAGATCCTGGTGGGCGTAGGCGGCCAGAGCGCCTCGGCGGACCCGGTCGAGGAGTTCGGCGAAGGTCGGGTCGCCGGACAGGTCCGTGCGCAGGACCAGCGTGTTGACGAAGAAGCCCACCAGGTCGTCGGCGGCCTCGTCGGTACGGCCGGCTACGGGCGCGCCGAGGGGGATGTCGGCGCCGGCTCCGAGTTTGCCGAGCAGGGCGGCCAGGCCGGCCTGGAGCACCATGAACAGGGTTGCCCCGCGAGCGCCGGCGAGCCGACGGAGCCGGCGGTGGAGGTCGGCGTCCAGGCTCAGTTCCAGCTGCTCGCCGCGGTAGGTCGTCGCGGCGGGGCGGGGCCGGTCGAAGGGGAGGTCGAGCCGCTCGGGGAGTCCTGCCAACTGCTCTGCCCAGAAGGCTAGTTGGCGGGCAGACAGGCTGTCGGGGTCGGCGGTGTCGCCGAGCAGGTCCCGCTGCCAGAGGGTGTAGTCGGCGTACTGCACCGGCAGCGGCGACCAGTCCGGCTCCTCGCCCCGGCAGCGGGCTGCGTAGGCACGGGTGACGTCGTCTGCGAGGGTGCCCAGCGACCAGCCGTCGCCCACGATGTGGTGGACGACCAGAAGCAGCACGTGCTCGTCAGGGGCCAGCTTGAACAGCGCGGTGTGGACGGGCAGTTCGGCGGCCAGGTCGAAGGGGCGGCGCGCGGCGGCGGTGAGCAGGTCGGGGAGTTCGGCCTCGGTGCTCACGGTGACGGTCGGGCGGGGCGCGGCCCGGTCGGGGTCCAGGATGCGCTGGAAGGGCACCCCGCGCTCGTCCGGGAAGACCGTGCGCAGGCTCTCGTGCCGGGCGACGACGTCCCGCAGGGCCGCTCGCAGAGCGTTCTGTTCGAGGGTGCCGGACAACCGCAGGGCGAGGGGGATGTGGTAGGTGGCGCCGGTGCCCTCGATGCGCTGCAGGAACCACAGGCGGCGCTGCGCGGACGACAGCGGCACGGCCTCCGGCCGCTCGTACGGCCGCAGCGCGGGGCGGGCGGGATGACCGGGACGGGCGGGAGGGGCGGGATGTCCGGGATGGGTTGGACGGACGGGGTGGGCGAGGTGGGCGGCGTGGGCGGTACCGGTGGCGGCTGTTGTGTCCAAGGCCGTACCGGAGGGCGTGTCGAACGCCGTGTCGAAGGCCGTGTCCGACCTCGCGCCCAAAGTCCTGGCGACGCCCGCAGGGGTCGGCGCGTCGAAGAAGTCGCCGAGCCCCAGTTCGGTGTCGAGGGCCGCTCGGATGCGGGACAGGAGGCGCATCGCCAGCAGCGAGTGACCGCCGAGGGCGAAGAAGTCGTCGTCGACGCCCGACTGCGGTACGCCGAGGACGTCGGCGAACAGTCCGCACAGCACTTCCTCGCGGGCGGTGCGCGGTGCACGGCTCTCCCGGATGCCCGCGGTGGGGGCAGGGGCGGGGAGTGCCTGCCGGTCCAGTTTTCCGGCGGGGGTCAGCGGCAGCGCGTCGAGCGCGACGAAGGCGGCCGGGACCATGTGATCGGGAAGACGTTCAAGCAGGTGGGCCCGGAGTTCGTCCGACCGCGGTGGAACGCTGTCGAGCTCGGCGACGACATAGGCGACCAGCCGGAGGCCGCCTGCGTCGCCGGCTGCGTGGCTGTCTGTGTCGCTGTCGTCCGGGCGGGAGACGACCGCGACGCGGGCCACGGCAGGGTGCGCGCTCAACTGCGTCTCGATCTCGGCCGGTTCGACGCGGAATCCGCGGATCTTGACTTGGTCGTCGGCGCGGCCGAGGTATTCGAGAACGCCCTGCGAGGTACGCCGGACGAGGTCGCCGGTGCGGTACATGCGGGTGCCGGGCGGGCCGTAGGGGTCGGCGACGAAGCGCTCGGCGGTGAGTGCCGGCCTGTTCAGGTAGCCGCGGGCAACGCCGGCGCCTGCGATGTACAGCTCGCCGGGCGCTCCGTCGGGAACCGGTTGCAGGGCACTGTCGAGGACATGAGCGCGGGAACCGGTTACCGGGTTTCCGATCGCGGGACTGGGGCTTGCGTCGAGGGAAGCGGTTACCGCGTCGACGGTGCACTCGGTGGGGCCGTAGAAGTTGTGAACGCTTACGCCGTCGGCGGCCCGCAGCTCTTGCCAGAGGCTCTCCGGCACCGCCTCACCGCCGACGACGATGACCGACGGACGCCACTGCTGCTGCTCGCCGCTGAGCAGGCCGTGGTCGAGAAGGACCCGCAGGTACGAGGGAGTGGCGTTGACGAAGTCAAGGCGGTGGCGGGCGAGATGGGCGAGGAATGCCTTCGGGTCGGCCCACGTCTCCCGGTCGAGGACGTGCAGTTCATGTCCGGTGAACAGACAGCCGAGCTGGTCCCAGGAGGCGTCGAAGGAGAGAGAGGTGGTCAGCGCCACCCGCATCCGGTCGTCCGAGGGCGGGTAAAGGGCACTGGCTTGATGAAGCATCAGATTGGTCACCGCCGCATGGGTGGCCACCACTCCCTTCGGACGGCCGGTGGAGCCCGAGGTGTGAATGACGTACGCCGGGTGGCGGGCGTCGCGCGTCGTGCTCGGGGCGATCTGCGCAGACGCGGTAAGTCGCGCGGCCGTGTCGGGGGCATCCAGGACGATGACGTCCGCGGTCGTGTTCCGCGGCAGCCGGGGCCGGGTGGCTCCGTCGGTCACGAGGACGGTCGGGCGGGTGTCGTCGAGGAGGTCGGCGAGGCGCGCGGAGGGGTGGTCCGGATCGAGGGGGACGTAGGCCGCGCCGGTCTTCAGGACCGCGAGGACGGCCGCGACCAGCTCGGCGGAACGCGGCAGCGCAAGCGCGACCAGTCGCTCCGGGGCTGCGCCGTGCGCGGCGAAGAGGTGGGCGAGACGGTTCGCACGGGCGTCGAGTCCGGCATAGGTGAGGGTGGCGTCGGGGGCGACGACGGCGACGGTGTCCGGGGTTCGGCGGACCTGTTGTTCGAAGAGGTCGGCGAGGTGGGTGGAGGGGGCGGAGGGCGAGGCCGAGGAGGTGGATGAGGTGGATGAGGTGGATGAGCCCGATGAAACGAGCGCAGTTGCCGGCACTGGCATCGGCACTGGCACCGGCACTGGCATCGGCAACGAAACGCGGCCGACGGGACGGTCGTCGTCCTCGTCCGTGTCGGCCAGGCTCTCCAGGAGGCTCGTCAGGCCGTGCCGGTGGGCCTGGCGCTCGTCGTCGTCCCAGGCGTCGGCCGCGGCCTGCAGCTCGACGTGCGGGCCGGTGCCGTCGCGGCGGTCCAGCGCCCAGACGCCGAGTTCGGTGGCGGGGCCTTCGGCGAGACTGTGCGCCGTGGCCTTCAGGCCGGCGAAGCGGAGGTCGCTGTCGAAGGACATGATGTTGACGACCGCGGAGCAGGCCGAGCCGGGCGCGCCGGGCAGGCCCAGGTCACGGTGCAGGTCCTCGCCCCGGTAACGCTGGTGCCGCAGTGCGGCCCGGACCTCGGCCTCGACCTGGCCGAGGAGTGCGGACCAGGGCGTGTCGGGCCGTACGGTCAGCCGCAGCGGCACCATGTTGGAGACCACGCCCGGCGTCGCGGTGAGGACGGGGTCACCGTGGTCACGGCCGGTGACGGGGAGGCCGAGAAGGATGTCGTGCGCGCCGGTGCGGCGGTGCACGTACAGCGCCGTGGCCGCGATGAGGACGCGTGACCAGCGCACTCCGGCGCGCTCGGCCAGTGTGCGCAGGGCGTGCCGTACGGGTTCGGCGGGGAGCGGGGTGTGTTGCGCATCGCCGGTCCGGTGGCCCGTGGCGCGGCTGATGCGGGCGGGTTCGGGGAGGTCGGCGAGGCGGGCGGTCCAGTGCGCGCGGTCGGCGGTGAAGCGGTCGGAGGCGCGGTAGGCGGCGTCGCTGTCCAGTACGGCGCGCACCGGCGGGAACGGCGTGGGCTCCGGCGTGCGGCCCTCGGCGAGCGCGGTGTGGACGGCCGCGACCCGGCGTGCGATCAGGGCGTATCCGAGTCCGTCGGCAAGGAGGTGATGGTAGGTGTGGTACCAGAGGTGGTGGTCGTCCGCCAGCTTGATCAGGGCATGACTGAAGAGTCGGTCGTGGGTGAGGTCGAGCGGCCGGAGGCGGTCGGCGGTCATCCACTCCAGGGCGGCGGCGCGAGGATCGTCCCGCATGCTCAGGTCGAGGTAGTGGGGGCTCCACTCCCCGTGCTCCCGCATGATCTGCCACGGTCCGTCGGAACCGCCGGAGCCGTCGGTGCGGCCCGCGCCATCCACGTCGTCCGCGCCGTCCAGGCCATCGACGTGGTCCGCCCCGTCCGCACTGTCCGCACTGTCCACCCTGTCCGCACTGTTCGCGCCGTCGGTGAACCCGACGTGCAGGGCCTCGTTCTCGGCGACGACCTGGCGCAGTGCGGTGGTGAACAGGTCGGTGTCGACGGGGCCGGGGAGGTCCACGTACTCGCCGACGCGGTAGGTGGGGATCACCCCGTCCGTCCGCTGTTCGGCGAGCCAGAGTTCGCGCTGAGCCGCCGTCAGGGGCAGGGCGACGTCATCGCGAGCAGACATGGGAGTACCTCCAGGGGTGCTGTGGGGAGCTGGGGTCGCCGGGAGCGAGGCGGAGGACAGGCAGAGGGTGGCGTCCGCCTCGCTCGGATGAGGACAGTGCGACTGCGACGGAAAGGCGGGGCCTGCCGCCCGGGGACACGGGCGCAGGCGCGCGGACGAAGGCGCGGGCGGGAGCCCGCGGACTGCGTGCGGCGGGTGAATGATCGGTCGGTCGGAAGCGGTTACCCGGATCGGGCTGCGCCCGGGGCCGGGCGGGTCACGCCGCCGCCTCACCCGCCTGCAGGTGCCACAGCGAGGCGTAGAGGCCGTCGCGGGCGAGGAGTTCGGTGTGGGTGCCCTGTTCGGCGACGAGTCCGCCCTTGTCGAGGACGTGGATCCAGTCGGCGTTGCGGATCGTCGAGAGACGGTGGGCGATGATGATCAGGGTGCGGTTCTCGGCGAAGGTGCGCAGCGTGCGCTGGATGGCGGCCTCGGTCTCGTTGTCGACGGCGGAGGTGGCCTCGTCGAGGACGACGACGGGCGGATCCTTGAGGATGGCCCGGGCGAGGGCGAGACGCTGTCTCTGTCCGCCGGACAGAGCCGCGCCGCGTTCTCCGATCATCGTTTCGTAACCGTTGGGCAGCGCCTCGATGAACGGGTGGGCCTCGGCCATGCGGGCCGCGCCGACCAGGTGTTCGTCGGTGGCGTCGAAGCTGCCGTAGCGGATGTTGTCGGCGATGGTGCCGTCGAAGAGGAAGGGGTCCTGGGCGACGAATCCGACAGCCCCCCGCAGCCCCTGCCGGGACAGTTCGCGCACGTCCCGGCCGTCGAGCAGGACCTGGCCGGAGTCGGTGTCCTGGAAACGCATGAGCAACTTGGCGATCGTGGTCTTTCCGGAGCCGGTGGGGCCGACGATGCCGGTGACACGGCCCGGCGCGATGCGCAGGGAGAGGTCCCTCAGTACCGGTGGCCGGCCGGGGTAGGCGAAGGTGACCCGGTCCAGGGTGACCGCGCCCTTGACGCCGTCGGCGTCCACGGGGTGTTCGGGGCCGACGGGTTCGGTGGGCAGGGCGTGCAGGTGCTGGATGCGGTCATGGGCGGTGAGGGTGCGCTGGTACTGGTCGACGATGTTGCCGAGCCGGGTGAGCCGCAGCAGGACCTGCTGGGGCAGGCCGATGAGCGGGCTGAACACCTCGAAGGGCAGGGCGCCGCTCAGGACGGAGCGGCCGCCGAGGAGCAGGGTGCCCGTCATGGAGGCGGTGGTGACGGCGCGGACCGTCTCCGCGTGGCGGACGGTGGAGCGGTCCGTGCGATGGGTGCTCTCGCGGCACACCTCGCTGAGGTCCTCGATGCGCGCGGCCTCGTACTCCTCGGTGCAGAAGCTCTTGACGGTGGCGCCGGCCTCGAGGCTGTTGACCAACTGGCTGTGCAGTTGGGCCTTGTGCTCACTGGAGACGGCGTAGTCGGCGGCGACCCGGTCGTGGTAGTGGAAGGACAGCCAGGCCACGATCGGCATCGGCAGAAACGCGATCCATGCGATCTCGGGGGCGAGCAGGAGGAAGGCGGGCACCAACACCAGGAAACTGGTGACGAGTTGGACGACGTCGCCGGCCGCCGTCGTGAAGAAGGCGCCGAGTTGGGCGACCTCGTCGGTGAGGACTCCGGCGATACGGGTGGTGCGCTCGCCCTCGAGGTGGCTCAGTTCGAGCTTCTGCACCTGTGTGTAGGTGTCGTTGCGCCAGTCGTGCTGGACGGCCTGGCCGAGCTTGCGCCACTCCACGCTCGCCGCGTAGGAGAGGCCGGCGACGGCCGCGCATGCCACGGCGGCGGCGCCTGCGAGGAACCACAACTGGGCGGAGGCGCCGGTCAGTCCGAGGGCGACGAGGGGGGCGGCCTCTCCCTTGATGAGGACGAGCGCGATCCAGCCGAGGAAGAGGCCCAGTGCCACCTCGGTCAGCTGGCACGCGGCGGAGAGCGCGGAGGCGAGGCAGAGCCGGGTTCTGTGCGGGCCGACGATGTCGAGCAGGGAGCGTAGGGAGGACGGCGGCCTACCTGGCGGCGCCCCGTCTGCGGCGGAGTCGGCGTACTGCGTGGCAGTGTGCCCGGCGGGTGCTGCCGCACGCACGGCACGGCGTACGACGACGACTGTGGCGGTGACGACGGCGCCGAGGACCGCGAGCGGCTTGCGCAGGAGCTTTCCGGGGCCGAGGGCGAGCGCGAGCGCTGTCGCACCGCCTGCGAGCACGAGGGCGGGGGCAGCGGCAGGGGCATGCGCAGCGGCAGGCTCGGAGGTGGAAGCGGGTGCTGAGCCGGTGACCGGGACGCGTCCGCTCTGATCCGGGCCGGGCCTCTGTTGCCCGGCCTGGGAAACAGCTGACAGAGAATTTCGGATGATGTTTCCGACCTCGGCGGCCCCGAGGCCCGGATCGTGGAGGACGAGAACGCTTCCCGTGACCTCGCTGACCCTCGCCGATCTGACGCCGGGATATTTTCCGAGAACGCTTTCTAGAACTCCTGCGAAACGCTTCCTGCCGACCAGTCCAGAAATCTTCCAGCGTTGCCTGCCTGGAATCGCCGAGTGCATTCTCAGTGAGTAGGTTTCCGCGTTCTCCCGGGCAGGCCCATGTGCGGCCTCAGCCGCCACCAGCAATGTCATGTTCAGCAGATCCCCGAGCTGTTTCCTCTGTACGGCGTGGGCTTTCAGTGCGCCTTGCCGGTGGCCACGGCGGGCGTGCGCCCCTTGCCGGGCCCCTTGTGCTGGGCGTCGGTGACGGGCCGCTCCTGGGTCACCTGCGGAGCCTGTCCCTGAGCCTGCGCCGCGGTCTGAGGCTGCGCAGGCGATTCCGGCTCGCCCCCGCCCGTCATCTGCGCGGCGACGACTTCGGCCGTGACCTCGGCGGCGAGATCCTGCAGACCTTCGCTGGCCTCGTGCGCGGCGCGTTTCACTTCCAGCACCAACCCCACCGAGGTTTTCACCAGCCCTCGCATCAACGGTTTGACGACCCTCCTGGCCAGGGGTGCGGCGATGAGACCGATCAGAAACGGGGGAAGTACAGGCGGCATGATTCGTACCCCTTCTTTTCAAGGACCGAAACGCATTAGTCCCCGGCATTTGCGAACCTGCATCAGCCTATCGGAGCCGCTGGGGCAGAAACCAAGCCGAGACCCACCCCGTCACTCGGAAGAGTAATGCGGACCGACGACAACGACGGATTCAGGCCAGCGCACCGACAGGATCCAGCAGGTAGGAGCGTGAACGGACCCGGCGGAGACGGCGGAATCAGGCGGCGAGCGGACAACCTTTCCCCAGCAATTTCACGGAGCGTGCGGAAGAAAGGTGGCCAGTAAATGCAGTACGGATCGAAAACGGTTCCACCGTCGAGCGCGGGCGGAAACCGTCGTCGAGCAGCACCGCCGTCCGGGAACCGGGCGGGAACCGGGCGGAACGCGGCCCGGCGGGCGGACCCGCCCTGAACGGCGATGCGGTCACCGAAGCGACAGCTGATTTTCGACTGCTTTCCGATACCGGTGGTGCTGCTGAAACCATTGACGAGGACATGTACGCCCCCTATCTTCTGGCCGAAGTTACGAACCATGTTCGAAATCCCGAACATGCGGCTTCATGGACAAGGGACGGTCCTGTATGCCTCGGAAATATCGCCGCAGACCCCTGCTCGTCTGCGTGCTGGCGCTCCTCGTGGCTCTGGTGGCGGCGACCCAGCCGGTGTCCGCGGCCGACGGCCGCCCGTACACCAACCCGGTGAAGTCGGCCAAGGGCGCCGACCCCTGGCTGGAGTACTACGACGGCAACTACTACCTGATCACGACGACGTTCACGGGCGTCCTCGGCATGCGGAAGGCGCCGACCCTGGCGGGGCTCGCCACCGCGCCCACCGTGCAGGTGTGGTCGGACACCACCTCCACCCGCAACACCAACATCTGGGCACCGGAGATCCACCGGTTCAACGGCCACTGGTACCTGTACTACTCGGCCGGCCAGGGCGGCACCGCGTGCTGCGACTCCCAGCGCACCCATGTCCTGGAGAGCGCCGGCACCGACCCGCTGGGCCCGTACACCTACAAGGGCTCCCTCACCGGTTCCAATCTCACGCCGGGCGGCTGGCTGATCGACGCGAGCGTGCTGCAGGCGAACGGAAACCTGTATCTCGTCGGAAGCGGTTTCGTGAACGGCAGCACGCAGAGCCTGGTCATCGCACCGATGAGCAACCCGTACACGCTGTCCAGCAACACGTTCACGATCATCTCCAGCCCCACGCTGAGCTGGGAGACCTCGGGCGCGCCCGTCAACGAGGGACCCGAGCCGCTCTACCACGACGGACGCACTTTCCTTTCGTTCTCCGCGAGTTACTGCCAGACGGCGGACTACAAGCTCGGCCTGCTGGAACTGACCGGCACCGATCCGCTCAGCCCGGCGTCCTGGACGAAGAAACAGACCCCGGTCTTCCAGCGCAGTGACACGAACGGCGTCTACGGCCCGGGCCACAACGGTTTCTTCAGCTCACCCGACGGCACCGAGAACTGGATCGTCTACCACGCCAACTCCTCCGCGAGCGGCGGCTGCGGCAACGGCCGCACGACCCGTGCCCAGAAGTTCACCTGGAACGCCGACGGCACCCCGAACTTCGGCACGCCCGTCGCCCTCGGCACGACGCTCCCCGGCCCGTCCGGCGAGACGGCGGCGACCCCGACGGCGTACACCCTCGTCAACCGCAACAGCGGCAAGTGCCTCGACGTCGAAGGCGGTTCCACCGCCAACGGCACGAACATCCTCCAGTGGACCTGCAACGGCGGGGCCAACCAGAAGTGGCGGATCGAGGACCAGGGCGACGACACCAGCCGACTGGTGAACGTGGCCACCGGCGGGGTGATGGACACCGCCGACTGCTCCACCGCCGACGGCGCCGATCTGCGCCAGTGGTCGTGGCTGAACAACAAGTGCCAGCGTTTCCGTCCCGTCTTCACGGCGACCGGGGACTACGTCCGGCTCGTGAACGAGAACAGCGGCAAGGTCGCCGACGTCGCGGACTGCGCAACCGCCAACGGCGCCGACGTACGGCAGTGGACCTGGCTGAACAACACCTGCCAGCAGTGGCGCCTCGTGCCCACCACCTGAGCCCGACCCCCGCAGCACTCTTCCCCCCATCTGGAGAACTCCCTTGAGACGCAACGCCGTTCGGCTGCTCCTGGCCGGCCTCGTCGCCCTCGCGGCCGTCCTCACCGGCGTGGGCGCCCCCGCCCAGGCCGCTGTGCCCGACTCCCCCGCGGTGACGTACACCAACCCGATCGCCGAGAAGCGCGCCGACCCGCACATCTACAAGCACACAGACGGTTACTACTACTTCACCGCCACGGTCCCCGAGTACGACCGCATCGTGCTGCGCCGGGCGACGACCATCCAGGGCCTGTCGACGGCCCAGGAGGTCACCATCTGGACCAAGCACAGCAGCGGGGTCATGGGCGCCCACATCTGGGCGCCGGAGATCCACTTCATCGACGGCAAGTGGTACGTGTACTTCGCCGCCGGGTCCACGAGTGACGTGTGGGCGATCCGGATGTACGTCCTGGAGGGGGCGGGCGCCAACCCGCTCACCGCGACCTGGACCGAGAAGGGCCAGATCAAGACCACGTGGGAGAGTTTCTCGCTCGACTCCACGACCTTCGTCGTGGGCGGTGTCCGCTATCTCGCCTGGGCGCAGCGCAACCCGTCCGAGGACAACAACACCAGCCTGTTCATCGCCAAGATGGCGAATCCCTGGACGATCCAAGGCACCCCGGCGGAGATCTCGCAGCCGACGCTGTCCTGGGAGACCGTCGGCTACAAGGTCAACGAGGGGCCCGCGCTGATCCAGCACGGCGGGAAGGTCTTCATGACCTACTCGGCGAGCGCGACGGACGCCAACTACTGCCTCGGCATGCTGACCGCCTCCGCGACGGCCGACCTGACCGACCCGGCGTCCTGGACCAAGGGGACCCAGCCCGTCTTCACCTCGAACGCCTCGACCTCGCAGTACGGGCCGGGCCACAACTCGTTCACGGTGTCCGAGGACGGCAAGTCCGACATCCTCGTGTACCACGACCGCAGCTACAAGGACATCACCGGCGACCCGCTGAACGACCCCAACCGCCGCACGCGGGTGCAGAAGGTGTACTGGAAGGCCGACGGCTCGCCCGACTTCGGCATCCCGGTGGCCGACGGAGTCACCCCGCAGCGCTTCTCCTCCTACAACTACGCGGACCGGTTCATCCGCCACTGGGAGTACCGCGCCCGCATCGAGGCGAACGTCAGCCCGCTCGCCGACTCGCAGTTCCGGGTAGTAACCGGTCTCGCGGGAACCGACACGGTCTCCCTGGAGTCGGCCAACTTCCCCGGCTACTACCTGCGGCACAAGAACTTCGAGGTGTGGCTGGAGAAGAACGACGGCACGTCGACGTTCGCGTCCGACGCGAGTTTCTACCGACGCGCCGGGCTCGCCGACTCGGCCGGGATCTCCTACGAGTCGTACAACTACGCCGGCCGTTACATCCGGCACTACAACTACCTGCTGAACGTGCAGACCCCGAGCACGGCGACGGACAAGGGGGACGCCACCTTCTACGCCCAGTGAGGGCCTGAAGGGCACGACACCGAGACTATACATGGAGTGTATACGCTCTATGTATAGTCTCGGCATGTTTTCTCTGACCAGGAAGATGAAGAACACCGGGGCCGGGTTGCGTGGCGCCGCCGTCTCTGCGGCGGCCGCCTGTCTGGCCCTCGCCCTGACCGGCTGCGGGGGCGCCGACACCACACACCCGAGCGCCGCCCGCGACCGGCCCGCGGCCACCGCGCAGGCCGCCCGCTTCGGCTCCGTCGACTGCCGGGAGGCGAAGTGCATCGCCCTCACCTTCGACGCCGGCCCGAGCGAGAACTCCGCCCGGCTGCTGGACATCCTCAAGGAGAAACAGGTCCCGGCGACCTTCTTCCTGTTGGGCCAACGGCACATCGAGAAGTACCCGGAGCTCGTCAGACGCATGGCCGCCGAGGGACACGAGGTGGCCAGCCACACCTGGGACCACAAGATCCTCACGCAGATCACGCCGAAGGAGATACGCGAGGAACTCCAGCGCCCCAACGACGAGATAGAGCGCCTCACCGGCCGGCGCCCCACCCTGATGCGGCCGCCGCAGGGCCGTACCGACGAGACCGTGCACGAGATCTGCCGCGAGCTGGGCCTCTCCGAGGTGCTGTGGACAGTGACCGCCAAGGACTACACGACCACCGACTCCGCGCTGATCCAGCGCCGGGTCCTCGATCAGGCCGACCGGGACGGCATCATCCTGCTGCACGACATCTACGACGGAACCGTGCCGGCCGTGCCCGGGATCATCGACGCGCTGAAAGAGCGTGGATACGTTTTCGTGACGGTGCCTCAGTTGCTCGCGCCGGGCAAGGCGGAGCCGGGCGAGGTCTACCGCTGACTCACCAGGCCAGGTCCAGGCGGTGCGGGGAACGGTGGATCATCGTGGGCCGCATCGCGACGGGCCGGTCCGTGTCCGCCAGCCGTAGACCCGGCAGTCGACGCGTCAACTCGCCGAGAGTCAACCGCAGTTGCTCGCGGGCCAGTTGAGCGCCCGGGCAGGCGTGCGGGCCGTGCCCGAAGGCCAGATGGCGGCCGGGCCGACGGGTGATGTCGAAGATGTCCGGTCGCGGATGCCTCAGTGCGTCCCGGTTGGCTCCGCCGAAGGCGACGAACAGGGAGGCACCGGTGGGGAGTTCGGTGCCGGCGAGGGTGACGGGCCGGGTGGTGACCCGGCGGAAGCCCTGCAGGGCGCCGTCGTAGCGGGCGGCCTCCTCCACCGCCGCCGGGATCCGCTCCGGCTCCGCGCACAGCAACTCCCACTGACGCGGATGGCGCAGCAGATGCAGCACGGTGGTGCCGATCAGGGCGGTGGTGGTCAGGTGCCCGGCGATCAGCAGGTTCTGGAGGTGGGAGACGGCCTCGTGCCGCTGCTCCAGGGTGAGTTCGCCGGGGACCGGTGCCACCGAGGCGACGATCTCCGAGCAGAGGTCCTCGCGCGGGTCGGCGGCCCGTTCCCGGGCGTACCGGTCGAGGAGGTGCTGGAGGGCGACGACGTCCTCGGCGGCGGCGATCTGCTCGTCCTCCGCCAGCGGCCGGAACAGCAGTTCCTCGGCACGATGTCCGCCGTGCACGACGACGGGCACATCGGCGGGGTCGAGCCCGACGATCCGCCCGACGACCTCCCCGGGCAGCCGCCGCGCGTACGCCGCCATCAGCTCCACCCGCCCGTCCCCGGCGAACCCGCCGACGAGGGCGGCGGCGCGCTCGGCGGCATACGGCAGGACGGCGGCGACGCGGGCCGGCGACAGACCGCGCACGATCGGCAGGCGCAGCCGCTGGTGCGCCTCCCCGTCGGAGCCGACGACCACCGGCCGCCCGCCGAACCCGCCGCCGAGCACCGCGAGCGCGGCGGGCGAGGGCAGCACGTCCGGCCGTAACGACCCCGCGGACGAGAAGTCCTCCGCCCGTCGCAGCACTTCCCGTACATCGGCGTCCCGGGCGACCAGCCAGGCGTCCAACTCCGGTACGTGGAGCAGGCCTTGGGCGCTGTGGGCCTGTGCGTAGAGCGGATACGGGTCGCGCTGCACCTCGTCGAGTCTGCCGAGCCCTGAGCCGTCCACGAGTCCTCCCGGCCGATGGTGGTGCGGGGTCGCGCTCATGTTCCCGTACGGGCGTACGGGTGGGTAGGGGACATACGGGATGCGCCAAGTGTGTGAGCCGTCGCAGAACGCGCCGCCGGGCGGCCCTGACTCCTTACGATCACAGTGTGGTCACCTTCCAACTCGAACGCACGGCCCCCCTCTCCCTGGACGAGGCGTGGCGCCGGCTCACCGAGTGGCACCGGCACGGCGACGTGGTCCCGTTGACGCGTGTCACCGTGCTCACTCCCCCGCCGACCCGCGCGGGCACGGTGTTCGTGGCGCGCTCGGGCTTCGGCCCGTTCGCCTTCGACGACCGGATGGAGGTCACCTCCTGGTGCCCGCCGACCGAGGACGAACCCGGTCTGTGCCGACTGGAGAAACGCGGCCGGGTCGTGCTGGGCTGGGCCGAGATCGAGGTCCGCCCGGGCCCCGGCGGCCGGACCCGGGTGATCTGGCGCGAGGAACTGCGTGTGCGCCTGCTCCCCGCACTGTGCGACCCGCTCCTGCGCACGGCCTCGCGCCGCGTGTTCGGCCGCGCCGTCAACCGGCTGCTGCGCCGCCCCTGACGGACGCCGACCGAGCCGGACGGCAGCGCCGGCAGGGGCCGCGGGGACCCCTGGGCGGCCTCCCACCCCGACTTGCGCGGCCCACCCCCATCTCCCCTGCCCCCGGCCGGAGTTCATGCCCGAGGACGCTCTGTGCGGCCACCGTGCGCGCGTGTCAGGGTGGGCCCATGACAGGAACGGGAGAGGTCGAGGCGCTGGCCGTGGACGGGCTGCGGTGGCTGGTCGGGGTCGCACGGGACACCGGGGGCGGTGGGCTCGGCTGGCCCGTCAGACCCTCGGACGACGACGTCGACCCGATGCTCTACAACGGGACGGCCTCAGTCGTCCCCGTGCTCCTGGAGGCCTGGCGGCACTTCGGCGACGACGCCTACGCCGACACCGCCCTGCGCGCCGCCCGCGGTCTCGCGGACGCCGTCGACGAACACCCCGACGACTCGCTGTACTTCGGCCTCACCGGGATCGCCCTCGTGCTGCGGACCGTCCACCGCGAACTCGGCGCCGACGAGGCCGGCGCGGCCGCGGATCGGGCCCTGGAGCGGGTGCGGTCGCGCTTCGACGGGACGCGCTGGGGCGATCTGTTCGAGCTGATGGGCGGCAACGCGGGCATCGGGCTCGGGGCCTGGGCGGCGGGGGACGCCGACCTGGCCGTACGTGCGTTGGAGCCGTACCTGAGAACCGCCGAGGCGACCGAAAAGGGCGGTGTCACCTGGGAGTTCCGCCGGGGCGTGGAGTCCAGGCTGCACCATCTCTCGCACGGCGCCCTCGGGATCGCCTACGCGTTGGCCTCCGTCGGGGCGGCCGTCGGCCGGGCGGATCTGGTCGACATCGCGCGGGCCGCGGTCGCGGACGTCGTGGCCCGTGACGAGGGCGGACCGGACGGTTTCCTGGTGCCGCACTCCGACCCGCAGCGCGCCCCCGAGCTGATCGAGCGGCACAGCTACGGCTGGTGTCACGGGCCGGCCGGCGACGCCCAGGTGTTCCGGCTGCTGAGGGACGTCCTCGGCGAGCCCGCCTGGTCCGACCTCGCCGACCGCTGCTGGCACACCGTGACCCACTCCGGGCTGCCGAACCGGCTGCGGCCCGGTTTCTGGGACAACAACGGCCGCTGCTGCGGCACGGCGGGCGTACTGGCGCTGGCCTGCGACCGGATCGCCGAGCAGGGCGACTCCCCCGACTTCGCCCGGACCCTCGTGGCGGACCTCGTCGCGCACGCGATCCGGGACGCCGACGGCGCACGCTGGTCCAACGTCGAGCACCGGGCCACGCCCAGCGACCTCGAACCGCAGACCGGGTGGGCGATGGGCAACGCGGGCATCGTGCGCGAACTGCTGCGTCATGTGCGGCTGAGCAGGGGCGGCGACCCTCGTTACGCCTTCGCCTGGCCGGACCAGCCGGTCGTGCGCGTGGCGGCCGCTCAGGCCACCGAGCCGATCCGGCCCGCCGGCGCCGAGGTCACGTCGTGATGGATCGGCGTGTGAGCGCCGGTGAGAGGGACCCCGCTGCCGCCACGCCGGGCGGCGACGATCTCCGCGGCGATCGACAGCGCCGTCTCCTCGGGGGTGCGGGCGCCCAGGTCGAGGCCGATGGGTGAGCGCAGCCGTGCCAACTCCAGTTCGGTGACGCCCACTTCGCGCAGCCGGTCGTTGCGGTCGAGGTGGGTGCGGCGGGATCCCATGGCGCCGACGTAGGCGACCGGGAGGCGCAACGCCAGCTGCAGCAGGGGGACGTCGAACTTGGCGTCGTGGGTGAGGACGCACAGGACGGTCCGTGCGTCCACCTCCGTGCGCTCCAGGTATCTGTGCGGCCACTCGACGGCGATCTCGTCGGCCTCGGGGAAGCGGGCCCGGGTCGCGAAGACGGGCCGCGCGTCGCACACCGTCACGTGGTAGTCCAGGAACTTGCCGACGCGCACCAGCGCCGACGCGAAGTCGATCGCGCCGAACACGATCATCCGGGGCGCGGGGACGGACGACTCGACGAGCACGGTGAGCGGGGCCCCGCAGCGGGAGCCCTGCTCACCTATCTCCAGGGTGCCGGTGCGACCGGCGTCGAGGAACGCGCCGGCCTCGGCTGCGACGGTGCGGTCCAGTTCGGGGTGCGCGCCGAAGCCACCGCGGTAGGAACCGCTGTCGTAACTGCCGCCGCCGCGGGAACCGCTTCCGTGACAGCCGCCATCGTGGGAACCGTTGTCGTAACTGCCATCGGCGCGGACGAGCAGCGCGCGGCCGACGAGGTGCGTCGGGCCGCTCACGATCCGTGCCAGCGCGGCGGCCTCGCCGGCGGCGGCGGCCTTGAGACCGGCCGCGATCACCGGGCGGACCGGGTCGCCGACCCGCACCGGGGTGACGAGGATGTCGATGATCCCGCCGCAGGTGAGCCCGACGGCGAAGGCGTCGTCGTCGCTGTAGCCGAAGCGCTCCAGGACCGCCTCCCCGTCCTCGAGCGCCTGTCGGCACAGCTCGTACACCGCGCCCTCCACGCAGCCGCCGGAGACCGAGCCGATCGCCGTGCCGTCGGCGTCCACCGCGAGGGCGGCGCCCGGCCGGCGGGGCGCGCTGCCGCCGACGGCCACCACGGTGGCGACGGCGAAGTCTCGGCCCTGCTCGACCCACCGGTTCAATTCCTCGGCGATGTCCAGCATGTCTCGGTCTCCTTGACTGCGGTTGCGGGGTGGGCGGTTGTGGGCTGGGCAGTTGTGGACGGCTGGTGCGGGAACGGCTAGTGCACGCCCAGCCAGCTCTCGATCGGGTGGAGCGCGAAGTAGACGAGGAAGATCACCGTCAGGCCCCACATGAACGCGCCGATCTCCCGCGCCCTGCCCTGCGCGGCCTTGATGGCGACGTAGGAGATGACGCCCGCGGCGACACCGGTGGTGATGGTGTACGTGAAGGGCATCAGGACGACGGTCAGAAACACCGGGACGGCGGTTGCCCGGTCGGCCCAGTCGACATGGCGGGCGTTCATCAGCATCATCGCGCCGATGACGACCAGGGCGGCGGAGGCGACCTCCTGCGGGACGATCGCGGTGAGCGGGGTGAAGAACAGACAGGCCGCGAAGGAGGCTCAGGTGACGACCGAGGCGAGGCCGGTGCGCGCTCCCTCGCCCACCCCCGTCGCCGACTCGATGAACACGGTCTGGCCGGAGCCGCCCGCCACTCCGCCGATCGCGCCGCCCGCTCCGTCGATGAACAGCGCCTTGGACAGGCCCGGCATCCGGCCCTTGTCGTCGGCGAGTTCGGCTTCGGTGCCGACCCCGATGATGGTGGCCATGGCGTCGAAGAACCCGGCGAGGACGAGCGTGAAGACGATCATTGAGACGGTCATCGCGCCGACCTCGCCCCAGCCGCCGAACTCCACGTCCCCGAAGAGCGAGAAGTCGGGCATCGAGACGGCGCTGCCGTGCAGTTCGGGGGCGCCCGCCGCCCACTGCTTCGGGTCGACGACCCCGGCGGCGTTGAGGATCGCCGCGACGACCGTGCCGCCGGCGATGCCGATGAGGATGGCGCCGGGGATGTTCCGGGCCTGGAGCATGAAGATCAGCAGGAGTGTGCCGGCGAACAACAGGACGGGCCAGCCCGCGAGTTCGCCCGTCGGACCGAGGCTGACCGGGGTTGCCTTGCCCTGGTGCACGAAGCCCGACTTGTAGAAACCGATGAGCGCGATGAACAGACCGATGCCCATGGTGATGCCGTGCTTGAGCGCGAGCGGGATCGCATTCATGATCATCTCGCGTAGGCCGGTGACGACCAGCAGCATGATGACCACGCCGTACATCACGCACATGCCCATCGCCTGCGGCCAGGTCATCTGCGGGGCGACCTGGGAGGACAGCACGCCGGAGACGGACAGGCCGGCGGCGAGCGCGAGGGGCACCTTGCCGAGGAAGCCCATCAGCAGCGTGGTGAGAGCGGCGGCGAAAGCGGTTGCGGTGATGAGGGCTTTCTGGCCGAGGGTGTCCCCGGCCGCGTCCTTGCCGGACAGGATCAGGGGGTTGAGCAGAAGGATGTACGCCATCGCCATGAAGGTGGTGACGCCGCCGCGCACTTCGCGCGCGACCGTGGATCCCCGCTTGGATATGTGGAAGTACCGGTCGAGCCAGGACCTGCCGGCCGGGACGCGGGTGCCTTCACCCGCGTCTTCGGCCGTGGTCCTCGACTCCAGTGACTGCTGGGTCATGGGGCCATCTCCCAAGGTTTATAGGTGCACCCGCGCGACGCCTTCGGAAAGGAGCGCGGGATTTGGGAATGGACGACCCGGGGGACGGCCCGAGACGAACGTCGGTGACTACGCGGTGCCCGTCAGATGCTCCGGACGCACCGGTGTGCGGTTGAGCTCCAGCCCGGTCGCGTTCCGGATCGCCGCGAGGACGGCCGGGGTCGACGACAGGGTGGGGGCCTCGCCGACGCCACGGAGCCCGTAGGGGGCGTGGTCGTCGGCGAGTTCGAGCACGTCGACGGGGATGGTCGGCGTGTCGAGAATCGTGGGGATCAGATAGTCGGTGAAGGACGGGTTGCGGACCTTCGCCGTCTTCGGATCGACGATGATCTCCTCCATGACCGCCACGCCCAGGCCCTGGGTCGTGCCGCCCTGGATCTGACCGATCACGGAAAGCGGATTCAGCGCTTTTCCGACGTCCTGCGCGCAGGCCAGTTCGATGACCTTCACCAGACCGAGCTCGGTGTCGACCTCGACCACGGCGCGGTGCGCCGCGAAGCTGTACTGGACGTGTCCGAAGCCCTGTCCGGTGCGCAGGTCGAAGGGTTCGGTCGGCCGGTGCCGCCACTCGGCCTCGACCTCGACGGCCTCGTCGCCGAGCACGTCGACCAGGTCGGCGAGGACCTCACCGCCGTCGGTGACGACCTTGCCGCCCTCCAGGAGCAGTTCGGCGGTGGCCCAGGCGGGGTGGTAGGAGCCGAATGCGCGGCGCCCCATCTCCAGGACCTTCTCCCGTACGAGCTCGCAGGAGTTCTTGACGGCGCCGCCGGTGACGTACGTCTGCCGCGAGGCCGATGTGGAGCCGGCGCTGCCCACCTGCGTGTCGGCCGGGTGGATGGTCACCTGCGCGACGCCCAGCTCGGTGCGGGCGATCTGCGCGTGGACGGTGACACCGCCCTGGCCGACCTCCGCCATGGCGGTGTGCACGGTGGCGACGGGCTCGCCCGCGATGACCTCCACCCGGACCTTGGCGGTCGAGTAGTCGTCGAAGCCCTCGGAGAAGCCGACGTTCTTGATGCCGACCGCGTAACCGATTCCTCGGACGACGCCCTCGCCGTGCGTGGTGTTGGACAGACCGCCGGGCAGCTGCCGGACGTCCGCGCCCTCGCTGCTCTCCCACTGGCGCTCCGGCGGCAGCGGCATCGCCTTGACGCGGCGCAGGAGTTCGGCGACCGGCGCCGGGGAGTCGACCGTCTGCCCAGTCGGCAGGAGGGACCCCTGTTCCATCGCGTTGAGCTGCCGGAACTCCACCGGGTCCATGCCGAGTCGCTCTGCCACCTTGTCCATCTGCGCCTCGTAGGCGAAGCACGCCTGGACCGCGCCGAAGCCGCGCATCGCGCCGCAGGGCGGGTTGTTGGTGTAGAGGGCGATGGCCTCGACCTCGACGTCGTCGACGACGTACGGGCCGATGCCCAGCGAGGAGGCGTTGCCGACGACCGCGGGGGACGCGGAGGCGTACGCGCCGCCGTCGAGCACGATGCGGCACTTGACGTGAGTCAGTTTTCCGTCGCGGGTGGCGCCGTGCTCGTAGAAGAGCTTCGCGGGGTGGCGGTGGACATGACCGAAGAAGGACTCGAAACGGTTGTAAACGATTTTGACGGGTTTTCCGGTGCGCAGGGCCAGCAGACAGGCGTGGATCTGCATCGACAGGTCCTCGCGGCCGCCGAACGCGCCGCCGACGCCGGCCAGCGTCATCCGCACCTTGCTCTCGGGGAGGCCGAGAACGGGTGCGATCTGGCGCAGGTCGGAGTGGAGCCACTGGGTGGCGATGTAGAGGTGGACGCCACCGTCGTCGTCGGGCACGGCGAGGCCGGACTCGGGCCCGAGGAAGGCCTGGTCCTGCATGCCGAACGTGTACTCGCCCTTGACGATCACATCGGCGCGCTCGGCGGCCGCGGTCGCGTCGCCCCGGACGATCGGCTGACGGTGGAGGATGTTCGGGTGCGCGACGTGACCGATGTGGTGGTCGTCGCGGCCCTCGTGGATCAGGACGGCGTCCGGGGCGGTCGCAGAGGCCTCGTCCGTGATGACCGGCAGTTCCCGGTACTCCACCTTGATCTTGGCTGCGGCGCGGCGGGCCGTCTCCGGGTGGTCGGCCGCGACGATCGCGACCGGCTCGCCGTGGTGGCGTACCTTGCCGTGGGCGAGGACCGGGGTGTCCTGGATCTCCAGGCCGTAGTTCTTCACATCGGTCGGCAGATCGTCGTACGTCATCACGGCGTGGACGCCGGGTGTGGCGAGGGCCTCGGACGTGTCGATGGAAACGATTTCGGCATGGGCGACCGTGGAGCGCAGGATCTGGCCCCAGAGCATGTCCTCGTGCCACATGTCGGACGAGTACGCGAACTCGCCGGTGACCTTGAGGGTGCCGTCCGGGCGGAGTGTGGACTCGCCGATCCCGCCCTTGGTCCGGGAACCCTGGGTGATCTTGGTGGGGGTGCCGATGGGGGCGCCGTTGGCAGGCATCGTCAGACCGCCTCTTCCTGCCGGGCGGCCGCCAGACGGACCGCGTCCATGATCTTCTCGTAGCCGGTGCAGCGGCACAGGTTGCCCGACAGGGCCTCGCGGATGTCCGCGTCGGTCGGGTTCGGGTTGCGCTCGAGCATCTCGTCGGCGGCGACCAGCAGCCCCGGCGTGCAGAAGCCGCACTGGACGGCGCCGGCGTCGATGAACGCCTGCTGGACCGGGGAGAGTTCGGTGCCCTCGCCGGTGCGGGAGTCCTGTCCCTTGGCCGCCCAGTGCTGCGCGTCCTGCAGCGACGTGCCACAGGCGCCGCTCGCACAACCGCCGTGTGCGGCGCGCTGTCTGGCGTAGTCCGCGAGCCCCTCGACGGTGACGACCTCACGGCCCTCGACCTGGCCGGCGGCGACCAGACACGAACACACCGGGACGCCGTCCAGCCGGACGGTGCACGAGCCGCACTCGCCCTGCTCGCAGGCGTTCTTGGAACCCGGCAGACCGAGCCGCTCGCGCAGCACGTACAGCAGGCTCTCGCCCTCCCACACGTCGTCGGCTTCCTGCGGACGTCCGTTGACAGTGAAGTTGACGCGCATTACGCAGCTCCCTCCGAGGTGCGGCGGGCGCCGCGGTAGGACTCCCAGGTCCAGGTGAGCGTCCGGCGGGCCATGACGCCGACCGCGTGGCGGCGGTAGCTCGCGGTGCCCCGGACGTCGTCGATGGGGTTGCAGGCGGCGGCGCACAGGTCCGCGAACTGCTTGGCCACCGACGGGGTGATGATTTTCCCGTTGTCCCAGAAACCGTCTTCTTCGAGCGCCGCGTTGAGGAAGTCCTCGGCGGTCTTCGCCCGGACGGGGGTGGGCGCGGCCGAGCCGATGCCGGTGCGGACCGTCCGGGTCTCGGGATGCAGCGCAAGGCCGAAGGCGCAGACGGCGATGACCATGGCGTTGCGGGTGCCCACCTTGGAGTACTGCTGCGGGCCGTCTGCCTTCTTGATGTGGACGGCGCGGATCAGCTCGTCGGGCGCGAGCGCGTTGCGCTTCACGCCGGTGTAGAACGCGTCGATCGGGATCCGGCGCGAACCGCGCACCGACTCGGCCTCGACCTCGGCGCCGGCCGCCAGGAGGGCGGGGTGGGCGTCGCCGGCCGGGGAAGCGGTGCCGAGGTTGCCGCCGACTCCGCCGCGGTTGCGGATCTGCGGGGAGGCCACCGTGTGCGAGGCGAGGGCGAGGCCCGGCAGCTCGGCGCGCAGATTCTCCATGATGGCGCTGTACGGGACGGAGGCGCCGAGCCGCACGCTCTCCTCGCCGACCTCCCACTCGTAGAGGTCACCGACGCGGTTGAGGTCGAGCAGGTATTCGGGCCTCCGGTGGTCGAAGTTGATCTCGACCATCACATCGGTGCCACCCGCGATCGGCACAGCGGAGGGGTGCTCGGCCTTGGCGGCGAGCGCCTCCTCCCAGCTGGCGGGGCGAAGGAAGTCCATGACCGGCTCTCTTCTTCGTCTCATGAGTCGTTCGGTTCGAGCCAGAATCGGGTGCGGCGGGCCCGGCTCGTTCATGTCCTGTTCACGCGCAGTGAGGCCAGTACACAGCGCCTTGCTCCAACCGGGTCAGTCACGGAAACCATGAAGGAGTTGGCTGGTCGGCACGGCCATCTTGTAGATTCGTATGAACGGAGGCCATCAGTAACCTCCTCGTTTTCCTGTGGAAACGTAGGAAACAGCCTGGCAATCAAAGAATGCGGTTCCAAAGCGGTTACTGACCGGCCGCCGCAGCGCCCCGGGCCCCGGGGCGGGGCCGACGGCAGGACCGGCGGCGGGTCCTCTCCACCACATCCTTCAAGATTCATCGTAGATTTCGAGACAGAGAACGGCGGCGACGAGATGCGGCTGCGCGCACTGCTGGACACCGATGCGCTGGGCCTCAGGCTCCTCGGCGGCGAGGACGAACTGGACCGCACGGTGCGGGGTGTCATGACCACCGACCTGCGGGACCCCAGCCGCTACCTCTCCGGGGGCGAGCTGGTGCTGACGGGCCTGGCCTGGCGCCGGGACGCGGCGGACTCCGACCCGTTCGTGCGCATCCTGGTGCAGGCCGGGGTGACCGCGCTCGCGGCCGGTGAGGCGGAGCTGGGCAACGTCCCGGAGGACCTGGTCGCGGCCTGCGCCCGGCAGCGTCTCCCCCTGTTCGCGGTGCACGAGTCGGTGGCCTTCGCGACGATCACCGAGCACGTCGTGCGGCAGGTCTCCGGCGAGCGCGCCGGGGACCTCGCGGCCGTGGTCGACCGGCACCGACGGATGATGATCTCGGGCCCGGCGGGCGGTGGCCCGGACGTGGTCCTGGACCTGCTCGGCTCCGACCTGGACCTGCGCGCGTGGGTCCTGTCCCCCACCGGCCGGCTCATCGCGGGCCCGAAGTCGACGAGCGCGAAGCCGGCGGGGTCGAAGCCGGCCGGGCCGGCCCTGCCGCCCGACGTGTGCGCGAAGCTCGCGGCGGAGCACCTCGCGGCCGTCCGCACGGGTCGGCGCGGACCGCACCGGGTGAGGGTGGGCCAGGCGACGTACTCGCTGTTCCCCATCCGCAGCAACGGCGGCCGTCCTGCCCAGACCGCGCAGAAGTCCCCGACGTCGCACACCTCGCCGGTCCCGTCGACCTCAGGAGCATCGGGGGCCTCAGGTGTCTCACCGGTCTCGCGGGACGTGCGCGAGAGCGTTCTGTCGGACTGGCTGCTGGCCGTCGAGGCGGACGCCGGTGAGTGGGCGGACGAGCGGCTCGACCTGCTCCAGGGCGTCACCCAGCTCATCGCGGTCGAGCGGGACCGCCGGGACGCGGCGCGCACGGTGCGCCGGCGCCTGGCGCAGGAGGTGCTGGAGCTGGTCCAGACAGGCGCGGCCCCGGCGGAGATCGCGGCCCGCCTGCGGGTGGCCGCGCCGGTGCTGCTGCCGGGCCTGGGGGCCGCCCCGCACTGGCAGGTGGTCGTGGCCCGAGTCGAGTGGGACGACGGCGATCTGGAGCCGGGCCCGGTCGCCCAGTCGCTCCTGGAGGAGATCCTGGTCGACCCGCTCGCCACCGGCCCCGAGCCCTCCGACCGCATCGCCGTGGCGCACACGGGCGAGGAGGCCATCGCGCTGGTCCCGCTGCCCGCGGTGTCGAACGCGCACGACGGCTCCGAGACGGGCGTCCTCGCCGACGCCCTCCTGGCGGCCGTGCGGGAACCGCTTTCGTCCGGACTCGACGGTGACGGACGGCTCACGGTGGGCGTCAGCGCCGCCGTGCACTCGGCGGAAGGGCTGCGCGGGGCTCTGGAGGAGGCACGGCACGCTCGACGGGTGGCCGCGGCCCGCCCCGGCCGGGTCTGCGCCGCGGGCCATCAGGAGCTGGCCTCGCACGTCCTGCTGCTGCCGTTCGTCCCTGACGATGTGCGCAGAGCGTTTACTGCACGTCTCCTGGACCCCCTGCGCGACTACGACCGACGCCACCGCGCCGAGCTGATCCCGACGCTGGAAGCGTTCCTCGACTGCGACGGCTCGTGGACCCGATGCGCCTCCCGCCTGCATCTGCACGTCAACACCCTGCGCTACCGGGTCGGGCGGATCGAGCAGTTGACGAGCCGTGACCTTTCGCGGCTGGAGGACAAGCTGGACTTCTTCCTGGCGCTGCGCATGAGCTGACAGCGGACCGACAGCTGGCCGACACCGGTTACTACCCCTTGGTCACCAGCCGTTGAAACCTGTGAGGACGGAGATCCCACGACTTTGTGAAATCCTTCACCCGCCCCCTTGGCCCGGTGCCGCCATTCGTGCTGAGATGCGCGCACCACTCATAGCTCGATGGCGCGCTGGGCCTGTCCTTCGGATCAGGTCGGAGTCGGGGGCACGGTGCCTTGCGTAGCGCCCACGAGCTGATCCGCAGGACAGGACTTGGGGAGGGCAACGTGGCGTACAGCGCCATGTCCGGTACCGGAACGACCTCAGGTGACGATCCCCTCCAGACCGCGGTATGGCGGTTGCGTTCGCGTGCCTGCTGGGCCGACGCGGCGGCGCTGATCCCGCCCGACACCGCGACAGGCTCGATCCAGCGGGCCGCACTGCTCGTGGAGCGGTGCCTGTACACCGAGCAGGGCTGGCAGGACGCCGAGGACGCGCTGCGCACCGCGGAGGCGCTGGCCCACGACGACGAGGAGCGGGGCGCGGCCGCGTGCGAGCGAGGGCAACTCGCCTATGCGGCAACGCTGCACGGCGTGCGCGACCGGGTGGACGAGGCACGGGCCGCGCTCGGCCGGGCCGCGGCGCTGATCCCGCCGGACGCGGCGGGCCGGGCGCTGCTGGACTTCCGCAGAGGTCTGCTCGCCGAGAACATCTCGCGTTCCCCGCAGGCCGCGAGGGCCGCCTACCGGCGCGCCCACACGGCGGCCGCGGCGCACTCGGACTCGCTGCTGCTCTCCTTCACCTGGCGCCACCTCGCCGGACTCGCCCTGCGTGACGGCGAGTTGGCGGAGGCCCGGCACGGATTTGCCGAATCCCTGCGCATCCGGGAGGAGTTGGGCTACCTGGTGGGCACCGCTCCCGCGCTCGCCTCACTGGCGGACGCGGAAGTCGAGCCGGAGGCCTCGCGGTTGCGGGAGGAGGCACGTCGACTGTTCCGACTGCTGGGAGGCGTACCGACCTGGCTGGCAAGGCAGTTGGCGCCCCCGACGGCCCCGAGCCCGTCCGGAGTGTGAGGAGCGGGCGCTGCGGCTGCGCACGCGGGCAGGTCACGCGGAGGGCGGCGCGGAGGGCGAGGCCACGGCAGGGCGCAGACGACCGGGTCACAGAGGCCGGAGCCACGGCACACGCACGCACAGGCACGGGCACGGGCACGGGCACGGGCGGAGAACGGGCCGCAGCGGACGAGGGCGGATCATTTGGCCGGCCACAGCACGAAAAGCTGGGCGGGAGACAGGGCGGAAAACATGGCGGGCAGGGTGCGGCGCAACGGGTGACGCCGTATCGCGGCCGGAGCGAGGCGCCTCGGGACAATGGCCCCGGCGCCGGTCTCCTCAGCCGCCCGTGCCCGCGAAGTGCTCGCGCATCAGCGCCTGCACGGCGTCCAGCTCTCCCGCCGTCAACGCCTCCAGCAGCGCCATGTGCTCGGCCGCGTCGGCGACGAGATCCGCCCGCCCCCGTCGCACCGGAGCGCCGACCAGCGGCCACTGCGAACGCCGGTGCAGATCCTCGGCGATCCCGACCAGCTGCTCGTTGCCGGAGAGGGCGAGCAGTGCCCGGTGGAAGACACGGTCGGCCTCCGCGTACGTGGCCCGGCAGCCGGAGGCCGCCGCGCGCACGCTCGCCTCGGCGAGGGGCCGCAGCTCCGCCCACCGCTCCGCGGGCACCGTACGGGCGAGCCGCAGCATCACGGGGACCTCGATCAGCGCCCGCACCTCGGCCAGCTCGGCCAGTTCCCGCGTGCCTCGTACGATCACCCGGAACCCGCGGTTGGGGACGACCTCGACGGCGCCCTCCAGCGCGAGCTGCTGCATGGCCTCCCGGACCGGCGTCGCGGAGACCCCGAAGCGTTCGCCGAGCACCGGCGCGGAGTACACCTCGCCCGGCTGCAGCTCCCCGCCGACGAGCGCGGTGCGCAGGGCGTCGAGGATCTGGCCGCGCACGGAGGCGCGCTGGACGACCGGCCGGGGACGCGGAATCGGGATCTCGCTGTGCGTGTGCTCACCGCGCGCGGCACCCGTCGGGCCGCACGGCTCGCGGTCCGCACCGTCGCCGTACTCGACGGACCCGGCGTTCCCGGCAGACCCCACCGGCCCGGCGGGCCCGGACCCCGGTGATCCAACCGACCCGGTGCGCGACTGCGCCGGCACCCGGGCACGGCCGTCGACCTGTTGCGGAACCGGTTTCCCCGTACCGGTGGAGCCGTGCGCTCTCTGCTCCACGGGGCCTCCTTACGGCCTTGTCGGTACTTGGGGTCATTACGACGGGTTGTTACTCGTCCGTCAAGCACCTTAGGCGTAGTGGCCGCCAGTTCAAATCCCAACGGCACTGGATAAGGTTAGGCTTACCTTTAATCGCACCCGAAACGGCGGTCCCGCCATGCCCACAGCCCCGTCGGCCACGGCAGAGGCCTACGCCCGCCTCACGGAGGTCTACCCGGGCCTGACCGTCACGGAGCTGGGACTTGTGGAACCGTTTCCCCGGGGCGGGGGCTGGGTCGCCGCGGCCGAGCTCGCGGAGGGCGGAGCCGCCCTGGAGGCCTTCCTCGCATGGGACGACGCACAGGTCGTGCGCGACTACGGCCGACCGGCACGTCCCGACGTGGTCGCGAGCTTCGGACTGCACCGGTACGCCTGGCCCGCCTGCCTGCTGATCACCGTCCCGTGGTTCCTGCACCGCCGGGTGCCCCGTTTCCCCGTGACGCACGTCTCGTACGACCGCACCGGCAGCGGCATGCGGATGGCCGTCCGCCCGCCGTCCTCCTTCGCCTGTCTGCCGGGGGACCCGGCAGCGCTGCTGCCCGGCGCCCGGGTGGTCCCGGACGAGGAGGCGCTGCGGGCGGAGGTGCGGGCGGCGGTGGCCGAGCACCACGAGCCACTGCTCGCCGGCTTCGGGCCGCGGGCCCGGCGGCGCGGTCGGGCCCTGTGGGGCATGGTGACCGACGAGATCGTCGAGGGGCTCTGGTACATCGCCGACCTGCTCGGCGGGGACGAGCCGGAGCGGGCGCGACGGGAGCTGGAGCTGCTGCTGCCGGGCGCCACGCAGCCCTACGTCGGTTCCGCGGCCTTCCGCGAGTTGGCGGGCCCGGACGGCGAGGCCCTGCCCACCCGGGACCGCGCGAGCTGCTGCATGTTCTACACGGTGCGCCCCGAGGACACCTGCGTCACCTGCCCGCGCACCTGCGACGCGGACCGCGTCACCAGGCTCACCGCGGCGGCGTCCGCAAGCAGTTGAGTAACGCTCAGATACCGCTTCCCCTCGAGTCACCCCTCGTGGGCAGAGGGCCGCGGAGAGTCCCGTAGGATCACCCGGACGAGGCTCCCCAACGGTTACAAGCGATTCACAAATTCCTCACTTGCCACGGGAACTTTCCGTGGAACCACTCGTATGGGTAGTCTTATTCGAACTCAACTCCCGCCCCTCAAGCGGCAGTTCGAGCAGAACGTCGCCTTGGGCATCCCCTTGCACCTCCTTGGCGGCCTCTTGCCCCGAAACCCCCTGAGGGACGGCGGGATTGGGCCACTATGGCGGGCGTTACGCCCTATCCCAATGCAAGGGACCCCAGATGAGACTTACCGACATATCGCTGAACTGGTTGCTTCCGGGCGCCGTACTCCTCCTGGGCATGCTGGCGGCGGTTGCGGTGCTGGCGCGCGGCAAGCGCCCCTCGGGGAAGGACACGAGCGGCGAAGACTCGTGGGAGCGCAGCGAGGAGCGCCGCAGGCGCAAGGAGGCCATATACGGCACAGCCTCCTACGTCCTTCTGTTCTGCTGTGCGGCCGTCGCGGCCGCCCTCTCCTTCCACGGCCTGGTCGGGTTCGGCGAGCAGAACCTCGGCCTGACCGGCGGCTGGGAATACCTGGTGCCGTTCGGCCTGGACGGCGCGGCGATGTTCTGCTCCGTGCTCGCGGTGCGCGAGGCCAGCCACGGTGACGCGGCTCTCGGCTCCCGGATACTCGTATGGACTTTCGCGGGCGCCGCGGCCTGGTTCAACTGGGTGCACGCGCCCAGGGGCCTGGACCACGCGGGCGCCCCGCACTTCTTCGCCGGCATGTCGCTCTCGGCCGCCGTGCTCTTCGACCGGGCCCTGAAGCAGACCCGCCGCGCCGCGCTGCGCGAGCAGGGTCTCGTGCCCCGTCCGCTGCCGCAGATCCGCGTGGTGCGCTGGGTGCGTGCCCCCCGTGAGACGTACAAGGCATGGTCGCTGATGCTGCTGGAGAACGTGCGCAGCCTGGACGAGGCCGTCGAGGAGGTCCGCGACGACAAGGCCCGCAAGGAGGAGACCAAGCTGCGCCGTCGCGATCAGCAGCGGGTCGAGCGGGCGCATCTGAAGGCGATCAGCCGAGGCAACGGACGTTTCCCCGGCCGCGGCGGTGGCGGCGGCGGGAGCCGTCAGGTGGAGGCCCAGGCCGCTCTGGAGCGCGCCACGGCCGAGCGGGTTTCCGCGGAGCCTGCCATAGCGAACTCCGCGGAGCAGCTGCCCGTGCGCTCGCGGCCCTCCCTGCAGCCCGCTCGCCACAGTTCCGCTTCTTCCGACTCGTTCACCGTTGATCTCACCGCGGAGGACGACACGATGGCCCTGCCGCGCCTCGACTCCCTGGAGCGCAAGCTCAAGGACCTGGAGCAGCAGTTCGGCTGACGGACAGTCAGACCTGACGGGAAGGGGGCGCGACCACCACGGTCGCGCCCCCTTCCCGTCGGGTGTCGATGCGACCTGCCACGCTCACGCGGCCCCGGCGTCCAGCTCGAACCAGACGACCTTCCCGGCACCGTGCGCCCGTACGCCCCAGGTGTCCGCGAGGGACTCCACCAGGACCAGGCCCCGGCCGTGCGTGCCCTCGTCGGCGCTCTGTGCGCTCGGCCGAGGGCGGCGGGCCGCTGAGTCCCGCACCTCCACCCGCAGGCCGGACGGTGAGACGGTGGCCGTCAGGACCGCGTCGTCGTCGGTGTGCACGAGCGCGTTGGTGACGAGTTCGCTGGTGAGCAGTTCCGCCGTCTCCGACCGGCCGGGCTTCCCCCAGTCCCGCAGCAGTTCCCGCAGCGCCCGGCGCGCCTCGGGCACCGCCCGCAGGTCCGCCCGCCCGAGTCTGCGGCTGAGCTGCGACGCCCGGTCCTGCTCCACCGCGCAGTCGGCCGCGTACTCGGCGGCGCCTTCGGTCGCGCCCTCGCCTGTTTCCCGCGCTGCCCCTGCTGCCCCCGCTGCCCCCGTCTGTCTCGTCGCCGAGGCGCCCGCGATCGTCGTCGGACCGCTTCCTCGTGCCTGCCTCTCCATGACCCCCGCCCGCGTGTCGATGTCGGTTCCCCTCCTGCTCGAACACGTTCACGGGGATCCTTGCCCGGTCGACAGCGGGCCAGTCATGTCGAATCATCGACGACCGGGTGTTCGGCCATGTTCGGCCGGTCCTCCCGGGCACTCACGGGGTGGGACGTCGGGGCGACCGTCGGGCCGAGCGCGCCGTCCGAGCCGCCGTGGAGGGCGCCGTCCACGACGACCGGGCCCTGGTACAGGCGGGTCCGGAGCGGGCGACGCGTCGGTTCGTGCGTCGTGTGCGGTGTGCGACGGGTGTGCCGGTGGCCGTGTCCGCTCGGCACGGGCCGGCCGAGCCGGCGTCTGTCGATCCGGCCTTGGCGATCGCGCATCAGCCGTCCGCGACCGACGTCAGGTGGAGAACGCCCCAGGTGGACAGGCTGGTCGACGATCGGCGGGGCGGATGCCCGGGGAGCGAACGGGCCGACGGGGAGAAGCGGCGATCGACTCCGGCCGCCACGGTGAGCGACCCGGTTTCCGGGCGGTGGGGATGCCGTACGACGGCGCGGGCGTACCCGTGCGGGGCGCGCACCCGCGCAACCGGCACCTGGCGGGTGCTTCCCCCGCGAGCGGAGGTGAGCCGGCGCATCCGCTCTTCGAGGCGGCCCCCGACCTGGCCGTCCCGCACACCTTCGAACCTACACACCTGGGTCACGCACCGACCGCCGGGCATCGCCCCGTTGGACGATTCGCCTCTGCCGATCCGGCCGTATTCGGGGAAGGGGAGGGGCAGTTGGTGCACGGCACCGGGAGGGGCCGGGGTGTGGCAACGCCGGGGGCGGGTGTCGGGTGATCGAGACGCCGACACGTCCGACGGTGAGCCCAAGGGGAGCCGACACGTCCATGGACCGCCAACTCTCTTACAACAAAGGCTCTTTCGTCGAGACGGCGAGGCGTCAACCGTCGAGGCGTCGGCCGACGGGGCGTCGACCGTCGGGGCGGAGGAGATTCCGCTGCCGGAGACCTTCCGCCGCGCCGCACGTCGCCTCTGGCCGCGAGGTTGGCCGGAATCCGACGGTCCTCACCCGGGACTGGCTAGCTGCCCTCGGCCCCCGTCGTGCCGATGTGGAAGATCTTGTGGCCGCGGGTCATGTCGACGATGAGCTCGGTGGTCTGGTTGCCGCCCCAGGTGAGGGTGACGACGGCCTCCGTGTAGTTCGCCGTGCCGTTGTCCGTGACCTTCCACGCAAGCGGGACGTTCTGGGCCTGCAGGACGCCGTCGGCGTGGTTCTCGTCCTCCCAGGCCGCCAGTTCCTTCTGGAAGGCGGGGGTGAGGTAGTGCTTGCGGAGTTCGTCCGCGAGCCGGCCGCCGCCCTCGTCGGTCATCGCGTCGATGTAGGCGCCGTAGAAGTCCGCGATGCGGGTGACGTTGTCGGACGGCTTGCCGCTGACGCTGCGCGGGCTGCCCGCGGACGCCTGGGCCGTCACCCCGAGGCCGAGCGCCAGGGCGAGGCCGACGGCCAGGGCGCTGCGCCGACGGGTGGTGCGAAGACGGGTGGTGCGAAGGCGGGTCGTGCGCTTGCCGGTCCCGCTGGTCTTGCTGATCTTTCCCATCCCGCTGGTCTTGCTGGTCATGTGCGTGTTCCCCGTGTGTCTCGGACGACTGTCTGGTGGCTGAGTGGTCGTGCGGGGCCGCCGCCCTCCCGACCCCCGTGGCGGGAGGGCGGCGGCCCCGGCTTTTCTCAGTGGTCAGTGGAGCTTGTTGACGGCTGTGACGGTCGTCTTCTTGAAGGCCTTCACCGGGGCGTCCCCGAAGTCGCCCAGCTGGCCCCAGTCCACGACGGTCACCGTCGTGCCGTCCCGGCCGACGGAGAGGAGGCGGATGTCGGTCGCACCCCAGGACGTCTCGGTGTGCAGGCCGTAGACGTGGGCGCCCTCTTCGACGTTCAGCTTCCCGTAGTCCCTCAGCGTGGCCTCGACCTCCGGGTCCGCCTCCTCGATCCATCCGGCGCAGGACTTGATGTCCTGGTTGATCCGTGAGTACCGGCCCTTCGCCGCGCTGACGCTCGACAACTCGACGCTGACCTGACGGGCACTCGTGTCGAGATCGGTCCGGAAGTCCCGGTACCAGGAGTCCCAGCCGTCGCCCAGCGCCATGCCGAGGCAGCGGTCCGCCTCCACTTCGGGCGACACGCCGGCGGTGATCGCGCCGGCCGTCCAGGACGAGCCGGCGTGCGGCGGCAGGTCGGTGGCCGAGAGGAAGCCGGGCGGTTTCGGGACGGTGGCACCGGCCGGTGCGGCGAGCACGGTGCCGAGGGCGAGGCCCGCGGCCGTGAGTGCGGTGAGCCCGGTGAGCATGACGGCTCGGGTGCGCTTGGACATGGGTGTCCCCCGTGAGTGAGTGCATGAGTATCGGTGTGGGTGCAGCTGTGGATCGTCGCGGTAGGGGCGGCCGGGTGGTCGGTCCGTCCGGCCCGGTCGGTGCGACACCAAGAGCATCGGCCGTCTGCACTGCCCGCTGCAACGGTCTTCGCCCGATCGGCTGCGGTGGAACCATCCCAGCCCATCTGACGTGCAGGTATATGGGTGCCTGGGATGACCGCCCGGGCCGGACGAGCACGGGGGAACGGTGTCGAGCGACGACGGTGTGGGCGATGTGACGGAGTTCGCGGCGCTGCTGACGGAGCTGAAGGGGCGCACGGAACGCAGCTATGGCTCCCTCGCGCGTCGGTTGGGCATGAACACCTCGACGTTGCATCGGTACTGCGCCGGGGAAGCGGTTCCGCAGGATTTCGCGCCCGTGGAACGGCTCGCCGAGTTCTGCGGGGCGACGCCGGAGGAGCGCCTCGAACTGCACCGGCGGTGGCTGCGAGCGGTAGCGGCACGACAGCGGCCTCGGGGCGCGGGTACGGGTACGGGTACGGGTACGGCTGCTACGGAAAACCCGGAAACTTCGGAGACGTCGTCGGAAACTCCGGAAACTCCGGAAACTCCGGAACTGGATAAGAAACAGTTACCGCATCGCCGTTGGCCCCGGCAGCGGCGCACCACGGTCCTCGTCGGTGTCGCCTGCGCGCTCCTCGCCACCCTGGGCACGCTGTCCGCGCTGCCGGGCGGCGGTCACCCGACGGTCTCCGACGACGCGGCCCGGTCCGCAGGGTCCTCCGGCGGCCCGTCCGGCACGACGGCCCCACTCCCCTCCCCCACGCCCACCGCGAGCACCGCCGCCTCCCGCACCCCCGGCGCCGCCTCGACCTCACCCGGTTCCGGCCCGGGCTCCGCTCCCGGCAGAACCTCCCCCTCCGCGAACGCCGCGCCGGGCGGCGGCAAGGCGTCGGCCCCCGCCACGGGCGTACCGCTCGCCTGGACCGCCGACTCGCAGGTCTGGGCGCTCGGCTGCGGTCACGACTACGTCATCGGCAAGCCGCCGGCGCAGGTTCCGCCTCCCCCGGCGGAGCAGGACGCCGGGCTCTGGGCATCGGCCCAAGGTGCGGTGCACGGGCGGGAGACCAACGTGGAGATCTCGGTGCAGGGCCGTAGCTCCACGGCCGTCGTCCTGACGGCACTGCGCGTGCGGGTCGTCGGCCGTGCCGCACCGGCGTCGGGCACGGCGTACGCCATGGACCAGGGCTGCGGCGGCTCGCTGAGCAAGCGTTACTTCGCGGTCGACCTGGACAAGGACCGCCCTGTCGCGCACTCGGTCGCCGGAAACGATTCGGGCACTCCGATCCCGGCGGTGAGTCTGCCCTACCGCGTGTCCAGCGAGGACCCGGAGGTGCTCCTGGTCACGGCGCGGACCGAGTCGTGCGACTGCAACTGGTACCTCGAACTCGACTGGTCCTCCCAGGGCCGCGCCGGCACGGTCCGCATCGACGACCACGGCCATCCGTTCCGCACGAGCAGCATCAAGGGCCTGCCCCGCTACTGGTACGGCACGGACAACGGGGAACGCAAGTGGGTCCCGGCCACGGGCTGACCCCGTACGACCCCCACCGACTATGCCCGCCACGCCCGCCACCACCGGCTCACCCACCCCCAGACCTCTCCTCTCCTCTCCTCTCCTCCTCCCGCCCAATCGACGCCCCGCCCTACGGCCGTGGCACGTGGCGCAGGTTGGAGCGGGCCATCTGCAGCATGCGTCCTACTCCGCCGTCGAGGACGATCTTCGAGGCGGACAGCGCGAAACCGCTGACCATCTCGGCGCTGATCTTCGGCGGGATGGAGAGGGCGTTGGGGTCGGTGACGACGTCGACGAGGGCCGGACCCTTGTGCCGAAGAGCATCCTTCAGCGCGCCGACCAGTAGTTTGGGCTTCTCGACGCGTACGCCGTGGGCGCCGCAGGCCCGGGCGACGGCGGCGAAGTCGGGATTCTTGTTGGTAGTGCCGTACGAGGGCAGACCGGCGACCAGCATCTCCAACTCCACCATGCCCAGCGAGGAGTTGTTGAAGAGGATGACCTTCACCGGCAGGTCGTGCTGGACGAGTGTCAGGAAGTCGCCCATCAGCATGGTGAAACCGCCGTCGCCGGACATCGAGACGACCTGACGGCGACGGTCGGTGAACTGGGCCCCGATCGCCATGGGCAGCGCGTTCGCCATCGAGCCGTGGGAGAAGGAACCGATGACGCGACGTCGGCCGTTGGGCGTGAGGTAACGCGCGGCCCAGACATTGCACATCCCGGTGTCCACGGTGAACACGGCGTCGTCGTCCGCGAGTTCGTCGAGGACGGACGCGACGTACTCCGGGTGGATGGGAACGTGTTTCTCGACTTTCCGGGTGTACGCCCTCACCACCCCCTCCAACGCGTCGGCATGTTTCTTCAGCATCCGGTCGAGGAAACGCCGGTTCTCCTTGACCCGCACCCGAGGGATGAGACAGCGCAGGGTCTCGCGTACGTCGCCCCACACGGCGAGGTCCAGTTTCGAGCGGCGACCGAGGTGTTCGGGCCGCACGTCGATCTGGGCGATCTTCACGTCGTGGGGGAGGAAGGCGTTGTACGGGAAATCGGTTCCGAGCAGGATCAGCAGGTCGCACTCGTGGGTGGCCTCGTAGGCGGCGCCGTAGCCGAGGAGCCCGCTCATACCCACGTCGTACGGGTTGTCGTACTGGATGTGTTCCTTCCCGCGCAGCGCATGCCCGACCGGGGACTTGATCCTCCCGGCGAACTCCATGACCTCGGCATGCGCGCCTGCCGTGCCGCTGCCGCAGAAAAGAGTGACCTTGTCGGCCGCGTCGATCATCTCGACGAGTGCCTCGATCTCGGCGTCGCCGGGGCGGACGGTGGGCCGGGCGGTGACGAGAGCGGTTTCGACGGCTTTCTCGGGGGCGGGCCGGTCGGCGATGTCGCCGGGAAGGGACACCACGCTGACGCCACCACGCCCGACCGCGTTCTGGATGGCGGTGTGCAGCAACCGTGGCATCTGATTCGGGTTGGAGATGAGCTCGCTGTAGTGGCTGCACTCGCGGAACAGCTGGTCGGGGTGGGTCTCCTGGAAGTAGCCCAACCCGATCTCGCCGGACGGGATGTGCGAGGCGAGGGCGAGCACGGGCGCCATGGAGCGGTGGGCGTCGTAGAGGCCGTTGATCAGGTGGAGGTTGCCTGGTCCACAGGAGCCCGCGCAGGCGGCGAGCTTCCCGGTGATCTGGGCCTCCGCACCGGCCGCGAAGGCAGCCGTCTCCTCGTGGCGGACGTGGATCCAGTCGATGGCCGAGTTGCGCCGCACCGCGTCCACGACGGGGTTGAGACTGTCCCCCACCACACCGTAGAGGCGCCTCACCCCCGCCCGGGCGAGGATGTCCACGAACTGTTCGGCTACGTTCTGCCTGGCCATGGATCGACGCACCCCTTCGGTCTCCTCGGGTCCATCCCTCCACAGTGGCCGCGACGGCGCGCTCACGCCTCCCAGACGGCCGCCGCCGTCCGGTCGTCGGCGTAGCCCTTCACTCTCACCTGGGTGTCGGCGAGGAAGGCCGCGAGACCGGGCGGAGTGGGCCCCGACCAGCGTTCCGTCAGGTGCGCGGACAGGTCGGGCTCGCCGCGCAGAGGTTCGGCGAGACCGCCGGTGCACATCAGGAGCGTGTCACCCGGTCGGGCTACGGAGGCGCGGAAGCGGAAGGGCTCCCGGGGCGGTTCGGGATCGGGGTCGTAGGGGTTCGGGGGTGTGGGGATGCCAAAGTCCATCGTCAGCCGGTCGCCCTCGGGCGTCTCGGCCGGGAGCGAGCCGAACCCGACGACCGGCTCGCCGGCGACCTCGCCCACCCGGGGCTCGATGTCCCGCCACACTCCGCTGCGCAGCCGGAACAGTCCGCCGGCGCCGACGCCGAAGAAGACGCGCGTACGGCAGTCGGGGTCGGCGGGCAGGAGCAGGCAGCGCAGAGTGGCCGCGTACTCGTCCGGTTCCAGGCCCTGTTCGGCGGCGCTGGCGCGGAGCCGTCCGAGGCTGCGGTCGGTGAGACGGTGCAGGCCGGACTTCAGGTCGCCGCGCCGGGCAGCCCTTATGTCCTCGGCGAGCCGGACATGGCTGCGGCCCACCGCCCGCCCGATCCACCGGCACACCTCGGCGGCCGCCCGATGGGCTCCCGGGGTCGCCCTGGCGCCGGTGGCCATGGCGACCAGGATCAGCGCGTGTTCGCCCGAGCCGAAGCGGGCGGTGAGGAGCGAGTCGCGGCGCGGCTCCCCGCGGTAGCGCGCGGAGTCCCCCCGCACGGACACGGCCCGCAGCGCGAGGGCCCCGTACCGGGCGCCGTCCAGAACGGTGTCGGCGACCAGATCGTCCAACTCGTCCGGATCGGCGGGCGGAAGGGCGGTGGGCTCGGCGTCGTAGGTGGGCGGCCCGGAACCGACGTAGTCCTTCAGGTTCGAGAGGGGCGGGTGCGCCGGCAGGGCGGGGACGGAGGAGGTGGAGGGGGCGGAGGGGGCGGAGGAGAGAGCGGGAAGGGCCAGGGCGGTGGGGGGATGGCCGTACTCGGAGTCGAACGCACGCTCGGAGGCGGGAGCGCGTTCGGGGGCGGGCGGGGTGAAGGGGGCCGCGTCGCCGTGAGCGGAGGCCGTGGGGGCGGTCGGGGGCGGCGGCGCATGGGCCGGAGCAGGCGGCGCCGCGGGCGCGGGCGGCGGCACGAGGGGTGCGGTGGAGGGCCTGGGGGGTGTGGTCGCCGAGACCGCGGGCGGCGCGGACGCCGCGGGTGCGGCCGGTGGCCCGGACGTGGAGGGCGCCGCAGGGGGCTCGGAGATCGCCTGCGGCGTCCCGGCGGGCATGCCGTCGCCGGTCGTGGAGGGGACCGGTCCGTGGGGCGCGCGTTCGGCGAACCCCGGCGGCAGCGGGCCGGACGGAAAGTTCGTGGGCTCTGACGACGTGTCCGACGGCGGCTCCCAGGGAGCGCGGTGCCGCTGCGGCAGACGGGCGCCCGGGGCGGCGTCAGCGGCAGCAGCAGGGGCAGCGGCAGGGGTCGGAGCGTGGGCAGGGGCTGCGGCACGGGCAGGGGCCGGAGCGTGGGCAGCACCCGAGGCGATGCCGACGCCGTCGGACCGCCCGGCGTCGTCGGACTCGGCCCCCCGGCCGACGTCACGCCCCGGGCCGGAGCCCGCATGGCGTTCGGTGTCGGAAACGGTTTCCGGCCCTGCGCCCCACCCGAGATCCCCCCTGACGTCACGCCAGACAATGTCTTCGGGGTCAGCGGCGGCGCCCTGATCGACGTCGGGCCCATCGGCGGACTGTCCTGGGATGTCGCGCCCCGCGTCGGACCCGACATCGGACTTGGCGTCGGACTTGGCGTCCTTGGCGTCGAACCCGGCAGCGAATCGGCCCCGAGGGTGCGGAACGGAGCCGTCCGACGACTGTTGCGCCGCCCCCGGCAGCTCGTCCTGCGGGGAGGTCCACCAATCGGTCCGCGCGCCGGGACCGGGCCCTGCCGCGCGCGGCGGCGGCACCCTGCGGGCGGCGCCGGAGGCTTCCTCGTCGGCCGGGTCGCCTGCCGGGGCCCTTCTGACGGCCGCCGTGTCCCGCCGGCCCGCCGGGTCTCTCGCACCGCCCCCTTCAGGGGCCCCCGCTCCGACGCCGTCCTCCGCGCCCGAGCCGACGTCGACGCCCGCGGAGCGCACCGCTCCGGCGGCCGAGGCGAAGCGGTCGTCCAGGGAGTCGGTGGCGGGCGCGGGCCCCGTGTCCTCGGTGGAGTCGTCGTACAACTGCCCCCACCAGTCGTCCTCGTGACCGGTGGCCCTTCCCCCCTGCTGGCTCATGCCCCTAATTGTCCACCGCACGGGCCATATGAAAACGGGGCATCAGGAAAATGCGTCACGACACGGGTATCGCACAGCATGTCGAGCGACGCCCGGAACAGCAGTGCGACGCGAGGTGCGACAGGGGTCGCCGGACGGTTCCACCCCCCACGGGAGAACCGTCCGGCGACACGGGTGACCCCGGCTCAGATCCCCTGCGCCCCTGCGCGTCATGAGCCCGGATCACGTTCTCGAAAGACCTCGGCACCTCGACGTCGTGGTCGGTCGGCCCGAGTGTCCCCGGCGTTCCTGGAGATCCGCTGTGGATGATCAGTGGATGATCACATGTTCCCGCCGTGGCCACACCTTGGCAGAGTGACCGCCGGTACGGCGATGATGTGCGGCGGCGGGTTTACGCCGTGGCTGTTTCCCGCCACTCACGGATGTGGGAAACGGATATCGGACGGACGTCAGGACGGACGTCAGGACGGACGTCAGGACGGACGTCAGGACGGACGTCAGGACGGACGTCAGGACGGACGTCAGGACGGACGTCGCGCAGATGACGTACGGATCTTGTTGAAGGAGGGACGGCACCCAATGCTGGGAGCGATAGGGCTCGACGAGACGCATGAGTCGGCGTACCGGGCACTGGTGTCCGTGGGCGCCGCCGACGTGCCCGATCTCGCACGCCGGCTGACGCTCGGTGAGCACGACACGGAGCGCGCGCTGCGTCGGCTGGAACGGCACGGACTCGCCGCCCAGTCCTCGGGCCGCCCCGGACGCTGGGTCGCCGCGCCTCCGGGCGTCGCTCTGGGCGCACTGCTCACCCAGCAGCGTCACGAGTTGGAGAAGGCGGAACTGGCGGCGGCCCTGCTCGCCGAGGAGTACCGGGCGGCCGCGGCCGAACCCGCGGTGCACGACCTGGTCGAAGTGGTGACGGGTGCCGCCGCCGTCGCCCAGCGCTTTCTGCAGATCCAGCTCGGGGCGAGCGAGGAGGTGTGTGCGCTGGTCACCGGCACGCCGGTGGCCGTGACCGGGAGCGAGAACGACGCGGAGGAACGGGCGGCGGACCGTGGGGTGCGCTACCGCGTCGTACTGGAACGGGCGGTGCTCGACCAGCCCGGCGGCATGACGGAGCTGACCGCCGCGCTGGGCCGGGACGAGCAGGTCCGGGTGGTGGACGAGGTGCCGACCAAGCTGGTGGTCGCCGACCGCTCGCTCGCCCTGGTGCCGCTGACCGGCCGCTCCGCGGAGCCCGCCGCGCTGGTGGTGCACGCCAGCGGGCTGCTGGAGTTGCTGTCGGGCCTGTTCGAGTCGGTGTGGCGGGAGGCGCTGCCGCTGCGCCTCGGCGCGGCCGGCGTCGCCGAGCAGGACCCGGACGGCCCCGAAGCCGCCGACCTGGAGATCCTGTCCCTGCTGCTGGCCGGGATGACCGACGCGAGCGTCGCCAAGCAACTCGACCTGGGGCTACGGACCGTACAGCGCCGGGTGAAGCGGCTGATGGAGCTGACGGGAGTCACGACCCGACTGCAACTGGGCTGGCACGCGTACGAGCGCGGATGGGTGACCCGGGAGCGCTGACGGCACCGGCGGGACCCGCCCGGCCGCACGTCTTGACCTGCGTGTTCTCTCCGGCTCGGGCACCCTGGGCAGATGGGAGTGTGGGAACTCCTGCTGGTCGGACTGGTCATTCTGCTCGGCCTGTGCGGAGTGCTGGTGCCCGGTGTGCCGGGATCGTGGCTGGTGTGGGCCGCGGTCCTGTGGTGGGCGCTGGAGGATCCGCGGCCGGTCGCCTGGGCCGTGCTGGTCGGCGCCACGGTGGCCCTGTTCCTGTCCCAGGTGGTGCGCTGGGCCCTGCCGCCCCGCCGACTGCGCACGAGCGGCGCGACCCCTCGGATGGGGGCGTACGCAGGGCTCGGCGCGCTCCTCGGCTTCGTCGTGCTCCCCGTGGTCGGCGCGATCCCCGGCTTCATGGGTGGCATCTACCTCTCCGAACGCCTGCGCCTGGGCCGCCCGGGCGAGGCCCGGGCGGCCCTGCGCACGGCGATGCGCTCGGGCGGCTGGAGCGTCCTCGCGGAACTGTTCACCTGCCTGCTGATCGCGGGGGCGTGGCTGGGGGCGGCGGTGTGGGGCTGACGTACGGTCGGCGCGTCCGGCCGGGACATCCGACCGGGCCGCTCGGCCGGGACACTCGGCCGGGCCGCTCGACCGAGCCGCTCGACCGGGACAGGTGCCCACTCACTCTGGCGCGGCGGCAGACTGTCGACAGAAACCGTTTTCGACAAGCGTCAGCTCGAAGAATCCCCCGGGAGCACGCCCAGCGCACTCTCCAGCGTCAACAGCCTCACCTTGCGGTCCAGGCCGCCCGCGTAGCCCGTCAGGGAGCCGTCCGCGCCGATCACTCGGTGGCAGGGGCGCACGATCAGCAGCGGGTTCGCGCCGATCGCCCCACCGACAGCCCGTACGGCCATCCGCGAGGCGCCGATGCGCGCCGCGACCTCACCGTACGTCGTGGTCGCCCCGTAGGGGACTGAGTCGAGGGCCGCCCACACCCGCTCGCGGAAGGCGGTGCCCTCGCTGCGCAGCGGGAGCCGGAACTCCTTCAGGTCGGCGGCGAAGTAGGCGTCGAGTTGTTCCTCGGCGGAGCGGAAGGGACCGGGGTCGCGCAGCCAGCCGTCCTGGACGGTCCGTCCGCCCTTCTGACCAGGCACGGAGAGGGAGGTCAGCGCTCCGTCCGGGTCGGCGGTGAGCAGCAGGGGACCGAGCGGGCTCGCCACGCTGGTCCAGTACGTCAGACCGTCGGTCAGTGCATCCGTGGGGCTGCCGGTCGTTGCGTCGGCCAGTGCATCCGTGGGGTTGCCGGTCGTTGCATCGGTCAGGGCATCCGTGAGGTTGCCGGTCAGGTCGTCGGTCATCGTTCCTCCGCGGCGCGCAGGTGGTGCAGGGCATAGGTGCGCCAGGGGCGCCAGGTGTCGGGGACGTCAGCGCCGGGCGGCGCGACATCGGGGTCGCCGAGGGCGCGGGCGCGGATCGCCGCAACGGTACGCGCGTCCAGCCCGGGCAGCGCGAGCAGCGCTTCCTGGGCGTCGTCCCGGTCGATGCCCGGGTCCAGCCGGACGGTGCCGTCGGCGAGGGCGCAGGCGAGCGCGCCCAAGGGCCCGGTGGGCTCGGAATCCGCCAGGACGGCCGGCTCGGGGAAGAGGTGGGTGAGGGTGCCGCAGGGCGCGTCGAGGGCCTTGCCGTAGGCGCGGACCAGCCGTTCCGCCTCCGCCCGCCCCACGAGCGCCCGCACCGCCTGTTCCTCCGGGTCGGCGGCCCCCGGCGCACGCAGCCCGGGCCGGACGGCGACCAGCGGGGCGAGCCGCGGATCGGCGCCGAGCCGCTCGTCGACGGCGTACGGGTCGGCGTCGAGGTCGAACAGCCGTCGCAGCCGCTGGACGGCGGTGGTGAGGTCGCGGGGGTCGGTGAGGTGCAGCCGGGCGTCGAGCCAGCCGCCGGGATGGACGGCCGAGGCCCCCCGGCCGGTGTCGCCCGCCCGCTCGTCGACGGCGACGATGCCCGTGCCGTACGGCAGGCGCAGCGTACGGCGGTAGGTGCGCCGGCCGTCCGGCCCGCTCACCTCCTCCACCCCGGCCACGGCCTGCCGTTGCAGCAGATCGAACACGGTGCCCGCGTGGTAGGGGCCCCGGTGGGCGAGCCGCAGCGGGATCCCGGCGGACGGGGTGGCGCCGCGGCGGGCGGCGCGCACGGCGGCCCGCAGTTCGGTGGGGGTCGAGGCGTACACGGCCCGGACGGTGTCGTTGAACTGGCGCACACTGGCGAACCCGGACGCGAAGGCGATCTCGGTGACCGGCAGGGCGGTCGTCTGCAGCAGGACCCGCGCGGTGTGCGCGCGCTGGGCGCGAGCGAGCGCGACCGGTCCCGCGCCGAGCTCGGCGGTGAGCTGTCGCTGCACCTGGCGGGCGCTGTAGCCGAGCCGTACGGCGAGCCCGGCCACGCCCTCCCGGTCGACGACTCCGTCGCCGATCAACCGCATGGCCCGGCCCACGACGTCGGCGCGTACGTTCCACTCCGCCGAGCCCGGCACGGCGTCCGGACGGCACCGCCGACAGGCCCGGAAACCGGAGCCCTGCGCGGCGGCGGCCGTCGCGAAGAAACGCACGTTGTGGCGTTTCGGCGTCACGGCGGGACAGCTGGGCCGGCAGTAGATGCCGGTCGTCTCGACGGCGAAGAAGAACTCGCCGTCGAACCGGGCGTCCCGGCTGCGGACCGCCTCGTAACGGGTGTCCTGGTCCGCCATGAGTCCCGGCATCAGTCCCGGCATCGATCCCGTCATCAGTCCCTTCATGGGCCCCAGTCTTCGCCCGCCGAAGAAACCGTGCTAGCGGAAATCGGACGTGAAGCTGAAGCTGAAGCTGAAGCTGAAGCTGAAGCTGACGCTGGCGCGAGAGCGGGGGCACGGGGGCCGAGGCGGGGGGGGCGAAGGCGAGGCCGACGGTAACGAAGTAACCGGTTACCCCGTTACCGCCGCAAACCGGTTACCCGGTTGCCGCCTCCCTCATGGAAACCGGTTACCGAACTACCCGGCGAATCCCCTACCAGGAAATCCCGCCGCCGCCGGGTTGCCGGGGCGGTGCCGGTCGCCAGGGCCCCCGTCCCCGTTTCGCCTCGCCCGCCGCCCGGCCCTCCGCCTGCTTGCGCTTCCAGTCCTGACGGACGTCGGCGCGCATGCGGGCGTCGGACTTGGCGACGATCCACTGCTTCTCCCGGACGAGCTTGCGGTAGCTCTCCAGTCGTCGCAGGGGCAGTTCCCCGTCCTCGACGGCCGCCAGCACCGCGCACCCCGGCTCGGACTCGTGCGCACAGTCGTGGAACCGGCAGTCCCGGGCGAACTCCTCGATCTCCGAGAAGACCTGTCCGACCCCGCCGCCGGCGTCCCAGAGGCCGACGCCGCGCAGCCCGGGCGTGTCGATGAGAACGCCTCCGCCGGGCAGGGTCAGCAGGTTGCGGGTCGTGGTGGTGTGCCGCCCCTTGCCGTCCATGTCACGGGTGGCCTGCACGCCCATCACGTCCTCGCCGACGAGCGCGTTCGCGAGCGTCGACTTGCCCGCGCCGGACGCGCCGAGGAGCACGGAGGTACCGCGCCCGAGGAGCGCGGCGAGTTCCTCGACCCCATCGCGTTCGCCCTCTCGAGCGCACACGGTGAGCACGGGCACGCCGGGTGCGCTGGTCGCGACGTCCTCGACGAGGTAGGACAGCGCGACCGGGTCGGGCACCAGGTCGGCCTTGGTGAGCACGACGACGGGCTGGGCCCCGGACTCCCAGGCCAGGGCGAGAAAGCGTTCGACACGGCCGAGGTCGAGTTCGACGGCCAGGGACATCGCGACCACGGCGTGATCGACGTTGGCGGCGAGGATCTGTCCCTCGGACCGCTTGGAGGAGGTGGAGCGGACGAACGCGGTACGGCGCGGCAGAAGACTCCGCACGTATCGCGGGTCGGCGCTCTCGGGGTCGACGGCGACCCAGTCCCCCGTGCACACGACCTTCATCGGGTCACGGGGCACGACGAACTCGGTGTCGGCCCGCACGATGCCGGCCTCCGTGACGACGTCACACAGGCCGCGGTCGACGCGGATGACACGACCGGGCAGGAGACCCCGCTCGGCAAAGGGAGCGAAATCGGTTTCCCAACCCTCGTCCCAGCCATAGGCGGCGAGAGGGTGCGACGAAACCGAAGAGGAGGAGAAAGACGAGGAAGAGGACGAGAAAGACAAGGAAAACCCTTCACAGGGGGCAGCCCGGCCATTGCTCACGTAGTCAAAACACGCGCATGTGCAAGATGCCCGAAAGCGTTTGCGTACGCGCAGCGGAAGAAGTGGTCAGCCGGAGACCGCGGAAATGGAGTGAACGAACGTCTGGTCGCTGCGCACAGCGCCCCTCATGGCGACAGTCATCGGTCACACCTCCCGTTCCTCATACGACTGACAGCGGCGGCCGTCGGCCCCGCTCAAGACTCACTCAGAGTACGGACGCCCGAAGCCGGATGCCACCCAATTCCGGCTCTTGGAAGGACTAGATGCGCGCCCAGGAGGCGCAGGCGAGGGCACAGGCGAACGCGAAGGCGACGGGGAGACGGAAGAGCGGAGCGGTAGAAACAACGGAGCAGCGGAAGACATCGGGCCGACACCGGTCGACCCTGCCTCCCGCGCCTCCGCGGCTTCTTCCGTCCGCGTCCGGTTTCAGCTTCCGTTGCTCAAGAGGCCGTGCACGGCTGACCGTTGAGGGTGAACCCGTCCGGTTCGGAGTTCTTGGTCTGCCAGGAGGCGAGGAAGCCGAAGGAAAGGGTGCCGTTGGCCGCGACGGACCTGTTGTAGTCGGCGGAGGTCGCGGTGACACGGGAGCCGTTCTGGGCAAGGCTCGCGTCCCACATCTGGTCGACCCGCTGACCGTCGTGGAAGGACCAGGCCACGCGCCAGACGTCGAGGGCCTCCACGGTGGTGACGGTGACGGTCGCCTGGAAGCCGTCCGGCCACTGGTTGACGAGGTCGTACTGGACCTCGCAGGCCGCCCCGTCCCCGCTGCTGCCACCGGTTCCGGCGCCGGTGCCGGCGGTGGCGGAGGAGGTGCCCTGGGGCTCGGGATCGGGCTTGCCGGAGTCGGCGTTGCCGGTCGACGACGGTGTGCCGCTGGCGGAGGGCCGCGGCTCGGACGAGGACGGCGTGGCCGAGACGGAGGCGGAGGGAGCGGCGGTCGGCAGGGAGACGCCGGGGCCGGCCACCGGGCTGCTGTCCGTGGGACCGCTCTGGGCCACGATGTCGCCGCTGCTGCCACCGGGCATCATCGAGACGGCGAGCGCCAGCCCGGAGACGAGGACGGCAGCGACGAGAAGTCCGTTGCGCAGCGCCCGTGCCCGGCCGGCGGCGGCATGCGCGGCCGCACCCTCGGGGTCCGGCGCGTCGGGGCGTCCGGCGCCGAGGCGCACCTCGGCGGCCCGGCGACGGCGTTCGAGGTAGGCGAGGCCGCCCCAGCCGATCACGCCCTGGGCGAGCGCTGCGGGCAGCCCGCCCCCGTGCAGCCGCAGACAGGCGGCCGCCTCCGCGCACTCCACGCAGGTGGCGAGATGCCGGGAGAGGTCGGCGGGCGTGTCGGCGGCGGGCGAGCGGGTGACGGCGTCCAGGAGTCGGACGTAGCTGCGGCACTCCGCGTCCATCGGCGTGTCGAGATGGTTACGGTGGCAGCGGTCCCGGAACAGGCCGCGGACCTGGTTCAGCTCCTCCACCGCGGCGGTCGGGTCCAGGCCCTGTCGGCGGACGACGGCGTGCAGCGGCAACGCCTCCACCTCCGCCAGCCACAGCAGGGCGGCGTCCGGTTCCTGCATGTCGCGCAGGCCGCGCAGGGCGATGGGACGGCTCAGCGGCGGTCCGACGTACCGTGCGGCCTTGCCGGAGTTGAGCCACAGGCGCAGATCGGGGTCGAGTCGATGGCCATGTCCCTGGGCCTCCCAGGCGGCCGCCGTGCTGCGTACGGCGGTCAGCAGTAGGGGGATCCGGGGCAGCCGGGACGAGCGACGGCCGGCGTCGCGCGCGGTATTGTCCTCGGCGGCGCGGGCCTCGCGTATGCCGAACGCGAATGCCTCACGAGCCAGTTGGTTCGCCGCGGTCGAGCCGGACGTGCACAGGTCGGCGTACGACAGGACGGCGTCCCAGCACTCGGAGAACAGCGCGGCCTCGGCGGCGTCCTTCGGGGTCGGCAGGTCGGGCATGGGTCTCCTGCATCCACAAGCGAGGTCAACTCACCATGACGGCAATGGAGTTGGGGGGAACCTCGCGGCAGGGGCAGAGCTTTTCACGTTTCCAACACAACTGACAAGCGCCCTGTTCAGATGTCATGTCAAGACGGCAGGACAGGACAGCAGAACAGAACGAAGGGGCGGCCGCGCCCAGTACTCCGGCCTCCTGTACGGACGCGGACCGCCCTGCGCTCAACGTCGGCACCGTGTTTCGACACCGGTTTCGGGAACGTTCGCGGAGGCGGCTTCCGACACTCGTTTCGACACCGGTTTCAGGAACGGTTTCGACACCCGTTTCCTCACCGTTTCGGATGCAACGTCCGACACCGCTTTCGGAAACTCGAGGGGATCGAGGAACTCCGGGACCACACGGTCGCCGCCGCTTCCTGGACCACACCGGTCGCCGCCTCCTCCGCGACTACACGGTCGCCGCGTCCTGTGCCGGAAGGCTGTCCATGAAGGAGCTCACGGAGAACACCGCGCGGCCGGGTCCGGGCGGGCCGTAGCCGGGCGGCGAGGCGAGCCCGAACTCGTCCATCGTGGCGCGGTAGGCCTCCAGCAGCCGGATGTGGTACTCCAGCGGCGCGCCCTGCGGGTTGGCCTTGCCGAGCGGGGTCGTGGGCTCCGGGCACCAGGTGGTGAAACGGGGCGTGATGCCCTGCGACATGAAGAAACGCAGGCCCTCCGTGGTGGAGGCGATGGCCTCGTCGACGGTCGTGAAGCCGAACGGCTCGGCCATCTCCACCCCCGCGACGAAGTTGGGGATGACATTGCGCGCGCCGAAGATCTCCGCCGAGTCGAGGATCCGCTTGTGCCACTCGTCGCGGCCGACGTAGCGCTCCTTGCCCGGGCAGTACAGCTCGAACAGCCGGCGGTCCCACACCTCGTAGTTGGGGTGGTAGATCTGCACCCCGTAGTCCTTGAACCGCTGCACGTCGTCACGGGGCAGCGCCTGGGCGACGACCTTGCCGATCCAGCGGCCCGGGAAGCGCTCCTCGATGGCCTTGGCGTAGTGGCCGTAGAAGTCGGCCTCGTCGCGTCCGGCGACGGTCTTGGTGATCGCGCCGCCGGTGAGGGTGTAGGCGGTGGACGCCCGCTGGGTGTCGTACCGGTCGATGATCTCCAGCGCTTCGAGGACCTCTTCGACGTCCTTCACTCCCGTGTACGGACGGCCTGCCGCCTTGTGCTGGCGCCAGTTGTGGTTGATGTCGCAGTACTGGCACTCCTCCTTGGCACCGAAGTACTGACACACCCGGAAAACGGTCAGATAGATGAGATAGCCCCACTGGATGGTGGGGGCGACCTCCATGACGGACTTCCCGTTGGAAAGCTTGTGCCGGTAGTACTCCGGCATCGGCGGCACGCCGACGTCGGCGATGCGCTTTCCGTCGAGATAGAGCCCGAGCAGGCCGTCGCCGTCCGCCGCGACCCGATACGGCGACGACGGGTTCACCCGGACCGAGACGACCGTGCGCCGCAGGTCGTACGGGCCGCCCGTGAGGATGATCTCCTCCGGCGGGCGACGCAACGCGGCCTCGCCGAGTTCGGGCAGGGTGCCGTGGTCGAAGGAGAAGATGAAGTACGACTTCGGTTTCACCTCGCCCGACTCGTTGTCGCTGAGGGCGGAGGGGTCGAAGGCCACACCTCCACGCAGCAGGTCCTCCTTGAAGACTGCTTCCCGCGGAACATGCGGAAACCGCTCCATCAGATCCTCGACCAGCGCGGTGCGGCTGCCCATCCGTCTCTCCTCCCGGCTCTGGCCTCCCGGCTCAGGCATACGACTCCTCACGGTATGCCCCCGGCGGCACGGCCGTCGTACCGGGGCCCGGTCCGCGTGGCGACGGGGCGGGAGGGCTTTTCGGTGCTCCCGAGCTTGTGGAGGCACTCGACAGACAGGCCCAGGAGCAGGGCGACGTCCGGGGGCACTGTGGGTGATCGAGGACGCCCGGCAGCAGTTGCCCGGACCGTCCGAGGCGCAGGCACAGGCGCAGGGGTTCGGCCAGCCGCTGCGCGTGCTCACCGGTGTGCTGACCACGCTCCTGCAGATACCGGGGGCTACGGCAGGCGCGCAGTGGGCAGGCGTCGGGTCCCTTCTCCGGCAGTTGCCGCAGGCGGGGCGCTATCTGGGCCGGAGCGATCCGAAGGCGGCGGGCAGCCCGCGGGACGGGCAGGTGCGTGAACGCGTGCTGCGGGCGGCGGACAGGGCAGCCGCACGTGGCGGTCGCCCGTGGCGGTCGCCGACATCGACTGGATCCTGGCGACGAACGGTTACGAGGCCGGGCCGGACCAACCGGACACCCTGCCGGCCTGCGAAAAACTTGACCTGGTGGATCACGGAAGGCCGCGTCGCCGCACTCCGCCCCGCCCGCCCCGCCCCGACCCGCCGCCGAAGGACGACGCCCGACAGCAGCGCGCATCGGCTTCGCGCGAGTTCACGGATTCCAGCGGCAGCTTCCCCGTTTCCGATTCCTCGGGAAAGATCGGCGCTATGACCGAAACCGTTTCCAACTGGGCCGGCAACATCATCTTCGCCGCCAAGGAGCTGCACCGCCCCCGCTCCCTCGACGCGCTCCGCTCGCTGGTGGCGGCAAGCGGGCGGGTGCGGGTGCTGGGCAGTGGGCACTCGTTCAACGAGATCGCCGAGCCCGGCGCCGACGGGGTACTGGTGTCGCTCGACGCCCTGAGCGGTGACGTCGGCGTCGAGGTCGACACCGCGGCCCGGACCGTGCGGGTCGGCGGCGGGATCCGGTATGCGGAGCTGGCGCGCCGGGTGCACGAGCACGGGCTGGCGCTGCCGAACATGGCCTCCCTGCCGCACATCTCGGTCGCCGGGTCGGTGGCGACCGGCACACACGGCTCGGGAGTCGGGAACGGCTCGCTCGCCTCCGCCGTACGGGAGGTGGAGATCGTCACCGCCGACGGCTCCACCGTCGTCATCGGGCGCGGCGACCGGCGGTTCGGCGGGGCCGTCACCTCGCTGGGCGCCCTCGGCGTCGTCACCGCACTCGTCCTCGACCTGGAGCCCGGCTACGAGGTCGAGCAGCATGTGTTCACCGAACTGCCGCTGGACGGGCTGGACTTCGAGACCGTGGCCGCGGCTGCGTACAGCGTCAGCCTGTTCACCGACTGGGGTGCGCCCGGCTTCCGGCAGGTGTGGCTGAAGCGGCGCACGGACGAGCCCCTCGTCGACTTCCCGTGGGCCACACCCGCCGTGGAGGCCCAGCATCCGGTGCCGGGGATGCCTGCGGTCAACTGCACCGCGCAGTTCGGGGTGCCGGGACCATGGCACGAGCGACTGCCGCACTTCCGGGCCGAGTTCACCCCGAGCAGCGGGAACGAACTGCAGAGCGAGTACCTGCTGCCGCGTCGGCACGCCACCGAGGCGCTGTATGCAATCGACGGTATCCGGCAGACAGTCGCCCGCGTACTGCAGATCTGCGAAGTGCGGACCGTGGCCGCAGACGAGCAGTGGCTGAGCCCCTCCTACGGGCGGGACACCGTGGCGTTCCACTTCACCTGGGTCGAGGACACGACCGCCGTGCTGCCGACCGTACGGGCGGTGGAAGCTGCGCTGGAGCCGTTCGAGCCGAGGCCGCACTGGGGCAAGGTCTTCGAGATGCCGGCCGGCGTGGTGCGCACGCGATACCCCCGGATCGACGATTTCACGGCCCTGGCGCGGGTGCTGGATCCCGCCGGGAAGTTCACCAACGCCTTCGTGCAGGATGTCCTGGAGAGCTGACTTCGGACCGATTTCCCTCCACTTCGGCTCGACTTTCGCCCGACTTTATAAAGCCCCTTTCCTAACCCCTTGTCGAACCGTGTGGCACGCCATAACCTGACGCGGCGCCGGTGCCGTCGCAGAGCGGGCCCGCCCGGCACGGAAGCGACGGAAGGGATGAGGGGGCACGCTCCATGAAACGCGGCACATCACGCGACATCCGCACCGCGAACCGCTACGAGGTGCTGCGTCAGATCATCGCCGCCTCGCCCACCTCCCGGCAGGAGCTGGCGGCGGCAACCGGTCTCTCGCTCGCCACCGTCGCCACCCTCGTCGGTGAGCTGCTCGACCTCCGCATGATCACCGAGGTCGGGTTCGAGGACTCGGCGGGTGGCCGCCCCCGGGGCCTCGTGGCCGTCAACGCGTCGGGGGGCGCGTTGATCGGCGTGGACATCGCGGAAACATACGTCCATGTCGAGCTGTTCGATCTGGCGCTGAACGTGCTGGCGCGCGCCGAGGAGAACATGCGGCCCGGTGAGAGCCGTCCGGAGCAGGTGGTCGCCCATGTCGCCGCGGCCGCCGGTTCGGTGGTCGCGCAGGCCGGGGTCGAGGCCGCCCGGGTACTGGGCGTCGGGGTGAGCGTGCCGGGACAGGTGGACCGCGCCACGGGCATCTCCGAGTACGCGCCCAACTGGGACTGGCACGACGTGCCGTTGCTCGACCTGCTCTCCGAACACATCGCGTATCCGCTGTACTTGGACAACCCGCTGCGCGCCGGCGCGGTCGCCGAGCTGTGGTTCGGGGCGGCGCGCGGGCACGGGGACGCCGTGGTGGTCAACCTCGGGACCGGCGTCGGCGCCGGGCTGGTGCTGGGCGGCGGACTGCACCGGGGAGTCAGCAACAGCGCCGGCGAGTGGGGACACACCACGCTCGTGCTCGACGGCCGACTGTGCCGCTGCGGCAACCACGGCTGCGTGGAGACGTACGTCGGGGCACCCGGCATCATGCAGAACCTGCGTGAACTCAGCCCGCAGAGCCCGCTGTTGCACCCCGATGACCAGACGGCCACGATCGACGCCCTGGCCGCCGGGGTCGCCGCCGACGAACCGGTGGCCGTCAAGGTGGTACGGGACACGGCCCGTTACCTCGGCGCCGGCATCGCCAACCTGGTCAACGTGCTCAACCCCGAGGTGGTCGTACTGAGCAGCTGGGTCGCGGCCCGGCTCGGCGAACCCCTCCTCGAGGAGGTGCGCGAGGCTGTCGCCCGGCACGCGTTGAAACGGCCGCTGGCCGCCAACCGGATCGTTCTCTCCACGATCCCCACCGACCCGGCCTGTCTGGGTGCGGCGACGTTCGCGCTCGAAGGGGCGCTGCAGTCCGTCGGGCAGCGGAACGCGAAACGCAGCGTCCCCGCGCGTGTGAGGAGCCGTACCGCACCGCCCTCATGACCCGGCGAGCCGCACCGCCCTCACGACATCCGGAAAGGAGGCAGTTTTGACGCGCACCGACAGGCACGACACATCCGTCCGCGCGGGCACCGCAGGCACCGAAGCCGACGTGGCCGGCTTAACCCCGGTGGCCGTCGTAACCGCTTACGCGATCGTCGGCAACGGATGTTTCACAGCCGGGAGTTCGCGTCGCTCCACGGCGCCCGGATCCACCGGTGACACCGCCGGTGACGCCACCGGTGAATCCGCTCAGCGCCGACCGCTGAGCGTCGACGGCCGGATCGTCGGCGCCGTGCTGGGCATGCGCCCCGACGCCGCCGGCCACGCGTCCTCCGACGCCGCGCCGGGCGCCACCGTCCACGGCTCGAAAGCGATCCCCCACAACTGCGCCGCCGAGGCCGAAACGGCCCGGGCCAGGCAATAGCCGTCCAGGGTTCACCCCTTGGACCGAGGGCCGCCGGCCCCTGACACCGGCGGCCCTCAACCCCCCTTCGACGCAGCAGCGTCGCCCCCTCCATGACCGCTCTGCGCCCACGCCGCCACCCGGTCCGTTCGTCATTCCGAACCGATCACAACGCTTCGAACAGGCTTCGTCCAACCCCTTGCCGAAGCCTTAGCCGAAGGTTAACGTCCCGCTCCGCAGCGCCATTTGAGCCACCGGGCGCTGAAGTGCTTGAGCCGCAGCCGTACTCGAGACAAGGACGTCACCATGTCGGCACTGAGCAACAACAACTGGTCCCGCCGATCCCTCTTCCGCGCCGCCGCGGGCATGGCCGCGGCCGGCACCCTCGCCGCATGCGGCGGCAACAACGGGAGAAGCAGCGGCGGTTCGGGCAGCAACCTCGTCCAGTACTTCCACGCCTACGGCGAGGCGGGCACCGAGCAGGCCATCAAGCGGTACGCGAAGGCCTACAAGGACGCGAGCGTCACCACGCAGTGGATCACCGGCTCGAACTTCGAGAGCAAGCTGTTCGCGTCACTGCTCACCGACAACGCGCCCGACCTGTTCGAGTTCCACCCGCAGATCCAGCTCGTCAAGAGCGGCCAGGTGGCGGACCTGACGGACATCATCGAGCCGGTCAAGGACGACTTCAACCAGGCCGACATCCAGTCGCACACGGTGGACGGCAAGATCTACGGCATCCGGATGATCGACGACCCTCAGTTCTTCTTCTACCGCAAGTCGTTGCTGGAGAAGGCGGGCGTCGAGCCGCCGCAGACCCTCGACGAGCTGATCGAGGCCGCCGCGAAGCTCACCACGGACAAGGTCAAGGGCGTCTACCTCGGAAACACGCTGCAAGCGGTCATCCGCCCGATGATCTGGGCGGCCGGCGCCGACACCCTCGACGACAACAACAAGCCCGCCTACCACACGGACGGCGTCGTCGGCGGCCTCAAGCAGATGCGCAAGCTGTTCACCAGCGGCGACCTGCTCCTCGACGCCCCGGCCGACTACTGGGACCCGTCCGCCCTCGTCCAGGGCCTCACCGCCATCCAGTTCTGCGGCATGTGGGCGATGCCCGCCATGCAGAAGGCACTCGGCGACGACCTCGGCATCTTCGCCTTCCCGAAGGTCGGCGACGCGGGCAAGCCCTCGGTCTACAACGGCGGTTGGTCGATGTTCGTCAACGCCAAGAGCGACAAGGTCGACGAGGCCAAGGCGTACGTGAAGTGGCTGTGGATCGACCAGAAGGAGTACCAGGAGGACTGGGCCCTCTCCTACGGTTTCCACGTCCCGCCGCGCACCTCGATCGCCGCGTCCGCCGAGAAGCTCAAGTCCGGCCTGCCGGCCGAGGGCGTCAAGCTCTTCACCGACTACGGGCACTTCGACAAGATCGGCTGGACCCAGGCCATGATCAAGGCCACGGAGGACGTCTTCGCCGACACCGTCCGCAAGGACGGTGACCCCGAGGCCGCACTCGACAAGTGCGACAAGACGGTCGACGCCGAGCTCAAGAAGCTGTTCGGATAGGCCGGCGGACGGACCTCGACATGTCGACGACCACCAAGCTCGACCTCGAGCACCCCGCCCCGGTCAAGGCCTCCAAGGCCAGGCCGAGGCGGGGGCTGCGGGGCAGCCCCACGTTCAACTTCTGGCTCTTCACCGGGCCGTTCCTCATCGGCCTGCTGATCTTCGTCTACGTCCCGATCGGCTGGAGCCTGTGGCTCAGCTTCTTCGAGGCCCGCTTCACCGTCACGCCCAGCACGTTCGTCGGGTTCGACAACTACCGGTTCATGCTGGAGAACGACAACTTCACCGGCGCTCTGGTCACGTTCACCGTCTTCGCCGCGATCATCGTGCCCACCACCTGGGCGCTCTCGCTGGGACTGGCGCTGATGGTGAACCGGCTGCGGTTCATGCGGGCGTTCTTCCGATCGGTCTTCTTCCTCCCGACGGCGTGCAGTTACGTAGCCGCTTCCCTCGTCTGGAAGATGTCGATCTTCAACGGCGTCCGCTTCGGTCTGGCGAACACCGTGATCGGTTGGTTCGGCGTCGACAACATCGCCTGGCTCGCCAACCCCGACCCGCCGTGGTACTGGCTGGTCATCGTCAGCGCGAGGCTGTGGCTGCAGTCCGGTTTCTACATGATTCTCTTCCTGGCCGCACTGCAGAACATCCCGGACGAGCTGTACGAGGCGGCCTCGATCGACGGCGCCAAGCCCGGCTGGCAGACGTTCTGGTACATCACGCTCCCGCAACTGCGGGCGACCTCGACGGCCGTCATCCTGCTGCTGCTGATCGCCGCCTACCAGGCCTTCGACGAGTTCTTCAACCTGCTGTCGAAGACCACCTGGGGACGGCCCCCGCTCGTCGAGCTCTACTACACCGCTCTCGGCGACAACCAGGACTACGGCGCGGGCAGTGCGGGCGCGGTGATCCTGACCCTGCTGATCGTCGTCATCACCCTGTTCCAGGGCAAGATCATGGGATTCGGAAGGGGTGACGAGTCCAAGTGACCACCACCGTCGCCAAGGCGCAGGACGCCGCACCACGGCAGTCGCACACGGCCCGCAGCAGCCGGCGCGGCGGAGTGATGAGCTCCGTCGGCCTGTACATCTCGGTCGGCCTCGCCGCCCTCCTCTTCCTCGTCCCGTTCTACGTCCTGATCCGCAACGCCTTCTCCACGGACCCCGAGATCACCGGAGAGGAGTGGAAGTTCTTCCCCACGGACATCCAGTGGGGCAACATCACCGAGCCCTTCGACGACCCGACGGTCGACTTCGGCCAGTCGATGGTGAACTCGCTGATCGTCGGCGTCCTGCACACCGTCGGCGTCCTGCTGGTGTGCTCGCTGGCCGGCTACGGCCTGGCGCGCATCCCGTTCCGGCACGCCAACAAGGTGTTCTACGCCGTCCTGTTCACCCTGATGGTCCCGACGGCGGTCACGTTCGTGCCCGGCTTCGTGCTGGTGTCGTCCCTCGGCTGGATCGACTCCTACCGCGGTCTGATCATCCCGGGCCTCTTCAGTGGTTTCACCTGCTTCCTGTTCCGGCAGTACTTCTTGGGGTTTCCCAAGGAGCTGGAGGAGGCGGCACGCGTGGACGGACTCGGTTACTGGGGTGCCTACTGGCGGGTCGTCGTGCCGAACTCGCTGAACTTCTTCGCGGCGATCGCCACGATCACGTTCATCAACGGCTGGAACTCCTTCCTCTGGCCCCTGGTCATCGGCCAGGACCCCAGCGCGTGGACGGTGCAGGTCGCGCTGTCGTCGTACATGACCAACCAGACCGTCAACTACCACCTGATCTTCATGGCCACGGCCATATCCATCCTGCCCCTGTTGCTCGTGTTCCTCTTCCTCCAGCGCTGGCTGGTGCAGGGGATCGCACAGACCGGCATCAAGGGCTGAACTAGGAGACAGATGTCTTTCCGCACCACCTCCCCCGCTCTTGGATCCCCTCGGGCGGGGGAACCTGGATCCATCGGTTACGTAACGGATGTCTCACCGGGCAGCGGGGCCCTTCCGCCCCGCGCCTGGTACGCCTCGTCGGACACCAAGTCCCTGTCTCTCAACGGACGTTGGCGACTGCGGGTGTCGGCGACGGCCGACGCCGAGGACGACTCGTTCGCGGAGGAGGGGTACGACGCCGGTGCCTGGGCGGAGGTGACGGTCCCGGGTCACTGGGTCCTGCAGGGCGACAGCGCCTTCGGCTCGCCCATCTACACCAACCACCTCTACCCCTTCCCGGTCGACCCGCCTCGGGTCCCGACCGAGAACCCGACCGGCGACCATCTGAGGGTCTTCGACCTCCCCGCGGGATGGCCCGACGTTTCCGAAGGCGTTTCCAAAGGCGTTTCCGAAGACGGCTCTGTAGGCAGTGCTGAGGGCGTTTCCGAAGGCGGTTTCGTTCTCCGTTTCGACGGTGTCGAGTCCTGCGCGCGGGTCTGGCTGAACGGCACGGACCTCGGCGAGTTCAAGGGGTCCCGGCTGCAGCACGAGTTCGCGGTCGGACATCTCCTCAAGCCGAGCGGAAACGTTCTGGCAGTCCGTGTCCACCAGTGGTCGGCGGGCTCGTATCTGGAGGACCAGGACCAGTGGTGGCTGCCGGGCATCTTCCGTGACGTCACGCTGCTGCACCGCCCGGCGGGCAGCGTCCGCGACTTCTTCGTGCACGCCTCCTACGACCATGTCACGGGGGAGGGCACCCTGCGCGTCGACTCCGACGTCGACGGCCGGGTGACCGTGCCGGCTCTGGACATCGATGTCGCGACCGGGGAAACGGTTGCGGTACCGGTTCAGCCGTGGACGGCGGAGACGCCCGCTCTGTACGACGGTGAGCTGGTGACGGAGGGCGAGCGAGTGCCCCTGCGCATCGGTTTCCGTACCGTCGAGCTGGCGGACGGCCTGATCAAGGTCAACGGACGGCCGATCCTCTTCAAGGGCGTCAACCGCCACGAATGGCACCCGGAGACGGGCCGTGCCCTCGACCTGGAAACGATGCGCGAGGACGTGCTGCTGATGAAGCGGCACAACGTCAACGCCGTCCGCACCTCGCACTATCCGCCCCACCCGGCCTTCCTCGACCTGTGCGACGAGTACGGGCTGTGGGTGATCGACGAGTGCGATGTGGAGACCCACGGATTCGTCGAGCAGGACTGGCGGGACAACCCCGTCGACGACGACCGCTGGACCCCCGCGCTCCTCGACCGCGCCGCCCGTATGGTCGAACGGGACAAGAACCACCCGTCGGTGGTCATCTGGTCCCTCGGCAACGAGGCCGGCACCGGGCGTGGTCTGACCGCGATGGCCGAGTGGATCCACGGCCGCGACGCCTCGCGCCTCGTGCACTACGAGGGTGACGTCAACTGCCGTGACACGGACGTCTATTCACGCATGTACGCGTTCCACGAGGAAGTCGAGCGAATCGGCCAGGGGCTGGACGGCGGCACGCTCAGGCGACGCGAACTGCCTCTCATCCTCTGCGAGTACGCCCACGCGATGGGCAACGGACCCGGCGGCTTGGCCGACTACCAGCGGATCTTCGAGGCGCACGACCGCCTCCAGGGCGCGTTCGTCTGGGAGTGGATCGACCACGGCATCAAGCACCGGGAGCTGGGTTACGCCTACGGTGGCGACTTCGGCGAGGAGCTGCACGACGGAAACTTCGTCTGCGACGGCCTGGTCTTCCCCGACCGCACCCCGTCCCCCGGCCTGGTCGAGTTCAAGAAGGTGATCGAGCCGGTCGCCCTCGACGGCTCCGCCGACGGCACGGTCCGCGTCACCAACAAGCAGGACTTCGCCGACCTGTCGGCGCTGGCCTTCACCTGGGCGTTCCAGGTGAACGGCATGACCGTCGAGTCGGGCGGCCTCGCGGTGCCTGCGCTCGCGGCGGGCGAGTCGGCCGATGTGAAGCTCCCGGCGCCGCCGACCGACACCCCGGCCGGCGCGGAGACGGGGTGGACGATCCAGGCCGCGCTGGCCGAGGACACCGGCTGGGCTCCCGCGGGACATGTCGTGGCGTGGGGGCAAGTGCCCGTCACCGCCCGGTTGTTGTCGCCGTTCACCGCAACCGTCGGGCCGGTCGTCGGTGAGCGGCTCATCACTCTGGGCCCGGCCTCCTTCGACGCCCGCACGGGCGAGCTGCGGAGCATCGGTTCGGTGGCGGTGACCGGGCTGCGCCTGGACGTCTGGCGGGCTCCGACCGACAACGACGACGGCGCGCCCTGGCAGTCGGACGTCCGGCACGGCGTCCTGTGGCGCAAGCTGGGCCTGCACCGGATGCGGCACCGGCTGGACGCCGTCGAGGCCGACGAGGACGCGCTGACGATACGGACCCGGGTGGCGCCGGCCGCCTGGGAGATCGGACTGTCGACGGCATACCGGTGGACGGCGGACGGAAACCGTGTACGACTGACCGTCTCCGTGACCCCCGAGGGCGACTGGACGGTGCCGCTCCCCCGCCTCGGCGTCCGCTTCGGGCTGTCCGAGGCCGACCGGGTGGCGTGGTTCGGCGGGGGCCCCGGTGAGGCGTATCCGGACAGCAGGACATCGTCCACGGTCGGCCGCTGGCAGTCGACGGTCGACGGTATGCAGACGCCGTACGTCCGTCCGCAGGAGAACGGCGCCCGCGCCGACGTCCGCTGGGCAGAGCTCGGCGGGCTACGCATCGAGGGGGACCCCGAGTTCTGGTTCACCGCACGGCGCTGGACGACCGAGCAGTTGGAGGCCGCCCAGCACCTCACCGACCTGGTCCCGGGCGAGACCGTGTGGGTCAACCTCGATCACGGTCAGCACGGCCTCGGCTCCCAGTCCTGTGGCCCCGGCCCGCTGCCGCAGTACTTCCTGAACGCCGCGCCCGCCGAGTTCTCGTTCGTGTTCACGGCAACCGATTGACCGGACGGCCGATCGACATCGCTTGATCGGCAACGCTCGATCGAAGCCGATCAAGCGGCCGGGACCGATCAATCGATTTAATCGATTGACCATGTGATCGACATTCCGACACGGTGACGACGTCTCCCGCGGCCGACCGGCCCCCAGCCGGCCGGCCGCGCTTCACTGGAGGTTGAACGAGTGATCGGCAGCATCGAAGTGCGCGGCCTGTCCCGCACCTTCCACACCACTGTCCGCCGACCCGGCCTCGTCGGAGGCCTGCGCTCCCTGGTCAACCCGGAGCGGGTCGCCAAGCACGCCGTCCGCGACATCTCCTTCGACGTGGCCGGAGGCGAACTCCTCGCCCTGCTGGGTCCGAACGGCGCCGGCAAGTCCACCACCATCAAGATGCTCACCGGCATCCTCACCCCCACCTCCGGCGAGGCGCGCGTCGCGGGTGTGGTGCCGTACCGGGAACGGGAGCGCAACGCCCGTAACATCGGTGCCGTGTTCGGGCAGCGCACCCAGTTGTGGTGGGACCTTCCGGTGCGTGAGTCGTTCGCGATCCTGCGGGACATCTACGAAGTGCCGAAGGCCGAACACGCCACTCGGCTACGGGAGTTCGACGACCTTCTCGACCTCTCCTCGTTCTGGGACACCCGCGTGCGCCACCTCTCCCTCGGCCAGCGCGTGCGTTGCGATCTCGCCGCGGCGCTGCTGCACGACCCGCCCGTCGTCTTCCTGGACGAGCCGACCATCGGAATGGACGTGGTGGTGAAGGAGCAGGTCCGCGAGTTCCTGCGCCACCAGGTCGAACACCGGGGCCGAACCGTCCTGTTGACCACCCACGACATGACGGAGGTCGAGCGGCTCGCCGAGCGCGTGGTGCTGATCAACCACGGCCGGCTGGTCCTCGACGGCACCCTCGACGAGATCCGCCGCACGTTCGGCTCCACCTGGCAGGTGCGGGCCACGCTCGCGGACCCGCACACCGAGGTCGTGGCACTGCCGGGAATCACGGTGCTGCGGCACGAGGGCTCACGGGTCGTGTTCGGTCCGGACGGATCCGGCGCACCGACGGTGCATCAGGCGCTGAAGTCGGTCGTCGAGCGGTACGAGATCACCGACATCGCCCTGGACGAGGCCGAGTTGGAGGACGTCATGCGGGCCGCGTACGTGCAGGCCGGGGACGCCTGATGGCCGTCCTGCACGCCTGGCGGGCCGCCCGCGTCACCCCGCTCGGCGAGCTGCACACACCGCCCCGGATGACCGCCGCCCTGCTGCGGCTGGCCGTCCAGGTGGTGCTGGTGGCGTCCCTGTGGCACGGCCTGTACGCCCACACCGGCACCACTGCCGGAATGACCCGCGACCAGGCGGTCACCTACGCCGTGTTGGCCGTACTGGCCTCCCGGCTGAGGGAGTTGGATCAGTACGCGGCCCGGGACACTGTGATCCAGCACATGCACTTCGGGACCATCGTCTACTGGTACCTGCGCCCCTTGTCACCCCAGCGCTACTACGCCCTGCGCGCTCTCGGCGAGCAACTCTACGGATTCGCCTGGGCATTGAGCGGATACGCCGTCTGCCTCGCTGCCGGAGTGGTGGAACCGCCCGACTCGGCAGCCGTGGCAGGGGTGTTCGCGCTGAGCCTGCTGCTCGGTCAGTGGGTTCTGTACTACGTGATGCTGGCCATCGACCAGCTGTGCTTCTTCACCCTGCGCAACAACGCCGCGATGCTCATCCTGATCTTCGCGCAGAACCTGCTGTCCGGGGTGTACGCACCGCTGTGGTTCTTCCCGGACTGGTTCATCACGCTCAGCGGTTTCCTGCCCTTCCAGGCCACGCTGAGCGTGCCGCTGTCGCTCTATGTGGGCCGCATCCCGCTGTCGGACGCCGGTCCCGCGCTGCTCACACAGGCCGCCTGGGTGGCGGCACTGGCCCTGTTCACCCGGCTGGTGTGGCGACTCGCCGCCCGGCAGGTCATCTCACAAGGAGGCTGATGCCCTTGAAGGCCGTACGCCTCGCATGGCGGATCACACGTCTCAACTTCCGCGCCCAGCTGGAATACCGATCCGAGTTTCTGATGATGGTCGCGATCGGTGCGGTCTGGCAGGTCTCGGTGATCGTGTTCGCGACTGTGCTGCTGACTCGTTTCAGCGGGATGGGCGGCTGGGACAGCTCGGACGTGCTGCTCATCCCGGCGACCCGGATGCTCGCCCATGGTCTGTTCGTCCTCTTCCTGGGACGAGTGCACGGAATCGGTTACTTCATCCAGGAAGGCAAGATCGACGTCTGCCTGGTGCGGCCCATGTCGGTGCACCTCCAGGTCCAGTTGCGCATGTTTCCCACGAACGCCATCGGCGATCTCACGGTCGCGGTGGGTCTGATGGTGGGCGCGCTCAGCCGCAGTCACCTCGACTGGACGGCGGGCCGGACCTCGTACCTGGTCGCCGCCGTGCTCGGGGGCATGCTCCTGGAGGCAGCCCTGTTCACGGCGCTCGCCTCCGCAGCGCTGCGTTTCCCGGCCGCCGACTACTGGGGCCGCTGGCTGGAGGAACTCCTCGGCACGTTCGGCAGCTATCCGCTCAACGTGCTCCCCAAGGCAGTGGGCGGCCTCCTGACGTACGGCCTCCCCCTCGCGTTCGTCGCGTACTTCCCGGCCGCCGTCCTCACGGGCCATGGCCACGACACCGGCGTCCCCTACTGGCTGGCGGCGGCCTCCCCACTGCTGGGCCTGCTGGCATACCTCGGCTCGCGGCTGCTGTGGCGATGGAGCCTGGGGCACTACACGGGGGTGAACGGATGACTCCTGTGGTGGACGCGTACGGGGACGACGCCTACGGGGAAGGCTCATGGGCCCGGCCTCCGGACCGTTTCGTTCAGTTCACTCCCGTCGGCCGGGGTAGTCGTTGATGATGTCCACGTGACCAACCGCATCAGCGCTGTGACCTCGGCCTTCGGTGTCCTTGCCACCGTGGTGCTGCTCATCGGCGCCGTTCGTGAGTACCGCTCCGGAGCATCAGTTTTCTGGATCGTGGCTGGAGGTGTGCTCTTCCTGATCGCGTCCTATGCGCTCATCCGCGACGTGCGGCGCCTGCGCACAGCGCCGACCACTTGACGGGCAGCATTCTTCCCGCACCGTCCGCGCGGGGGGTGTGTTCGCGTCAGTGCCGATCAACGTCCTGGTCTGGCGGGTGAGCACCGGCTGCCGTACCTCGCGGCCGTCGCTCCGGAGTCACCCCCGCCCGGCTCTCCGTACCGGCGTCGCCAGGGCGACCAACGCGATCAGCACACAGGCCGTGCCGGCCAGCGCCGCCACCGGCGCGGTGCCGTGCCGTTCCGCCGCCCAGGTCAGGACGGCCGCGCCCACCGGAGCCGTCGCGTACTGGAGGGTCCAGAAGGCCGAGGTGACCCGGCCCAGCAGCGGCTCCGGGGTCACCTCCTGACGCAGGGACATGGAGCAGGTGCCCGCCACAGCGGCACCGGCCAGGAAGACGGCACAGAGGGCCCCGACGACGGGAACGTCCCGCGCCCATCCGAGTCCCGCGACGGCGACCCCGCTCACCGCCACCGCAGCCGTCCAGGTCGGCCCGAAGCCGTACCGGCGGTGTACCCGGGCGACGAGCAGGGAGCCGACGATCGTGCCGAGCGCACCGGCCGCCATGACGGATCCGACCGTGCCGTCGTCATGGCCGAGGTCGTGTTTGAGGTGATAGATGACGAGGTCGTTCAGGCCGAGCGTGAGGAAACTGAAGACGAAGAGCAACGCGGTCAGCGCACGCAGCACGGGATGGCCGTACAGAAACGCCGCCCCGGCCCGCAGGTCCTGCCACAACCCGGCCCGCTCACCCGGTCGTTGGCCAGAAACATTGTGCTCTGCAGGATGCTCATGCTCCGCGTGACGTTCGACCTGCCGTTTCTGCGACTCCCGCGACCTGTCGTCCGGCGGCCGCCCGCTGATCCGTACGACGGACAGGCACGCCGCCGACACTCCGAAGCTGGCCGCGTCCACGCCCACGGCGGCGGCCGGACCGGTCCAGGCGGCGAGCGCACCGGCACACAACGGGCCGAGCACGCCTGCCGCGGCGGCGGTCGCATTGAGCCGTCCGTTGGCCTCGGTCAGCTGGCCGGTGCCGACCAGGCCACGGACAACGGTTACGTAACCGACCGCGAACAGCATGCCTACGGCCTCGCACAGCGGCAGCACGGTGTACAACAACCAGATCCGCGGCCCGAACATCCACACCAGCGGTATCAGCCCGTACAGCGCCATGCGGACGAGGTCGCAGGCGATGAGGAGTCGGCGTCGGTCGACCCGGTCCACGACCGCGCCGGCGAACACCGCCGCCACGACCGAGGCCGCCCCGCCGACCGCCGTGAGCAGGCCCATGCGGGCCAGCGAGCCGGTGACCTGGAGGACGAGCAGGGGGAGAGCGATCAGGGCGAAGGAGTCACCGAGGAAGGACAGGGTCTGGGCAGCCCAGAAGATCCTGAAGTCCCGCTGCCGCCAGAGCGGGAGACCGGTTTCGGAGGCGATGTCCCGTGACCGTCGGAAGCGGCTGCTCCGCGCCTTGTACGCCACCCGCCCCGGCCTCTCTCATGCACTCGGCGCCTCTCAGGTCCCCGGCAACCTTACGTTCGTCGGCGGCGACACACAGGTGAAGCGCCCGTATCCCTCACCCCTCGAGGAGCAGTCGTGCCCCACGCACCGGGAAGCCACCGTCACCGGCGTCGCGCTCTGCGCCCCGTCCCGCTCGCCGTCGCGGGCGTGCTCGTGGCCACGGCGGCCGTAGCGCTGCCGCATCTCACGCCGGAGGCCTCGGCCGCCACCACCTTGCGCGGATACGCCGACGGTCGCGGAGTGAAGATCGGCGCGGCGGTCGGCGACGCCCCGCTGACCTCTGACGCGTCCTACACATCCGTCCTGGACCGGGAGTTCAACTCGGTGACGGCGGAAAACGCGATGAAGTGGGACGCCGTCGAACCGAGCCGGGGCAGCTTCAACTGGGCTGCGGCGGACCGACTGGTGGCCCATGCGGCAGCCCACAACCAGGGCGTACGCGGTCACACACTCGTCTGGTACGCGCAGTTGCCGTCCTGGCTGAAGAACGGGAACTTTTCCGCAGCTGAGCTGAACACCATCCTCAAGAACCACATCGACACCGAGATGGGTCGCTACAAGGGCAAGGTGTACGCCTGGGACGTCGTCAACGAGGCGTTCAACGAAGACGGTTCGATGCGCAGTTCACTGTGGCAGAACAAGCTCGGAACCGGTTACATCGCCAACGCGCTGCGTTGGGCGCACGCCGCCGACCCCGCCGCGAAGCTCTACATCAACGACTACAACATCGAGGCCGACAACGCCAAGAGCGACGCCCTGTACGCGCTCGCGAAACAACTTCTCGCCCAGGGCGTCCCGTTGCACGGCATCGGTTTCCAGTCGCATTTCGAGGTGGGCAGGCTTCCGGCGTCGATGAAGGCGAACCTGAAGCGGTTCTCCGATCTCGGCCTGGAGGTGTCCATCGCAGAGCTGGACATCCGCATCCCGTTGCCCGCTTCCGCCGCCGAACTCGCCCAGCAGTCCACCGACTACAAGACGGCGAGCGAGAACTGCCTGGGCGTGCCGCGCTGTGCCGGCGTCACGCTGTGGGGCGTCAGCGACAAGTACTCGTGGGTGCAGGGCACGTTCAGCGGCTACGGTGCGGCCCTGCCGTACAACGAGAGCTACTCGGCGAAGCCCGCGTACACCGGGCTGTCGAACGGGATCAATCCGAAGGCGTGAACTCGGACTCAGGTCGGACTCTGAGTCGATTCGGGGTTGATTCAGGTAGGCAGGGCTCCCGTAGAGCGATGAGGACCAACGTCGGCTGCAGCCCCGTGAGGGTGGTGGAGGGCCCGCCACACGCCGCCGGCCACCCTGCGTCCGCCGAACGCCCTGCGGCACCCAAGGACCGGATGCCGTGATCGACGTTGCGGGAAACGCCGACGACCCCGGTCACGCAGCCCATCCGGAACGGCCGCCGCGCGGACGCACCCGGACACCCTGCTGAGGCTCCAGAACGCTCGACGCCGGGAGGATCACGGCGCAGACGGCGACGGGAACAACGCCAGGTCGGAAACACGGCAGCCGTACCGAGATCAGCTCTGTCGCTATTCAGATGCCGTTGAGTTCGCGAGTGAACGACGATGACCTCGTGCACTCCCCTTTCAACGAAACCCAGGCCCGCCCGGTCGAGCCGGGCGAGTACCCGGTGTGGGACGAGGCGCTGACCCTCGTCAACCACGACCTGGCTGCCCTCCTCCCGGACCACGGACCGCTACGCCTGGTGGCCCGGCCGACCTGGCCGGAGGAGTCGGCCGACGACGAGCAGGCTGCAGAGCACGTGTACGTCGCCATGCCGAACGGCTCCTGGCATGGCAACGAACTGCCACCGGAACGGAGCGCCGGGCCCGGCGCAGCGCTCGCCGCCGTCGCCTTCGCGGCGCAGGACACGGTGCTGGAGTACCTGTGGCAGGTGTGGCCCGTCTGCCCCGAGCACCGGCTCGGCATGCACCCGGGCGAGGAACACGGGCGGGCGGTGTGGTGGTGTGCGGGCGGGCCTGACGGGCAGAACGCACAACATGTATCGGCAGCGGTCGGAGAGGTGGAGGAGTCGTATCGCCCGCGCAGGGAGCGCCGCAAGCGGCGTAGACAGAACCAGCAGAAGAATCGGGACAAGCAGCAGTAACCGTTTCCTCTTCAGGCCCGCCTGCTTCTCCGCACCCTTGGCCTGTCAGATGTCCGCTCCGCCACCGGCGTCTGATGCGGGGTGCTCGTTGCGCTGGGCCTCCCCCGTGTGGACACGTCGGGGGAAACGGTTTCCCGGGCAGCTCGGGCCGGAGCTGCGGAGTTGGGCGCGACGGCTTCCAGGTCGTCGACGCTGTCCGACATGATCGTCCGCACGTGCGCGGTGATGTGTTCGGCCCGACCAGTCCCACCAGGCCACCGCGAGCAATCGGGGGATGTCCGATTCGCTGTACCGAGTGCGGATGTGGAGAGCCGGGTTGTCGACGACGATCCCGTAGTCGGGCACGTGGGCTCGGGCCCCGTGGGCTCGCGGAGCAGGTCTCCGGGCAGTTGCGGTCGGCCCAGCGGGGAGTGCCAGGTCGAGAGGAGCGTGAGGCGGCGATCCAGGCACCCTGCTCGGCTTCTCCGGCGAAGCCCTCCCAGCGTCCGGTATCCGACCTGCGGAGCCCTTAGGATCCTGCGTGATACCTCCAGGTCCGAGCGCACAAGGCGGTCCCCCATGCCACGAGTCGGCCTCACCACCGACCGCCTCGTCGAAGCCGCCGCTGAGCTGGCCGACGAAGTCGGTTTCGACAACGTCAGCATCTCGGCACTGGCCCGGCGGTTCGGTGTCAAGGACGCGAGCCTCTACTCACATGTCAGGAACCTCCGTGAGCTGCGGACCAGGCTCGCGCTGCTCGTCGGCGGCGAGATGATCGACCGGATCGCCGCTGCCGTCGTCGGACTCGCGGGCAAGGACGCGCTGGTCGCCTTCGCGGGGGCCTATCGGGAGTACGCCCTGCGGTACCCGGGCCGGTACGCCGCCACACAGATCCGCATCGACCCGGAACTCGACCGGGAACTCGCGGCCGACTCCCCCGCCCTACGCCGAACCGCCGAGATCACCTACGGGATGCTCCGCGGCTACGGTCTCGACGAGCCCGACCTCACCGACGCCGTCCGCCTGCTGCGCAGCACCTTTCACGGGTACTGCCTGCTGGAGGCAGGCGGCGGCTTCGGCGCGCCCCGGGACGTTCAGCGATCGTGGGACAAGGTGATCGATGCTCTGCACATGGCGCTCACCCACTGGCCGCAGGAGCACGAACCCCGTAGCTGACGCCCTGTCAGGCATGGCGGGCGACGGTGCCGTCTACGCCGAGGCTCTGCACGTCTTCGTACGTCGGCGTCCGACCACCCGGCTGACGCCCCGCGCGGATCTCGTCCATCGCATCGAGGGCCGCGCCCAGGGCCCGCCGGTACAGAAACGATCCCAGGCTGATGCGGCTTACACCCAGGTCGGCGAGGTGGGCGATCGGCGGTCCGGTCGGCGAGTAGAGGACGTTGAGCGGCACGTCGAGTCGTGCGACGAGCGCGGCGATCTCCCGAGCCACGGTCAGGCCGGGCACGAACACGCCGTCTGCGCCCGCCTGTTGGTAGGCGTCGAGCCGGGACAGTGTTTCGGTTTCGTCGTGCTCACCGAGCCAGTAGGTGTCCGTGCGCGCGTTGATGAAGAGGCCGGGCGCGGCCGACTTGACGGCCGCGATCTTCGCAGCGTGCCGGTCGACCGCCCCCAGGCCGTCCTCCAGGTTGATGCCGACCGCGCCCACCGCCGCAAGCTGACGCGCGAACTCCCCGACCTCGTCCGGATCTTCGCTGAAACCGCTTTCAGCATCGACCGACAGCAGAAAAGGCTGCGAACCCAGGACCAGTGCGAGCCTGAGGGTCTCGTCCCGCGTCGCCGACGCTCCGTCCGGCAGTCCTACAGCCGCCGCCACGGCGAGACTCGTCGTACCGATGGCCCGGAATCCCTGACCTGCCATGGCCAGCGCTGACGCGTGATCCCACGCATTGGGCAGGAGGAGGGGAGTGCCGGCGTGATGGAGGCCTGCGAACGGGTTCGGAGTCACCTTGGGTACACGCATACAGCGCACGCTAGATGCGCATCGCTTCGGCCGCCGCCGAACGGTCTCCGCGGGCCTCCGCACACCGGTTCCCGTCGACCACTTTCCGCAGACCTGTTTCCGGCGAAGCACCCCCTCCGGATCCGCCCCGACACCGCTGCCTCAGCCGGCGTCCCGCTCTCCCGCGCTGCGCTCCACGCAGAACTCGTTCCCCTCCGGGTCGGCCAGGACCGCCCACCCTCTGCCGTCAGGCTTGCGCTGGTCGTCGACCAAGGTGGCACCGAGGGCGAGCAGACGCTCGACCTCCTCCTCGCGGGTGCGGTCCTGGGGCTGGAGGTCGAAATGGATTCGGCTCTTCTCGCTCTTGGCCTCCGGGACGGTCACGAAGAGCAGACCCGCGCCCTCGATCAGTGCTTCCTCGTCTCCCGGGTTGTCGTCCTCATGAAGAGACTGGCCGAGTACCTCGGACCAGAAGCTCGCCAGGGAGTAGGCGTCGGAGCACTTGATCGTCACGTGCCGGATAGCAGAAGTCATGGCTGGATTCTCGTAGACACCGCTTACGCACGGCAACGCATAATCCCTGTCTCCAGGTCTCCGGCGCACTCCGATCGCGGCGTCCACCGGGTCAAGTCCGTCTGGCCAGGTCCCCCCAGCCCCCCTCCCCGGCCACGTCTGTCACCTCGGTTTCGCAAGTATCGCTGCGGCACGGCAACCTTCCGCTGCCCCGCGGCAACCACAGGCCATGACATCTGCACGACGCACGACGCGCCATCGCCGTATCCGCGCGGCCCGCAAGCCCGCGATCGGAGCTCTCGCGGCCGCCGGGCTGCTCGCCGGCGCGTGGTGGGCCACCGCCGGGGCGGCGACGACCTCCCCGAAGCTCACCCCCACCACGACGGCCGTCACGCTCGCCGCCAAGTTCCCCTATGTGTCGGCCGGTTACAACAACACGCGGGAGTGGACGCGGACGACCACCGCGGTGGCCCCGAACGGCACGCTCCGCGTCGCATGGCCTGCGGCGGACGGTGTCCACGTCACCCCGCTGACCGCAGCCGGGAAGCGTTCGGGCGCCGACACAGTCGTCAAGGGCGCCAAGGAGGTGGGCGGTCTCGTCGCGCACAACGACGGCTTCGCACTGCTCACCCGCGTCGCCGACACGAACAAGTGGAAGGAGACGGCGGCCGCGATCGTCCGGTACACGGGCGCCAAGCAGACCTTCCGTACGAAACTCACCGGTACCGCTTCCCATGACACCGCCCCGCTGCTCGACGGACAGCTCACCTGGAACGGCACGAAGTACGGCGCCTACTTCGTCGTGCACGGAGCCGGCGGCTTCGCCGACGGCCACTACGGGGACAAGATGGCGTACGTCAGCGCCAAGGGGGCGAAGCTCAGCGGTGGTTGGAGCTGGGGCTGCAGCCACAACGAGGGCATCGCCCTGCATGCCGAGACCTCCGGCGCCTTCACCTCTGTCTGTTTCGACGACTGGCGCTCGGGGCTGTTCGTGTCGACGGGGATCGGGGCCCCGGACACAGCTCCGGTGGTGCAGCGCGAGCAGTGCTGGGCCGGGTACTGCGGCGGTACGTTTCCCGGCCGCACCGGTGACCTCGTAAAGTCGTCCACCGGCCGTTACGCAACCGCTTTCGCCTCCCGTGGCGCCGCCTCGGCGAAGAAGAACCCGGACGACGCCAGCGGCCGCGGCTGGACGGTGAAGCCGAAGACGAGCACTCATCAGGTCGCGCTCGCCTTCATGAAGAACCGCAACTCCGGTCCCGGTAAAGCCGTGTATCTCACCAGTGCTGTCGGTACGGAGAACGTCAACGTCCACGTCGCGCCGTACGGCAAGGACCGTCTGCTCGTCTCCTGGGAGTCCCTGAAGAGCGCGAAGTGCGCGAGCGGGACCTGCACCGGCACCTTCACGGGCACCCACCTGCGTCTCGTGGACTGGAACGGCAAGTTCCAGAGCGCGGACACCGTCGTGGGCACCCGTATCACCGGCGACATCGCGGTCCTCAAGGACGGGACGCTGACCTGGGCGTACACCCCCGTGACACCGACCTATGCCAAGGCGCTCACCGGGGCTTCACCGACCACGACCACGTTGCGGATCGCTCGTCTGAAGCCGTGAAGCGGAAATGCGACTCCGCACCCGTCCGCCAGCGGACGCTGAGGTCGTAAGCGCCGCGAGTGTTGTCGGACACCACCCTCTGCGCCTCCACGGACACCAGTTCGGGGAGGGGCAGAGGGTACGGCTCGGCAGTGAGACGGGCGAGCGCGACGAAGAGCGTGGCGGGGCCGTCCCTCAGCGCACCCGACAGCGGGTAGGTGCCCGTCAGTCCGTGCACCGGCACCAGGTCGGCCCGCAGGTCGCCGTCCTCATGCTCGTACTCGTCCCCGCTCGCCACCGGCGCCCAGCCCGTCACCTGCACCTCCGTTCCCGGCGCCGCGCCGGCCACCAGATGCGCTCGCACCTCCACCGCGCCGTCGGCGACCACCAGGCTGGTGACCTCGGCCCCGGAGTTCAGCACGTACCGGGAGGCCGCCCAGCCTTCCCCCACCCCGAGGGGAACGATGCCCTCGCGACGCGGGTCGCCATCAACCATGACGGCGTTGTCCGGTGGCGAATCCAGCGGCCGCGTCACCGTGGAGTACGCGAACCGCGTGTAGTACGGGTCGTAGCGGACGTCCTCACTGCCATGGTTGTGCAAGCGCACCAGACCGTCAGAACTCGTCGACTGCAGGAGCCAGTTGGGAGCGGAAATCGGAGTAACCGCATTCTTCCGTTCCACAGGTCCGGCCTCCTCCTGCGCCGTCCACACCTCGTGTTCCGGCGGAAGCAGCAGACCGAGGAAACCCTTGCTCGCCCAGTAGGGGGAGGCCGGTCCCGAGTATCCCTGCAGGACCGACTCGTCGGGGCCGTGCCAGCCGAGGGTCAGCAGGCCTCGTTCGTCGACCGCGTCCCGTTCCAGGAAGTACTTCAACGCGCCCGAGGCCAGGCGGCGGGTCTCGCCGGGAGCCAGTGGGGTGTGGCCGGTCAGGGCGCCCAGCCACAGGGGTGCGGTGGTGGCGAAGCGGTAGGTGAGGGAGCGGCCCTGGCGCATGGGGGCTCCGTCGCCGCCGAACAGGCGGGCGTAGTCGGCGAGATGCGCTTCGAGTCGACTGCCGTAGCGGGTGAGCAGGTCGGGGTCGTCGGCCAGCCAGGCGTGCAGGATCGGGTAGAGGTGCATCGCCCAGCCGTTGTAGTAGTCGAAGGCGCGGCCGGCGCCGTCGGTGTACCAGCCGTCGCCGACGTACCACTGCTCGATGCGCTCCAGGCCGCGGTCGACCGCCTTGCGCGAGGCCTCCGGCTGGTGGCCGATCGATCCGAGGAAACCGCCTACCGTGACCGGGAACAGCTCCCAGTTGCAGGGCCAGGGTTCGGCGGTCAGCGCGTCGCCGAGCCAGGCCGCCGCGCGCTGTTGCACGCCGTCGTCGAGGCGGTCCCAGAGCAGCGGCCGGGTCAGTCGCAGCGCGAGGGCGATCGACGCGGCCTCGACGAGGGGCTGACCGCGGTCCTCGATACGGGGCCAGACGCCGAAGACACCCGCCGCGAGACCGTTTGCGTAACGCTCCAGCGCCGTCTCGTCGCGGCGGAAGGCAGCCAGCAGCAGAGTGCGGGCGTATCCCTCCAGACCGTCGGAGAGACGCCCCGACCAGCTCTCTCGGCTGCCGGGAAAGTGGTAGAGAGCGTAGTCCTCAGTGGCGTACGGCTCCACCGCGGAGAGCAAGGCGTCGGCGGCCGCCTCCCAGTGGGCGCGGGTGTAGCCGGTGCGGGGGCTGCGGGCGGTGTCGGGCGGGGGCAGGTGCATCTGCTGTTTCTTTCGTTCGCGGCCGGGTCGGAGCCTGGGGAGGCCAGGACCTGGGGGCGTCCCGGTTCCGGTCGGGGCGCCCCCAGGCGTTCATCCCACCCGCACGGTGCCTCTCGGCACCAGATGCTGGGCGACGAGTTCATCGCGGACCAGGCCCGCGTAGACCGTGGCTCCGTTCACGGAGGTGTGCGTGTTGTCGCGTTTCTCGTTGTAGAGGTAGAGCGCCTTGGAACCCTCCACGCCCAGGGACTCCACCAGCGCCTTGGTCTTGGCGGTGAGGTCGATGAGCGGAACGTCCTGCGCGGCGGCCACCGAGCGGATGACTTCCGGATGATCGACGCCAAGTCCGTTGACCAGCAGGGCTGTTCCATTGTTCAGCGTGCCGTCCGTGTTGAACCAGCGGCGCACGATGGGGGTCACGAGGACCGGGCGACCACCCTTCTCCCGCACTCCCGCGACCAGCGTCTCGAGATTGGCCCGATACGTCGCCTCATCGGTCGTCTTGTCGTTGTGAGCGAGCTGGACCAGAACGAGGTCGCTGGGGCGGATCAGCGGCCGAACAGTTTCCCAGAGTTGCGGGTTCCCCAGATACGTGACCGTACTCTCCCCGGAATCGGCGTAGTTGGCGACCGCGACCCCCTTGCGCAGGTACTGCGGCAACTGCTGCCCCCACCCGGTGTACGGGTCGGCGGGCTGGTCGCACACCGTGGAGTCGCCGACGAGGAAGATCTGCCGGACGTGCCGCGCACGGGTGACCATGATGTCGGCCAGGGAAGGCGCCGAGCCGCCGAGTACCAGGTCCAGGCCGGGAGTTCCGGCGACTCCCGTCGGCTCGCCCTCGGGGCTGCGGACGTCGACGGTGAAGCTGCGGGTGATGCGCTCGCCGGCGTCGACAGCGGTCTCGGGGAGCAGAGCGCGCCGGGTCTCTCCACTGACCACGGTGCTCGACCCGGAGTCGCCGCCGAGTACGACCTTCACGTCGTAGGTGCCGGGCGGGACGTCAAAGTGGCAGGCGTTGGCGGTGCAGTTGTCGATGCCGAGGGGTGCGCGGCCGCCGTGGGCGTGAGCGGCGGCGGGTACGGCCGTCAGACCGGCGGTCAGGGTCAGCGCCGCCAGCACGGCGATGTTGAAACGTCTCACTTGCGGCTCCTCCGTCACGGCAACAGGGGCTGGCGGCTGGACCGTACATCCTCTGGCAAGCGCTTTCTAGCCCTTGGACCGATTTCACAAGATTGCCAACCTCCAGCAAGCGAAAGCCCTTTCGCGAAATCGATTCAACTGTCACTCTCTCAGGCACCCGCACCCCCACACCTCTCCGAAGGAGGCACCCCCATGTCCGGAACCGAGAGCCCCAGGCCGGTCCGACGCCGCACCTTCGTCCTCGGCACCGCAGCCACTGCCGGCTCGGCCGCCCTCGCAGGACCGCTCGCCGTCCCGGCCGCCGCGGCGGCCTTCGGCTACACCGACGACGGCTCGAACTACGTCGTCGACACCGGCGCCAACCTGGTCTTCAAGGTCAGCAAGACCACCGGCGATCTGACCTCGCTGGTCTACCGGGGCACCGAGTACCAGGGCTACGGCGGCATGAACTCGCACATCGAGTCGGGACTCGGCAGCTCCACCGTCACGATCGCGCAGTCCGGTTCGACGATCCTGATCTCCGTCACGCACGGCACGCTCAAGCACTACTACGCGGCCCGCAGCGGCGAGAACAACGTCTATCTGTGGACCAACAAGGCCGACACGTCCGTTTCAGCAACCCGTTACATCGTGCGCGTCAAAGCAGGCCTGTTCCTCAACGACGAGCCCGACTCCTACACCTACACGACCAGCACCATCGAGGCCTCCGACGTCTTCGCGAAGTCCGACGGCCAGACCCGCTCCAAGCACTACTCCAAGTTGCGCGTCATCGACTACAACTACATCGGCTGGACGACGGGCAGCGTCGGTCTGTGGATCGTGCGCAGCAACCATGAAAAGGCCTCCGGCGGACCCTTCTACCGCTCCCTCCTGCGCCATCAGAGCGCCGACGGCGGCGGCCTGTACGAGATCCTGTACTACGGCCAGAACCAGACCGAGGAGCAGCGGTTCGGCCTCCAGGGCCCCTATGTCATCGCCTTCACGGATGGCGGCGCGCCGTCGTCGTCGCTGTTCCCGGGAACCCTGACCACATCCTGGGCGGACTCGCTCGGCATCTCCGGATACGTCAGCGCAAGCAGCCGTGGCCGGGTCGCGGGGGTCGGCATCACCGGGCGCAACGCGGCCTACCCGTACACGGTCGGGCTCGCCAACTCGGCGGCTCAGTACTGGGGTTCAGCCCGGTCGTCCGACGGCTACTTCTCGATCACGGGGGCACTGCCCGGGACGTACACGCTGACCGTCTACAAGAGCGAGCTGGCTGTATACAGTACACAGGTGACGGTATCCGCGGGTGGGACAACGACCCTGAACTCGATCGTCATCCCGTCCTCGAACGACCCGGGCAACGCGAGCGCGATCTGGCGGATCAACGACTGGACCGGTACACCGAGCGGCTTCAAGAACGCCGATCTCATGACGTACGCGCACCCGTCGGACGTACGGGCGGCCGCCTGGACCGGCAACGTGGTGATCGGCAGCGGCAGCGAGACCTCGGCGTTCCCCTGCTACATCTGGAAGGACGTCAACAGCGGTCTGCTCGTGTACTTCAGGCTGACCGCTGCCCAGGCCGCCGCCGCGCACACCCTGCGCATCGGCGTGACGACGGCCTACGCCAACGGACGTCCGCAGGTCGTCGTGAACGACGCCTGGACCTCCGCAATCCCCTCCCCGCCCACCCAGCCGAGCACCCGGTCGCTGACGAACGGTTCCTACCGGGGCAACAACTACACGTTCACCTACAGCATCCCAGCGAGCGCCTGGCTCACGGACACCAGTCAGTACAACGTGCTGAAGATCAACGTGGTGAGCGGTTCGGGGTCGACTTCCTATCTGAGCGCCGGCACGTCGGTCGACGCGATCGACCTTCTTGCCTGATAAGACATCAGGTACCGCGCGTCCACTGCTGGTTGGTTCCTCCGTTGCACGTGTAGGTGATGACGGCTGCGGAGTTGGCGGTGGACGCGCCGTTCACATCCAGGCACTCGCCGCTCGCGCGGGAGACAACATTGACGTAGCTGCCCGAGGTCGTCAGCGACCACTGCTGGCTGGTGGCCGTCGCGCTGCAGTTCTCCTGGCTGACCGTGCTCGCGTTCTCCTGCACACAGAGGGAGCTGTTCCTGACGACCAACTGGTAGTAACCGCTTCCAACCGACTTGAACCAGTACTTCTGGTTGTTGCCGCCGTTGCAGTCGTACTGCTTGATCTGGGCTCCCGCCCAGAGGGACTGGCTCGTGACGTCCGCGCACTTGCTGCTGTGCCGGGCGATCAGCGTGTTGTACGTGGCGCTCGTGCCGGTAACCGTTCCAACTGCCGTGTCGACGGTGACCTCGGGGAACCAGGACATCGACAGCGAGGTGGACGACGGGAAGGTGAGCGGCAGCCAGACGTAACGGGAGTCGTTGACGGTTCCGCCGAAGGAGTTGCCCCAGCGGTCGCCCAGGTAGAGATAGGAGGTGCCCGAAGTCCCCTGGACGGGAAGGACGTACGCGGTCTGGGAGCCGTACGTCGTCGAGTCGCCGACGTTCGTCATCGCCGACCAAGGACCGGCGAGGGAGGTCGCCGTCGCGTACTGCTGCTGGTTGGGGCTCCAGCCGGTCGCGCCCGAAGTGAGCATGAAGTAGACGCCGTTTCGCTTGAACAGCGCCGGGGCTTCGCGGTGCCCTCCGTGCCAGGGGTCGGCGACCAGACTTGCGATAGCGGTGTAGTCGTCGGTGAGCCGGTAGATCTGCAGGTCGTAGTTCTCGCGGGCTGCAGAAACCATGTACCCGGCACCGTCGGTGTCCACGAAGACCGTGATGTCACGGGACATGTACTGGTCCAGCGGCTGGAAACTGCCCTGCCAGGTGTAGTTTCCGTCGACGGTGTCCGAGACGGCGACAGCCGCCCGGGCCTCGCTGTAGTCCGTGCCGTTCTCCTTGTGCATCCACATCACGAACTTGCCGGTGGACGCGTTGTACATGACTTTCGGGCGCTCGATGTTGGCGGTGGCCAGCTCGGAGTCGCTCGACTGCGTCAGGACGTGGTTGCGGAACTCCCAGTTCTTGAGGTCGGTGGAGCGGTAGGCGTCCACGTAGCGAAAGGTGTTGTCGGCGTTGCGGTTCTCGCCGAACCAGTAGTAGTAGGAACCGACTTTGAGAAGCCCGCCGCCGTGGGCATGCACCGGACTGCCCGAAGTGTCGGCGAACTGGATGCCGTTGGCGATGGTGACGGGTGCCGCGTGGGCCGGTCCCGCAGTGGCGAGGGCGCCTACCAGCGCCAGACAGAGGGCAAGCAGGGTCGCGTACGCACGTCTCATCTCACGCACTCTCCTTCACGGTGTCGGCGACGGGGACGCCGAAGTCGGGGGTGCCGTCCGGGTTCCAGCCGAAGGTCTGGATCCGGGTGTGGCGGTTGGGGTCGTTCAGTGGATCGCCGTCGATCTCCCGGTACTGACGGGCGTGATAGAGCAGCACGTCGGTCTCGCCGTCCTCGGCCACCGTGAACGAGTTGTGACCGGGCCCGTACACATGAGCGGAGTCACTGGTGGCGAACACCGGCACCGGCGACTTGGACCAGGCGGCCGGGTCCAGGAGGTCGGCGTCGACGTCGACGGTGAGCAGGCCCATGCAGTAGTGGTGGTCGGTGGCGCTCGCCGAGTAGGTGAGGAAGATCCGGCCGTGGCGTCGGAGTACGTACGGCCCCTCGTTGACCTTGTGTCCCACGCACTCCCAGTCGAACTCAGGGCGAGAGAGGACAACCTGACGACCCGTCAGCGTCCATGGGTTCGCCATCGCGGACAACAGGATCGCCGTGCTGTGACCCTCGCGGGAGGGATCGTGCTGCGCCCAGGCGAGGTACTGGACACCGCGATGGGTGAAGGTGGTGGCGTCGAGGGAGAAGGTGTCCCAGGCCGTCTCGACGCGACCCTTCTCCGTCCAAGCGCCCTGGAGGGGATCGGAGTTGGTGTTCTCCAGGACCCAGACACGGATCGCCCACCGGTCCTCGGCGGGTGCCGCGGCGAAGTAGACGTACCAGGCCTCGTCGACGTGGTGGAGCTCCGGCGCCCAGATGTGTGCGCCCATGTCGCCGGTGGGGTGCGCCCTCCAGATGACGGACTCGGAAGCGGCGGCGAGTCCCGTCAGCGTCGGGGAACGACGCAGGACGATCCGGTCGTAGTCGGGGTGGGTGGCCGTGAAGTAGTAGAAACCGTCTTCCTGGAGATGGACCTGGGGGTCTGCGCGGTGGGGAACGAGCGGGTTGGGGTACACGCGGTTGCCTCTCGAGCGAGGGGCGTTCGGAACTGCGAACGAGATGTGGAATGACGAACGCCGAAAAGGTAAGGGTGTGTTACGAGCAGGTCAACGGGTCTGACGGGACTTGATGGAAAGCCCTTTCCGGAGTTTTCCGGCGGGAGCGCGATTCACTGGGCCGCGGAGCGCCGGGACGAACCCTCGGATGGAACGAATTTCTGTTATCAGCGGCGTGCCCGCGCGTCTCCGATGCGTGCGCAGCCATCTCCACACCTCAGCCGCAGCCGCCGGCGTCCTCGCGGCCGTCGCGGCCCTCCTGGCCACCGCTCCCCCGGCCGTGGCCGCCGACGCCAGGGACGTCACCGCCGACGTCCTCGCGAACCGGGACGTGACGCTCACCGGCGACACAGTGATCACCGTGCCCGCCGGGGCGACGACGTACGACGGCGTTTTCCGCGGTCAGGGAACACTGACCGTGCGCGGCGGCGGAACACTCGTCCTGAGCAAGGACAGCGACTTCACCCTGCCCGAGTCACGTCGGCGCCAGCTGGTGCGCACACAGGGCGGAAACCATCCGTACACGACGGTCAGCAACCCCGACCCGCCCGCGATCACAGTGGAGCGCGGGACGACGCTGCAGTACGGCACCGGTGGAGGTACAGGGCTCATCGGGCACTTCCCCTACGACACCCCCGGGTACCAGCTCAACCAGCTCAACGTCCGCGTCGACGGGACCCTACGGCTGTCGTTGACCCGCACTTTCAACATCGGCACGATCAGCGGGTCGGGCCTGGTCACCCAGCCACGCAACATGTGGGGCACCCTCGACCTGGCGGGCACACACCCCTTCTCCGGAGTCATCGACAACGGCACCGGCATGGCGGTCGGCCGCCCCGAGTATCCGGTGTCGCTGCCCAACGCCCGGGCGATCCTGAACCAGGGATCCTGGATCATCGACACTCCGCTCTATCAGACGATCACTCTGCGACAGGACTTCTTCCAGCGGGAGTACGGCAGCGACGTCAACGTCCACACACGACCCGGCAGCAAAATCGTCCTCACAGGGCAGTACAGCTACAGCGACCAGGGCGGCGACACCGCGCCCTCGCTCAGCGATCCGGACATCAACTGGCGTTCGATTCCACACCAGTTGAACAAGCGCGGCACCAACATCGAGGGTGCGAACGTGCAGTGGGGCGACGGCACGACGCACAAGATCTTCATGCCGGGAACAAAAGACACCGTTTACATCAATCTGCACGAAGCCAGTGGACGGCGCTCTCTGCTGACGTTCGACTACAACGGACCGGTCACCCTGGGCGCGCCGATCGGGGGCGGCAAGTACCACGACACGCTGGCCTCGCCCGGCGCCGGCGATGTCGTCATAGCCGGGACCAAGGGCAACGACGTCACCTTCGCAGCCGCGCAGTACTACGACGGTTCGACAACCGTGAAGAAGGGAGCGGTCCTGCGGCTGGGGTCGGCGCAGGGAGACGGTTCCCTGCTCAGCGGCACGGACCGGCGCCGCATCGTGAACGACGGCACGCTCGTCGTGCACAACGCGAAGAACGCGCTCTCATTGTCCCGACTCGGCGGCGGCGGCTCGCTCGTCCAGTCCGGAGCTGCGACGACGACCCTCGCCGGCCCCGCCGTGACCTACACCGGAACGACGACGGTCGAGCAGGGAACGCTCGCGCTCAAGGGCGGAGCGACGCTCGCCAACAGCCGGGCGATCCGGCTGACGTCGGCGGGGGCGCGGCTGGACACCGGCGGCTCGGCGCTGCGGGTGACGAGCACACTCAGCGGCAAGGGCACAGTGAAGGGCGCCGTGACGAACGAGGGCGTGGTCACGGGCGGGCTGACGGTGGCCGGTGCCTACACGCAGAACGACAAGGGTCAACTGGTCGTCGCGGACGCGCCCTTGAAGGTGGACGGCAAGGTCACTCTGGGCGGCGGGCTCGACCTGTCCGGCGTAGGGAGGGCCGCAAGGACACAGGCAGGGACGGGGACCGCAGCCGCGACGGGGGCAGGTGCTGGTACCGCTTCCGGTAAGTCTTCCAGCTCCACGGGCACTGATACCGCTTCCGGCAACGTTGCCGCCAAGGCCGGGAAGACCCCTGCGCGGGAAGTCACCGTCCTCGACCACACCGGTAGTACACCCATCACGGGCACCTTCGACGGGTTGCGCGAGGGTGCCGAGGTGAAACTCGCCGACACCGTTTACCGAATCAGTTACAAGGCCGGAGACGGCAACGACGTGGTCCTGACGGCGACCACCGCGAGCACCTCGGCAAACACACCCGGGCGAGCCTCGTCGGATTCCGTGACCGACGCAGCGCGCAACGTCGGCGCGGCCGAGAGCGGCGCTTTCGGCTGGTGGCCGTACGTCCTGGCTGCCGGGCTGCTCGGTGCACTGCTGGTCCCGGCGACCAAGCGAACGCGGGGCGGAGGACGGCGTCGAGGTGGACGGCACTCGGCGCACGGGCGATGACTCGACTCACAGGCGATGGCCCATCGCGCGAGGTGGTGCTGACCATCCGCTTGACTGCCCGCCCCCCCACGTCCGCAGTCGCCAACGTCCGCGGTCGTCCAGCCATGCCGTTACGTCAGCTGCCCTCGGCGCTTGCGGGAAGCCCAACGTGGAGGTCAGCGTGCGTGCCTCGCCGGCCCACTCCGCGAGGAACGTGGTCTGCGTAAAGGCGGCCGACGGGTCGACGAACGGCTCGTCGGGCTCGGAGTGTGTGCCTCGATTCGTCGCCCGTCTCGCCGATGGCTCCCTGGGCCGCATCGAGTCGGCGCACGTGCTCGACGTGCCGGGCGAGCGGCCAGCGCGTGGCGGGTTCGCCGGCACATCCTCGAGCCACAACGCCACATCTCCGTCGGGCTGTTCGATACGGGCGAGCAGTCCTGGAGCACGGATGCCGTGCGCCTGCCAGACCTGCGCGAGGCCGGACTGGTGGACGTGGGCCTCGCGCCGCCAGTGGTTCCAGTGGCGGGGGTCGTCGGAGGCCGCCCAGCGTCGGTCGGTCGCCTTGTTTCGGGTGAGGAGCTTCAGAGCGGCGCGGTGGTCACCGCCCCGGACGCGCCAGACCCCACCGGGGACACGGTTTCTTGGGGTTGCGAGTGAGGGCGCCAGAAGGACCGGGCCCGTGCGCTTGCCGAAGATCGCACGCGGCTCGTTCTCGATGTGGGCGAGGCCTGTGCGGTCGGCCCTTCAGCCTAGGCGGCAGCCTCCGCCGCTTTCCGTAACTCAACGCCCTCCTCGGACACCTTGCGCCCACGCAGTCACACGTGCGTGAAGATCTCCAAGGTGAGGCGGGGCCAGGTGAGGGGGCAGCGAGCAGCGGCACGGGGGGAGGGAAAGCGTTACCGAAACCCGAAATCCCACATTGTGAGCGATCCGTTCATTCACTGGACGCATCGGGCTGTCTTCCGCCGCTTTCGACTAGCGTCGTGGCATGACCAGCGACACCCCTACCCCGCTCGCGGAGACTTCTCTCGCCACGGCTCTCGCCGCCGGATCCGTCGTCCTCGACGGCGGCATGTCCAACCAGCTGGAGTCCGCCGGGCACGACCTGAGCGACGAGCTGTGGTCGGCACGGCTGCTCGCTGAGCGGCCGGACGCGATCAGCGAAGCACACCTCGCCTACTTCGAAGCGGGCGCGAACGTGGCGATCACCTCCAGTTACCAGGCCACCTTCGAAGGCTTCGCGCAGCGCGGGATCGACCACCGGGAGGCGACCCGACTGCTCACGCTGAGCGTGAAGCTGGCCCGGGAAGCGGCCCGGCAGGCCCGGGAGAACGGGGTCGCACACCCGTTGTGGGTGGCCGCCTCGGTGGGGCCGTACGGGGCGATGCTCGCTGACGGTTCCGAATACCGCGGTCGCTACGGGCTGAGCGTCGAGGAACTGGCGCGTTTTCACCGTCCCCGGCTGGAGGTGCTGGCTGCCGCCGCGCCCGACGCATTGGCGCTGGAAACGGTTCCCGATGCCGACGAAGCAGAGGCTCTGCTGCGCGCGGTGCGTGGTCTCGGTGTGCCGGCCTGGCTTTCGTACTCGATCGCCGGTGACCGTACACGCGCCGGACAACCGCTGGAGGAGGCGTTCGCCCTGGCCGCCGACGCGGACGAGGTGATCGCGGTCGGAATCAACTGCTGTGCCCCCGAGGACGTCGACGCCGCCGTGGCGACCGCGGCACGGGTGACGGGCAAGCCTGTCGTCGTCTACCCGAACAGCGGCGAGGTCTGGGACGCGCAGGCCCGCGCCTGGAACGGCCGCGCCACCTTCACCCCCGAACAGGTCCGAGGCTGGCGAGCCTCAGGAGCCCGGCTGATCGGTGGCTGCTGCCGGGTCGGTCCCGAGGCTGTCGCGTCGATCGCCCGGACGCTGACCTCCGCGTAAGCCTCCTTTCCACGCGCCCGCCGCTGCTAGCCTCCGCTCGGGAAACCGGTTACTGCCGGATGTCCCAGGGGAGGGCGGGGATGACGAGGAAGACTGCGGACGCGGTGCGCAGCACGATCCGGGATGTCGCGGCCCGTGCAGGGGTGTCCGCGTCGACCGTGTCCCGGGTGCTCGGCGGTGTGTACCCGGTGAGCGCGGAGACCCGCAGGCGGGTGCTGCGGGCGGTGGGCGAGCTGGACTATGTCGCCGACGCGCGCGCCAAGGCGGTCGCGGGCGCCGGGACGCCGACGCTGGCATTCGTGCTGGAGGACATCACCGGGCCGTCGTTCGCGCACATGGCGCACGGCGTGGAACGCGAGGCGCATCGGCTCGGCCACCTGTGCCTGGTGTGCAGCACGGAGGGGGACGTCCGGCACGAGCTGGACTTCGTGGAGACCATGCGTGCCCAACGGGCCGCCGCCGTCATCCTGGTCGGCGGAGCCGCCGACACGCCGGAGTACCGCGAGCGCACTCGCCGGATCGCCGATTCACTGGCGGGCGCCGGGTCCCGGCTCGTCCTGTGCGGACGCCCGCCACTGGGTCCGGAGGCGCCTGTCACGGTCGTCGAGTACGACAACGAGGGCGGTGCGTTCGCCGTGGTCGCGCACGTCCTCGCGCTGGGGCACCGGCGAGTGCTGTTCCTTGGAGGCAAGCCGGACCACACCACGGCTCTGGGGCGGGAAAGCGGTTACAAGGCAGCACACCGCGAGCGGGGCATCGACGTGGACCCGGCACTGATCCTGCACGGCGATTTCACACGAGACTCGGGGTACCGCCTGCTGCGCCGGGCCCTGGAACAGGATCTGGACTTCACGGCCGTCGTGGCCGCCACCGACATGGTCGCGGTCGGCGCCCTGGCCGCCCTGCACGAGGCGGGCCTGGACGTGCCGGGCGACGTGTCGCTAACCGGTTACGACGACATTCCGTTCGCCCGCGACCTGCGTCCCGCCCTGACCACGGTCCACGTCCCCTACGAGGAGCTGGGCCGCCTCGCCGTCCGTACGGTGCTGGGCCGCTCCCCCGACGCACCGGGTGAACACCTGTTGCTGGGCACGCACGTGGTGGTGCGGGACTCGGTCGCGGGCCTCGGAAAGGGCTCCTCGGCCGCAAGGTGAAGCGATGAGTTTCGCCACGACAACGGCAGGGGCGCATCACGATCGGCACGCATCACCACCAGGAACGGGCACGGCCCGCCATCGGCCGGGTGACACGGGTCCGATGGAAACCACGTTCCCTCGCGGCGCGGCGACCCGGCGGTCAGCGGCCGCGCACTCCCCCGGCCCGGCGCAGCCGGCGCACCGCCGATCTCAGCTCTGTGGCGCGCACGGTTCTGGCGAACAGAGGGTCCGGTGTCGCCGCCTCGCCGACGGATTCGCCCGAGAGGGTGCCTTTCGCCTCCATCGCCCAGAGGGCCAGCTCACGATCACGCAGACCATATGCGGTATACGACATACAGTCGACCTCGTGCGGAATACCGTCTCCCTCATACGGTCCGTTGTCGACCTCGCCGAAGACGCGCACCGGATGCGCTGCGTCCCAGGCCTCCCAGCCTGGATCGCCCGTCGCGACGAACCGCGTCCATGCCCCGTGCATCGCGTCGGCGAGATCCTGAGGAGCGCCGTCCCCGGCAAGCTTCGCGGACTCGGGCGTCTCGCCGGTGTCGAAGACGAAGGCGAGCTCGAGGGCATGACAGGAGCCGAGGTCGGGCCGGAGCGACGGCCAGGCGAATTCGTACACGTACGACGCCCCGGGACGGGCGTCGGCCAGCCGTTGCAGGGGCAGACGCAACAGATTGTCGGTGACCATCTGACCGACGATCTCCGCAGTGCCGGCCTCGGGGTGCAGTGCCCGGTAGCCGCGCGGCACCTCGTGGCCGCAGTGGCAACGGGCCATCGCGCCGGCGAGGGCGACGGGCCCGAGCCGGTCGACGTGTTCCAGCAGGCCGCCCGGGACCAGCCAGAGCCGGTACTCGTCGCGGGTCCAGCCCAGGAGCAGGTCGATGCCTCGTGCCGCATCCCCGTCGACGAGGGCCGCCAGGGGGTCGCATGGGACGAGGTCGCCGTCGACGACGATGCCGAAGGCGGGCCCGCCCAGAACGGGACTGCCGAGCCTGCCCACGTCGGCCTGGGTGCGCAGCAGCAGGTCCCGGTCGACGGCGGCGAAGGCCTCGGCGGTGGCAGGGATCTTCAGCCGGGCCGCCATACGGCGCACCATGCGCCGGACCTTGTCCCGCTCGATGGCCTCCGGCGGTCCGCTCTGCAGGACGGCCCGCCGGACCAGTCCCTGCGTCTGCGGGGCCGCGATCAGGGCACCGGCGCTGATGGCTCCGGCGGACTGTCCGGCCAGGGTGACCCTGTCAGGGTCACCGCCGAAGGCCCCGATCGAACGGTGGACCCATTCCAGCGCGGCAAGCTGGTCACGCAGTCCGGGGTTGGCTGGGACGTCCGGGAACAGTCCGTAGCCCTCCACGCCCAGTCGGTAGTTGATCGAGACGAAAACCGTTCCATCGCGGGCGAAGCCACGTCCGTCGTACACGGGGACGGCCGAAGAACCCCTGGTCAGCGCACCACCGTGCAGCCACACGAGGACGGGCAGCCGAGCGCCCGGACCGAGCTCGGGCGTCCAGACGTTCAGGTTGAGACAGTCGTCGCCCGGCACGACGGGGTCGGACAGATACGGGGCGAAGGCATCGGAGTACGGCGGTTTCGGCGGCGTCGGACCGAAGGCGCCCGCATCGCGCACCCCACCCCAGGGCTCGGGCGGCACGGGTGGCCGGAAGCGGCGGGGTCCGAAGGGGGGTGCCGCGTAAGGGATCCCCCTAAAGACAGCGACGCCCTGCTCGTATCTCCCGCGTACCGCCCCGTAGGGGGTCCTGACGACGGGATCGGGGTCGGGCTCTGTCTGGCCCTCGCCCACGGGATTCGTCTGGTCTGCTGCCACCTGCTCACCAGCCCTTCGCCGCGCTCGCGCACCGGTAACACCAGAGCACCACAACAGCGCACGGTATTCCGGTGCACGAGCCTGTAGCAGGGCTATTTGGCGTACATCAGGGTGCCGAAACCGAGCTGGTCGTAGCCGCCGCTGGTGGACCCGTAGTCCCCGCCGCCTCCCTCAGGGGCGACGGAGAAGCACATCTGGGAGATGTACTTGTCGTCCAGATAGAGGCGCCGGTTGTAGTGGTAGTGCAGCATCGCCCACACCGGGCGGACCTGCCCGCGGGACGAGGCGGAGATGACGGTCTGCGCATTCTGCGCGCAGTTCTGCCCGCTGCCCCAGGTGTAGGTGGTGAAGGGCACATCGTTGCCGAGGTTGTACTTTGCGACGTACTGGGCGGCCTTCAGGAACCGCTTACTGTCGTAGGAATACAGGTCGTCGCCCTGGTTCCAGGCCATCTCACAGATCGCGCCCATCTGCCCCATCCCCATGACGGTGTGTCCCTGGTCGCGCCCTGACTCCTGCCACTGGCCGAGGTCGTAGCCGTCCGCGTCGGTGTACAGGTAGGGCACGGCATGGGCGATAGAACCGTTTCCTGCTCCTGACTTGGCGTAGGAAACGGCCTGGTCGTACGTGGCGGAGTCCTCGTTGAGGATCCCGATGGCCAGGATGGAGGCCGTGTTGCACAGGTCCCAGTTGGCCCAGTAGTTGGTGATGCAGGCGTCGTTGTGGTTGGTCAGGAAGCTGTTGTTGAGCGGGTAGAAGACGTTGGCCATCATCTCCTGGAAGGCAGAGAGGTCGAAGTCGTCGTAGTCCCGCATGAGCTCGGCCGCGTTGGCGAACTGCCAGCCGTAGAGGCCGGCGGCGAGGAACCGATCGGCGCTTCCGGTGACCGAAGTCAGTGTCGTCGCCCAGGCGTTGAGGATGCCCGCGGCACACTGTGCGTTGGCCTCGGTGCCTCCGACGCGCCAGCGCAGGGCGTTCTGGTAGGCGGCGGCGATGTCGTTGTAGAGCAGGCCGTAGTTCTCGCCGGTGCCGCCGCGGATGATCGTCGCTGTCGCCCTGGGCGTCCAGGTGGGCTGGGAGTGGGAGTTGGCGGTCAGTTTGTTCCAGCCGGACAGCCAGGGGTCGGTGCCCGCGGCGACCCTGACCCTGGCGCGGTTGATGTCACCGGCGTTGTGCAGCATGCCCGGGTGGGTGAACGCGGCGGGCGCGGCACTCGCCGTAGCGGCGGCGGATGCGGCGCCCGCGCCCAGGGCGAGTGCCGAGGTGAGACCTCCGGCGGTCTTCAGCAGACCGCGGCGGCTCACATCGTTGTGGTGGTGGGGGGATGTGCGGCTCATGGGGTGCGGCTCCCATCGTGAGACGGATCCGTGGGGGATCCGGGTTGGCTATGCCGAGGTGACGATCACCTCGCCGAACCGTGCGCTGCCGAGGGCCAGCGGACTGCGGGAGCAGACCACGAGGCCCACGTAGTAGGGGGCGTCGCCGAAAGCGGGGATCGAGCCCTCTGAGAGGGGTGTCCAGGTGACGCCGTCATCGGTGGAGACGGAGGCGGCGAAAACGGTTCCCGTGCGTTTCAGCCGCAAGAGCAGGGGGAGCTGGGCGTTGGTCGTGCCCGAGAAAACGGAAGCGCCCGCGACCGTGGGCCGCAGCATGAGCTGCGCGGTCGTACCGCCGGTGACGATCAGACCGGCCGCCTGATCGAACGGCGACAGGGACTTGGCCATCAGCAGACCGACCCGGTCGGCCGTCACACCCTCTCGGGAGAGCAGGCGTGCGGTGATCTCGCTGTCCCCGACGACGAGCTGCCGAACGAACTGACCTGTCATCCCTTGCGAGTTGACGTTGAGGTCGGATCCCGCGCCGCGCACCACGAACGTCCCGCCGTCGTAGACCGTGTCGCCGGGCGTGAGGACGGCCACGACGCCGAGGGTTCCGTAGTCACGTCGATCGAGGACCACGTCACCGAGATCGCCGAACGTCCACGGGGCGGGAAGGGGCTTGGATTCGGCGGGCGTGGCTCTGTCGGCTGTCGTGGAGACGGATGGTGCGACGGCGCTGCTCGGCTCCGAACGGGGGCCCTGACCCGATGAGTTGGTCTTGGCCACGGCGTAGTGGTACGTCGTCCCGGGAGCGCCGCTCACGTCGGTGTACCGGATGCGCGTGCCGAAGCCGACAGGGCCGACGCCGGTCGCGATCGCCCGGTAGGGGCCATGGGCGCGCGGGGCACGCAGGACGCTGTATCGGGCGGAGAGGTCGGGGTCGGTCCACGTCAGTCTGACGCCGTCGCCGCCGACTGCGGCGTGCAGGTCGGGGGCGGTACGGGTGGGGCGGGGCGTGCACCAGACGTCCCCGTCGGCACCGGTGACGCTGACGTTGTCGAAGGCGCCGGTGCCTGTCTCGGCGTATTCCTCGTCGACGCCGAGGGAGGAGGTGAAGGCGAGACCTGCGTATGCGGTATGCGACATCCCGTCGACCTCTGACGTGCCGACCACGGTCCACTGCATACCGTCTGCAGAGATGAAGCCGGTGTAGCGCCGCCCCTTCCGGGTCACCCGCACCCAGTACGGCGCGCGCAGCCGGTACCCGTCGCCGGCGCCTTCCACGTACGGGGCCTCGATCGGAGTCGCGGACTCCGGCAGCGCACCGAGATCGGAGATCGGAAACGAGGCCTTGGTGGTGATAGCCGCCTGCTGGGAGGGAGGCACGGGCGTGCTCCCGGTCGCCGAGACGGGGGCCCCGGCAGTGGGCCGTACGGTCCACACGCCGCTCCAGGTGTGCAGCGGCAACCCCTGGATCAGCATCGAGGCATGAGCCGCGTCCGGGGCGAGGGAAGCACGGACCGTGACGCCGATCTTGGAGTACTGAGAGCTGAGCGGCCACACGATCCGGGCGGTGACCGAACCGTCCCCACGCAGGGGAAGGTGCACCAGGCGGTAGGCGTCCGCGCTGCCGGAGGCCTCCAGCAGGAACCGCTCACCGTCGAAGGCGGCCGAACCAGCGACCGGGACGGCACCGACATCGGTCGTCGACCAGGGCCGGGGCAGCCCGGCGGCGGCCGATGCAGCAGTCGAACTTCCGCTCTGCCCAACGGAGTTGGAGGCGACGATCCTGTAGTGATACACGTGTCCCGCGCACACGCCGGCGTCGGTGAACACAGGCTTCCCGACCCCGGTCGCGAGCTGTTTGTAGGGGCCTTCGGGAGCGGAGGCACGTAGGACCGTGTAGCCGGTCGCCCAGGCGGACGGCAGCCAGGACACAGTGACGGCTCGCGCCTCGCCCGCTGCCGTGACACCGGCCGGAGGGGCGGGGACGGTCGAGGTCGGGGCGGTCGCGCCCGCGTAGGTGAAGGTGCCCCAGCCGGGCAGGTCGTCGTTGCTGCCCTCGACGACTCGGGCACCGCCTGTGCCACGGAACACGGCCGCCTGGGCATAAGGGGCATCGAGGCCGCGAACTGCGGCGTAGTGGGCGTAGTACATCTCGTAGATCGGAGGCAGGGTGCCCCGTCCGGTCGCTGAAACTGTTTTCTTGATGTACTTTCCGGTGCGGTCGAGGTCAGGGCTGAAGGGGACGTCGCCGCCGAGGTTGTAGCGGGCGGCGTACTCGGCGTTGGCCAGTATGCGGTTGCCTTCGTAGCCCCACAGATCCACGCCCTGATTCCAGGCGACCTGGGCGGCGTCACCCATGAGGCCGACAGCGAGCTGCTCATGGCCTTGGTCGCGACCCGACTCCTGGCCCTGACCCTCCGCTGTGACGATGCGATGGCCCACGCTGCCGTTACCGGCGCCGGCCGCGGCGAAGCGAAGAGCGCCCTCGAACAGGGTTCGCTCCTCGCAGAACACGCCGATGGCCAGGATGGTCTGAATGGCCGTCAGATCCCAGTTCCCGTTGGCGTAGAGCATGTATCCGGAAACTGCCGGATACCAGACGTTCAGAAAGGACTCCTCGCAGCGCGCGATGTCGGAGTCCGCCCATCCGTCGTAGCCGGTGTGGCGGAGCAGTTCGGCCGCGTTGGCGAACTTGAAGGCCTGCAGACCGGCGCCGAGCGGGCCGTCGGCTCCCGTGATCACTGCGAGGGAAGCCGTCCAGGCATTGAGGATGTCGCGGGCCTTGTCGGCGTGGGCGCGGTCGCCGGTGACAGCCCAGAGCAGGGCGTTCTGATAGGCGGCTGCCGAGTCGGCGACGGTCTGGTTCTGGAAGTTGGTGGGGCCGCGGCCCCAGGAGGTGATCTGGCCCGCATTCTGAATGGTGTAGGCAGTCTGCGATCGACTGTGTGCGGCGAGAGCGAGATAGCCGTCGTAGACAGGAGACTGTCGACCGTCGACGGCGGACTTCATACGGGCGACATCGGCCGCGCTGTGCAGCAGCCCGGGGTGGGTGAAGGCGAAGGCGGGCCCGTCGCCGCTCGTCGTACCCGCCACCGCTCGGGCGGCGGGCACGAACAGGGTGTTGGTGCCTGCGGCGAGCAGCACTGCGGTGGAGGACGTCAGCAGTCCGCGGCGGCTGATCGGGCTCACTGCGCTGCCGCCTCCGCCTCGGCGGTGGTGAGGAACTTCAGGTTCAGTACGTGCTCGTTGTAGAACCACTGCATGGCGTCGGTGGTGTAGTACCAGCTGGGCTTCTTCATCGAGTCGGCGATGACTTGCCCGTTGATCACCAGGTTCTCGAAGGTGACGTTCTTGATGGCGTGTTCGGCGTCGTAGCCGAGGAAGAGCGACGGGTTGGCGTGGGTGCCGGTGTAGCTGAGGTTCTTGAGGTAGACGTCCTCGATGCCACGGCCGACCGAGGTGTTGTACTTCGTGTTGTACATGATCCGCATGTGGATGACCTGGCCCTGACGGAAGTCCTCGATCCTGACGTCCTCGATGCGGACGTTCTTGATCAGGTTGGAGTCACCGGGGTTGAGGGCGATGCACCCCTGGTACCCCATCTGAGGCTCACGGTGATCAAGGATGTCGAGGTTCTTGATGACCAGGTTCTCGATCATCTCCGGGGCGTCCGTGTTGCCGTGCGTGCCGACGTTGATGGGGTGCGCGACGTCCGCCCACAGGGTGCAGTTCTGGATGGTGATGTCACGGGTGTCGCCGTAGTAGTCCCAGCGGTGGGCATAGATGGCGAAGCAGTCGTCCGAGTTACGCATGAAACAGCCGTCGAAGACGATCCCGGTCGAGGAGAAGACGTCGAAACCGTCTCCATTGCCCTTCGAACTGAACGAACGGGCCTTCCTGACGTGGACGTTCTCGCTCTCACCGAACGTGCCGGCATAGCCGTTCGGATTCATGATGATGACGTCCTGGACACGGATGTTCTTGCTGCCCTCGCAGAGGATCCCGCCGGGGCCTGCGTGGAGCATGCCATGACCGGTGAGGGCCGCCTTCTCGACGTCCTTGAAGTAGACCTGCGCGATCAGGACGGCGCCGCCCGCCAGATGGACGGTCTTGCCGCTGGGCACGGTGAGGACGTTGCCGGTGACCTTGTGCACGCCGGGGCCGAAGTAGATGACGTCCGGGTCGTCGGCGCAGGGCGGATGCGGGTCGATGTGGTTGGTGATGATGTGCAGACAGTCGAAGATCTCGTCGTTGATCTGGACGACGATGTCGCGCGGCTCGTTGAGGGTGAAACGCAGGGTGTCACCGAGGAGTTCAGGGGTGATGCCCAGCGCGTCCGGCCGCACTCTGACCTTGGTGGTGCCGCCCTTGAGGTAGGTGACCTCCACTTCCACGGAGCCGCGGAAGTCGAAGTAGACCATCGAGGTGTTGAAGACCTTGCCGGAACCGGTCGTGGCGTTGATCTCCTCCAGCTGAGGCCGGTAGATGTCGAGGGTCTGCCACTCGCCGTCGGGAGCGGTGCGGACGCGGACCTTGAAGCTGGTGTTGGTCGGCAGCGTCGCCGGGCGCGGGTAAGTGACCAGCTTCGGGACGGAGTTGTCGTCGTCCGCGTGAGCCGCCGTGGCCGTGAGGCCTCCGGACAGGCCGGCCGCCAGGGCGGTGGCGCCCGCCGCCTGGAGGGCGGTACGGCGGGACAGGGGCGTGTTCATGCCTGACTCCTTGCAACAGGTCGGAAAGGGGTTACTAGGGGGCGTCGGACGTCGGGCTACTTGAGACCGGACGTCGACATCCCTGCGACGAAGCCGCGCTGGGCGACAAGGAAGATCAGCAGGATGGGCACGACGTACATCACCGAGGCCGCGGCCTGGAGGTTGGTGGCGGGAGTGCCCGCTGGGTTGACGTACGTGGACATGACGGCGACGGCGAGCGTGGACCGATCGGTGGAGAGCAGGAGCTGGGGAGCGATGTAGTCGCCCCACGTCCAGGTGAACGCGATCACGAAACTCGCGGAGAGTACCGGCCAGGACTGCGGCAGGAAGATTCGCCAGAAGACACCGGTGTAGCCGCAGCCGTCCACGATCGCGGCCTCCTCCAGCTCGCGTGGCAGGCCGGCGAAGAACTGCCGGAAGAGGAAGACCAGGTAGGGCGCGGCGGCCAGACCCCACAGCACCCACGGCCAGTAGGTGTCGACCATGCCCAGCTTGGCGAAGATCAGGTAGGTGGGCAGCAGGGTGATGAGCTGGGGCAGCATCATCGAGCCGACCAGGATGCCGAACAGCGTCTTCTTTCCGGGCGCGTCCAGCCGGGCGAAGCCGAAGCCGACCCAGGCAGAGCTGAGGGTGACGAGGGTGGCGTAAAGAGTCGCGATGATGAGGGAGTTTCGGGCGTAGCCCAGGAAGTCGATGAGCTGATACGCGTCGGTGAAGTTGTGCCACTGGAAGTGGCCGGGCAGCCAGTGGACGGGCGAGGCGGCCAGTTCGGCCGGAGTCTTCAGTCCGGTGAGGACGAGCCAGCCGAAGGGTCCGGTGAAGAGCCCGGTAACCGCTACGAGAGCGGTATAGAGGACGAGGCGGTTGGCGCGGACCCGTATCCGGGGCGCGGAGGTGGCCGGCAGGCCGGTGACGGGGCTGGTGGCCGGACTGGTGGCGGTCACTTCTTCGCCTCCGGGTCGACGTTGTAGAACACCACGCCGGACGTGAATCTGAAGATGAGTCCGGTCACGATGAGGATCAGGACGAAGAGCACCCACAGCAGTGCGGAGGCATAGCCGTAGCGGCCCAGTGCGAAGTACTCGGCGAACACATGCATCATGTACATGTAGTTGGATTGGGCGATCGCAGTGACGCCCTGAGTTGTGCCGTCCGGTGACAACAGCAACGGCATGACGGTCTGCACGGAGGCGATCACACCGGTCACCGTCTGGAAGAGCAGAACCGGCGACAGAAGCGGCACGGTGATGCTGCGGAAGGTCCGCCAGGCGCTCGCTCCGTCGAGGCGGGCCGCCTCGTGAAGTTCGCGAGGCACGTCCTGGAGCCCGGCCAGCGAGATGATCATGATGTTTCCGGCGCTCCACAGCACGGTCATCAGCAGGACGTAACGGGCGTAGGGGTCGTTGAGCCAGCCGAGGGCGTCGAATCCGAGGAGCGTCAACACACCATTGGCGGCACCGGAGTTCTGGTCGAAGAGCGCCTTGAAGGCCAGACCGGCGCCCACCGGAGGGACCACGGCCGGCAGATACAGCAAAGCGCGGAACAGCCCACGCGCCTTGAGCGGTCGATTGACGAGGACGGCGAGCCCGAGCCCGGCGGCGATCGACAGCGGCACCGAGGTCACGGCGAACAGACCGGTGCGACGCAGAGCGTCCCAGGTCTGGGAGTCGGCGAACAGTTCGCGGTAGTTGCCGAGTCCGACATAGCGCCAGTTGGGCGAGATTCCGTCGAACGTGGTGAAGCTCAGCCACAGCGCGTAGGCCATCGGAACGATGGTCAGCAGGAGAAACCCTATGATCCAGGGCGAGGCGAAGAGGTAGAACGCCCGATGCCTGCGCGTGGTCACGGAAGCCCGCGGCCGGACCATGGCGCGGGCCCTGCCAGAACCCGTCTGGGAGCCTGTCCGGTCCGACACCGACGCGATGTGACCAACCGTCATCCCACTTGCTCCTTACCGCGTTTGAGCTGCTCGTTCATCGCCGAGTTCAGCCGCCCGGCGAGGGTGTCGACAGCCATGTCGCCCTTCATCGCGGCCGGGGCGATCTGGTTGAAGAGGGCGTAGAGGGAGTCTGCCGTGGCGTACGGAGTGAAGGCGATCACCGAGAAGTACTGGAGTTCCGCCTCTTGAACCTCCAACACCCGTTTCTCGTAGCCTTTCTGATGAGGCATCAGATCCCGCAGAGATTTCAGGGTGGGGATGCCCCAGCCGCTGGAGGCACGCGCCTCGGCCGGGGCCTCGCCGAAGAACCACTCGAAGACCCGCCAGGCGGCGTCCTTGTTGCGTGCCTTTCTCGGCATCCACAGGCCGGTCCCGGCCTGGCAGGGGCTGATCCTCGCGCCGCCTTCGAAGACCGGAGCCGGGGCGAGTCGGGAGAGCGGTGCCAGCTTTTCGTCTCCGTTGATCAGACCGCCGAGCCAGTAGCCCGAGTTCGACATGGCCATACGGTTCGCTTGATAGGTGGGGCCGTCCCAGGTGTTCGGGTCCGGCTGGATGATGCTGGGTCCGACCCTGGCCCTGCAGTAGTCGACGTACCAGCCCAGGGCCTTGCGGGCCTCGGGCGTGGTGAAGTCGACCCGGGCGAAGTCGTCGCTGAAGAGACTGCCGCCGGCGGACACGGTCAGACTGGCGAGGAGGTTGGGGGTGAGGACGCCGTTGTAACTGCCGCCGAAAACGGTTGTCTGTCCGTTTCTCCGCTGGGTGAGCCGCTTGGCACTCTCCAGCCACTGTTCGTAAGTCACCGGCTCGGTCTCCGGCGGAAGGTCGACACCCGCCTTGTCGAAGAGCGCGGTGTTGCACCAGTACATGGAGTCCTGCGAGAAGTCCTTGGCCATGCCGTAGCGCGGGCCCTTGCCCTGCATACGGCCGTCGTAGCGCCACAGGTCGTTGACCGGGTCCAGGTCGTCCGCCTTGAGGACGCTGCTCGCCGCGAAGTAGGAGTCCAGTTCCTCCATCACGTCCCGCGCCGCGAAGTACGGCGCATCCACGGCTCCGACGCCGCGCACCAGGTCGGGCGGGCTGCCATTGGTCATCATCCCGATCAACTTGGTGATGTCGTACCTGACCGTGACGATCTTGACGCCGATGTCGCTCTGCGCCTGCTTGATCAGTTCCGGGGAGATGTCGTCAGGCTTCACCATCAGCGTGACGGTCTCACCTGGCCCGCTCACACCGGTCGAGACCTGCAGCGCGCATCCGTTGAGCGCCGCCGAACCGGCCACTGCGCCGCCGGCCGCGAGAGTGAGGAAACGGCGGCGACTCGGGGGAGCACCGGCGTGGGAGCGCATCGGACCTCGCCTTCTGTTTCGGGGCTGGAGCATGTCCGGACTCGGGGACGCGAGCCCGACAGATCGCGGGAGCTGCCGTAGTAACAGGTAGGAACCGGTTGCTACGACCAAGTGGCCAGAGCTTCTTCCGCTCCCGGTAGCCCGTCAAGGGTCCTCGCGGACTTTCGAAAACTCTGTGCGTGGCCTGGATGTGTTACCCGGCTGCCTATGGCTCGCCTGCCGGACTCTGAGGGCATCCAGCTGACCTGCGGGAATCAGACCGACCGGGCCGAATCTCGATCCTCGAAAGGTCCGACCAGATCGGGCCGTCAGGGTCGGCTGACCGAGGACCGCTTTTCGAGGAACAAGGCAGCAACCGGTTGTGGCCCCACTCACCAACAACCCGGATCTCTCCGCTTCCCAGGCCGCACCCTCAGGGGCCCGGAAACCGGTTTCGTCGGCACGCATACGCGACGAGACCCACCCTCATCGCCAGCTCAACAGCGGGACGGAAGAGGACAGTTGCCCCGGAATCCGGCTGGGCAGGACCTCCGCCCCAGCGATCGCTCCGAGCGATTGACCATGTCTCCACGCCAGATCTACGGTAGAAGACGCTTTCAGAAAATGTTTCCCACGCACCTCAGGAGAGTCATGCCCAGCGCCCAGTTGCCCAGGGCCGTATTCGCCATGGATCCGGTGCATCTACCCCTGCTGTTCCCCGCCCCCCTCGTGGCGCGGCTACGGCGAACTGCCGAGATCGACCCTGCGCTCGTCGTGCAGGATTTCTCCGATCCCGCCGCCGCTTCGGCGCTGGCCGGCGCCGAGGTCCTGATCACCGGCTGGGGCTGCCCCCGCCTCGATGCAGGCATCCTCGCCTCGGCACCCCGGCTGCACACGGTCCTGCACGCCGCCGGCTCGGTCCGCTCACTGGTCGGCGAGGCCGTGTGGAGCCGGGGGGTAACCGTCTCCAGCGCCGTTACCGGCAACGCCCTCCCTGTCGCCGAGTACACCCTCGCGATGATCCTCCTCGCCGGGAAGGACACGTTCGTCCACCGTGAGCGCTTCCGTCGCACCCACGCCCAGCCGACCGCAGCCGAAACCGCGGCCATCGGCAACCTCGGCCGTCGGATCGGAGTCATCGGCGCCTCACGTGTCGGGCGCCGCCTCCTGGAACTGCTGCGCCCGTACGACTTCGACGTCCTCCTCCACGACCCGTACGTGGACACAGCCGAAGCCGCCGATCTCGGCGCGCAGTTGCTCTCCCTGGAGGATCTGCTCCGGCACAGCGACATCGTCAGCCTGCACGCGCCGGACATCCCCGAGACCCACCACATGCTCAACCGAGCCCGGCTCGCCCTGATCCGCGACGGCGGCGTGCTCATCAACACCTCCCGGGGCGCCCTGGTCGACCACGCAGCGCTCACCGAGGAGCTGGTCTCCGGCCGGCTGCACGCGGTTCTGGACGTAACCGAACCCGAGCCGTTGCCCGCGGACTCCCCGCTGTACCGATTGCCGAACGTCTTCCTCACCCCTCATATCGCCGGGTCCCTCGGCAACGAGCTGGAGCGGCTCGGCCGCATCGTCGTCGACGAGCTGGAGCGGCTGGCCGAAGGGCTGCCTCTGGCGCATGAAGTACGCCACGCCGACCTTGCCAGGGTGGCCTGATGCGCACGTCCATCCCGGTGTCCGCGTCGCTGCCGTCAGCCGTCGTCGGGGTTATCCACAGGCCGGTCCACCTGGAAGAACATTGGGATACGGTTCCCGCACCGACGCGGGGCCAGGCCTCGCCAGTCCGGTGATCAGGCCACGACGATGTCCGCAACCGTGGCCTCCGAGGTGCCCCACAACGGCACCGACGACGGTGAAGGAGCCGCAACGTGAGTCAGCGCAGGACGACCGATAAAGGCGGTCGGGCGACCATCCGGGACGTGGCGAAACGCGCGGACGTTTCCGTAGCAAGCGTTTCCCGAGTCCTGTCGGGCAACTACCCGGTCTCGGACGAGTTGCGCAGCAACGTGATGCGCGCCGTCCGCGACCTGGACTACGTCACCAACGCGCACGCCCGTTCCCTGGCCGGTGGCGGCACCCCGACCGTGGCGATACTGATCAACAACATCACCGGCGCGGCGTTCGCCCACGTGGCGAAGGGGGTCGAGGGCGCGGCCACGCTGCGCGGCTGGCTGTCGCTCGTCGGCACCACCGGCGACGACCCCGAACGCGAGCTCGCCCTGGTCAACCTGATGCGTCAGCAGGGCGTCGCCGCAGTGGTGCTGCTCGGCGGCGCCTACGACTACGACGAGTACCAGCTGCGCATGGCCCGCTTCGCTCGTTCCCTGGACGCGGCCGGCTCGCATCTGGTCCTGGTCGGCAGGCCGCCGCTGGACGGCGACGTCCCGGCCACCACGGTCGACTACGACAACGAATCGGGCGCCTATGCCATGGCCAGCCACCTGCTCTCGGCGGGGCATCGGCGCGTCCTGGTCCTGCCCGGACCCGCCGGACTCACCACAGCTCAGGGCAGGTTGAAGGGCGCGCGCCGGGCTTTCGAGGCGTACGGCGTGCCGTTCGACCCGGGGCTGGTGCGGCACGGTCCGTACGACGACGAGCACGGGTATGCGGCGGTGGAGGCGGCCCTGCATGAGACGCCGGACTTCACCGCCGTACTCGCCGGGACCGACATCGTCGCCGCGGGTGCCATGCAGGCGGTACGTGCGGCGGGTCTGCGGGTGCCGGACGACGTGTCGATCACGGGCTACGACGACATCCCGCTGGCGTCCCAGCTCACCCCCCAACTGACCACGGTGCACGTGCCGTACGAGGAGATGGGCCGGGTCGCCCTGCGCGCGGTGGCCGACCGTCGGGAGGGTCCCGGTGCCGCCCGGCGCAAGGGCACGGACGCCGAACACCTGGTGCTGGGCACTCATGTCGTCGTACGGGACTCGGTACAACCGCCGAAGCGGTCTCGGTGAGCCCCACGTCGACTGAGACCGGTCCCCGGATCTAGTTACGTAAACGTTTTCTCCTCCTGCTTCCGAGGTTGCGGGCCTCCCCGGAGGCCCGGCAGCACTCTTCATCAGTTGACGGAAAGCCTTCCCTGACCTGCCTCTATGCAGACATCTGCGGCCTCAGTCACTCAGGCAGTGCGGCACCGCTCATCAACGCGAAGCAACATTTTCCTGCACGGCCCTTGATATGGCCGGATCCCTCGGCCTACCGTCGCAGCAACCGGTTACTACCGCTTCTGCTTCGCCGACGTCGTCCGGCCCTCCCGCCCGCCGTTCCCGGCCAGTACCGAGCCGCGCTCTCTCATTTCGAGACGCCTACTTTCCGAAGGATCACGGTCAGATGAACTCCACCAGCTCCAGGAGAAGGTTCGCCCGCGCCGCCGCAACCGGCCTAGCGCTGACAGGTCTGCTCTCCGCCTGCGGCGGGTCGGGCGACGGGGACTCCTCGGCGTCCGGCCCGGTCACCCTCCCCTACTGGGGCTGGGCCAACGGACAAGAGGCGGTCGTCAAGGCGTTCAACGCCTCCCACAAGGACATTCAGCTGGAGTACACCAAGGTGACTGACCAGTTGACCATGCAGAAACAGCTCACCAACGCGGTCAAGGCGGGCAACGCACCCTGTCTGGTGCAGAACACCGCCGAGTACGTGACCAGTTGGGTATCGCAGGGCGCGCTCGCCGACATCACGAAATACGTCGAATCGAGCAAGGACAAGTTCAACGTCGGTTCCTGGGCCGCCGGGCAGGTGCAGGGCAAGACCTACGGCGTGCCGACGAGCTCGGCACCCGCATTCACCATCTACCGCACCGACCTCTTCGCCGAGTACGGCTTGAAGGCACCTGAGACCTGGGACGACTTCATAGCCGCCGGCAAGGAGCTCAAGAAGCACGACATCAAGATCACCAACTACGCCGGAGAGGATCCCAGCACCCTGGAAGTGCTCGCCATGCAGGCCGGCGCGCACTGGTACTCCATCGACGGAAACTCCTGGAAAGTGAATTTCCAGGACGCGGGAACGCTCAAGGCCGCGAAGGTGATCCAGGAAATCGTCGACAACGATCTCAACTCCACGCTCTCGTTCGCCGACTACGCCGCCGTACAGCGCAACTACGACAACGGCGGCACCGCCACCCGGCAGATCTCCACCTGGCAGATGGCCGGCATGGTGCAGAACTTCACCAAGTCCTTCGGCAAGTGGGCGCTCACACCCTGGCCGACGTTCACGGGCGAGGCGGCCAAGACCCCGGCGGGCACCAACCAGAGCGGTGGCGTGACCCTGGTGAGCAAGGAGTGCAAGAACCAGCAGCAGGCGGCGGAAGCAGCGCTGTGGATGTCCACCGACAACGGCGCGGTCAAGACGATGGCCAGCCCGACCACGGGCAATGGCGTGATGCCGGCGCTGGCCGACAGTAACGCGTACGTCGGCGAGGCGATCTCCGACAAGCTGCTCGGCGCGAACTACGAACCCGCCCAGCAGATCGTGAAGGACAGCCTGAAAACGGTTACCGCCGACTGGACCTTCGGCCCCGACTGGACGGCCATGTTCACCGAGCTGCAGGCCGGTTGGGCCAAGGTCGTCAGCAAGGACCAGAAAGTCACCGATCTGCTCGCGCACATGCAGGAGTGGACGGTCAACGACCTGAAGTCCCGCGGTATCAGCGTCGAAGGCTGAGGCTCAACCGATGATTCATTCCCTGCGCTGGAAGGGCGCCGCCTTCACGGTGCCCTTCCAGCTCGGCTTCGTGTTCCTGTATCTGGTACCGATCGGCTACGCCGTCTACCAGTCCCTGTTCCGCACCCGACAGTCCGGACTGGGTCTCGGGGGTGCGACGGAGACATTCGCCGGCCTGGACAACTACCAAAAGGGCCTGACCGATTCGGCGTTTCTGAGCTCCATCCTGCGCGTCGTGCTGTTCGCCTGTGTGCAGATCCCGGTGATGTTGTTCGTCAGCCTGGTGCTGGCGCTGTTCCTCGACGCACTCACGTCACGTGCCGCGAGCCGGTTCCGGATCCTGCTGCTGGTCCCGTACATGATCCCCGGGGTGGTCGCCGCGATCGTGTGGATCAACCTCTACAGCCCGGACGTCGGTCCGCTGACTCCGCTGGGGAAACTGTTCGGCGCCGACTGGAACTTCTTCTCGCCGTCCCTGGTCTGGCCGTCGATCGGCAATCTGCTCACCTGGCACGGCATCGGCTACAACATGGTGATCATCTACTCCGCGCTCCAAGCCGTGCCCCGAGAGCTGTTCGAGGCCGCCCGGCTGGATGGCGCCTCGGAGATCCGGATCGCCCGCAGCATCAAAGTGCCCTACGTGCGTGGGGCGTTGGTGCTGACGGGGCTGCTCTCCGTCATCCAGATGCTGCAGATCTTCAATGAGCCGGCGTTGTTCCGGAACGTCACTCCGCAGACCGTGAACGACAGCTTCACACCGATCATGATCATCTACAACCAGGCTTTCAACGCCGGCAACTACCACTACGCCGCCGCCCTGTCGGTGCTGCTGGCGCTGATCCTGGGCGTCGCGTCCTTCCTCTTCTACCGGCTGACGTCGAGGGAGGCCGACTGATGACGCTCACCGAAGACCGTGCGCAGCAGAGCCCGGTACCTGCGGTGCACCGCCGCACGAAACCCGACGCCGCCGCCCGTTCCCGTGGCGGCCAGCGGTTCCTGCTCCTGGGACTGGTCCTGGCAAGCGTTTACAGCCTGTTCCCGGTGTGGTGGCTGATCGTCGCCGCCACCAAGGATCGCACCGGGCTCTACCAGAGCAACGGTCTGTGGTTCTCGAGCATGCACCTATGGGACAACCTGCACCAGCTGTTCACCTACGAAGACGGCATCTTCCTGCGCTGGACAGCCAACTCGCTGCTGTACGCCGGGGTCGGCTCGCTCGGCGGCACCGTGATCGCGCTCGCAACCGGTTACGGTCTGGCACGCTTCGAGTTTCCCGGGCGCCCCGTCGTCTTCGCCTGTGTGGTGGGCTCGTTCCTGATCCCGATCGCCCTGCTCACGCTCCCGCTGTACCTGCTGTTCTCGGAGATCGGCCTGGTCGACACCCCGTGGGCGATGCTGATCCCCTGCCTGATCAACCCCTTCAGCGTGTACCTCGCCAAGGTGTACACGGAGGCCACGATTCCCTTCGAACTCCTCGAGGCGGCTCGCCTGGACGGCGCGGGCGAACTGCGCATCTTCGTCAGCATCGTGTTGCGGATGATGACGACGGGCGGCGCAACCGTGTTTCTGCTGGCCTTCGTCAACACCTGGAACTCCTTCTTCCTGCCGTTGACCGTGCTGCGCGGCGAGAAGAACTGGACCCTGAACATCGGCCTCTACAACTGGAGCGGCAAGCGCCTGGAATCGGGCGTCGATCTCACCAGCCTGGTGCTCACCGGCGCGCTGCTGTCCATCGTCCCGATGGCAATCATGATGGTCGCCATGCGTCGCTACTGGCGGACCGGGGTCACGCTGGGGGCGCTGAAGTGACCGTCCTGCGCAATCCCGTGATCCGCGGTTTCGCGCCCGATCCCTCGCTGATCCGGGTCGGCGACTGGTACTACGTGGCGAACAGTTCCTTCGAGTGGTTCCCGACGATCCCGATCCATCGCTCGCGAGATCTGGCGCGCTGGGAGTACGCGGGCCACGTCCAAGGGGCCGCTCCCGGAGGGACGTTGGCCGGCGTGCCCGACTCGGGCGGCATCTGGGCGCCGTCGCTGAGCTGGGACGGCGAGCGCTACTGGGTGGTCTACTCGGTCGTCCGGTCCGTCGGCACGGCGTACTTCGACCAGGACGCCTACGTGACCACGGCCACCGATGTGACCGGTCCCTGGACGCCGCCGCGTCGCGTGGCCAGTCACGGTTTCGATCCCGCCCTCTTCCACGAGAAGGGCCGGCTCTGGCTGCTCAACCTCCAGAACGACCACCGCCCGGGGGGACAACGCTTCGCGGGCATCGTCCTGACCGAGCTGGACCGTGAAACACTGGCCGCGGTCGGCGGCACCCACCTCCTCATGCAGCATGAACGGCTCGTCGAGGGGCCGAAGTTGATGGCCCGCGACGGGTGGTACCACCTCGTTCTCGCAGAGGGTGGAACCGGTTTCGAGCACGGTGTCCGCACAGCCCGCAGCCGCACCCTCACCGGGCCGTACGAACTCGACGGGCGACCGTTGCTCACCTCGCGCGACGACCCGGAGCTGCCGCTGCAGAAGGCCGGGCACGCCGAGCTGGTGGAGACACCGGACGGCGAGTGGTTTCTGAGCCACCTCATGGCCCGCCCGCTCCACACGGCGAACGGCCCTCGCTGCACGCTCGGCCGGGAAACCGCTATCCAAGCAGTGATCTGGGACGCGGAGGGCAAACCCCGCCTACGACAGGGAGGTTGGCATCCGGCAGTCGAGGTCGACGTACCCTCAAGCTCCTGCGATTTCTCCCGATCAGCTGTCCCTGAAAGCCCGTTGGGCTGGCCCTGGAGCACTCTGCGCGAACCGCCGGATTCCTCGTGGGCGGATCTCGACTCCCGGCCGGGCTGGATCCGGCTGCGCGGGCGGCACGGTCCGGAGTCACGTTGGGCGCAGAGTCTGCTCGCGCAGCGCCTCACGGAACACCGCTCCACGGTCCAAGTCACCGTCCAGGCTGCACCTTTCACCTACACGCAGGCCGCTGGGCTGATTCTTCGCTACGACTCGGAGGCGTATCTCTCGCTCGATCTGACCTGGGTGGAACCCGCGGCCGAGCCGCAGCGCGGGCAGCAGTGGTGCGGTGCGGGACGGACGGTGCTCAGCCTGGTGGAACGCGACGGGAAGGGTGCGCGGCAGGCGGCGGTCGTGGATGTCGACGCGAGTGCGCCGGTCACGCTGGGTGTGACGGTCGACGGGGTGGAAGCGCGTTTCTGGTACGTGCGCGACGGCGTTCGCATACCGGTCGGTCGGCCGCTGGACGCCGGTCGACTGTCGGACGACCACGGCGGGCGGCTGCGCTTCACCGGCACCCTGGCGGGAATCCACGTCCGGGACTTGGTCGACGCGTCCTTCACCGCGGACTTCCGGGACTTCCGGTTGAGCTGCACGTCGACATAGAGCCGCGCACATCTTTCGCTCTTCGGAAAGGGCCCGCACCGACTCGGCACCCTCGCGGTGGCCGACGGCCGCTGGCACTGCCGCTCCCCACGGCCACACCGGATCCCCTGGATCCCCGGGGTTGTCGCCCCCGGTGACGCGCCGCCCGCACCCGCTTTCGGACAAGGGCGGCCCGTCGTCATCCGCCGTCCCACACGTTCGGAGTTTCGAAAGTTCAGGCGTTCATGATCTCGCGTTTCCCGGCGTCTTCACGTCACGCTGAGGCGCACCTAGGATAGCAAGCGCTTTCTGCAGCCGTCCGTTTCCGGATCGGCTCCGAAAGTGCGCTGGTCGAACTTTCGCTGGCCCTCGGGCGGGCCGGAGAGGTGGTTACCGATGGTGCGTACGGCGAGTGCGAGCGTGACGGCCGGGCCTACCCTGGCAGTCGTGGCCCGCGAGGCGGGGGTGTCCGTGCCGACCGCCTCCAAGGTGGTCAACGGTCGCGAGGACGTCGCTCCCGAGACCCGACGCCGGGTCACGGAGGCTCTGGACCGGCTCGGGTACGTCCGCAGACCGCGCTTCGACGCGACGAAGCCGCCCCGGTTGGTCGACCTCGTCGTGCACTCGCTGGACAGTTCCTGGTCGGGAGCTGTGCTGCACGGCGTGGAGGAGGCGGCGCACGACGCAGGTCTGGACGTGGTCGTCTCGGCGGCCCTGTCCCGCACCCGCGTCGGCCGCCCGCAACGCGGCTGGCTGGACAAGCTGACCGTGCGCGGTTCGTCCGGAGTCCTGTTCAATCTGACGGAGTTGACGGACTCTCAGTACGCCTGGCTGGAGCAACACCGCACCCCCTTCGTGATGATCGACCCCGTGGTCGAGCCACCGCCCGGGGTGGTGTCGGTGGGCGCGGCGAACTGGCAGGGCGGGGTGACGGCGACCGAGCATCTGCTGGCCCTCGGCCACGAACGCATCGCCGTGATCGCCGGACCGCGCCGCAAGATGTGCAGCAGTGCCCGCGTCGCCGGCTACCGCTCTGCGCTGGCCTCCGCCGGATTGGCGCACCGCCCCGAGTACCTCCGCAACGGCGGTTTCGACGAGTCCGTCGCCCACCGTCGCATGGTCGAACTGCTCGACCTTCCCGTGCCCCCGACGGCTGTCTTCGTCTGCTCCGACCGCATGGCCCTCGGGGTCTACCAGGCTCTGGCGGAACAAGGGTTGAGGGTTCCGCACGACGTCAGCGTGGTCGGTTTCGACGACCTTCCGGAGTCTCGCTGGACCACTCCCGCCCTCACGACCGTCCGCCAGCCGCTGGCCGAGATGGCGGCGACGGCCCTCCGGCTGCTGGTGCGGATGATGGACGGGGAACGCCCGGAAGGGACGCGGACGGAACTGTCGACGCGGCTCGTGCAGCGACAGAGCACGGCACCGCCGCGAAGCTGACGGTCGCGCCTGCTGTTCGCCGTTTCCTGCGTTTCTGCCGTGTTTTCCCACTGCGGGACGGCGGTGGTCGATGTTGCCCTCCATGAGCCGGGGGGCGGTCGCGACGCCGATCCCGTTCGTGATGTCCGGTGCGGGCAACCGCTCGTCCGTCCCCTTCCGTTCGGTGAGGACGGAGTGCACGGCCTCAGGGCCGCGAAGCCGAAGCCGAAGCCGGAGACGAACATGGCGCAAGTGGTTCACCGAGGAAACGCCACTGGGTTTCAGTCCCGCACCCCGGCTGCCCAGGTGATCCCGCCTCGCAGATGCGCAAGGAAGTCGGGGTCCTGGTAGGCCTCGGCCGCGTGGCCGAGGGCTGTGTAGAAAACGCGTCCCCGCCCCTGCTCACGGCACCACACCAGGGGGTGGTCAGCGCCCATTCCGCCGCCCTCGTACGACGACTCGTCGGCGACGGCGAGGACGCGTACCTGCCCGCGCGGGTTGGCGCGGAAGTCGTACCACTCGTCGGTGAAGTCCCAGACGGTAGGCAGAGAGCGGGTGGCGGGGTGGTCGTGGTCCTCGATCACCGCCTTGCCGGGCTGGTGCTGGGGATGGCGGGCGAAGCGGGCACCGAGGAGTTCGCCGTAGTACGGCCAGTCGTACTCCGTGCAGGCAGCCGCGTGCACCCCGGCGAAACCGCCGCCCGCCTCGACGTACTCGGCGAGCCGTTGACGTCCGGCCGAGGTCAACACCTCGCCGCTCGTGGAGAGGAAGACCACGGCCGCGTACCCGTCCAGCGAGGCTTCCAGGGCGGCCGAATCCTCGGTGTGGTGCACGGCGAACTCGCCCAAGGCGCGTACGGCAGCGACGGCGTCCGGGATGGAGTCGTGGCGGTAGGCGGTGGTGCGGGTGTACACAAGCAGACGATCGGGCATGGGAACGAGCCTAGGCGGACAGAAGTTCGAGTCCCAGAGATGCGATCAAGCCGAAAATTTCGCCCTCGCAGCCGCGGTTGTCCAACGATGCACACGAGTGCTCATGAGGTGACGAACGCCCGGTCACTGGCATTGAGTTCGACGCGGATACACCGCTTTCTTCGGTTTTCCTCAGTCGGCGCGGAGCTCAAGGATCAGCAGCGACGCGGACCGGGGCGCGTAGGCTCGGGTGGGATGAACACCATTCCCGCACGCCTCGATCACATCGTCGTCGCAACGCCCGATCTGGCGGCGACGGTCGCCGAGTTCACCCGGCGCACGGGAGTGGCCCCGGCGCCGGGAGGAGTGCATGTCGGGCTCGGAACCCGCAACCACCTGGTGGGACTGGGCCATGGCGCCTACCTGGAGATCATCGGCCCGGATCCGGAGCAGCCGACACCTCCCCAGGCCCGTCCTTTCGGGACGGACGCACTCACGTCGGCGCGAACGATCAGCTGGGCGATCAGTCCGCCCGACCTGGACGCGACGGTGGCGGCCGCCCGTGCGCGAGGCTACGACACCGGTGACGTGCGGGAGATGAGTCGGTGTCGCCCCGACGGCACCGTGCTCCGGTGGCGGCTCACCGACGGCGGCTCACCGCACCCGTCCGGTCTGGTGCCCTTCCTCATCGACTGGGGCGCCACACCTCATCCTTCCGCGTCGGACCTGCCCGTCGTCCGTCTGTTGGAGCTGACCGCCACCGCCCCGACGCCCGACGAGATCCACCCCGTGCTGACCGTCCTCGGCACCGACCTCACGCTCACCGAGGGACCGGCCGCCTTCTCATTCACCGTGGAAACGCCCAGGGGACCGGTTACGTTCGACTGACCTGGGAAGCCGCCCTCAGCAGGCGCAGTTGTCCCAGCTCGGCCACGTTCTTCATCAGCTCGGCGTTCGCCCAGGCGAGCAGGTGGGCCACGGTGTGCTCGGGATCGTTCGGCCAGGGAAACGGTGCGGTCCGGTCGAGGTCGGCGTCGGTGAGTTCCGCGACGGCGGCCGTCCACTCCTCGCGCAGATCGCGCAGCCAGGTCACAGCCGGCTCGCCCGCGCCCGGCCAGCGGATGTCGGCGCGCTCTCGGGGCGGGCGGCCGAGGAGGTGGTCGCTGGCGGTGCCCAGCCACCAGGCAAGGTGCCAGCTCACCCAGCCGACGGTCGGGACAGGGACGGGGTCGGGTTCCGTCTCCGCCCAGTCGGGTGTCCACCCTCCGGCGCCGTCCGGGTGGAGAGTCCAGGTGTGAGCGGCGGGCTCCCAGAGGAAGTCCTCCGGCTCCAGCCGGTCGAGGTGGTACTCGAACAGGGACCAGGTCAGGTCGAACTGCCAGCTCAGGAGTTCACGACGGCCAAGGTTGTCCATCGGACCACCCTGGCACGCGCCAGAAACACGTGTGGAACGGTTTTCCGGCACCGGACGTGTCCGTTTCCTTCAAGACCGGCCACGTCGGCTGTGCCTACCGTGGCCGCATGAGTCCACGATTCGACGCCATCGGCCTGGTCGTCTCCGACATGGCGGCCTCCGTCTCTTTCTACCGTCGGCTCGGGTTCGCCTTCCCCGAGGGTTCCGAGCAGCAGCCGCACACCGAGGCCGAACTACCGGGAGGTCTGCGGCTGTTGCTGGACACCGAGGACACGGTCCGTTCGTTCCTCCCGGAGTGGCGGCCACCGTCCGGGGGCGGCAGGGCCTCGCTCGCGCTGCGCTGCGACACACCGGGCGAGGTCGACACGGTCTACGAGGAGCTGCTGAGCGCCGGTCACCACGGCGAGCTGAAGCCCTGGGACGCCTTCTGGGGCCAGCGGTACGCCGTCGTGCAGGACCCGGACGGCAACGGCGTCGACCTGTTCGCGCCGTTGGCCCCGTAGGCGCCCCGGCAGGCGCAGCGGGTCCGCCCCATGGCCCAGAAGGTGTCCGTCCGCCCGTCGGCCCCGTAGGTTCAGTCCCGCCGGCCTCCGACGGGTTCGGTGCGGGCGGCCCGGTAGTCCGGGCCCGTCGGTCGACAGACCGGGCTGTCAGCGCAACAGCTCGCGCAGCGTCAGGCCCGTGAACTCCCTTACGTCCCGGGAGAGATGGGCCTGGTCGGCGTAACCGGCTCGGGTCGCCGTGTCCGCGTACGGCACGCCGGACCGGGCCAGCGCGAGAGCACGTTGCAGGCGCAGGATCCGGGCCAGCTTCTTGGGGCCGTAGCCGAAGGCGGCCAGCGAGCGGCGGTGCAACTGACGTGCTCCTAGGCCGAGTTCATCGGCCGTGGCGGCTACCGCGCGGCCGGCGGCGAGGGCGGTGACGAGTCGACGCAGTGCGGGGTCGGGACGGGCCGCCCGCTCCAGCGCCAGCGACTCCAGCGCTGTCGTCGGGTGCGCAGCCGAGGCGATCCGAGCGCTCAGTCGCCGTACCTCCGACACGGGCCACAGGTCTGCCAACTCGACACGGAGGTCGCGCAGTTCGTGGGCCGGTACGCACAGGAGCGCGGGCGCGGTGCCGGGGAAGAGGCGGATGCCCGCCCAGGACACGGGCGGTCCGGCGGGGACGTGGGGCCGGGTGTCCGGTCCGGCGACCAGCAGCCTGCCCTCGCTCCACAGCAGGTCCATGCAGCCGTCGGGCAACACGGGAAGCGCAGGAAGCGCACCGGGCGCCGACGACGGTGTGTTCGTCCACAGCACCGCCCCGGTCAGCCGGGACGAGGCCCTCTCCTCGTACACGTGTGCCAGCCTACGCCGCCGGAAACGGGTGCACCGGTGCGGAGCCGCACCCGTCCCAGCCCTCCGGGGGCGAGTCCTGGCACCCAGCGGGGGCACCCGACGAAGCGACAGCAACCTGTTCTGCGACCGGTAACCGATTTCCCTCGTCACCCACGACCTCGCGCACCGCTCCCGCACTCCCCCATCACTCCACCCACTACGCCCCGAGAACAGCCGTGAAACCGCTTACCGGCAGCTGCCTACTGAGGGGCACGCTTCCACGGCCGCGAGCCTGACTCATCCGGCGGCCACGGTGCCGGCACGCGAGAGCCGAGCCGCAGCCGTCCCTAGGACACCCGTGTCCGGTGTTCCTGCGGGCTGATCCCGTACACCCGCTTGAAGGCGCTGGACAGCGCGAACGCGCTTCCGTAGCCGACCTGGCGGGCGATCGCGCCGATCGTGTCCTCCGTGTCGCGCAGTCGGTCCGCGGCGAGGGCGAGGCGCCGGCCTGTGAGGTAGGTCATCGGGGGCTCGCCCACGAGGTCGGTGAAGCGGCGGGCCATCGCCGCCCGGGAGACGCCGGCCTTGGCGGCGAGGGACGCGACGGTCCAGGCGTGCGCCGGGTCGTCCTGGACGAGGCGCAGGACGCGCCCGACGACCGGGTCGGCCAGCGCCTGGTACCAGGCCGGCGCCGCCGCCTCCGGGCGGGAGAACCAGGCTCGCAGCGCGGCGATGACCAGGAGATCCAGCATGCGGTCCAGGACGACCTCCTGACCGGGTTCGTCGCGGACGATCTCCTCCATCAGCAGGGGGGTGAGCGGGCACTGCCAGACGTCGGAGGTGAGGGACAGCAGTGGGGGCAGCGCGTCGAGCAGCCGGCCGTTGATCTCGCCCTGCATCAGGTACGTGCCGATGAGGACGACCGTGGAGCCGTCGAGGCGGTCGCCCCAGGTACGTACGCCCAGGTCCATGGAGCCGTTCAGGAGGCGTCCGTCGGGGTACGCGCACTGTCCGCCCGGGAGGATCAGCGCCTGCGGGGGCGTGCCGGGGGCGTCGGCGCAGGTGTAGGGCGCGGGGCCGCGGGCGATGGCGAGGTCACCGGCCCGCAGCCGGACGCCTTGCGCCTCGTCCGGCACGACCCACCCTTCGCCGCGCACCATGAGCATCACCGTCAGCGGGGCGCGGTCCTCGACCCGTACGCCCCAGGGCGGGTCGAAGCACGCCCGGATCATGAGGGCGCCTCGCGCGCGTGGACCCTCCAGAAGGCCTGCAAGAGGGTCCCCCCGCGTGAGCATGTTCGAGCGTGGAGGAGCGTCCATGTGGCCAGCGTAGACGCGCGCTTATGGGAATGAGCCGTTCAGCGATGGGAGCGTGCGGCGCACCGCACTTGACTGGAGTCATGACACAGAACACGGCACAGAACACGACAGAGAAGACAGCGAAGAAGACGGCAGCGAAGACGGCCGCGCCGCAGACGGCGGTGCAGCAGACGACCGTGGTGGTGACCGGCGTGTCCGGTCGTACGGGCGGCCGGGTGGCGCGGGCCGCCGAGGCGGCCGGGCTCACGGTGCGGGCGGCCTCGCGGGCGCAGGGCTTCGACTGGCACGACAGTTCGACGTGGGCGGACGTCCTGCGCGGCGCCGACGCGGCGTACCTGGTGTATCCGACGGACGTGGGCGCCCCGGACGCGGCGGACGCCGTCGGGCGGCTGGCTCGGGAAGCGGTCGCGCTCGGGGTGCGGCGGCTGGTGCTGCTGTCGTCGCGGGGCGAGGAACGGGCGCTGCCGACCGAAGAGGCGCTGCAGGCGTCGGGCGCCGACTGGACGGTCGTCCGGGCCTCGTGGTTCGCGCAGAACTTCAGCGAGGGGCCGCTGGTGGAGGGGCTGCGACAGAGCGGTGAGCTGGTGTTTCCGGGTGGGGAGGTGCGCGAGCCGTTCGTCGACCTGCGGGATGTCGCCGACGTGGTGGTGAAAACGCTTACTACGGGCGATCGGTACGTGGGGAAGGCGCTGGACGTGTCCGGGCCGCGGCTGCTGACTTTTCGGGAAGCGGTTGCCGAATTCGGACGTGCCACCGGGCGCGCGCTGACCTACACGCCGGTGTCAGCGCGTCAGTACGGCGAGCAGCTGGCCGGGTTCGGGGTACCGCCGGAGGAGGTCGCGTTCCTGGTGGAGCTGTTCGACTCCCTCCTCGACGGGCGCAACGCCTACCTCTCCGAGGGCGTCCAGGAGGTGCTCGGACGCGAGCCGCGCGACTTCGCGGAGTTCGCGAGGGACGCGGCGGGCGCAGGCGTCTGGAAGGCGTAGCCCCCGTCCCTGGGTCGCGCCCTCGAGGGCTCCCGCTCCGGGGATCCCGCTCCGAGGACCTCATCGCACGGGCTCACTTCCCCTCAAGGCTCACTGCTCGCGGGGGTGTTCCTCCCCGTTCGCACCGTTTCCTTTCGGAGAGCTCTTCACCTGCGTCCGGAACCGTCCCGTCACGTCCTCCGGCGGGAGGAACCGGGACCACCGCTCGGGGAACTCGGACGGCATGTCGGGGTCGTCCGGGTCGTCGTCCTCGTGGGAGCGGGCCGCGGCCATGCGGGCGACGTACTCCGCGGCCTCCTCCTCCCGCAGCCGTTCGTTGGCGGCGCGGGCCGCGGCCGTCGCGGCGGCCGGCCAGACCCGGTCGATCGCGGCGTTGACGGCGGCGCCGACCAGCACGGCGAAGGCGGACACGCCGATCCACAGCATCACGGCGACGGCGGCGGCGAGGGAGCCGTAGATCGACGCGCCCTCGACCGTGTTCGTCAGGTAGATGCGCAGCAGGAAACTGCCGAGCACCCACATGGCGAGGGCGACGAGCGCGCCGGGCACGTCCTCGATCCACGGGGAGCGCACGGGCACGGAAACGTGGTAGAGCGTGGTCAGAAACGCGATGGACAGGATGATCACGACCGGCCAGTACAGGACCTGCACCACGGTCGTCGACCAGGGCAGGATCCGCACCACCGCGTCCGGCCCTGCCACCATCAGCGGCAGGGCGACCGAGCCGATCAGCAGTGCCGCGACGAACAGCAGGAACGCCACCAACCGCGTCTTGACGATGCCGCGCACGCCGTCGAGGCCGTACATCACGGTGATGGTGTCGATGAAAACGTTCACCGCGCGCGATCCGGACCACAGCGCGAACAGGAAACCGATGGAGATGACGTCGGGGCGGCCGCCCTTCATGACGTCGTCGAGGATCGGCTGGGCGATCTGGCTCACGCCCTTGTCGGACAGGACCCTGCGCGAGGCGTCGAGGAGGTTGGACTCCAGGCTGGTGATGGTGTCGGTGCCGGTCCAGTCGTCGACGTAGCCGAGCAGGCCGATGAGGCTGAGCAGGAGCGGGGGCACGGACAGCAACGTGAAGAAAGCGGCTTCTGCGGCGAGTCCGAGGATGCGGTACTCGATGCAGGAGTTGACGGTGTCCTTCAACAGCAACCAGGCGGTCCGGCGCTTGGAGACGTTCCGGTAAAGGGCACGCGCCCGGTGGAGACGCCCGGTGGGGCTCCCGGGTTGCTCGGGTGACTGACTTGCTGGCTGCACGCCTTAAAGGTATCCGCCGTTCGGGGCTGCACTCACCTTCGGCCGGACTGCTTCACCGGGTCGGGGAGCGGCGCGCGGGCTCCGGATGGCCATGACCGCCGTACCCGAGGGTAGGTTCGGGCTATGGCAGGCAGCACGCACACCGTGACCAACCAGCCCCCGCCCCTGACCGGGTACGACGTCTACGGCACCGATCGGGCGCTGCTGGATGCCGTGGCACGGCACCTGGATCCGGAGCTGCTCGTCGAGGCGCGCGACGAGCTGTCGGAGCTCGGGTGGGCGGCCGGATCCGCGCAGGTACAGGAGTGGGCGGTGCAGGCCGACCAGCACCCGCCGAGACTGCGCACGCACGACCGTTACGGGCATCGCATCGACGAGGTCGACTTCCATCCGGCGTGGCACCGGCTGCTCGGCAAGGGCGTGGGGGCGCATCTGACGGATGCCTGGGCGCGGTCGGGCGGGCATGTGCGGCGGGCGGCGGGTTTCCTGGTGTGGACGCAGGTCGATGCGGGCAACTGCTGTCCGCTGTCGATGACCCACGCGGCGGTACCCGCGCTGCGCGCCGATCCGGAGCTGGCCGCGGAGTGGGAGCCCCGGCTGACGTCCACGGTCTACGACCGTGTGCTGCGGCCGGCCCGGCTGAAGGCCGGGGCGCTGTTCGGGATGGCGATGACGGAGAAACAGGGTGGCAGCGACGTACGGGCGAACACGACGGTCGCCACTCCTCTCGCCGAGGACGGCGCCTACGAGCTGACCGGGCACAAGTGGTTCTGTTCGGCTCCCATGTCGGACGGTTTCCTGGTGCTGGCGCAGGCGGCCCCGCTGACGGGCGAGGGCGGGCTCACGTGTTTCCTCGTGCCGCGTGTTCTCGAAGACGGTACCCGTAACGTTTTCCGTCTCCAGCGGCTGAAGGAGAAGCTGGGAAACCGGTCCAACGCCTCGGGAGAGGTCGAGTTCGACGGGACATGGGCGCGCCGGGTCGGTGAGGAGGGGCGCGGGGTGCGCACCATCATCGACATGGTGGCGGCGACCAGGCTGGACTGTGTGGTCGGGTCGGCGGGGCTGATGCGGCAGGCGGTGGCGCAGGCGATCCACCACTGCACCTACCGTGCGGCGTTCGGCGGAAAGCTCGTCGACAAGCCGTTGATGCGCAATGTCCTGGCCGATCTCGCGCTGGAGTCGGAGGCGGCGACCACGCTCGCGCTGCGGCTCGCGGCGGCCTACGACGACGGGAGCGAGCAGGAGCGGGCGCTGCTGCGGATCGCGGTTCCGGTGGCCAAGTACTGGGTGACCAAGCGCTGTGCGTCGGTGACGGTGGAGGCGTCGGAGTGCCTGGGGGGAAACGGTTACGTGGAGGAGTCGGGGATGCCCCGGCTGGTGCGGGAGTCGCCGCTGAACTCGGTCTGGGAGGGCGCCGGCAACGTCCAGGCACTGGATGTGCTGCGGGCACTGCAGCGCGAGCCGCAGGCACTGAACGCCTATCTCCAGGAAGTGGGACGGGCGCGCGGGGCGGACCACCGGCTGGACGGGGCGATCAAGGGCCTGCTGACGGAACTGGCCGATCTGGACGGCGTCGAGGGACGGGCCCGGCGGCTGGCGGAGCGGTTCGCCCTGGTGCTCCAAGGGGCACTGCTCGTACGATTCGCGCCGCCGGAGGTCGCCGACGCGTTCTGCGCCTCGCGGCTGGGCGGGGACGGGGGTCTGGCCTTCGGGACGTTGCCGCACAGTCTGGACCTGGCGGCGATCGTCGAGCGGGCCGAACCTCGGCCGTGACCGCTGTGACCTGGAGAAACCTGTGGCGGCAGGAAGCGGGGGTGGTGCTGCGCCGACACGGCACCACCCCCGCCGCAATGGCCCTGCGAGGCCAGAATCGCCGCTCGGGACGGCTTGACTCAAGTTTCAAACAGGCTGTGGATGTTCACCAGGGTTGCAGGGGGTTGCAACTTGTCGGCGGTTGTGACGGGACTATGCCCCTCCGTCATGTGTGGACGGCAAGATGGGGCCTTCGGCAAGACCTTCAGATAAGACCGGAAACAATTGGCGCAGGAACTTGACATCCGGTTGTCCGCCTGTGCTCCCCGGGAGGCCCAGTGGTGATGCCAGCGATGAACGTGCCGCAGCTGGCGGCCGTCGACGCCGCACGGGCGGCGCGGGTGCTCAACGAGGTGCGCGATGCCCGGCTGGCCGGCCAGCGGGCGCGCGTCGCCCCGCGGCCCGTGATCGAGCAGTCCTGGGAGCGGATGCTGCGCAGCGGCGTCGACCCCGAGCACGATTTCAGAGTGGGGCTGCTCAGCTCCGACGAGGTGCGGCGGCGGCGGGAGGAGTCGCCGCTGCGCGAGGTGCTGCCGGTGCTGCGCGAGGGGTTGCTGTCGGTCGCGGACGTCGCCCACCACATCATGGTGGTCGCCGACGCCGAGGGCCGGGTGCTGTGGCGCGAAGGCTGCAACCCCGTGCTGCGCAAGGCCGACGGGCTCGGCTTCGAGCTGGGCGCGGACTGGGGTGAGGCCGTGGTCGGCACCAACGGTGTGGGCACGCCGGCGGTGGTGCGCAGGCCCGTACAGGTGTTCGCCTCCGAACACTTCGTGCGCTCGCACGCGACCTGGACCTGCGCGGGCGCCCCGATCACCGATCCGCGCAACGGCCGGCTGCTCGGTGTGGTCGATGTCAGCGGGCCGCTGGAGACGATGCATCCGGCCACTCTGGCCTGGGTCGACTCGGTGGCGAAGCTCGCCGAGTCCAGGCTGCGCGAGAAGCACCTGAGTTCGCTGGAGCAGTTGCGTGCGGTGGCGGCGCCGGTGCTGGCCCGGCTCGGCGGCCGGGCGGCCGCGGTGGACGCGGAGGGTTGGACGGCGGCGGTGACCGGGATGCCGTACGCGAGCCGGATCGCGCTGCCCAAGTCGACGTCCGCGGGCCGCCGGTGGCTGCCGACGCTCGGGCTGTGCTCGATCGAGCCGCTGGCCGGGGGCTGGCTGGTGCGGTCGGTGGACGAGGCCGCCGAGCCGCCCGCGCGCGGCGTGACCCGGATCGTGCTGGACCTGACCCGGTCCAGACGCTGGTCGGTGACCGTGTCGGGGGACGCGGGATCCTGGTCGCATGAACTCAGCCCGCGGCATGCCGAGTTGCTCTATCTGCTGGCGGCGCACCGGGGCGGCCGCAGCGCGGCGGGCCTGGCCGAGGACATGTTCGGCGACTCCGGCCGTACGGTGACGGTGCGAGCGGAGATGTCCCGGGTGCGGCGGTATCTCGGGGGTTTTCTGGAACACCGGCCGTATCGTTTCTGCGAAGACGCCGAGGTCGAGGTGCTCCTTCCGGCGGATCCGAAGGGTTTGTTGCCCCATTCGACCGCGCCCGCGGTGGCACGAGACCGGATGTCGACACCGTAGCAACAATGCTTCATCCGAGTTCTTCCGTCGGCATCTTCCGCATATTTGCGGGGTCTTCGTCCTCTGTGGCAGTCGACTGCCGTAGCATCCCTCTACGGGTCACCCCACCTGCTCCTCGGTCAACGTACGGATCATCAGGCGCAGTTGGCCCGCCTCGGGAGGACGAATGAGACAACGTGGCCGACATCGCCGGCGCAGGCGAGGCAGGGCACTGCGGGCGTTCCTGTCCGGCGCCGCTCTCGCGCTCACCGCTGCCGCCACCATGGTCAGTGTTTCCCAGGCGACGGTGACCGACGACGGCCCCGGGGGCCTGAAACCGCTTACGACATCGTCCGAGACCGGGAAACTACGGCTGGCGGAGAACCTGGTGCCGCAGGCCTCCCTGGAGCGGCTCGCTGCCGGGATGGGCCGACCGGTCGGCGTCGGTGCGGTACTGGAGGGCGCCGACCGCACCCTGCGGGACGCGATCGACTGCACGGCCGCCGAGCGCAAGGTTCTGCCTGTCTCCCCCGTGGCCGCGCGTGCGTACTGCTGGAACACGGACGACACCGAGGGCTGGCAGCCCGGCGCGGTCACCACGTCGGGGGACGCGGACGACGACGGCGTCTGGGGCGCGAACCGGGTGATCCTCTCCGGCTGGTCGCGCAGCGGCGGCACGGCGGCCGACCGCGGGCTGGCCCGGGTCGGCTTCGTGAACGCGGGCAATCTGAACCACCTCTCCTACACCTGGGCACTGCTCGCCGTCCCCGTCGACGACGGCCGCGACTACCGGGGGCTGGTCTCCCATGTCTCCGGGATGGTCTGGTACCAGGACAAGCTGCTGGTCACCGCCGACGACGGGGACCGGTCGGCGCTCTATGTGTACGACATGAACCGCATCCAGCGCGCCACGGTCGCCGACGACGCGGTCGGCCGGGTGCCGGGCGGCTGGTCGGCAAACGGTTACCGCTTCGTACTGCCCGCCATCGGCTCCTACGAGCTGAGCGACGACTCCGACGCCCCGCACCCCGCAACCGTCTCCCTCGACCGCAGCACCGCGCCGGACAGCCTGGTGGCCGGGGAATGGACCCTCGACGAGGGCGACCGGGGCGCCCGCCTGTGGAGCTACCCCTTCAGCACCCTGCCCGGCCATGAGGGGCTGCTCGCCGCGAGCACGACCGGGCAGGTGGCTGCCTCGGAGGCGTACGAGACGAGCGTCACCGGAGTACGGGGCGTGCTGTCCTACGGCCCGGACTGGTACGTGACCCGCGCCGCCGGCCCGAAGGACGAGCACGGGACGCTGTGGCGGCAGACCGTCGGCACGACGGATGGCGACGAGAACGGCAAGGCCGACGGCTCGAGCGCCGCGGTGTGCGGCAGCGAGGAAACACACAGCTGCTGGAGCACGCAGACCGAGTCCCTTTCCTACTGGGCGGCGACCGGCGAGGTCTGGACCCAGTCGGGGCGGGTGCTCTTCGCACTGCCGCTGGCCTCGATCGACAGAACGACGAAGTAGATGATTCCCTGACGGGCATGACCAACATCCCCGTGACCACCTGGTCCCTGGAGCAGACCGACCCGACCGACCTCCTCCCGGCCGCCGCGCCCGAGGGGGACGTCCGGATCGTCCGCTCCGAGGCCCCCTCCCCGGAGTTCAGCCGTTTCCTGTACGCGTCCGTCGGCGGGGACATCCGCTGGATCGACCGGCTGCGCTGGACGTACACGCAGTGGCAGGAACATCTGGCGCGCCCCGGAGTCGAGACCTGGGTCGCATACGACCGGGGCACACCGGCCGGGTACGTGGAGCTGGAGCCGCAGGACGACGGTGTCGTAGAGATCGTTTACTTCGGGCTGCTCCCGGCCTTCCGCGGGCGGCGCATCGGCGGGCACCTGCTGTCGTACGGAGCCGCCCGGGCATGGGACCTCACGGACCGCTGGCCCGGACTGCCCGAGACCAAGCGGGTGTGGCTGCATACCTGCAGCCTGGACGGCGAGCACGCGATGGACAACTACCAGCGACGCGGTTTCAAGCTGTTCGACACCAAGGTCGAGGAGCAGCCCGAGGCGTCCGCGCCGGGCCCCTGGCCGGGCGCGTTCCCGGCCTGACCCACTGCTCCTATCCGTTCTGACCTGCGCCGACAAGAGGCGTCGCAGCGCATGTGATCGAGGACACTCTCGTCTCGCATACCGGGACAAGGGTGTCCGCATCTCGGACGAAGCTGGACTGGGTCCAGATCGCCTGACACGCTTTCGTCATGTCCGGAACTGGAATTGCCTTGGTGAGTCGGCGGCACGTCGACCTCGGCCGCATGTCCAGCGCCATCTGTCCGGCGAGCTGACGAGCCCCAGCACCGCCGACATCTCCGCAGAGCCCCCTCCTGCGCAATGACGCGCATCTGTTCTCCCATGCGCGTCTATACGCGCAGGTCAGAGCCGCTTCCCGCCTGTTCCGAAGGACGTTCAACCATGGCCGCCACCCCGCAGAACCCTGCCGCCGCGACTCCCCGCCGCAAGGTGAGCCGTCACCGCGGCGAGGGCCAGTGGGCAGCGGGACACTTCACCCCGCTCAACGGCAACGAACAGTTCAAGAAGGACGATGACGGTCTCAATGTGCGGACACGCATTGAGACGATCTACTCAAAGCGGGGCTTCGACTCGATCGACCCCAACGACCTGCGCGGCCGTATGCGCTGGTGGGGCCTGTACACCCAGCGCAAGCCCGGGATCGACGGCGGCAAGACCGCGATCCTGGAGCCGGAGGAGCTGGACGACAAGTACTTCATGCTGCGCGTGCGCATCGACGGCGGCCGGCTCACCACCGAGCAGCTGAGGGTGATCGGCGAGATCTCGCAGGAGTTCGCGCGCGGCACCGCCGACATCACCGACCGGCAGAACATCCAGTACCACTGGATCCGCATCGAGGACGTGCCCGAGATCTGGAACCGCCTCGAGGCGGTCGGCCTGTCCACGACCGAGGCCTGCGGTGACACCCCCCGCGTGGTCATCGGCTCGCCCGTCGCCGGCATCGCCGAGGACGAGATCATCGACGGCTCCCCGGCCATCGAGGAGATCCAGCGGCGGATCATCGGCAACAAGGCCTTCTCGAACCTGCCGCGCAAGTTCAAGTCCGCGATCTCCGGCTCGCCGCTGCTCGACGTGGCGCACGAGATCAACGACATCGCGTTCGTCGGTGTGCACCACCCCGAGCACGGCCCCGGGTTCGACGTGTGGGTCGGCGGCGGCCTGTCCACCAACCCCAAGATCGGCGTCCGGCTCGGCGCCTGGGTTGCGCTGGACGAGGTTCCGGACGTCTACGAGGGCGTCATCTCGATCTTCCGTGATTACGGTTACCGGCGGCTGCGCACCCGCGCCCGTCTGAAGTTCCTCGTCGCGGACTGGGGTCCGGAGAAGTTCCGCCAGGTGCTCGAGGACGAGTACCTCAAGCGCAAGCTGGTCGACGGCCCGGCCCCGGACCAGCCGGTCGCCCGCTGGCGCGACCACGTCGGGGTGCACCGCCAGAAGGACGGCCGTTTCTACATCGGTTTCGCCCCACGTGTCGGCCGAGTCGACGGCGCGACCCTGACGAAGATCGCGGAGCTCGCGGAGGCGCACGGCTCGGGCCGCGTGCGTACCACCGTCGAGCAGAAGATGATCGTCCTCGATATCGAGGAGCCGCAGGTCGAGTCGCTGGTCGAGGCGCTCGAGGCGCTGGACCTGACCGCCAAGCCCTCCCCGTTCCGGCGCGGCACCATGGCCTGCACCGGCATCGAGTACTGCAAGCTCGCCATCGTCGAGACCAAGCAGCGCGGCTCCTCTCTGATCGACGAACTGGAGCGCCGCATCCCGGAGTTCGACGAGCCGATCACCATCAACATCAACGGCTGCCCGAACGCCTGCGCCCGGATCCAGGTCGCGGACATCGGTCTCAAGGGCCAGCTGGTCCTCGACGACCAGGGCGAGCAGGTCGAGGGCTACCAGGTCCACCTGGGCGGCGCACTCGGTCTGGAAGCCGGTTTCGGTCGCAAGGTCCGCGGTCTGAAGGTCACCGCGGACGAGCTGCCGGACTACGTGGAACGTGTGCTGAAGCGGTTCCAGGAGGAGCGCGAGGACGGCGAGCGGTTCGCCGCCTGGGCCTCTCGCGCCAGCGAGGAGGCCCTCTCATGAGCGAGCGGGCCGCCCCTTTCTACTGCCCCTACTGCGGCGACGAGGACCTGCGTCCGAACGAGCAGGGCCACGGCGCCTGGGAATGCGCGGCATGCAACCGCGCATTCCAGCTGAAGTTCCTCGGGCTGCTCGCCCGGGGCGTTCAGCGCACCGAACCGGGAGGGGACGCGATATGACCACCGTTCAGGAAGGCCGTACGACCGACGAGTTGAAAGCGCTGGCCGAGCAGGCGGGCCACGACCTGGAGGAGGCCTCCGCCCTGGAGATCCTCCAGTGGGCGGTGGACACTTTCGGCAAGCAGTTCTGCGTGACGTCCTCCATGGAGGACGCCGTGGTCGCGCATCTGGCGTCCCGCGTCCTGAAGGGCGTGGACGTCGTGTTCCTCGACACCGGTTACCACTTCCCCGAGACCATCGGCACCCGGGACGCGGTCGAGGCCGTGATGGACGTCAACGTCATCACGCTCACCCCGCGTCGGACCGTCGCCGAGCAGGACGCCGAGTACGGGCCGAAGTTGCACGACCGTGACCCGGACCTGTGCTGCAAGTTGCGCAAGGTGCAGCCGTTGGAGGAGGGACTGCGGGGCTACCGCGCCTGGGCCACCGGCCTGCGGCGCGACGAGTCGCCCACGCGGGCGAACACTCCGGTCGTCGGCTGGGACGAGAAGCGGCAGAAGGTCAAGATCTCGCCAATCGCCCGCTGGACCCAGGACGACGTCGATGCGTACATCACTGAGCACGGCGTACTGTCCAACCCCCTGTTGATGGACGGTTACGCGTCCGTCGGCTGCGCCCCCTGCACTCGTCGGGTCCTCGAGGGCGAGGACGCGCGCGCCGGCCGCTGGGCGGGGCGCGCGAAGACCGAGTGCGGGCTGCACGGCTGACCGCCATGACCGCGACTTCCATGAACGACCCCGTCCCCACCCCCACTTCTACGAACCGGGAGAACCACGTGACGACCGGAGCCACCGTCTGGCTCACGGGTCTGCCGAGTGCCGGCAAGACCACCATCGCGTACGAGCTGGCCGGCCGGCTGCGTGAGGAGGGCCACCTCGTCGAGGTGCTCGACGGCGACGAGATCCGCGAGTTCATCTCCGCAGGTCTCGGTTTCAGCCGCGAGGACCGGCACACCAACGTGCAGCGCATCGGTTTCCTTGCCGAACTGCTGGCCCGTAACGGCGTCAAGGCGCTCGTCCCGGTGATCGCGCCGTACGCCGACAGCCGTGAGGCCGTGCGCAAGCGGCATCAGGAGAGCGGAACCGCTTACCTGGAGGTGCACGTGGCGACCCCGGTCGAGGTGTGCTCCGTCCGTGATGTGAAGGGTCTGTACGCCAAGCAGGCGGCGGGCGAGCTGACCGGGCTCACCGGGGTCGACGACCCGTACGAGTCGCCCGAGTCACCCGATCTGCGGATCCAGTCCCAGGACCAGACCGTGCAGGAGTCCGCGGCGTCGGTGTACGCGCTGCTCAGCGAGAGGGGACTGGCATGACGACGACCGTCGCCAAGGCCGAGGAGGGCAGCACGGCCAGCCCGTACGCCCTGAGCCACCTGGACTCGCTGGAGTCCGAGGCGGTGCACATCTTCCGCGAGGTGGCGGGCGAGTTCGAGAACCCGGTGATCCTGTTCTCCGGCGGCAAGGACTCCATCGTCATGCTGCACCTGGCGCTGAAGGCGTTCGCCCCCGCGGCGATCCCCTTCTCGCTGCTGCACGTGGACACCGGACACAACTTCCCCGAGGTCCTCGACTACCGCGACCGGGTGATCGACGCCCACCGGCTGCGCCTGCACGTCGCCTCCGTGCAGGAGTACATCGACCGCGGCACCCTGCGCGAGCGTCCCGACGGCACCCGAAACCCGCTGCAAACGCTTCCCCTCACGGAGAAGATCCAGTCGGAGAAGTTCGACGCCGTCTTCGGCGGCGGCCGTCGCGACGAAGAAAAGGCACGCGCAAAGGAACGCGTCTTCTCGCTGCGCGACGAGTTCTCCCAGTGGGACCCGCGCCGCCAGCGCCCCGAGCTGTGGAACCTCTACAACGGACGCCACGCACCCGGTGAGCACGTCCGCGTCTTCCCGCTGTCCAACTGGACCGAACTCGACGTGTGGCAGTACATCGACCGGGAGGGCATCGAGCTCCCGGAGATCTACTTCGCGCACGAGCGGGAGGTGTTCCAGCGCGCCGGCATGTGGCTGACCGCCGGCGAGTGGGGCGGGCCCAAGGACGGCGAGACCGTGGAGAAGCGCCTCGTGCGTTACCGGACCGTCGGTGACATGTCCTGCACCGGCGCGGTCGACTCCGGCGCCGTCACGCTCGACGACGTCATCGCCGAGATCGCCGCCTCCCGGCTCACCGAGCGCGGCGCCACCCGCGCCGACGACAAGATGTCCGAGGCCGCGATGGAAGACCGCAAGCGCGAGGGGTACTTCTAACCATGACCACGATCACCGCCGAGGAGCTCTCGGCCACCACCCTGCTGCGCTTCGCCACCGCCGGCTCCGTCGACGACGGCAAGTCCACCCTCGTCGGCCGGCTCCTGCACGACTCCAAGTCGATCCTCACCGACCAACTGGAGGCCGTGGAACGCGTATCGGCCAGCCGCGGCCAGGAGGCGCCCGACCTCGCGCTGCTCACCGACGGCCTGCGCGCCGAGCGCGAGCAGGGCATCACCATCGACGTCGCCTACCGCTACTTCGCCACCCCCCGCCGCCGCTTCATCCTCGCCGACACCCCCGGACACGTGCAGTACACCCGCAACATGGTCACCGGCGCCTCCACCGCCGAACTGACCGTGATCCTGGTGGACGCGCGCAACGGTGTGGTGGAACAGACCCGTCGGCATGCGGCGATCGCGGCTCTGCTCCGGGTCCCGCACGTCGTCCTGGCCGTCAACAAGATGGACCTGGTCGACTACCAGGAGTCGGTGTTCGCGGCGATCGCCGAGGAGTTCACGGCGTACGCGAGCGAGCTGGGCGTCCCGGAGATCACCGCGATCCCCATCTCGGCGCTCGCCGGGGACAATGTCGTCGATCCGTCCGCGGTCATGGACTGGTACGGCGGCCCGACGTTCCTGGAACACCTGGAAACGGTTCCGGTAAGTCACGACCTGGCGCACTGCCACGCCCGTCTTCCCGTGCAGTACGTGATCCGGCCGCAGACCGCCGAGCACCCGGACTACCGGGGGTACGCGGGTCAGATCGCGGCCGGCACGTTCCGGGTGGGCGAGCCGGTGACCGTGCTGCCGTCCGGCCGTACGTCGACGATCTCCGGCATCGACCTGCTGGGCGAGCCGGTGGACGTGGCGTGGACGACCCAGTCGGTGACCGTGCTGCTGGCGGACGACGTCGACATCTCGCGCGGTGACCTGATCGTGCCCACGAAGGACGCGCCGGCCACCACGCAGGACGTCGAGGCGACCGTGTGCCACGTCGCCGACCAGCCGCTGACTGTCGGGCACCGGGTGCTGATCAAGCACGGCACCCGCACGGTCAAGGCGATCGTCAAGGACATCCCGTCCCGTCTCACGCTCGACGACCTGTCCCTGCACCCGCACCCGGGACAGCTCGTCGCCAACGACATCGGCCGCGTGAAGATCCGCACCGCGGAACCGCTTCCGGTGGATTCCTACGCCGACTCGCGGCGCACAGGATCGTTCATCCTGATCGATCCGGCCGACGGCACCACGCTCACCGCGGGCATGGTCGGCGAGTCGTTCGCGTCGCCGGAGCCGGTCAAGGACGACTCCGACGAGGACGGTTGGGACTTCTGAAATGACCACAACCGATTTCTACTCGACGTTCGCGAAGGAGGGCGGCCGTGTCGGCAGCGGCGCCCTCGGCAGCGGGCAGGGCGGAGTGGCGCGATGTGCACTCTGACGTACGCGCACTGCCTGCGCGCCCTCTCCCCCCACCCGACGTCCCGGAAGCGACGAAAACCCTTTGCCGATTTCCCGGCCACGACCTGAAAGACCGTGACCGCCGGGCCAACGAGAGGAACCCCTCCCGTGCCTGCCAATCGCCCCGCCCGCTCCACTCTCCTTCGCCGCGGCCTTGCCGCCGCAGCGGCCCTTCCGCTGCTCGCCCTCGCCGCCTGCGGCTACGGTTCCGAGGCCAAGGACGACAACGCCAACGAAAAGGTCGCTGCCGGATCGCAGAAGATCGACGGGCTCGACACCGTCAAGATCGGCTACTTCGGCAACCTGACGCACGGGACCGCGCTGGTCGGTCGTGAGCAGGGCATCTTCCAGAAGGCGTTGGGCGCCACCAAGGCGTCGTACGCGACCTTCAACGCGGGGCCGTCCGAGATCGAGGCGCTGAACGCCGGTTCCATCGACATCGGCTGGATCGGCCCCTCCCCGGCGATCAACGGTTACACCAAGTCCGACGGCAAGAGCCTGCGCATCATCGGCGGTTCGGCGTCCGGCGGCGTGAAGCTCGTCGTCAACTCGGACAAGATCAAGTCCCTCAAGGACGTCAAGGGCAAGAAGATCGCTACGCCTCAGCTCGGAAACACGCAGGATGTGGCGTTTCTGAACTGGATCGCGGACCAGGGCTGGAAGGTCGACGCGCAGAGCGGCAAGGGCGACGTCACCGTCGTCCGCAGCGACAACAAGGTGACGCCCGACGCGTTCAAGGCCGGTTCCATCGACGGCGCCTGGGTGCCGGAGCCGACCGCGTCGAAGCTGGTCGCCGAGGGCGGCAAGGTGCTGCTCGACGAGGCGTCGCTGTGGCCGGACAACAAGTTCGTGATCACGAACATCATCGTGTCGCAGAAGTTCCTCACGGAGCACCCGAAGGTCGTCGAGGCCGTGCTGAAGGGCTCGGTCGAGACCAACAAGTGGATCAACGCCAACCCGGCGGAGGCCAAGGCCGCGGCGAACAAGCAGCTGGCGGTCGACTCCGGCAAGGCGCTGCCGACCGACGTACTGGACTCGGCGTGGACGTCGATCCAGTTCATCAACGACCCGCTGGCCGCGACCCTCAACACCGAGGCCGAGCACGCGGTCAACGCGGGCCTGCTGGAGAAGCCCGACCTCAAGGGCATCTACGACCTGACGATCCTGAACAAGGTCCTCAAGGCCGAGGGCGAGTCCACGGTCGACGACGCCGGTCTCGGCGTCGGCTGATCGAATTCCCGATGAGTTCCCAGGAGGTGACGACCATGAGCACGACCCTCACCAAGGCCGCCGAACCCACCGAGTCCGTGGAGTACGCGGCGCGCCTTGACCACGTCTCGAAGTCCTTCGCGGGACCGGGCGGGCAGCAGCTCGTCCTGGACGACATCACCATCGATGTCGCTCCCGGCGAGTTCGTCACCCTTCTGGGGGCCTCGGGCTGTGGCAAGTCCACACTGCTGAACCTGGTGGCGGGGCTCGACGAGCCCTCCTCCGGCTCCATCACGACGGACGGCCGTCCGGCGCTGATGTTCCAGGAGCACGCCCTCTTCCCGTGGCTGACCGCGGGCAAGAACATCGAACTCGCCCTGAAGCTCAGGGGAGTCGCGAAGACCGAGCGGCGCGACAAGGCCGAGGAACTGCTCGAACTGGTTCGGCTGAAGGGCGCGTACGGAAAGCGTGTACACGAGCTTTCCGGCGGTATGCGGCAGCGCGTGGCGATGGCCCGCGCGCTGGCGCAGGAGAGCAACATCCTGCTGATGGACGAACCGTTCGCGGCGCTGGACGCCATCACGCGGGATGTGCTGCACGACGAGCTGACCCGGATCTGGGAGGAGACGGGGCTGTCCGTCCTCTTCGTCACGCACAACGTGCGCGAGGCGGTGCGACTCGCGCAGCGCGTCATCCTGCTGTCCTCCCGGCCCGGCCGGGTGGCGCGTGAGTGGACGGTCGACATCCCACAGCCGCGCCGGATCGAGGACGCCCCCGTGGCGGAACTGTCCATCGAGATCACCGAAGTCCTGCGTGGGGAGATCCGCCGTCATGGCCAGCACTGAGACGAAGACGACGGATACGGCGGAGACGAAGACAGCCGTGACGAAGGCGGTCACCACCGAGCTGGCCGGGGTGGAGGCGGGGCTCGACGCGCTGGACGTGGTCGTCCCCACCGGCCGTACGCCCTTCCGGCGGACCTTCGTCGACAAGATCCTGCCGCCGATCATCGCGACCGCACTGCTGCTGGTCGTCTGGCAGATCACCTTCAAGATGGTCGACGACCCGACCAAGCTGGTCTCTCCCCTGGACGTCGGACGGACGATCCAGGACGCCTGGCTCGAGGGCAAGCTGCTCGGCTACATCTGGACCAGCGTCTCGCGCGGTCTGCTCGGCTTCCTCTTCGCCCTGGCGATCGGCACCCCGCTGGGTCTGCTGGTGGCGCGGGTGAAGTTCGTGCGGGCGGCGATCGGCCCGATCCTGTCCGGTCTGCAGTCGCTGCCGTCGGTGGCGTGGGTGCCGCCGGCCGTGCTGTGGCTGGGTCTGAACAACTCGATGATGTACGCGGTGATCCTGCTCGGCGCGGTGCCGTCCATCGCCAACGGGCTGGTGTCCGGCGTCGACCAGGTTCCGCCGCTGTTTCTGCGGGCGGGCCGCACGATGGGCGCGACGGGTCTGAAGGGAACCGTTTACATCACCTTGCCAGCCGCGCTGCCGGGGTACGTGGCGGGTCTGAAGCAGGGCTGGGCGTTCTCCTGGCGTTCGCTGATGGCAGCGGAGATCATCGCGTCCTTCCCCGATCTCGGCGTCGGTCTCGGTCAGCTGCTGGAGAACGGCCGCAACGCCAGTGACATGTCGATGGTGTTCGAGGCGATCCTGCTGATCCTGTTCGTCGGCATCGCCATCGACCTGCTGATCTTCAGTCCGCTGGAGCGGTGGGTGCTGCGCAGCCGTGGTCTGCTGGTGAAGAGCTGACGTCCCATGCAAATGAAACCGGTTCATCCCGTGCTCGTGGTCATCGCCCACGGCAGCCGCGATCCGCGGCACGCGGCGACCGTCCACGCCCTGGTGCGGCGGGTACGGTCGCTGCGGCCGGGGCTGCGCGTGGAAACCGGTTTCCTCGACTTCAACATCCCTTCCGTGCACGGGGTGTTGGAATCGCTGGCGACGGAGGGCGTCGTCCGTGATGTCGTGGCTCTGCCGCTGCTGCTGACCCGCGCGTTCCACGCGAAGGCGGACATCCCGGCGGTCCTGCGGGACGCGCCGCCGCAGCTGCGGATCAGACAGGCCGAGGTGCTCGGCCCGTCGCCGCTGCTGCTCGCCGCGCTCGAACGGCGGTTGTACGAGGCGGGGTTGACGTCCGCCGACAAGTCCTCGACCGGGGTCGTGCTGGCCTCGGCGGGGTCCACGGACCCGGAGGCGATCGCGGTGATCGCAGAAATCGCGCGGGAGTGGCGGCGCACCGGTTGGTGTGCCGTGCGGCCCGCGTTCGCCTCCGCATCTCTTCCGCGCACCGAGGACGCGGTCCGCGAACTGCGGGCGCTGGGGTGCTCGCGGGTCGCCGTCGCGCCGTACGTCCTGGCCCCCGGTTTCCTGCCGGACCGCATCGCGCGGGGCGCTGCCGAGGCGGACGTCCTGGCGGACGTGCTGGGACCGGCACCGGAGGTGGCGCGGGCGCTGCTGGAGCGGTACGACTCGGCGCGAACACCGGCCCTGGCGGCTGTCGGCGCCTGAGCCGGCGACGGGCGGCAGCGGCAGCGGCAGCGGCAGCGGCAGCGGCAGCGGCAGCGGGGCGATCATGGGCGACGGCGGACGTCAGATTGCTCCGCCCCCCCATGCCCACAACGACGCCTCCGACGCCGACCGGTCCTGTGATCCCCCGGGACCGTTTCCCGAAGGGGTCGGGCCCATGACACGGACAATGGGGTGACGCCGGCTGGACCGCAGGTCGCGGACCTCAGGCCGCAGGTCGCGGGCTACGGCTCAGCCGTCTCTCCGGACGATGCCCTGCCGTGGGTCCCGGCCGCTCGCGCCCAACGCCCGTTCGAACAGCGGGGCGTCCTCCGGGACCGGCAGGGCCGCCCCGAAGCCGTCGTACTGGCGGTAGAGGTCGCCGTGCCGTTCGACTACGTCGAGGACGAAGCGGGCCGCGTCGTCCGAGATGCGCAGCTCCTGGCCGGTGGCGACGGCCACGTCCCACCCGTGCACGGCCATCTCCTTGACGATCATCGAGGCGATGTCGGCGGCGGGCATCGCGGCCGTCCCGAGCGGGACCTCGCCCTCCCACACGGCCGGGTCCGCCCAGGCCGCGACCGCGCGGTCGAGCTGGTCGGCGTACGCCTTCGCCCACTGTGGGTCGGCGGTGAAGTCGCGGGCGATGAGATCGTCGGGGAGCTGTCTGCGCAGGGCGCGGTGCTCGAGGCCGTGGGAGGTGTAGAGCACCCAGTGGTCGACCAGGGCGCGCAGGTCCCAGTCGGGGCAGTGCGTCGGGGCGTTCAGCCGTGCCGCCGGGACACCGCGGGCGATGCGCGACGCCTCGGCTGCGCATTCGGACATGTACTGATGCGTCTCGCGCATGTCGTCGTACTTCATGCACAGCACGCTAGGCAGTGCGGCCCTCAGGGCTCTTGAACAAACGCGACAGCGGCGACCGCGGCGTCGGCCAGGCGGATCAGCTCCGGCAGCGGCAGGGATCCGGGCGCCCTCCGCTCCCGGGCGAACTCGTTCGCGAGGTGCTGCAGCAGTTCGTTCAGCGGGGTCGGCACGCCGTGCAGACGGCCGAGAAACGCCATCTCGCCGTTGAGGTGGTCGGCCTCGATGCTGCCGGCGCCGCGGCTCAGGGACTGCCAGGAGGAGCCGCCGCCGCGCGGGGCACCGTCGAGCGGGACGAGGGTGACCTTGTCGCCGCGCACCGCCCGTTGTTCCTCGACGCTCGCGTACGCGATCCCGGCCGCCCGGAGCACGGCTGCGCCCTCCGCCCGGACCCGCTCGAACAACGCCTCTGCCGCCGGTTCGTCGATCGGTCCGGTAACCGCTTCCAGGGCGTTTCCCAGGTTGGACAGCAGTTTCGCGTACTGCCAGCGGGAGACGTCCGGTACGACGGGCGCCTCGAAGTGCGCCTTCTCCAGGTCGGCGGCGATACGGCGGACCGTGTCGTCGGTGCCGTGGGGGTACCGGCCGAGGTGGAGGATGCCGGTGAGCGGGGCGCCCGCGGCGGAGACGACGCCGGGTTCGACGTGGGTCGAGGGCAGCCAGACGCAGACGCCGTAGACGTGCCGGAAGCGGCGCAGGGCCAGGCGTGGGCCCTCCACTCCGTTCTGCGCGCAGACCAGCGGCAGCCGCTCGGCCGCCGTGCCGCCGCCCTCGACCGGGGCCGGGCCCCAGGCCTGGAGTGCGGCCTCGCCGTCCTGGGTCTTGACGGCCAGGACGAGGACGTCGTCGGCGCGCAGTGTGCCGAGCTCGCCCGGCCCGTCGACCACGGGGAGGCGGTAGGTCAGCTCGCCGTCCGGAACCCTGAGCCGCAGTCCGTTCTCCGCGAGTGCCGCCCGGTGCGCGCCGCGGGCGACCAGCACGACCTGCTGCCCGGCCTCCGCCAGCCGTCCGCCGATCGTGCCCCCGACCGCCCCTGCCCCGATGATGATGTAACGCATGGGACGAGCCTCGCACAGCCGTGCGCTCGCCTCCTCACGCACGTGGGAAAAGTTTCCGGCCGGATCGGCTCCGCCCTCACCCTCTCCCTTCCCCCTCGCCCGCCCACCGGCCGACGCCGTGCTCAGGGGGCCGTCAGCTCCACCAGCTTGACGACGGTGTTCCAGTTCCGGGTCGTGGCGATGAGGCCCTTGTGCACGCGGGGCCTGGACAGTTGCTCGGCGAGCTTGGAACGGCCGAGGCCGTCGGGGGCGTAGAGGTACAGGACGCGGTCACCGAGGCGGAACTCCTCGGGGAGGAAGGCGGCGCGGTCGATCCCGGCGTAGCGCTCCTCGTCGACGGGATCGGAGAAGTAGGTGACGTGGAGTTGCTTGGCCTCCAGCTCGGCGGCCGGGTACGGACAGGCTTCGGCAACCGCTTTCAGAAAAGCGTGATCCCGCACGATCACGTCGACGACGAAGCCGAAGCGTTTCTCGATCGCCGCCGTGAGCTCGGCGGCGAGTGTTTCCTCGTCGCCGCGGGCGGAGGAGAAGACGGCCTGGCCGCTCTGGAGGTAGGTGCGCACGTCGCCGAGGTCGAGCCCCTCCAGCAAGGTGCGCAGCTCGGCCATCGGGACCTTCCTGCTGCCGCCCACGTTGATGCCGCGCAGCAGTGCCGCGTACGTCGTCGTCATCCGCACACCCTAAGCGGCCGTCGTGCCCCGCGGGGATGGGCGCGGCGGCCGCCCGCCGGGTGGGTCGGGCGGCCGAAACTCCGGGCGATCAGCTTCGGGTCGGTGCCGGCGTCGACCTCGTCGTCCGCCGCATCCTCGACCTCGTCGTCCGCGGCATCGTCGACCTCGTCGTCCGCCGCATCGTCTGCCTCGTCAGCTGCATCGTCGTCGGCGTCACCCTGATCGCCGTCCCCGAGAGCTCGGGATAGATGTAAGGGGCCGCTGTCCTCCCCAGCGGTGAGACGACGGGGTCCGACGGGAGGAGTCGAGGGCGCCGCACGTCACCGGACAGCACGACGAGAAGGCTTTATCCAACCCATACCTTCGAATCGAAAGGTGGCGGCAGGGGGCTGTCACCGCATACAAGGGGGCAGGCCGGTCATGGGGAACGCAGACATACGGGTGCGGGGCATCGCCGCGCGGGCCGGCGGCTGGAGCGTCCGGCACCGATGGGCCGCCGTGGGCATCTGGCTGCTGTTCGTGGTCCTGGCCATGGGGATCGGCTCGGCGGCGGGCACGGTCGAGGTCAAGGAGAGCGACCAGCTCGGGGGCGAGACCCACACGGCCGCCCGGATCGTCGAGGACGCCGGCATCGACGAGCCGGCCGGTGAGACCGTCCTCGTCCAGTCGAAGGACGGCTCCGTCAAGGCCACCGACGCGGAGTTCCGGGCCGCCGTCACCGCGGTCGTCACGGCCGTCGGCAAGACCGGCGAGGTCACCGACGTGACCTCGCCGTACGACACGGACACGATCTCGAAGGACGGCCGCAGCGCGCTCGTCCAGTTCGACATGCGGGGCGACTCCGACACCGCGGGCGAGCGGGTCGAGCCGGTGCTCAAGGCCGTCGAAGGCGTCCAGAAGGAACACTCCTCGCTGCGGATCGAGGAGATCGGCGGCGCCAGCATGATGAAGACGTTCGACGACGCGTTCGGCGACGACTTCCAGCAGGCCGAGTACTCCGCGGTGCCGGTGGCGCTGGGCATTCTGCTGATCGCCTTCGGCGCGCTGGTGGCGGCGTTGGTGCCGGTGGCGCTCGCGATCACCGCGATCGTCGCCACGATCGGTCTGATGAGCATCGTCAGCCACTTCCAGCCGATGGACGACACCGCGAGCTCCGTGATGCTGCTGGTCGGTCTGGCCGTGGGCGTCGACTACTGCCTGTTCTACCTGCGCCGTGAGCGCGAGGAGCGGGCTGCGGGACGGGACCCGGAAACCGCTCTCCGGATCGCCGCCGCGACCAGCGGCCGTGCCGTGATCGTCTCCGGTGTCACCGTGTGCGTGGCCATGGCGGGCATGCTGTTCACCGGGCTCGCCACGTTCGAGGCGATGGGCCTGGCCTCGCTGATGGTGGTCGCGGTCGCCATGATCGGCTCGGTAACCGTTCTCCCGGCGTTGCTGTCGCTGCTCGGCCATCGGGTGGAGAAGGGGCGGATCCCGTTCCTGCACCCGGACAAGCGGCGTAGGAACGGCAAGGGAAACGGTGGCGGCCGGTCGACCGACGAGGGCAGCCGGTTCTGGACCGCCGTCCTGAAGGTCGTCCTCGCCAGGCCCGCGATCTCGCTGGTCGTGGCGGCCGGAGCGCTGCTCGCCATCGCCGCACCGGCGGTGGGCATGAAGACCCAGAACCTCACCCTGGACCAGGAGTTCGGCGACTCGCTGCCGATCGTGCAGACCTACAACCGGGTCAACGACGCCTTCCCGGGCGGCTCCGAGCCGGCCGAGGTGATCGTCAAGGCGGACGACATCAACGCCGCCGAGGTGAAGTCCGCGCTCCAGGCGTTCAAGGAGCAGGCGGTCAGTTCGGGCGCCTCCCGCGGCCCGGTCGAGATCAAGCTGCACGACGCGCAGAACATCGCCTACGTGTACGTCCCGCTGGTCGGCGGCTCCGACCTGGACAAGGCGGGTGCGAGCCTGGACAAGCTGCGCGACGAGGTGCGGCCGGCCACGCTCGGCAAGGTCGACGGCCTCCAGGCGCCGATCACCGGACAGGTGGCCGGTTCGAAGGACTTCAACGACCAGCTGGCCGGAGCCGTCGCCCCGGTCTTCGCGTTCGTCGTGGTCTTCGCCTTCCTGCTGATGCTGCTGTCGTTCCGCTCGCTGACGATCGCGATCACCTCGATCGTGCTCAACCTGCTGTCGGTGGGCGCGGCCTACGGCATCCTCGTCGCCGTCTTCCAGCACGGCTGGGGGGCGTCGCTGGTGGGCGCGGAGGGCGTCGGCGCGATCATCACCTGGCTGCCGCTGTTCCTCTTCGTGATCCTGTTCGGCCTGTCGATGGACTATCACGTGTTCGTCGTCTCGCGGATCCGCGAGGCGCGGCTGCGGGGCCGCAGCACGAACGAGGCCATCAAGCACGGTGTGGTCACCACGGCGGGTGTGGTCACCAGCGCCGCCGTCATCATGGTCGCCGTGTTCGCGATCTTCGGAACGCTGTCCATGCAGTCCATGAAGCAGATGGGCGTGGGCCTGGCCGCCGCGGTCCTGATCGACGCGACGATCATCCGGGGTGTGCTGCTCCCGGCCGTGATGGCGCTGCTCGGCGAGCGCAACTGGTATCTGCCGAAGTGGCTGCACTGGCTGCCCGACCTCACGCACGACGAGTCGTCGGAGGCGATCGCGACGTCGACGACGGCGACGACGCGGGACGACGACGGCGAGCGGCTGACGGTCTGACGCCTCCACGCCACATGCCCACAAATCTTTGAACCTCTGAGCCCTCAGTGCTTCCACAACCCGCCTGACCCAAGGGCCCGTTGACCTCCCGGGGGAGTCAACGGGCCCTTGGCGCATCCTCGTTCGCGGGTCAATCGGGGAGTTCGGCCTCGATCAGGTCCGCGGCCCGGCGGGTGCCGCCCTCGTCCGCCATGTCGGCCTGGATGCTCTTGAGCCGACGGGCGACCTCCGGGTCGTCGACGAGGGCGAGGGCGGCCTTCCGCAGGGCCTCGGCGGTCGCCTCCGAGGTGGGGACGCGGCGGGCCACGCCGAGCCCCTCCAGCACGTCCGCGTTGCCGAACTGGTCCACGGCCTGCGGTACGGCGATCATCGGTGTGGCCGTGGCCAGCCCCTCCTGACTGCCGCCCGCGCCGGCGTGTGTGACGAACAGGTCGGCCTGCCTCAGGATCGTCAACTGCGGTACCCAGGACCGTACTTCGACGTTGTCGGGTACGGCGCCCAGCACGGCCGCGTCGACGTGCCGGCCGATCTGCAGCACGAGGTGCCAGCCGGGCAGCTCGCCGAAGGCCTTCACGCACTCCCGGTAGAAGTCCGGCCGGTCGGTGAAGGTGGAGCCCAGGGAGACGAGCACGACCTTCTCCGCGTCGGCGGGCCGCGTCCACTCGCCCTCGGCGGAGCGGTCGCCCTGGCAGGCGCCGACGAACGTGTAAACGCTTTCGTCGACCCGGTCGGCGTGCGGCTGGAGTGCCCTGGGGATCAGCACGAGGGAACGGGCGGGACGGCCGGCGAAGGGATCGGGGTGTTCGGTGATCCCGTTCTCCTCCAGCCAGAAACGGAAACGGGCGTAGTAAGCCTTTCCGCGTTCCGTCTTCCGCGGCTCGGCCCACAGCGGTTCGGCGACCTCCTCCTCGTAGCCCTCCCAGGCGACGAGGTTGGGCGAGAGGGAGATCACGGGGACGCCCCAGCGGTGGGCGAGGACGCGGGCCGGGTAGGAGGTGATGTCGTGCAGCACCAGGTCCGGCTCGTCCCCGTCATAGGCCTCGATCAGCTGGGGCAGCGCCTGGACGGCGTCGGCCAGGAAGGGTTCCACGTTGTCCAGGAGGGTGCTCCCCCAGGCGCTGGGGTCGTCGTCGGGCGCGGGCAGCGTCGAGCGCCACGGCTTCACCTCGGCGCCGGTGCCGGCGACCTTCTCGGCGAAGACGGGCGGGATCGCGTACGTCACCCGGTGCCCGCGCGCGACGAGCTCGCGGATCACCTCGAGGCTCGGGTTCACGTGGCCGTGGGCGGCGATGGAGAACATGGCGATGTGGGCGGGGTGACCTGTCATGACTTCGACGGTAGGCGAGACGAAACGTCTCGTGCAACTTCAATAACGTGAGTCAGCTGCCGGGACAGCGCTCGTCGGACCCCTCGACGCTCCGGCCGCGCGCGTCCGTCACCGTCACGGTCACCGTCTCGGCTCCGGCGTCGAGCGTGCGCCGCGCCTCGACGGCGGTGCAGATCAGCTGCGCCATCGCGAGATCGTCCAACTCCCTGCTGTCATAAGGAAGTCGGATCGAGACGTCGCCGTTCTGCGCGTTCACCGACACGGCCACGGTCAGCGACTGCGCAGCCTCGGCCTTGGCCTCGGCGGCCGACTCCTCGGACCCAACGGCGTCGAAAGGAGTGCTCGGGTCACGGGTCGGGACAGGTGTCGGGGCGAGTTTCATCGGGGGCAGCAGTGTGGTCAGCCCTGCCGCCCGCTCCGCTTCCGTCGGTCCCACGAGGAGGCTCAGCACGGCCGGCCGGACGTCGACCACCGCGTCGGTGGTGCGGGGGACGGCGATCAGGGCGCCGTCGTGGACGAAGTAGATCCGTAGCGTCGGCGCGATCCCGTGCGCGGGTCCGCCCGCCTCCACCACGCCGGTCGTGGGAATGCCGCAGGAGACCAGCGTGCACAGGGCCGGAACGCACAGCAGCACGGCTCGGCGCAGGGATCGGCGCAGGGCTCGGGGCAAGGCAGGGCGCAGGGCGCGGGGCAAGGCTGGGCGCAGGACGCGGCGCGAGGCGCGGCGTGAGGCTCGGCGGGCGACCTTCACGGTCGTGCCTCCTGCCCCGACTCGTCCCGCCGCAGAGGGAGTTCGACGGTGAAGACGGCCCCGCCCTCCGGCCGGTTCGCCGCCCGGACGGCGCCGCCGTGCATCCGGACGTTCTCCTCGGTGATCGCCAGCCCCAGGCCGCTGCCCTCGGTCCGGGACCGGGCGGCGTCCGACTTGTAGAAACGCTCGAAGACATGGGGCAGCACGCTGTCGGGGATGCCGGGCCCGGCGTCCAGCACCTCGATGACCGCCCATCGCTCGGCGCCGGGCCGATCGTCCTCGTACAGACGCAGTCGCACGGGGCGGGCGCCGTGCCGCAGGGCGTTGCCGACCAGGTTGGCGACGACGACGTCGAGGCGGCGTGGGTCGACGCGGCCGCGCAGCGCGTCCGGCTGCGGCAGCCGGGCGTCCACCGTGTCGGTCCAGCCGCGGGAGGCGAGGGTGCGCCGGAGGGATTCGGCGAGGTCGATCTCGTCCAGGTGCAGCACGGCGGCGCCCGCGTCGAAGCGGGAGATCTCCATCAGGTCGTCCACGAGTCGGGCGAGTTTCACGGTCTCCTCGCTGATCAGCCGGACCGCGGTGGCGGTGTCGGGGTCGAGGCCGGCGGCGTCCTCGTCGAGGACGTCGGTGACGGCCGACATGGCGGCCAGCGGAGTGCGCAGCTCGTGCGAGACGTCCGCGGCGAAGCGACGGGCCCGGGCCTCCATGCCGCGCAGTTCGGCAACCGTTTCCTCCAGGGCGGCGGCGGTCTCGTTGAACGTGTGCGACAGCTCGGCGAGTTCGTCGGAGCCGTTGACGGCGAGCCGGGTGTCCAGTCGGCCCTCGGCGATGCTGCGGGTGGCGTGGCGCAGCGCGCGTACGGGCCGCAGCACCCCGCGGGCGGCGAGCAGCGCGAGCAGCACGGCGAGGACCAGGGCGGGGACGGCGGCCCGCTGCACGGCGGTGACCAGGGCGTCGACGTAGGCCTGTTCGGTGGTCTGCGGGACCGTCAGGAACACCTGGAGGCCGGAGAGGGGCCAGTTGGGCGACGTGGCGGAGGTGAAGGCGACCGACATGCCGACGACGAGGGCGGTGTGGTCGGCGCGGTTCACCCGCTGGAAGACGGTGGCGGACTTGGCGTCGACGGCCCTGCGCAGGGCGGGCGTCAGCTCCTCGAACGGGTCGCCGGGCTCGGAGGTGGCCTCCTGTCCGCGGTAGGCGGCCAGCACCCGCCAGGCGCCCGACGGCTCGGCCCCGGCCACCTCCGCCGCGAACCGCCCCAGTTCGGCCCGGTCGGGCGGGAAGGCCAGCTCGGGGGCGAGCCGGGTCACCTGAGTGCGCAGCAGTTCGATCACGGCGTCCTGGCTCTGCTGGAGCACTCCGGTGCGCGCCTCCCGGAAGGTGAGCGCGCCGGTGGTGGCGGCGGTCACCGCGGCGACCAGCGCGAACGCCACCACCAACCGCATGCGCAGACCGCGTGGTTGGGGTGCTCGGAAACGGTTTCGCAGGGTTCTCACCGGGCCGCGAACCGGTAGCCGAAGCCGCGGACGGTCTGGATGTGGCGGGGCTCGCGCGGGGGCTCGCCGAGCTTGGCGCGCAGCCGTTTGACGCAGGCGTCCACCAGACGCGCGTCGCCGTGGTAGCTGTGCTGCCAGACCGCTTCCAGGAGTTGCTGCCGGCTGAACACCTGGCCGGGCGAGGCGGACAGGGTCAGCAGCAGCCGCAGTTCGGACGGGGCGAGGGCGACGGGGTCCCCCTGCCAGGTGACCGAGAGCCCGGCCCGGTCGACGGTCAGGTCCCCGTACGTGTCGATCTTCGGTATGCCGCCGCCGTCGGCGGGCGGGCCGGCCGCCCGGCGCAGGACGGCGCGGATGCGGGCCTGGAGCACCCGGGCCTGTACGGGCTTGACCACGTAGTCGTCGGCGCCCGCCTCGAGACCGACAACGATGTCCTCGTCATCGCCCCGCGCGGTCGCGATGACGATGGGCAGTGTCTGGTCCAGATCGCGGATCCTGTGGCACACGTCCAGGCCGGTCATGCCGGGGAGCATCAGGTCCAGCACCACGACGTCCGGCCTGAAGGAGCGCAGCCGGTCCAGGCCGTCCTCTCCGGTCTCGGCGGCGGCGACCTCGTGGCCCTGACGGCGCAGCGCGAGGGCGACGCCGTCCCGGACGGCGCGGTCGTCCTCGATCAGCAGAACTCGTGGCATGCGCCCAGTATCCGTACGCCCTTGACCCGGCCGGGGCTCTGTTACCGGATGATCACATGAAACCGCATCAGCCAGGTCGTTATCTATTCGTTATCACTTGGGCCTGATCCGATCACATAGCAATCACAATCTAAACAACCATGACCGCGCACAAAGCAACTCCTTCCCACAACCGTCGCCGTCGGAGTGGCCCGTCGCACGCGTCCTCCGCCAAGCGCGGCCGGAAGGGAGCGCTGTGGGCCGGGATCGCCGCACTGACCGTCCTGGGCGTCACCGGTTTCGCAGCCGTGGGCTGGACGTTACCGGGCACGGGCAAGGGCACCGCCGATGCCGGGGCCGAGCCCACGAAGTCCTCGGCGTCGAGCCCCGGCCCCACCCGGCCGACGCAGAGCCCGCAGTCCAAGTCCCCGGCCGGCCGGTCCGCGAGCCCGTCCACGAGTCCGTCGGCCGGCAGGTCCGGCGGTGCCTCCGCCGGCAGTTCCGCCGCCGGCGGAGGCACCGCCGGCTCGTCCGGCAGTCCGTCGGGCGGCACCACCGAGGCCGACATCCCGGCCACCGGGCCGGGCACGTTCACCGTCGCGGACGGCTCGAGCGCGAGCGTGGGCAAGGGCACGCCGCTGCGCTACCGGGTCGACGTCGAGGACGGCCTCGACCTGTCCACCGCGGACGTCGCCCGGCAGGTGGAGGTCATCCTGGCCGACCCGCGCGGCTGGACGGCGGACGGCAACTCGGCGTTCCAGCGGGTCTCCAGCGGCGCCGTCGACTTCGTCGTCCGGGTCGCGACCCCCGGCACCGTGGACAAGATCTGTCTCCAAGGGGGGCTGAACACCGGAGGCGAGTACAACTGCAGCGTGAACCAGAACGTCATGGTCAACCTCGAGCGCTGGCTGCTGGCCACGCCCGTCTACGCCAAGGACGTCGTGGCCTATCGCGCGCTGATCATCAACCACGAGGTCGGCCACTTCCTCGGCCACAACCATGTCACCTGCCCCGGTGCGGGCAAGCCCGCCCCCGCGATGATGCAGCAGATCAAGGGCATGAAGGGCTGCGTCCCCAACGTCTGGCCCTACGACGACCGGGGGCAGCTCATCACCGGCCCCGCAGTGCCCTGAACCGGCCTCCCCGAACCGGCCCTTCCCGAATCTGCCTCGCTGAACTCGCCCTCCTGAACTCGCGTTCCTGAAGCGGCCGTTCGCCGTGGCGGCCTTCGCCCCGACCTGGACCGCCTCGACCTGGACCGACCCGGCCTGGACCGCCCGTTCATCGCTGGTAGCGCGCCAGCACCAGGTTGCCGTCCTTCTCCAGCCGTTCGCGCAGTTCGCCGAGGCCGATCGCCCCGCTGTAGTACTCCTGGAACGCGGGGGTCGCGACCTTGTCCTTCCACTCGGGGTAGCCCCGGACGGACTGGGCGGGCGCCGGGCTCAGATGGGCGGCGAGGGCCGTGCCGGTCGCCCAGTCGTCCTTCGTGGTGTGCAGCGCGGGGTCGGCGAGGGCCTGGGCGCCGGTCGGCAGCATCCAGTCGCCCAGCGCGAGGCGCACCATGTTCTTCGGCCGGAGCAGGAAGTCGATGAACTCGACGGCCTCCTTGCGGTGCGGGCTGTCCTGGGCGACGGAGAGCGTCTGCGGGCTGACTCCCTGGGCGAGTCCGTCGGCGCCCGCCGGGGCGGGCAGCACCTGCCAGTCGAAGCCCTTCGGCGCCTGCTGCACGATCTGCTGGCGGTAGGAGAAGCCGAGCGGGACCATCGCATACCGGCCGCCGAAGAAGCCCGGCAGGGTGTCCGAGCCGCCGCTGCCCAGCGTCGTGGGCGAGGCGCTGCGGTCGCTGCCGACCTGCTCGTGGACGGTGCGCGGTACGACCTCGTCGCCGGCCTCGAAGCGGATGGTGACCTTGCCGTCCGCGTCCCGGTGGAACAGCTGCCCGCCCGCCGACAGGGACAGGTTGAGGGTGGCGGAGACGGGGTCCTTCAGCGGCCAGGCCACACCGTATCGGCCGTCGCCGCTGAGCTGTTCGGTGATCTGCCGGAACTCCGGCCAGCTCCAGGGGTGTTCGGGGGTCGGGATACGGACGCCGGACTCCCGCAGCCAGGTCGCGTTGGCGACGAGGACGCGCGGCTCCTGCAGGAAGGGCACGCCGTAGACGCCGTCGCCGAAGGTCGTCGTCTCCCAACTGCGCTGCGGGATGTCGGACTTGAGGCGAGCGGGCAGAAGGTCGGTCAGATCGGCGAGGTAGCCGCCGTAGGCGAAGTCGGCGAGGTCGTCGGAGGCGTCGTGGATGACGTCGGGGGCCTCGCCGCCCTCGAAGGAGGTGAGAAGCTGGTCGTGGACGCTGTCCCAACTCCCCTGTACATACTCGACCTTGACGTCGGAGTGGGCGGCGTTCCACTCCTCGACCAGTTCCTTGTTGGCCGTGACGGACTCCTCCTGCCAGGCCAGGGACTGGAAGCGGAGGGTGACGGGGCCGTCGTCGCCTCCGCCGCCGGAGGAGCAGCCCGCGAGGAGCAGCAGGACCACGGCGATCAGCAGTCTGGTCCGCATCAGCTCTTCACCGCCCCGGTGAGCATGCCACCCGTGATCCGTCGCTGGATGAGGGCGAAGACGACCAGCGAAGGCAGGGTGGCGAGGAACGCGGCGGCGGCCAGCGGGCCCAGGTCTGCGACCCCTTCCGCCCCGATGAAGTGGGTCAGGACGACCGGCAGCGTCTGTTTCTCAGGCGTTTTCAGTAACACGAGCGCGAAGAAGAACTCGTTCCACGCGGTGATGAACGCGAACAGCGCCGTCGCCACGATCCCCGGCGCGAGCAGCGGCGCCGTCACCGACACCAGGGTCCGCAGCCGTCCGGCCCCGTCGATCGCCGCCGCCTCCTCCAGTTCGACGGGGACGGCGCGGACGTATCCGACGAGCATCCACAGCGCGAACGGCAGCGCCCACACGACGTACACCATGACCAGCCCCGGCACGGAGTCGATCAGCCGCAGGTTCTTCAGCACCAGGAACAGCGGGATGATCACCAGCACGAACGGGAACGCCTGGCTGACCACCACCCAGCCGGAGGCGGCCCGCGCGAGCCGGGTGCGCTGCCGGGCCATGACGTACGCCATCGGCGTGGCCAGGCACACGGCGATCACGGCGGCGCCCAGCGCGGCGAGGAGGGAGTTGAACGCGGCGTGCAGCAGGGGCTGTTCGTCGAAGGCGCGGCGGAAGTTGGCGAGGGTGGGGTCCTTCGGGATCCAGGTGGGGTGCAGACTGCCCAGCTCGCGGGCGGGCTTGAACGCGACGGAGATCAGCCAGACGAGGGGGAAGGCGAGGAAGACGAGGTAGGCGAGCAGGGCCGTGTACTGACCGGCGCGGGCCGCGGGGCGGGTCCTCAACGGTCGTCGCCTCCCTTGATCCGGCCCACCAGGAAGAGGGCCAGGAACACCGAGATCACCGCGACCATCACACAGCCCATCGCCGCCGCGTACCCGAACTGGCCGTAGCGGAAGGCCTCTTCGTAGGCGAAGAGCATGGGCAGCCGGGTGCGGCCGCCGGGTCCGCCGCTGGTCAGCACGTAGACCAGGGCGAAACTGTTGAAGTTCCAGATGAAGTTGAGCGCTGTGATCGCGAGGGCGATGGGCCGCACGGCCGGCCAGGTGACCGTGCGGAAGCGACGCCAGGCGCCCGCGCCGTCCACCGCGGCCGCCTCGTGCAGTTCGCGAGGGGTGTTCTGCAGACCGGCGAGCAGGGTGACCGTGGTCTGCGGCATGCCCGCCCACACGCCGACGACGATCACCGCGGGCAGGGCGGTCGTCAGGCCGCTGAGCCAGTCCCGCCCGTGGCCCAGGCCCAGGTCGCGCAGGGTCTCGTTGAGGATGCCGGCGTCCGGGTTGTAGACGAGCCGCCACATGACGCCGACGACGACCTCGGGCATCGCCCAGGGGACGATCGCGAGGGCGCGGGCCAGCCAGCGCAGGCGTAACTCCTCGTTCAGGAGCAGGGCGAGGCCGAGAGCCAGCACGAACTGCAGGGCCGTCACCGCGACCGCCCAGACCAGGCCGATGCGGAACGACTCCCAGAACAGGGTGTCGTGCAGCAGGTCGGAGAAGTTCAGGGCGCCGATCCACTGGGTGGAGGTGGTCCGGCCCGACTGTGCGTCGGTGAACGCCAGCAGGATCCCGTAGAGCAGCGGGCCGACGCTCAGGCCCAGAATGGGGATGAGGGCGGGCAGGACGAGGAACCAGGCGCCGTGGCCGGAGGCTCGGCGTGGCGGTCCGGCGGCGGACGCCCGGCGCACGGTCCGTCTCTTCTCGGTCGCAAGCGACACGTGTGCGGCCCCCTTCCCGCGGCTTCGACGGGCCTCGCCATGGTCGTGAAGGTGCTGTACGCCGTCAAGACACCACGCGCGCGGTCCGATCTGTGCGAATGCGACACTGGCCGTCGGATGGCCGGATCCCGACGCCGTCCGGTGAGGCCGGGCGGCAAGCGACACGGAGGCGGACGATGGACGAGGCACGGGCCCGGGACGTACTGGCCGCGGCGGGGGTACTGCCCGGCCCGGCGGCGGACGCGCGGCTCCTCGCCCTGGGCGAGAACGCGGTGTTCGCCGCCGGTGACCTGGTGGTGAAGGTGGGACGCGACGCCGAACTCCTCGACCGGGCCCGGCGCGAGCTGGACATCGCGGTCTGGCTGGCCGAGGCGGGCGTCCCGGCGGTGCGGGCGGCCGAGCCGAAGCCACTGCTGGCCGAGGGACACCCGGTGACCCTGTGGCAGCGGCTGCCCGACCCCGTACGGGCTGCCGGACCGCGGGATCTGGCCGAACTCCTGCGCCTGGTGCACGCACTGCCCGCCCCTGCCTTCGGGCTGCCCCCGCGCGACCTGCTGTCGGGGGTCGAACGCTGGCTGCGGCTCGCGGGCGACGCGATCGACCCGGCGGACGCGGCGTATCTGCGGGCGCGCCGCGACGGCTTCGCCACGGCCGCCGCCGCGCTCACCCCGCAGTTGCCGCCCGGCCCGATCCACGGCGACGCGCTCCCCCGCAATGTGCACATCGGCCCCGAGGGCCCGGTCCTGGTCGACCTGGAGACCGTCTCCGCCGATCTGCGCGAGCACGACCTGGTCGTCATGGCGCTCTCCCGCGACCGGTACGGTCTGCCCGCCGCGGACTACGACGCCTTCACCTCGGCGTACGGCTGGGACGTGCGGGAGTGGGCGGGCTGCCCGGTCCTGCGGGGCGCCCGCGAGACCGCGAGCTGCGCGTGGGTCGCCCAGCACGCGCCCACGAACCCCGAGGCGCTCGCGGAGTTCCGGCGCCGGGTGGCATCGCTGCGGGACGGGGACGAGGCGGTCCGGTGGTATCCGTTCTGATCCAGGCGCTGCGGGCGTGGCGGGCCGCCGCCCGGCTCAGGCGCATGAAGTAGCGGGCCCGCCGCCGCGCACGACGGCGCCGGACGGGACGCACCGGCGTCAGGCGGGTTTCTGCGCCGGCTCCCGCATCGGCCAGACGCCGTCCACCACCGCGTCCTCGTCGCCCTTGCGGCGCAGGAAGCTCTGGAAGTCCGCCGCCCACTCGGCGTACCACTCGATCTGCCGGAGGTGCAGCTCCGCCGGGCCGAGGGATGCGACCTTGGGGTGGCGGGCGGCTATCGCACCGGCCAGGCGGGCCGCGGCGAGGGCGTCGGCCGAGGCGTCATGGGCGGATTCGAGAGGGACGCCGTACTCGGCGCAGACCGCCTCGAGGTTGCGCTTGCCGCGCCGGTAGCGGTCGACCGAGCGGTCGATGGTGTACGGGTCGACCACCGGCGCCGGATCCTGGCCGCCGAGCCGGTCCCGCAGGGAGGGCAGCTGGTGGCGGCGCAGTTCGGCGGAGAGCAGGGTGAGGTCGAAGGCCGCGTTGTAGGCGACGACCGGGACACCCGTGCGCCAGTACCCCACGAGGACCTCGGCGATCGCGTTCGCGACCCGGTCGGCGGGGGCGCCCTCGCCGGCGGCCCGCTCGTTGCTGATCCCGTGCACCGCGACCGCGTCCGCCGGGATCTCCACGCCCGGGTCGGCCAGCCATTCGCGATGTCCCAGGACCTGCCCGTCCCTGACCTCGATCACGGCTCCCGTGACGATGCGCGCCTCGCGCGGGTCCGTCCCGGTCGTCTCCAGGTCGAAGCCGATCAGCAGCTCCCGGTACCAGGCCATGTCGGCCCCCCTTCTTGGTGGTGCTTCCCCCAGTGGTCTCCACCCTGCCATGCACCACTGACAATCAGAGGATCGCGTTCCGCTTACCGGTGCGAGGGGACGTCCCGAAAGCCCCCGGAAGCCACCCACGTCCGCACGAGTCCGTCAAAGTCTGTCCGAGTCGGGGTGAATCAGGACACCGGTCGCGAGTCCGCCCAGGCCAGCTCGAACTCCTCGCGGTATGCCGAGAAAAGTCCGCCTTCGTCCACCTCGCCCGACTTCACCACCCGGTTGCCGTTGCGCAGCACCAGCACCGGGGCCTCCATGCCGCGCATCCGCCGCAGGTAGGACTGGATCACCGCGATGCCGTCGGTGCCGTCGCCGTCGACGAGATAGGCGGTGAAGCGGGGCGTCTCGTCGTAGACCTGGATCTGGAAGGCGCCCGGGTCGCGCAGTCGGGCGCGGACCCGGCGCATGTGCAGGATGTTCATCTCTACGGCGCGACTCAACTCGCCCCGTTTCATGCCCAGTTCGCGCTCGCGGCGCTTGACCGCGCTGGAGGCCGGGTTGAGGAAGAGCAGCCGGACGCGGGCGCCGGCCTCGGCGAGGCGGACCAGACGGCGGCCGGAGAAGTTCTGCACGAGCAGGTTGAGGCCGATGCCGATGGCGTCGATACGGCGGGACCCGTCGAAGATGTCCTCGGCGGGGAACTGGCGCAGCAGCCGCACCCGGTCGGTGTGGACGGCGACCACGTCCGCGTACCGGTCGCCGACGAGGTCCTCGACCGCGTCGACGGGCAGCCGGCGGGCCGAGGGCACGTCGCCGCTGGTGCCCAGCATCTCCAGCAGCCGCGCGGAGGCCCGTTCGGCCTGGTTCAGGACGGCCTCGGACAGGGCCCGGTTGCGGGAGACGACGTTGCGGGTCACCTCCAGCTCGTCCAGGGCGAGTTCGACGTCCCTGCGGTCGTCGAAGTAGGGCTCGAAGCACGGCCAGTGCTGGACCATCAGTTCGCGCAGCTGCGGCAGGGTGAGGAAGGAGATCACGTTGTCGTCGGCCGGGTCGAGCAAGTAGCCCTTGCGGCGGCTGACTTCGCGGACGGCGACGGCGCGCTGCACCCATTCCTGGCCGGCGGGCCCGGCCGCGGCGACCACCCACTCGTCGCCGTGGACGGGTTCGTAGATGGGCCGCAGCACGGCGGCCACCACGGCCCGCAGCCGCTGCTCGACGAGGTTCAGCCAGATGTAGGCCCGGCCGGCCCGCTGCGCGCGGGTCCGTACCTCGCGCCAGGCGTCGGCGTCCCAGTCCAGCTCCGGTCCGATGGCGTTCGTCTCCATCGGCCGGGCCAGGGACACCGTGCCGGGCGGGACGTCTGCGGAGCCTCCCTCGTGACCCTCGTCACCAGGGGGCAGCTCCAGCCCTCCCGAGCCCACCCGCGCACCGCCTTCCGCTCCCCCGAGCACTCCCCGTCCCAACGATCAAGGAAGGGTACTCCGGGAGCGGTGGGCGGTGCAGCCGGATGGACAGGTCGTTTCTCAACTACCGCCGTTCGGCTCGCCGTTCTGTCCGGCCAGGGCGGACGGAGTGAGCGGATTCATAGCGGTGACGTCCCTGGGGGCCAGGGAGAAGCCCTGCCAGTGGACCGGCATGGGCTCCTGGTCCTCGTCCCGGGCGATGTGGTGGAAGCCCACGTTCACCCAGGCCACGGGGTGGGTGAGGGTCTCTCCGTTCACCCACTTGTCGACCGAGTAGCCGTGCAGCGGACCGCCGCAGCTGCGGACGTTGTTGCTGGCGTACTGCTCGCAGTTGTTGTACTGCGTGAAGTAGACGTCGTGCTTGGTGAAGGGGCGCCCGGAGTACTTGGTGGTCGCGCCGGGGACGAACTCGTAGGAGCGCGCGTGGCCGTCCTTGTTCTTGCCGGTCGCGCTGACCACGCGCCACCAGCGCATGTTCGCGGCGTCGCCCGCGAGTTCCTTGGTGACGGCGGTGCGGGTGGTCTTGTTGGTCGGGCCCTGCTGTCCGCCGGCGGGCGGGCTGACCACCGAGTCGTACTGCTCGACCTTGGTGTTCGACGAGCCGTCGAGGCCGAAGTCGAGCCGCCAGAACACGTTGTGGCTGTGGCTGGTGGCGGAGGACTTGGCGCCCTTGCCGATGGGCCAGCCGCGGCCGTCGCCGGCGTCGTAGTCGAAGGGCGAGAGGCTGCCGGTGGCGCCGACGTTCATGTTGATCGCGCCGTCGTCGGAGAAGCGCCACTCGGTGATGTACTCGTACCAGCCGACCTTGTTGACGGTGTAGATCAACAGGTCCTTGCCCTGGGCCTGGAAGACCTTGTTCGAGTCCGCCTGCATGCGGTAGGCATGGCCGCGCGAACGGGTCGTGGTGCACAGGCCCTTGACGTTCGCGTTCACGCCGTTGAACGGGTCGGGGACCTTCACCGTTCTGATGGTGCCGCCGGGGCACTCGGCGGGGGCCATGTTCACCAGACCCGAGCCGAAGTTGTAGTCGGTGATGTCGTTGTACTCGTTGGTGCCGTCGTCGTACGGCACATGGATCTGGGCGATCTTGGCGCTGTTGAGGACGCGGATCGGCTTGGCCTCGCCGGGGGGCTGGTAGGAGATCTTCTCCAGGATCAGGCCCGACTTGGACTCGAAGCGCCAGCACATGCGCCAGGTCGTGCCGGTGGAGAGCTTCTGTTCGATGCGGTAGGCGGCGCTGCAGTCGGCGGCCGCCGCCGCGGGGGCCGCCTTGGGCTGGGCGGCGGCCGGGCCGGCTCCGGCGGCCGCACCGGTGGCCAGCGCTGCCACGGAGAGGCCGACGAGCGCCCCCGTACGGGCACGGCGGCCGCTGATCAGATTCGGAACGCGCATGACGACATGACTCCCTTTGCATCCCTGTGACAGGAGGCAAGTTCGAAGAACGGACGTGGGGGACGGGCCTGCGAACGATTCAGCCGGCGAGCCGGGCGACCTTGCGGGTGCTGAGGTCGACGACCAGGGACCGGGTGTCGATCCAGGGGCCGTTCCTGACCTTCGTCAGCAGCCGGACGCAGCGGTGTTCCCCGCACTTGTCGAGGACGGCGCTCTGGGCGCCCGGCGCCGCCCGGTACACCATGCTGGCGAGCTGCAGCTGGTCCGGGGAGGTGAGCGCCTTGCCGGTGGCGTCCTTGAAGTCGGCCTTCAGGTCCGCGCCCAGCGGGTCGGCGATCAGCAGGCTCGCGGCCTCGTTCTGCTCGGCGGAGCTGAGCGGCGGCTGGACGCCCTGCTGGGTGCCGGTGCTCTCGACCTTGCCGGTGTCGAGGTTGACGGTCTTGGTGAGCAGCGTGTCGGTCTTGTAGTCGTAGAACGACACCTCCGCGCGCCGGGGCGCCCGGGCGTCGTCCACCTCGTCGGCCTCGGGCTCGGCGAGGTCGACGCCGAGACTCTGCGGGCCGCGGTCGCCGTCCACGTCCTGGCTCGCGTTGAACTGCTGTCGGTTGAGCGCGATCTTCTCGACGCGCGCGATCTCGTCGTCGGTCAGGGGATCGCGGCCCACGCCCTTCTCGCCCTCGGCGGGCGCCTCCTCGACGACACCGGGCTGCACCGCCGCCGTGTCCCCCTGCTGCTGTCCGGCGGCCTGCTGGGCGCTCTGCCCGGCCTTGCCGCCCCCCGTGTCGTCCGCCCCCGCCGTGCCCGGCAGGGTGATCCCGACCATCATGGCCGTCGCGGCCACCGCGATGGCCGTACCCGCCACCACCTTGCCCAGGTGGCGACGCACTGTCGTGCGCACATCTTCCCCCTACTCCCCCTGTTGCCCGGGAGTACGTGTCTGCCCCACGGATTCGGCACCCGACGCATGGCTCGTGGTGGCTCATGGCGTCGTCTGCACTGGTCGTCGGGTAAGAGGGGCGTAAGTCACAGGCGGTTCCCTCACTTTCCGGGAGACTCGAAGCCAAGGCGCCCCCGGCGGGGCGACACACCTGAAAGAGTCGTGTCCATGCAGGTCTGGCCTGGAGAGGCGTATCCCCTCGGTGCCACGTACGACGGCGCCGGCACGAACTTCGCGGTCTTCACGGAGGCCGCGGACCGAGTAGAGCTGTGTCTGCTGCACGACGACGGCTCGGAGACGGCGGTGGAACTGCGCGAGAGCGACGCGTTCGTCCGGCACGCGTACGTGCCGGGCATCATGCCGGGGCAGCGCTACGGCTTCCGGATGCACGGCCCGTACGACCCCGCGCGCGGGCTGCGCTGCAACTCGGCGAAGCTGCTGCTCGACCCGTACGCGAAGGCGATCAGCGGTTCGATCGGGTGGGGCGAGGAGGTGTACGGCTACCACTTCGACGCCCCCGAACGGCGCAACGACCTGGACTCGGCGCCGCACACGATGACGTCGGTCGTGGTGAACCCCTACTTCGACTGGGGCGACGACCGCAGGCCGCGCACCGAGTACCACCACACGGTGATCTACGAGGCCCATGTGAAGGGCCTGACGATGCGCCACCCGGGGCTGCCGGAGGAGCTGCGCGGGACGTACGCGGCCCTGGCGCACCCGGCGGTCATCGAGCATCTGACGGAGCTCGGGGTGACGGCCCTGGAGCTGATGCCGGTGCACCAGTTCGTCAACGACCACCGGCTGGTCGACATGGGCCTGAGCAACTACTGGGGCTACAACACGATCGGGTTCTTCGCCCCGCACAACGCCTACGCCTCCTGGGGCGACCGCGGCCAGCAGGTGCTGGAGTTCAAGTCGGCGGTACGGGCGCTGCACGAGGCGGGGATCGAGGTCATCCTCGACGTGGTCTACAACCACACCGCCGAGGGCAACCACCTGGGGCCGACGCTGTCCTTCCGGGGCATCGACAACCGGTCGTACTACCGGCTGACGAACGACCGCCGCTACTACATGGACACCACGGGGACCGGGAACTCGCTGCTCATGCGGTCCCCGCACGTACTGCAGATGATCATGGACTCGTTGCGGTACTGGGTCCTGGAGATGCATGTCGACGGGTTCCGCTTCGATCTCGCGGCGACCCTGGCCCGCCAGTTCCACGAGGTGGACCGGCTGTCGTCGTTCTTCGACCTGGTGCAGCAGGATCCGGTGGTGTCCCAGGTGAAGCTGATCGCGGAGCCGTGGGACGTGGGCGAGGGCGGCTACCAGGTGGGGAACTTCCCCCCGCTGTGGACCGAGTGGAACGGCAAGTACCGCGACACCGTGCGGGACGTGTGGCGGGGCGAGCCGCGCGCGGTCGGCGAGTTCGCCTCCCGGCTGACCGGCTCCTCGGACCTCTACCAGGACGACGGGCGCCGGCCGCTGGCCTCCATCAACTTCGTGACCTGCCACGACGGCTTCACCCTGCACGACCTGGTGTCCTACGACCACAAGCACAACCAGGCCAACGGGGAGGACAACCGGGACGGCGAGAGTCACAACCGGTCCTGGAACTGCGGTGTGGAGGGCGCGAGCGACGACCCCGAGGTGCTGGCGCTGCGCGCCCGCCAGATGCGGAACTTCGTCGCCACGCTGATGCTGTCCCAGGGCGTGCCCATGATCAGCCATGGGGATGAGTTCGGTCGCACCCAGAAGGGCAACAACAACGCGTACTGCCAGGACAGCGAGCTGGCCTGGGTTCAGTGGCCGCCCGAGGACGGCAACGAGCTGCTGGAGTTCACGCGCGCGTTGGTGTGGCTGCGCAAGGAGCACCCCGTCTTCCGGCGGCGCCGCTTCTTCCACGGCCGGCCGGTGGAGGGCACCCACGACGAGCTGTCGGACATCGCCTGGTTCACGCCCGAGGGGACGGAGATGGCCCAGCGGGACTGGGACCGGGCGCAGGCGTCCGCGCTGTCGGTGTTCCTCAACGGCAACGCGATCTCCGAGCCGGGCGCGCGCGGCGAGCGGATCACCGACGACTCCTTCCTGCTGATGTTCAACGCCTCGGCCAAGACCCTGGAGTTCGTGGTCCCGGTCGACCACGGGCGGCAGTGGCAGGTGGTCGTGGACACGGCGAACCCGGCGGCGGTGGCGCCGGGCGCGGGCACGAAGGTGCAGGCCGGGGCCCGGCTGACGCTGGTGGACCGGAGCATGACCGTGCTGCAACGGCCGACCTAGCCGGGGGCGGACGGAGGGGGCGCAGGCAGGTTTGACACGAAACGCGGCCGGGCGGGTACGTAGGTGGTCATGACCTCTGAGCGACGTGACGCCCCTGTTCCCGTGACGCCGACGGCGACCTACCGGCTGCAGCTGCAGCCCGGGTTCCCGTTCCGGGCCGCGGCGGCGGCCGTGCCGTACCTGGACTCGCTCGGCGTCTCGCATCTGCATCTGTCCCCGGTCCTGGAGGCCGTCCCCGGCTCCCCGCACGGGTATGACGTCGTGGACCCCACGCGCGTACGCGGGGAGCTGGGCGGGGAGGAGGGGCTGCGGGCGCTGGCGCGCACCGCGCGGGAGCACGGGCTCGGGCTGGTCGTGGACATCGTGCCCAACCACATGGCGATGGCCCCGCGTCACAACCGCGCCCTGTGGGAGGTGCTGCGAGAGGGCCCCGAGTCGCCGTACGCGCGCTGGTTCGACATCGACTGGGCGGCGCAGGGCGGACAGGTCCTGCTCCCGGTGCTCGGCGGTCCCCTCGGGTCGGAGCTGGCGCATCTGCGGGTGGACGGGGACGTCCTGCGCTACCACGACCACGCCTTCCCGCTGCGCGAAGGCACCGAGGGGCTGCCGCTGCCGCGGCTGCTGGACGCCCAGTGGTACCGGCCGGTGTGGTGGCGGCTGGCCCGCACCGAGCTGAACTACCGGCGCTTCTTCAGCATCTCGGAGCTCATCGGGGTGCGGGTGGAGGACCCGGAGGTGTTCGAGGCCACGCACGGCACGATCCTGCGGCTGCTGCACGAGGGCGTGGTCGACGGGCTGCGCGTCGACCACCCCGACGGCCTCGCCGACCCCGACGGCTACCTGGAGCGGCTGCACGAGGCGAGCGGCGGCCGCTGGACGGTCGTCGAGAAGATCCTGGCGGACCGGGAGCGGCTGCCGGACTCCTGGCCGGTCGCCGGCACGACCGGCTACGACGCCCTGCGCCGCGTCGACGGCCTCTTCACGGACCCCGCGGGGGTCGGGGAGCTCCGGGCCCATTACCGGCGCTTCGCGGCCCCGCAGACGGACCGGGGCGGCGACTGGGCGGCGACGGTGCGGCGAGCGGCGTACGGGGTGCTCGGCCATGAGCTGGCGGCCGAGACGGACCGGCTGACCCGGGTCGCGTCCCGGGTGTGCGCCGCGTCGGCGGATCCCGCGCTGCGCGACCGGGCGCCCTGGGCGCTGCGCACGGCGCTGGAGGAGCTGCTCGTCCGGCTGGAGGTCTACCGGCCGTACGCCTCGGGCGACCCGGCGGCCGTCGTCACCGAGGCGGCGGCCCGGGCGGCGCGCCAGGCGTTCGTCGTGCCCGAGGAGGCGGGCGCGGTCGACGTGGTGCGGGGCCTGGTGCTCGGCGGGGAGGGTGCGGCGGGGGCGGAGTTCCGCGTGCGGTTCGCGCAGACGGCGTCCGCGCTGCGGGCCAAGTCGGTGGAGGACACGGCGTTCTACCGGTACGTGCCGCTGCTGGCGGCGAACGAGGTGGGCGGCGACCCGGGCGCCCCGGGCGGGTCCCCGGCCGACTTCCACGCGTACTGCGCGCGCGTGCAGCGCGACTGGCCGACCGGTGGGACGGTCGTGTCGACGCACGACACCAAGCGCAGCGCCGATGTGCGCGCCGCGCTCGCCGTGCTCACCGAGTGCCCGCGGCGCTGGGCGGACGTCCTGGAGGAGGTCACGCGCGCGAAGGAGGGCGAGCAGGACGAACCGGAGGTGCCGGACGGGCAGCTGGCGTGGGCGGCCTGGCAGACGGTCTTCGGCCTCGGTCCGGCGGCCCCGGAACGCGTTCAGGAGGCGTTGCTCAAGCACGCGCGCGAGGCGGGGCTGTACACGAGCTGGACGGAGCAGGAGCCGCCCTACGAGGAGGCGGTGGCCGCGTTCGTGGCGGCCGGGCCGTGCGGGCCGCCGGGCGAGCGGATCGCCGCGCTGCGCGGCGAGCTGGAGTCGTACATCCGGGCGAACGTGCTGGGCACGGCGCTGGTGCAGCTGACGATGCCGGGGGTGCCGGACCTCTACCAGGGCACGGAGAGCGAGTACCGGGCGCTGGTGGACCCGGACAACCGGCGCCCGGTGCGGTTCCCGCCGGAGCGTCCCGGCGTCAAGGACGCGGTGACCGCGGCCGCGCTGCGACTGCGCCGGCGGCGGCCGGGGGTGTTCGGGGTCCCGGCGACGTACGAGCCGCTGGCCGCCGAGGGGGCGGCCGCGGCGCACTGTCTGGCGTTCGCCCGCTCGGGCCGGGTGGTGACGGCCGTGACGCGGCTGTCGCTGCGGCTGGCGGAGGCGGGCGGCTGGCGCGAGACGCGGCTGGCGCTGCCGCCGGGGCGGTGGATCGACGCGCTGGCTCCGGCGCGGGAGTTCACGGGGCACGCGCGCGTGGCGGAACTCTTCGAGGCGCTGCCGGTGGCGCTGCTGGAGCGGGCGGAGGGCGTCGGCGACTGAACTCCGTTGCCGTCCACAGGACTTGGAGAATCGGGGGTGAACGGCCGTACCCCACCGCCGGCGCGCGCATCCGAGCGCCCCCTGGAGCCTCCCCCGAGGCCTCCTTGACAGTTCACAGAGACCGTGGGGTACTGCGGATGCGAAGGCCGGGCGGACCAATACGGGGGTGAGTCTCCTGCCGGAGCTGCGCTACCCCACGGTGATCGAACTGACCTCCTTTGCCCGGGCGTTGGCCACGCATCAACCCGGCGTGTGTGCGCTGCGGCAGGTGGGGGTCTCCCGCGCGGGCCGGCCTCTGCACCTGCTGTCCGTGGGACACGCCCCGCGGGCCGTGCTCGTCGTCGCGGGCGCCCACGCGAACGAGCCGACCGGGGGTTCCACCCTGCTGGCGCTCGCCGAACGGGTGTTGTACGAGCGGGAGTTGCGCGACGGCACGTCCTGGCACTTCCTGCTGTGCGCGGACCCCGACGGGGCGAGTCTGCATGTGACCCCGGCGCCGCGCAGCCTGCTGGAGTACCACCTCGGCTTCTTCCGGCCGGCCGGTCCGGAGCAGCCCGAGTGGTCCCCCGCCGTGCTGCCGCCGGACCGGCTGCCGCCCGAGACGCGCGCGCTGACCCGGGTCATCGACGAGCTGCGGCCCTACCTCCAGGTGACCCTGCACGGCACCGACCTGGGCGGCAGCTGGGTGCAGTTGACCAAGGACATCCCGGGTCTCGCCGAGCCGTTCGCGAAGTCCGCGGCCCAGTTGCACATCCCGGTGGAGACGGGCGCCTCCGACGCGGCGGGCTGGCCGGCCTCCGGGCCCGGCGTGCACGTGATGCCGGCCGCCGGGGCGGACGCGGCCTACCCGAGCATGCCGGACGACGCGCGGCACAGCACCTGGTACCACGCCCATCGCTACGGCGGTCTGACCGCGGTGGTGGAGGTGCCGATGTGGGCGAGCGACATGGTGGACGACCCCGCCCAGCATCCCGCGCCGGCCGCGGCGATCCAGCGGCTGGCGCGACGGCTGCTGCGGGACACCACGGAGGTGGAGCGGGTGCTCGTCGAGGCGCTGCCGCGGCTGGAGGGCGTCGACGGTCCCCTGCTGCGGGCGGCCAGATGGGCGCTGGAGCTGGTGCCGGGGCTGGCCGCGGACTGGACCCACACACCGCCGGCGGGCACGACGATGGCGTACGTCGGCAGCGTGGACGCCTTCGCGCGCCGGCTGCCGCTGCGGGCGGCCGCGATGCTGTGGCGGGTCCTGCAGGAGAGCGACGACCACGCGGCCCCGCGCCTGGAGCAGCTCGTCGAGACCTGGAGCGACGCCTTCGCCGACCGTTTCCGGGCCCGCTGGGTGCCCTTGGAGCACCAGGTCGAGCATCAGTCCCGCACGGTCGTGGCGGCGGCCCTGCACGCGCGCGAACGGGCTGCGTAGAGCCGAACGGCGGCCACCCGGACGGCGGCCGCGGGCACGCGCGCGGGCCCACGGCCGCCGTGGCCGCCTTTCCTGCTCAGACCTCGGGCACCTGCTCGTCGTCGTCCAGGGCGAACACGGCCCCCGTCAGCGCCTCCCGCTCGCAGTCGTTGCCGAAGGTGCGCTGGTAGTCGACCGGACGCCCGTTCCACTCTCCCTGCGCCCGGACGGTCACCGGGGCGTACAGGAGCGGGCAGATGCGGCTGCCGTCCCCGGTGAGGGCGCCGACGTCGCCGTCGGCCCTCGCCAGGACGTCGCAGGCCTCGGCGGCGCGGGAGTGGCCCTGGGGCGGGTCGCACATCAGGAGGGTGCCGCGGCTGTCGCTGGAGCGGGCGTCGCCGCGGACGACGGTGAGCTGGAGCCAGTTGCCGGGGAGGGCGTCGTGGGAGGCCGCCAGGGCCGGGGCGGCTCCGGCGGCGAGGAGGAGGGCGGCCGCGGCCGCCAGGGTGCGCCGGACGGCTTTCGCCGAGCGGAGAGGGTTGCGGAAGTGCGTCATTCCCGGTGCATCGGCACGGCGGGCTGGGTACCCCAGTCCGACTCACCCGAACGGGCACGTGCGGGTGCTGCGGGCGGCCGTCCGGCCAGCTCGAACGCGGCGAGCACGACCCGCGCCTGGTACTCCGCCTGCCGTGCGACGGGGATCCAGCGCGCTCCGCAGTCGTCCTGGTAGCCGGCGCACCACGCGTCGATGAGCCCGTCCAGCTCGGGCAGCGCGCCGCAGGGGTCGGCTCCGGCGCCGGTGACGAGCTGGTGCAGCAGGCCCGCCGTCCGGACGGCGATCCGGCGGCCGGCGATGCGCAGGGCGGTCAGATGGGCGGTGCTGAGCGGCGGGAGCGGGCGGGCCGGGTCGGCGGTGTCGGGGTCCCAGGCGTCCGCGAGGCCGGGGCAGACCAGTAAATAGTCGTCGACCGGGGCGAGCAGGCGGGCCGCGTCCGGGAGATCGGCGAGGCGGGGCCGCACCCGCGTGAGGATACGTTCCAGCAGCTCTGTGTCACGGCGCAGGGCATGGCTCACGGCGCGCAGCACCGCGTCCCGGTCGGCGGGCGGGGAGCCGTCCTCGACGGCGGCGACGCCCCACATGGGCGCCTCGACGACCGCGGTGACCGTGCCGTGCCGGTGCGGGTGGTACCAGGTCGACTCGACGGCGGCCTCGGTGATGGCGGCGGCCAGATCGCCCACGCGCGGGGGCGGGATCCGGTAGACGGCGGGCGCCAGGCGCGGCCAGTACAGGGCGTCGTAGGGCCCGAGTTCGCGGGGGATGCCGAGGCGGGCGGCGGCGTGGGCCACCCGCCGGGAGAGTCCGGGCAGGTCACGGGTGAGTTCCACGAAGGCGCCGCCGACGTCGACGCCGTGCAGCGAGCACTGGAAGAAAGGTTTCAGTTCGTCCTGGAGGCGGAGCAGCGCACGGGTCTCCGGCAGCGCGGCGGCGGCCGCGCCGTCGGGCAGCCATTCGGGCTGTTCCAGGAAGCCGGGCCGGAAGAAGTTCCGGAAGTAGCGGCCGAGGCTGTAGGGGCCGGACAGCCAGCCCTCGTTGCGGCGCAGGCCGTCGGGGTCCAGGCAGAGCAGCAGGTTCCAGGTGGCATCGGCGCCGACGGTGAGCCGCGGGTCGGCCAGGACGCGTTCGGCCAGCCGCAGGACGGTGGCGCCGCCGACGGGCTCGTTGGCGTGCGGTCCGGCGACGACGAGGGCCTGGCGGGCGCCCCGGCCGACGGAGAGCAGCCACAGGGGCGTGCCCGCGCGGGAGACCCCGACGCGGCGCAACCGGACGTCCCCGGAGCTGCGGACGGCGAGCGCGGCCGCGCGGGCCGCGAGTTCGTCCACGGTCGGGTAGCGGAGGAGTGGCGGCAGGACACACCTCCACAAGGCGGCGCCGTCGGTTCACCTGGCGTATCTGGTGTACGCACAGTGAGTCATCGGCCGGGGGTACGTCAACACCGCCGCACGCGCGGGTACTTGGCCGGGCAGGTCGTTCGCCCCGGACCGGTCGGGGGTCCGAGGGCGGGGGTCCGGGGTCCGGGGTCAGTCCACCGAGAGGCGGAACCCCATCCGGCCGAAGGCGACCTGGTCGCCCTCACGGACCACGGCCGCGCCGATGACCCGACGTCCGTTGACGGTCGTCCCGTTGGTGGAGCCGAGATCGCGCAGCACCCACATGCCGCCCTGGCGGCTGAGTTCGGCGTGCACCCGCGAGACGCTCTCGTGGGTCAGCCTGAGGCCGCTCGCGGGGTCGCGGCCGATGCGCAGCGCGTGCGCGGTGCCCGGGTGCGGCAGCAGCAGCTTGGGCAGCCGCTCGGCCTGCCAGGCCCTGCGCAGCCGGACGGTGAAGCCCGAGACCGCCTCGACGGCGCCGAGGACGACCCGCGAGAAGCGCTTCTCCTCGGGCAGGTCGGCGGTCAGGACGGCGAGCTCGTCGGAGCGGCGGGCGGCCAGAGCGAGCTCCATGCGCCGGATGAACGTGTCGTGCGACAGGCGCCCCATGGCGACGCCGTCCCGCAACACCTTCAGCGCGTGGTCGCGCTCCGCGTCCGACAACCGCGCGGGATACGTGTTGAACTCGAAAGACGACGTCACGCTCGTGATTGTCGGTCAGTGAACCCCGGGTGTCCAGAAGACGGGAAACGCCCACCCCACGCGCGCGTGCGCCAATGGGAGTGTTCCGAACACGGATTGATCTCGTGTGGAGCACGATGGACGGGACGGGCTACATCACGGTGAACAGACGAAGGGGAACCGTCCGTGCAGTTCGAGGTGTGGGCACCGCAGGCCGAACGTGTGACGCTCCGGTGCGGCGACGCCGCGCGCGCGATGGAACGCGATCCGGAGCGGGCGGGGTGGTGGACCGGTGAGGCGGAGGCCGCGGACGGCACCCGGTACGGCTTCGCGGTGGACGACGGCCCCGTCCGGCCCGATCCCCGCTCGCGCCGCCAGCCGGACGGCCCCGACGGGCCGAGCGCGGTCGTCGACCACAACCGCTACGCCTGGCGCACGCAGTGGTCCGGTCGCCCGCTGCCGGGCGCCGTCCTGTACGAGCTGCACGTGGGCACGTACACCCCCGAGGGCACGCTGGACGCGGCCGCCGAGCGGCTCGGACACCTCGCCGAACTGGGCGTGACGCACGTGGAGTTGATGCCGCTGTGCGCGTTCCCCGGCCGGCACGGCTGGGGGTACGACGGGGTGTCGCCGTGGGCGGTGCACGAACCGTACGGCGGTCCCGAGGCGCTGAAGCGGTTCGTCGACCGGGCCCACGAACTCGGCCTGGGCGTCGTCCTGGACGTGGTGCACAACCATCTGGGCCCGTCCGGCAACCATCTGCCCGCGTTCGGCCCGTACTTCACCGAGACGCACCACACGCCCTGGGGGGCTGCCGTCAACCTGGACGCACCCGGCTCGGACGAGGTGCGCGCGTACCTGGTGGGCAGCGCGCTGGCCTGGCTGCACGACTACCGGCTCGACGGGCTGCGGCTGGACGCGGTGCACGCATTGGCGGACACGCGCGCGTGCCACTTCCTGGAGGAGCTGTCGACGGCCGTGGACGCCCTCGCCGCGGAGACGGGCCGGCGGCTGTTCCTGATCGCGGAGTCCGACCTGAACGACCCACGACTGATCGCACCCCGCCGGGAGGGCGGCCTGGGCCTGCACGCGCAGTGGAACGACGACTTCCACCACGCCCTGCACACCGCGCTCACCGGCGAGTCCCAGGGCTACTACGCCGACTTCGCGCGCGACCCGTTCGCCGCCCTCGCCAAGACCCTCACCGGCGGCTTCTTCCACGACGGCACGTACTCCGGGTTCCGCGGCCGGCGCCACGGCCGCCCGCTGGACCGTGCGCGCGTCCCCGCGCACCGTCTCCTCGGCTACGGCCAGACCCACGACCAGATCGGCAACCGCGCGCGGGGCGACCGTCTCTCGGCGTCCCTCTCCCCCGGTCTGCTGGCGTGCGCGGCCGCGCTGACGCTGACCGCCCCGTTCACGCCGATGCTGTTCATGGGCGAGGAGTGGGCGGCGGGCACACCCTGGCAGTACTTCACCGACCACACCGACCCGGAGCTCGCGGAGGCCGTACGGCGGGGCAGACGGCGGGAGTTCACGGCGCACGGCTGGGCCGAGGAGGACGTCCCCGACCCACAGGACCCGGCGACGCGCGAGCGCTCCTGCCTGGACTGGTCCGAGCCGCGGCGCGAGCCGCACGCGCGCGTGCTGGCCTGGTACCGCGAGCTGATCGCGCTGCGGCACGCGACGGCGGACCTCACCGATCCCGACCTGGCCGACATCAAGGTCGCCCATGACGCGCAGGCCCGCTGGCTGGCGTTCCGGCGGGGCGACGTCCGGGTGGCCGTCAACCTCGGCAAGGAGCCGGCCGCGATCCCGCTGGGCCCGCGCCCGGCCCGCGTGCTGGCCGCCTGGGAGCCGGTGGCCGTACCGGGTCCGGACGGACTGCTGCAGCTGCCCGGGGAGGCGTGCGTGGTGCTGGAGCAGGAGTGAGCCCGGCTACCCCTCTTCGTCCGCCCCGTCCGCCCCGCTCTCGCCGTCCTCGCGGAACTCCGTCACCCGTTCCAGCAGGATCGCCTCCCAGGCCCGTCGCAGCCGGGCCCGCGGGAGGGAGAGGGCTTCGGGGTCCGGCCGGCCCGCAGCGGTGCCCTTGAGGCGGTCCGCGAGCCGGACGACGGTGTCGCAGCGGGCCAGCCACAGGCCGCGCAGACAGGGGCGGGCGCCGTAGCCGGCGAGCGTGGCGGCGCGGACGGCGGCGCCGGAGCCGACCGCGAGGGCGAGCCCGGCGATGTCCTCGGCGGGGTCGCCGAGGACCGTGGCGGTCCAGTCGAGGACGCCGCGCACCCGGCCGTCTGCGCTCACCAGGAGGTGCTCGCCGTACAGCGCGTGATGGACGAGGACCGCGGTGGCGGGCTGGGCGGCGAGCTGCGCGGCGCCGAGCGGGGTGAGCTGGTGCAGGCGGGCGGGGTCGAACTCGTCGGCGCGGGCGAGGCGTTCGGCGGCGGCCACGGCCATCCGGCGCAGCGCCTCCAGGGAGCGCGGGGCGGCGCGCGGCACACCGAGCGCCTCGGCCTGCCGGGGCGGCACCTCGCGCAGCCCGCGGAGCAGTCCGGCGAGATCGGCCTCGCCGACGGCCGACACGTCGTGCTCCTCGGCCGTGTCGCCGGGCAGCTTGGCGTCGAGGGTGTAGGCCAGCCCGGGGGACCACTCGCCGTGCGCGACGCTGGTCGGCACGGCGACCGGGACGTGCGGGCGGACCAGGTCGCGCAGCCGCAGTTCGCGGCGGCGGCGCAGGGTCGCCTCGGCGTCGGGGGCCAGGCGCAGCACATGGCGGGCGCCGACCCACCAGGTGAAGGGGGAGCCGTCCTCGGCGACAGGCCGCACCTCCGGTCCGGAACCGCTCGCGCCGCCCCCTTCCAGGAGCGCACGGACCAGTCGGCGGACGGTGTCCGGGGTGGGTGTCGGTGCCTGGGTCATGGTCGCGCCGCTGCCGTTCGGGTGGGTGCCGGGAACTCCTGGTGGGGGTGGGTCAGTCCACTATGACCAGTTCGCGGGTGGTGTCGTTGAGACGGCGGCCGCCGTCCTCGGCGACGGTGACGATGTCCTCGATGCGCACCCCGAACCGGCCGGGCAGGTACACGCCCGGCTCGACGGAGAAGCACATGCCGGGCACCATGGGCCGCTCCTCGCCCTCGATCATGTACGGCGGCTCATGGGTGGTGACGCCGATGCCGTGGCCGGTGCGGTGGATGAAGCGGTCGCCGTAGCCGGCGTCGGCGATGACCGCGCGGGCGGCCCGGTCGACCTCCTGGCAGGCGACGCCGGGCCGCACCGCCCGAAAGCCCGCCTCCTGGGCCTCGCGCACCAGGTCGTGGACGCGGCGCTCCTCGTCGGTGGGCTCGCCGACGTGGACGGTGCGGGAGGTGTCGGAGCCGTAGCCGTCCTTGAGGCCGCCGAAGTCGAGGACGACCATGTCGCCGCGTTCGATGACGCGGTCGCCGACCTCGTGGTGCGGGTTGGCGCCGTTCGGCCCGGAGGCGACGATGGTGAAGTCGACCTGGGAGTGCCCGAAGCGGCGCAGCAGCCGGGCGAGGTCGGCGCCGACCTCCGTCTCGCGGCGCCCGGCGAAGGGAACCTTCCGGATCTCCTCGAACGTTGCGTCAGCGGCCGCTCCCGCGGCCGCCATGAGCTCCAGCTCCGCCGCGTCCTTGACCGCCCGCAGCATCGGCAGGGCCTCGGTGAGGGAGGCGTAGGAGGTGGCGGGCAGGGCCTTCTGCAGGCCCAGCAGATGCAGCGCCCAGGCGTTGTCGCTGATCCCGAACCGGCCGCCTGCCCCGAGGAGGGCGGCGGTGGCCGCGTAGGGGTCCTTGCCGTCGGTCCAGTCCCGCAGGGTGAGCGCCGGGGCGCCGACCGCCTTCGCGGCGTCGGGGGCCTCCAGCGTCGGCACGACGAGGACGGCGTCCCGGCCGGGCGCGAGGACGAGCAGGGTGAGCCGTTCGGTGGCGGCGGTGGGCGCGTAGCCGGTGAGCCATACGAGGTCGGGTCCGGGCGCCACGAGAACTCCGGCGAGTCCGGCCTCGGCGGCCTCGCGCGCGGCCCGCTCCATGCGGGCCCGGTAGTCGTCGGCGGTGAACGGCGCGGCGGCGGTGCCGGTCATCCGGGCCTCCCGGGAAGGACGTGGCGACTGGGGTGTGACGGACGTGGTCGCACTGACGTGACGACCACGGGCAGCATCCTGCCCGTCCGGCGGGGGTCGCGCGAGCCGGTCGACAAGGGTTTCGGCACGTTTCCCGGTCGAGTCGGCCGTCCTTCGGCGCGAACCGTGCCAGGAAGGGCGGGCGAGGACGGTGGTCCTCGGGTCGGCGCGCTTCGGTGGCGGCCCGCCCCGACAGGCCGCCCGGCCGCTCTGCGCGCCGCCCGCCCGTCCCGGGGCCGGCCCCGGGGCGACCTCGGGCAGGCCTCGGGCCGCTCTCAGGTGACGACGCCCGGGGTCACCGTCAACTGCTGGTATCCACCGCTTCGGTGACGTAGCGTCAGCTTGATCCCCTCGCCGGGTCGCGCCTCGTCGACCGCCCGCGCGAGGTCCGTCGCCGAGTCGATCCTGGTGCTGCCGAACGCCAGCAGGACGTCGCCGCGGACCAGGCCCGCCGCGTAGCCGGGGCCGGGCACGTGGACGGCGACGATCTCGGCGCCCGCCTTCTCCGCGTCCACGGCCTCCAGGCCGAGGGTGGCTTCGGCGGGGCGCGGGGACGCGGGGGCCGCTCGGGACGGCCCCAGGGAGCCGGACGACTTCGGCGGCCCGGACGGACTCGACGGGCCCGGGGCGGACGCGATGCCCAGCGCGCCCTGGGAGCCCTGGGAGCCCTGTGCGCCTGCTGAACCCGGTGCGCCCGGTGCGCCCTGCGCCGCCGTCTGTCGCTGCAGCTCGGCCAGCCTGCTCATGCCGATCACGGTCGCCCCCAGGGTGCCGAGTCCGACGCCGGACAGGACCAGGACGGTGCCGGCGAACAGACCGAGCAGCAGGGTCGTCAGCCGTCGGCCGCGGCGGCGCGCGGCGTGCGGACGCCGGCCCCGGCCGCCCGGTCTGGCGCCGCCGCCGGGCTCCTGACCCGGCATGGGCTTGGGACGCAACGCTGTCTGTTCCATGGATCGCCTCCGGCTGGTGCTCTACCCGGCGCTCCGACGCACCACTAGCCACGAACGAGTGAGACTGACCCAGGGTCAGGAGCGGTACGGCCGACCCGTACCGGCGTCTCACGCGCGCGTGGACAGCGCGGTCACCCCGAACGCGGGCCCCTCCGCGCTGGACCGCGTCTCACGCGCGCGTGGACAGCGCCTCCACGAGCGTCCGCGCGGCGCCCGACGGCACACCTGCGTACACGAGTTCGACCCGCTGTACGACCCGCGGCTCGACGACCGGGACGGCGACCGTTCCCGGGACTCCTGCGGCCGCCGAGCGGGGCAGCAGGGTCAGGCCGTGTCCGGCGGCGGCCAGGGCGGTCAGGACGCGGACGTCGGCGCCGTCGTAGCGCAGGGCGGGGCGGAAGCCGTGGCCGCCGCCCGCCGCCCGCAGCTGGGCCAGCGGCAGCGCGGCGTCGGGGGCGTCCAGCCAGCGTGCGTCGGCGAGGTCGCCGAGGCGCAGCCCGCCGCGCCGGGCCAGGGGGTGGCTCGCGGGCAGCAGGACGGCGACCGGCTCCTCGCCGACGCCGCTCGTGGTCAGCGGCGCCACGTCGGGCAGGCGCAGGGGGTCGCTGGGCGCGGCCAGGCCGTCGACGAGGCCCAGATCGGCCGCGCCCTCGGCGACGGCGGCGGGTACGTCGTCGCGGCCGAGGACGCGCAGCGTCACGCCGGCCGGCGGCAGCGCGGCGAGGGCGGCGGGGCCGAGGGCGGTCGGCGTGGCGGCCAGGGTCAGCCCGTGCGGGGGCGCCGAGGCGATCCGGACGACGTCCGCGCGGGCCGCGTCCAGGCGCAGCAGCAGCGGTCCCGCGTGCTCGAGGAGCCGCTCACCGGCCGTGGTGGGGGTGACGGGGCGGCGGGTGAGCAGGGCTGCGCCGAGGTCCTGTTCGAGGCTCGCGATGTGCTGGGAGACGGCGGACTGGGTGTAGCCGAGTTCCCGGGCGGCCTCGGAGAAGGAGGCGAGGCGGGCGACGGTGACGTAGGTGCGCAGGAGGTGCGGGTCCATGCGTCCAGGGTCGCAGGGATGCAACGGCCTGCGTCCGTTCCGCATCCGCTCTGCATCAGCTCTGCTTATGGAGAGTGCAGGAATCATCGTTGGACGTGAAGTGGCGGCGCGCCCAGGATGAGGGGCATGACCGACACCGCAGCTCAGATCGCGCGGGTCGCCCTGGTCGGCGACCGCTCCCCGAACGTCGTCTCGCACACCCGGATCCCGCTTCTGTTGGACGCCCTCGCCGCCCGGGACCGGCTGGTCCTGGACGCCTACTGGATCCCCTCCGAGGAAGCGGGGGCCGAGGGCGCGGTGCGCGGCTTCGACGCGGTGTGGGTGGTGCCGGGCAGCCCCTACCGGAGCGAGGCGGGCGTGCTGTCCGCGATCCGTACGGCGCGCGAGGAGGGCATCCCGTTCCTCGGCACCTGCGCCGGCTTCCAGCACGCGCTGCTGGAGTACGCCCGCAATGTCTGCGGGTTGACACGGGCGGCGCACGCCGAGACCGATCCCGACGCGGACGACCTGCTCATCGAGCCGCTGGCCTGTTCGCTCGTGGGCCACGAGGGCGTGGTGACACTCGAGCCGGGCTCGCTCGCCCAGTCCGTGATCGGCTCGGAGCGCACGGTCGAGCGCTACTTCTGCGCGTACGGCCCCTCCCGGCACCTGGACACCCTGCGCGCCCACGGGCTGCGCTTCAGCGGCCAGGACGAGGACGGCCATGTCCGCATCGCCGAACTCCCGGGCCATCCCTTCTTCCTGGCCTCCCTCTTCCAGCCGGAGCTGTCCGGCGACGGCGCTCGCCCTCACTCGATCGTCCGGGCGCTGGCCCGAGCCGCCGTCCAACACGCCACCCGCCGCAGCGCTCCGGGGGATCTATCTCGTGTATGAGAGTCCGGACGTCGACAGGGTCGACAGGTACGGGGCGGGTGCGGCCGGCGCGAGGTCCGGCAGGAAGCCGTGGGTGCGGCGGGCCAGGTAACCGGACTTGTACCGGTCGACCTCACGGTGCCAGTGCAGGATGCCCGCCAGCCAGTTCTGCAGGTCGGCGACGTAGTGCCCCATCGCCTCGCGGGCCTCGGGCGAGAGGTCGAAGTCGTCGTAGACGACCGGCAGTTCGTGCGCGATGACATGTTCGAACTGCTGCATGCGCTGGGTCATCAGGTCGTGCACGATGCCGAGCGCGGTCGGGTAGTCGCAGCCGAAGAAGTTCTGCACGACGAGCATCGCGTTGTGCATCTCTCCCTCGTACTCGATCTCCTTCTGGTACGAGAAGACGTCGTTGGTGAGGCACGCGTAGTCGATGGCGGCGTTCTCCAGCGCCTGGACGGGTCCGGCGCGGTACACCTCGGGCGGGACCGCGGGCCCCTGGCCCATCCGGCACATGCTCAGGGTGAGGTCGGAGCCGAAGGTCGCGCGGCGCATCTCCAGGTAGTCGATCGGGTCGGGGACGCGGTTCTGGAGCTGGTTGGACAGCTCCCACACCCAGCTCTCGGTCATGACGTCCACCGAGTCGCGCAGGGTGCGCCGCTGGTCGGGGGTCATGTCCGCGGTGGTGCGCGCCCACAGGTCCAGCAGGCCGCATTCCATGGCGTTGGCGGGGACGACGGGCGCCGCCTCGCCGTCGAGGGGCATACAGGCCGACAGCCGGGCCGTGGTGAGGCGGGCCGCCGCGAGGTCCCGCCGCCCGCCGAAGACCAGCGGGTAGTAGTCGTCGCCGTAGGTGCCCCAGGCGAGCCACGCGGCGCTGAGGTCGAGCGCCTGCGGGGTGGCGTCCGGGTCGAGGCCTGCCGAGCACAGGGGGAGGTCGTAGGCGGCGAGTTTGTCCTCGTCCCAGACTCCTTCCTCCAGGATGCCCATCCGGTGCGACCAGGCGGTGAGACGTGGGCGGGACGCCTCCAGGTGCGGGCAGAGCGTGACCTGGTACGGCATGTGGAAATCGGGCAACAGGGACGGGCCGACCTTCTGGAAGGGCACGTGCGCGTACCCGCGCAGGCGTTCGGCGGCGGCCGAGGCGAGCAGCGCGCCGACGTCGGCGGCTGAGGTGCCGGGTCCGGTCAGCTTCTGCCAGGGCGCGTCGAGGGCGACGCCCTTGTTCATGTAGCGGCTGGAGCGCATGTGCCATTCGTGGCCGCCGGACTGCCAGTCCTGCAGACCCTTGGTGTAGGCGGCGACCGCGAGGACCTCGTCGGGCCTGAGGCCCTTCTCCAGGGCGAGCGCGGGCACTTCGGTGAAGGCGGTGTGCTCGAACTGGTGGAGGCGGGAGGTGAGGATGTCGTTGACGGTGTCGGCGGCCTCCTGGGTGGTGCAGCCGAAGAACGTCTCCAGGACGAGCACGCCGTTGCTGTTCTCCCCCTCGTCCTCGACCTCGCGCTGGTACGAGAACAGGTCGTTGCGCAGGTGCACGGCGTCGGAGAAGGTCTCCATCAGCACCCTGAGCGGCCTCGACCCGGCGACGGCGACCGGCACCTCGGCGGTGGCGTACTCCACGAGCCCCGCCGACCAGGGCGCGCCGCCCACCTTGCGGCGCATCTCGATGTACTCGACGGGGTTGGCGATCCGCCCCTCGTGGATGTTGGACAGCTCCCACATCGACTCGTTGAGCAGATGCTCCGTCGCGACGGCGAACCGGCGCCGCCAGTCCTGCGACATGTCCGGCACGGTGCGCGCCCACAGGTCCCTCAGGCCCGCCTCGACCGGGTTCTGCGGCTCGGGCACGGGGGTCGACAGGTCCAGCGGCATGAACAGCGGGAGCCGGTCCAGATGGGCCTTGCCCGCGGCGCGGTCGGGGGTGCGTTTGAACATGTCGAGGAAGTGGTCGTCGAAGAAGAACACCCACACGTACCAGTCGGTGATCAGCGACAGCGCGCGGCCGTCGCAGTCGGGGTGGGTGTAGGCGCAGAGCAGGCCGTAGTCGTGCGCCTCCAGGTCGGCCTGCTCCCAGATCCCGGACCCCTCCAGCATGCCCATGTCGCGCGCCCACTGCGTCGAGTGGAGCCGCGCCTGATCGACATGCGGGTTCAGCCGCGCCGGATGCGGCATGTAGAAGTGCGGGAGTTCGAACGGTTGAGTCATGGCCGGGCCCTACCCGGGGTCGCCGACCGCCATCCGCGGGGCGGCACATGATCACACCATCGCGTGAATCGGCGGAAATCGGTGAACCGTACGGGAGTTGCCATGTCCGTCAGCGTGCCCCCCGGACCACCTGCCCGATCTTCGCGCGCAGCGCCGTGAACCCGGACAGGCCCCGGGTGGTGATCTGGTCGCGTTCGTCCGGGAGTTCGACCGGCAGGTCGAGGACGACGCGGGAGCCGGGCCCCGGGGACAGGACGACGACGCGGTCGCCGACGTAGACGCTCTCGTCGATGTCGTGGGTGACGAACACGATGGTGGGGCCGTCGGCGCGGTGCACCTCCAGGAGGAGGTCCTCCAGGTCCTCGCGGGTCTGGGCGTCGAGGGAACCGAAGAGTTCGTCCATGAGGAGCAGGGCGGGCCGGCAGACCAGCGCGCGGGCGATGGCGACGCGTTGCTGCATGCCGCCGGAGAGCTGCCAGGGGTGCCGGCGGGCGGTGCCGTCGAGGCCCACGCGCGCGAGGATGCGGGTCGCCTCGGCGCGGCGGGCCGCCCCGTCCAGGCCCCGGCAGCGCAGCGGCAGGGCCACGTTGTCGCGGACGGTGAGCGCGGGCAGGAGCGAGCGCCCGTAGTCCTGGAAGACGACGGCGAGACGGTCGGGGACGCCGGTGACGGGCGTCCCGTCGACGGTGATCGTGCCCCGGTCGGCGGGAGTGAGCCCGGCGATCGTGCGCAGCAAAGTGGACTTGCCGCAGCCCGACGGGCCCACGACACACAGGAGTTGGCCGTCGGGCACGGTGAGGTCGATGCCGTCCAGGACGCGGTGATCGCCGTAGGACCGGCCGACGGACTCGAGTCGCAGCATCCGCCCTCACCCGGTCCCCGGATCACTTGCGCACAGCACGGAGTGGGGCGCGAGGGTCGTGACGATGCCGGTGCCGGCGAGCAGCCAGGCCGCCTGCGCGGGGCCGTGGTCCAGGTCTCCGGGGTTTCCGGGGTTTCCGGGGTTTCCGGGGTTTCCGGGAACGGTGGCCATGCCGGTGTCGCGCAGAAAACGGTTCGTTCCCGTCCGCAAGCGATGTAACGCAATACCGGCACGACTACCAGGATTTTGACATGATCACTACATGTCGGTTGGGTCGATTCATCGCTCTTCGGAGAAATGCGCGACAACGTTTTCAGCAAGCCGACCGAGCACGCCTGCGAGTCGACCGCGCCCGGCGCCTCACTCCCGCACCTGGATCAGCGCGTGCGTTCCGCCGGTGCGCCAGCGCTGTCCCTCGGCCGCGACCAGGGAGGCCTCCGTGTCGGCGTCCAGGCCGGTGATCACGTCGGACTTCAGCGTGCGCAGAGCGGCGACCGGGCCGGGGAAGTAAGCGGTGACGTCCGCGAAGGGGGTCGTCGGGGCCCAGCGGCTGTCACCGACCAGGCGACGGTAGTTGAGATCGCCCTTCACGATCGTCAGGGCGGCCGCCGCGAACTCGGTCCGGAGGTCGTCCGGCATCTCCGCGTACGGCAGCGGGGCTGCGGAGAACGGGTGGGCGCGCACCGTGAGGGTGCCGTCGGCCATCGCGGCCCAGAGCCGACGGCCGTGGTCCGCGGCCGCTCCTGGCGCGCTCGTGAGTTTCCGGAGCGCGTCGACGACATCGGCCGTCGTGGCGTCGGAGACGTAGTACGGATACGGCTTGACGTGCAGGACGACCCGGCGGCACCGCCCATGGGCCAGGAGGTGGGCGGCCAACAGGAGGTCGGGGATCAGTTCGCGGCCCGCGTTGTCGGCGACCAGACAGAGGGTGCCGGCTTCGGCGCTGGTGGTGGTTTCTGTTGCGGTAGCAGTTTCCGTTGCGGTAGCCGTTTCCGTTGCGGTAGCAGTTTCCGCTGGCGTTGGCGTTGCGGTACCGGTTACCGCGCCCGTATCCGTATCCGTATCCGTATCCGTATCCGTATCCGACAGCAGCGCCCACAACGTCTCGCTGTCGTCGGCGACCAGCCCCGTGGCGGCGGCCCGCTCCTCGGCCTCGGCGTCGGACAGCCGGAAGCCGAGGTCGGCACGGTTGCCCCAGAGCGAGCCGTGCAGAAGTGCGCGGTCCTGCTCCTCGACCGGGCGGTTCTCCAGGGTGTCGAGTACGGCCAGTTCCTCGTCGGTCTCGGGCGCTTCGAGCTCGGCGAGCTTGAAAGGGCGGAAGGGGTCGATGCCCTGCCACGGGCCGGGCCCGAAGTAGCCGACTGCTTCCAGGAGTTGGCGGTAGAAGTAGCTCTCCGACCACAGCCAGGGCACATCGAACCAGGAACGGCCGGCATAGACGTCGAGACCCCAGGCCCGCCACCGATCCAGGTCGTGCGCCTCGGCGGGAAGCGGCTCGATCGCGCCCTTGACGCAGCCGGCCGACAGCGCGTCCAGGCGCTCAAGGATGTCGGGACCGTAGGGGAAGGCGTCCCGCACCTGCCGGATGATCGCCGGATGCCGTTCGGCCAGGACGCTGTGGGGGAACGAGCCGGGCTCGTTGCCGAGGATCACGGGCTGGGCGGGGGCACGGTGCATACGGCTCACCGTATCGCGGGGGCGTACGACGAACGTCGCTCATGCATCGGGCGGGTCACGCAGGCCGCGCGCCCCTCCCTCCGCGTGTGGTCGACCCTCACACCATGACCATGATCTCCCGCTCCAGCCGCGCGGCGAGGCTCATGAAGCGCGGTCGGCGCGGCACCGGTACGAGGCCGCGGATGAGGACCTGCCACATCTCGGCCGTCCGGCGGGGCAGCCGGCCGGCGGGTTCGCGGGTGCGCCCGACGACGCGGGTGCCGACGACGAAGCAGACCAGGGAGTGGGCCACGGCGTCGACGTCGACGTCCGAGTGGATGTCGGACTCCTTGACCGCGCCGCCCAGCCGCCGGGAGATCAGGTCCAGCAACTCCACGAAGGGATGCGGCAGGGGCGGCCGGACGGCCACTCCCCCGGTGGCGAGTCGTAGGCCGGCCCGGGCGATCGGGCCCTCGACCGACAGTCGCGCCAGACCGAACGTCAGACGGATCAGGGCTTCGAGGGACGCGTAGCCACGGTCGTCGATCTCACCGGCGACCCGGCGGGCGGCCTGGGACTGCAACTCCATGATGGCGTGGGCCAGATCCTCCTTCGCCGCGAAGTGGAAATACAGGGCGCCCTTGGTGACATGGGCGTGCGCGACGATGTCACTGAGGCTTGTCGACTCATAGCCATGCCGATCGAACAAGTCGGCAGCGGCCGTGATGATCGTCGTGCGGGTCTGTTCGGCGCGTAACTGCCTCGCCATCGACTGATACTCTCCCGGGCCGGTAAAGAACGGGTCATGCCGTTTTTTCTTACCCCGCGTACACAATAGCTCACCGTACGGCGGTACCGGCCGTGTACGTGAATACCGCCGAACATCGCCGACTCCCCCTGCGCTCCCCCGACTTGCCTGTCGACGACGGGCCCGCCGGGACACAGCCTCCCATAGGACCAGCATCCGGGGCACGGTCGCGGAGACGATCAAAAGAGACGGGGTGCGCGGTTTCTGAGGCATTTTCCGAAGCGTGAGGCGCTGGAGCGGTCGGGCGACACGTGTAACGGTGCGCTTCGGATCCCCTCGGCACACGAAGAACCGTCTGTTTCCGGCCGGGGCGGAACACGAGGCGACCGGTTGGCTTTCCATGGAACCAGAAGACGGCCGTCCGTCGACGCCCCATCAGTCAACTCGCCCTCGACAAAGGGCACTTGCTCACTGGAAACAGACGTAGGGCGGGCCGGTCGGTGTGGATGCACACCGACCGGCCCGCCCGTTCGTCGCCCGCGGCGACTGAGAGAGAGTCCGCTCAGAAGGTCAGCTTCCAGCTGTTGAGCTTGCCCGTGTCCTGCGCGGCGGTGTCCTGGACGCGCAGCTTCCAGGTGCCGTTGGCCGTCTCGCTGGAGGCGTTCACCGAGTAGGTGGTGCTGACGTTGTCCGCGGAGTCCGAGGAGCTGGCCGCCTTCAGCGGGTAAACGGTTCCGTCGGGCGCGACGAGGTCGATCACCAGGTCACCGCGGTAGGTGTGGGTGATGTCGACGCCGACCTGAAGGGTGGACGGGGCGTTGCCCGTGCGGCCGCTGACGGCGATCGAGGACTCGATCGCGGAACCGTTGTCCGGGATCGAGACCGCGGTCGTGTTGGTGTAGGTGGTGCCCCCCGTGGAGCCGCCGGAGCCGCTCACCGCCTGCACCGTCTTGGCCGCGTCCGCCAGACCCGCGCCGCAGCCGCCGGAGCAGGCGCCGGGCAGGGCACGGGCGTTGTTCTTGATGGCCGTCTCGATCTGCGCCGGGGTCAGCGTGGAGTTCGCCGACTTCATCAGCGCGACCAGGCCCGCGATGTGCGGGGTGGCCATGCTGGTCCCCTGGTAGTACGCGTACGACTCGCTCGACGCCGTCTTGGCGCCGGAGTTGAGCGTGGACAGGATGCCGTTCGCGGTGCCGGTGCTGGTCTGGCCGCCGGGCGCCGAGATGTCCACGAGGGAGCCGTAGTTGGAGTAGGACGCCTTCGCGCCGGTGCGGTTGGTCGCCGCCACCGAGATCACGTTGTTGCAGTTGCCCGGAGAGTGGTTCGCGACGTTGTCGCTCTCGTTGCCGGCTGCCACGACGACGGTCGTACCGCGGTTCACGGCGGCCGTGATCGCGCTCTGCGTCGCCGAGGTGCACGCCCCGTCGCCGCCCAGGCTCATGTTGATGACCTTGGCGACGTTGGAGTTGGCTGGAACACCGGAAACGGTGCCGCCGGACGCCCAGGTGATGGCGTCGATGATGTCGGAGTCGTAGCCGCCGCACTTGCCGAGCACCCGGACCGGGGAGATCTTCGCGCCATAGGCGATGCCCGCGACGCCCTTGCCGTTGTTCGTGACCGCGGCGATGGTGCCGGCCACATGGGTGCCGTGCCAGGAGGAGTTGCTGGCCGGAATGCCGGAGCCGCAGTCGTTGGCGTTGTACCAGTCGCCCGGGTCGGCCGGGTTGCTGTCGCGGCCGTCGCCGTCGACGGAGACCGCGGTGTCGCCGATGAAGTCGTAACCGCTCACGATGTTCGCGGCGAGGTCGGTGTGCGCGACGTAACCGGTGTCGATGACGGCGACGGTGACGCCGGTGCCGGTCGAAGTGGTCCAGGCTCCGGGCACGTTCATGCCGGCGGTGGACTCGAAAAGGTCCCACTGCTTGGCGTACTCGGTGTCGTTCGGGTCCGCCTTCGGCTTGTTCAGCCGGTCCGGGACCACGTAGGCGACCTGCGGGTCGGCCTGGTACCGGGCGACGACGTCGGCGACGTCCGCCTTGGTCAGGTCCTCTCCCAGGTCGACCAGGGCGGCGCCGGTGCCGAGACGGCGCTGGAAGTCGACGTCCTCGCCGGCCTCCTTGCCCTTGGCGGCGGCGTCGGCCTCGGCGGCCGGGTTGGAACTGGCCTCGGCGGCACCGGACTTGTAGCCGACGATGAGGCGCTCGGCCGGGGTGCCGGGCGCGGCCTCGGTCTGGGCGGCGGGGACGGCGGAACCCTGGGAAACGGTTTCCTGGGCGGCGGCGACGGAGGCGGTCGACGCGGCGGTGAGCAGGGCGGCGGAGACCGCGGCGGCGGATATCAGCTTCCGTCTCAGGGCGGGTGAGGTGCGCAAGGGCGTGCCTTTCGTGGCCGGCTCCGGACAGTGCGGAGCGGCGGTCGATTCGCTTCGGCATCGAAGCGGCGGGGGGTGAATCGAAGAGCAGCGCTGAAGGCCGGCCAGACGCGGACGCCGACCCCGTCGGGGTTACCTGTGGGTCGGCTGTGCTGGAACGATAGGCAAAGGATCAGTCATACGGATACAGGGGAAACCCTCGATCCGGCCGGAAACCCACCCTCGACGAGCACGATCGGTCAGTGATCGCCCGATTTTGACCGGTGGCGTGCGCCAGGGAGGGCGTACGGAGGCGTACTGAACGCGCCGGGCCGGGTTCCCGTACTGACGACAGACCGTTCCCGCGCCGGCCGAGGAGACGTCCCCGATGCCCCGCACGACCGCACAACGCACCGCAGCCCTGGCGGCCGCCGCCGTGAGCCCGCTCCTGCTGGCCCTGTGGGCCGCCGGACCGGCCCAGGCGCACGGCGCCCCGACGAATCCGACGAGCCGCGTGTACGCCTGCTCCCCCGAGGGCGGCCCTGCCGCCGAGTCCGCCGCCTGCCGGGCGGCCGTCGACACGAACGGCACGTCCTTCGCCGCCTGGGACAACCTGCGGGTCGCGAACGTGAACGGCCGCGACCGGCAGACCATCCCCGACGGGCAGTTGTGCAGCGGCGGTCTGGCCGCCTACAAGGGACTCGACCTCGCCCGCGCCGACTGGCCGTCGACCCGGCTCTCCCCGGGCGGGACCCTGAAGATGACGTACGCGTCGACGATCCCGCACACGGGCACGTTCAAGCTGTATCTGACCAAACCGGGGTACGACCCGTCGGAACCGCTTACCTGGGCTGATCTGCCGGAACGTCCGTTCGCCCAGGTCAAGGACCCGGCGCTGACCGACGGCGCGTACCACCTCACGGCGAAACTGCCCGCCGACCGGACGGGACGTCAGCTGCTGTACACGATCTGGCAGAACAGCAGCACGCCCGACACGTACTACTCGTGCTCGGACGTGGTGTTCCCGGAAGCGGTTTCGGAAAACGAGCCAGGGGGCGGGGCGGAGAGCACGCCGACGACGAAGGCACCTGTTTCGGCCACGGCCAAGGCGTCCACGAGCCCGACGCCGACCTCGGCATCGGCGTCCGGCGGCGCGTCGGCTTCGGCGGCCTCGGGCGACGCACCCGCGCAGGCTGCCGCGGCCACGCCCGAGAGCACCCCGGTGGCGTCCGCCACCGGGGAAGGCTCGGGACCGTCCGCGCCCATGCTGGCGGGCGGCGCCGCGGCGGTGTTGGTGCTCACCGGCGGCGCCGCCCTGGTCGTGCGCCTGCGTCGGCGCTGAACTGTCGGCGCTGAACTCCGGCCCCACGGAGCCCGGTTGCCCACAGGGGCACTTCGGGATCCGTAGGGCACTCAGCCGTTCGCACGGCTCAGCCGCTTCTATGGCTCAGCCGACCGTCCGGCCCTCGGCCGTCCGTAGGCGGATCGGCCGCGCGGACGGTGATCAGTTGACGGTGACGACCTCGCCCGCGGCGTTGGTCACCGGGGCGTACTTGGCGGTGAAGTAGCCGGCCGCGGGGCAGAGGGTCGAACCGGACGACCTGGTGAACGCCTGGTTGGCGAAGGTGATGCTGTTGTCGGTGTTGCTCGCCGTGCCGACCAGACCGCTGGGCGCCTGGTAGACGCAGGTGACGCTGCCCAGCAGGGTGCGCAGCACGACCGTGGTCTGGACGGCGGTACCACTCGGCGCGGTGACGGTGACCGTGCCGTCCGAGGCCACGGTGGTGGCCCACGGCAGGTTGTTGACGGTGATGCTGGTGACACCGGTGACGCCGAGGACGTTCGAGGTGCAGTTGCTGAAGGTCTGCGCGGTGAGCGACTCGGTGGCGGTGCCGGGCGCGGTGGGGTTGTCGGTGACCGTGGCGGTGAACCCGGACGTGGCGCAGGAGATGCCACTGGTGCCGGTCGCGCTGTTGTACAGCGTCGCGGTGGTACCGCTGGCCAGGGACGCGTTGAGGACGTCACCGACGGCGACGTCGCCGCTGGCGGTCGTCAGCACCGCGCCGGCCGCGGAGGCCGGGCTGACAGCCGTGAGGGAGAGGGCGGCGACGGTGCCCGCGAGGGCGAGGAGGGTGCGGGGGCGGGTGCGCATGTGGTGCCTCTTTCTCAAGTGGGTCTTGCTGAGGGGGAGTTGAGATCTCAGGGGATACAGGGGCATTCAGCGGCCCCGAGCCCCGAGGAGCCTCGAGGGGTCTCGAGTGGGTGACTCCTCGGGGGTTGCCCGGTACGAGATGAACCAGCGTGTCGCTTGTCGCGACCTATGGGGACGCGGATCGGCGTCCGCCGCTGCCGGCCCGTGACGCCTTCTCCGTACGTGACGGACCGGCAACGGCAGCCGGCCGGTGACCGGCCGAAGGCACTGGTGGGTGACTCCGGCCGGGCCGGGCGGGAGGGGCGACCGGTCGTGACCCGCGGGGGGAAGCGGCCGTGCCGGTGCCATGGAGGGATCGAACTCGGGACCGAGGGGCCCGTACTGGCCGAAATGGATCCGGGAGCGCGGACAGTGCAGCCGCGCTGCGGATCCGGCGCCACGGATCCGGGCTGAGCCAGGAGAGTTGTAGACCTGATGGACAGTCAACGTCAAGGCCTGGAAACGAAGTTGATGATCCGACAGATATATGCGAAAGCCAGGGACGGGGGCCGAGTGCAAGGCCGGCAGAACCTGCAGCCCACAGGCGGCACATAATGAACACTCTTTTTCCACATCTCCCTTGACCCGCCGATGTAACCATCGGTAACTTCCTCGGCGGCTACTGCTGCGTAACCAGAAAGCCCTTACGGCTTCCGGGAGTTGTGAGGAGGCGTGCGCAGCAGCCGCTGTCCGCGCCAGGACAACGTGCCGCTGAAGCCCAACCCGCATCACTTAGCGCATGGGAGCAGACATGGCTTCGTCCTCGGACGTCACGTCGTCCGCCGACAACACCCCCGAGAATCCTGAAACCGGTTCCGCAGAGAGACGCGGCCAGGTCCGGCTGCGCCGGGCCGCCGTGATGGCGGTGCCCGCCACCTTCGTCGCCGCGACGCTCGCGGTCCTCACCGCGCAGGGCGCCCTGGGGGTGCAGTTCGCGATCTCCGGGATGCCGTTCGTGGTCACCGCCGACCGACTCGACGGAGAGGGTTTCGCGCAGTTCGGCACGCTGGACCACATGATCGAGAACAGCCCCAACGAGGGTGACACCGGCGGCCAGGTCCTGGTCGTCACCTCGGTCGTGAAGAACGGCAAGATCACCAACATGTGCCAGAGCGTCGACCTCGGCGGCATCCAGCTGGTCCTCACCGCCGGCGGCGGGTCCACCCCGGTGAGCGTGAAGAACCTGGCCATCGACTCCGACGAGATCTCGGGCGACGCCGAGTTCAACAACATCGAGATCGGCCGGGACTCCAGCACCTTCGACAAGGTCCCGATCCAGGGCTCGCCGGGCGTCTACGGCCAGCAGGCCGACACGGTCGTCATCAAGAACCTGTACCAGCACAACTACGCGGCCACCGCGGCCGTCTTCAAGCTTCCCGGTCTGCACATGAGCTTCAAGAGCGAGGGCTGTCCGCAGTGACCTTCACCCAGTGGCGGGACGGCTTCCGGAAGTGGAGGGGTCAACGGCCCTTCGCGGGCGGCCTGCTGCTCGTCCTGGGCGGCGGCGAGATCCTGGTGACCATGAAGGCACCGCTTCCGGTCATCCTGCACGTCGGCATGCAGGGCCTGGCGGGCTACCTTCTGCCCACCCTGATGATGCTCTGCGGTCTGCTGATCATCTTCAACCCGGCCCAACGGCTGTTCTACTCGATCATCGCCATCCTGCTCTCCCTGGGCACCTGGCTCACCTCGAACATCGGCGGCTTCGTCATCGGCCTCACGATGGGCGTCGTGGGCAGTTCCATCGCCTTCGGGTGGCTGCCCGACCAGGAGCCGCGCAAGAGCCGTCGCAAGCGGCGCAAGGAGGCGCGGGCGACGGAGCAGAAGGCGGACGCGGTTCTGCAGGGCGGCTCCCTGCCCGAGGCGGGGGAACCCGCCTGACGACACGGAGCCTGGGCCACGCCCAGTAGACGTACGTGATTGCACCGGCGGGGCCGGGACGACCTGCACACAGCGGGCCGCTCCCGGCCCCGCCGGTCTCTGCGCTGCCCGTCTCCACACTGCCGGTCTCGGCCCCGCCGGTCTCCGCCCCGCCCGTCTCGGTCCACCTCACTCGAACAGGTGACTTGGGAACTTCTTTGCCGCCGCGAGGAGTTCAGCGAAAGATCACTGCAATGGGTTCGACGTGAAGGAGCGACACCGGCATGGTGTTCAAACGGCTGCTCGGGGCGATCGGCATAGGCGGCCCCTCGGTGGACACGGTGCTCGACGGCGGGGCGGTGCTGCCGGGCGGAGCGCTGTCGGGTCAGGTCCGCCTCCGGGGCGGCGGTGCGGTCGTGGAGATCGAGGAGATCGGCCTGGAGCTGGTCGCGCGCGTCGAGGCGGAGCACGAGGAGGGCGAGAGCGAGGGCGCCGTCGCCTTCGAGCGGTACGTCGTGGGCGGCGGCTTCCGGCTGGGTGCGGACGAAGAGCGCAGCGTGCCGTTCACGGTCACGGTGCCGTGGGAGACGCCGGTCACCGAGCTGTACGGTCAGCCGCTGGGCGTCGTCCTCGGCGTGCGCACCGAGCTCGTGGTGGCCGACGGCCGCGACCGGGGCGATCTCGACCCGCTCACGGTCCGTCCGCTGCCCGTGCAGGAGGCGATCCTCGAAGCGCTCGGGCAGCTGGAGTTCGGCTTCCGCTCCGCCGACCTGGAGCACGGTCGCATCGGCGGCACCGGGCAACGGCTCCCCTTCTATCAGGAGATCGAGCTCACGCCTCCCCCGCGGTACGCGCACGCGGTGACCGAGATCGAGCTGACGTTCCTCGCCACACCGTCCGGCCTGGAGGTCGTGCTGGAGGCCGACAAGCGCGGCGGCCCGCTCACCCCCGGGCACGACGCGCTGACCCGCTTCACCGTGCGCCATGAGGACGTCGCCGTCCTCGACTGGAACAGCGAGGTCGACGGCTGGATACGCCGGCTGACCGAGCATCGCGAGGCCTACGGCGCTCAGGCGTACGTCCACTCCGCGCCGCACACCGACGGCGGCTCGGACCACAAGTCGGACCACAAGTCGGACGACGGCGGGTCCGGCCTGGGCACGGCCGTCGCCGCGGGCGCGGCGGGGCTGGCCGTGGGGGTCGTCGTCGGCATGGTCGCGGCCGAAGTGGTCGACGAGATCGGTGACTTCCTCGAAGGAGAGGAAGAGGAGGAGGAAGAGGGGTGAGGACCGGGGGCGAGGACTGAGACGGGCCTGCCGGCGTCCGGGGCCTTCGGCGCGCGGTCGCGGAAGGCTCCCAGGAACGGCGTTCCCCTCCGTCGAAAGCCCCTGCGGCGAAGAAATCCCACTTCTCGGTTCAACCGCCCTCCGACAGTGGGAGGTTGAGACACATGAGCAGCGATGAGACGGAAATCGACGGTGACAACGCCATCGACACCGGGACGGCGCACTCCGCGCGGATCTACGACTACATCATCGGCGGCAAGGACCACTTCCCCGCGGACCGTGAGGCGGGGGACTCGATGGTGCGGGAGTGGCCCGCGCTCCCCGTCCATATGCGCGCCAACCGCGACTTCATGAACCGGGCGGTGCGCCATCTCGCCCGGGAGGCGGGGATACGTCAGTTCCTCGACATCGGCAGCGGCATTCCCACCTCCCCCAACATCCACGAGATCGTCCAGGCCGCGGCCCCCGATGCCAGGGTGGTGTACGTCGACAACGACCCGCTCGTGCTCGCCCTGTCCCGGGACCTGGTGCGCAGCACTCCCGAGGGCCGCACGGCGTACCTCGAGGCCGACATGCGCGACCCGGCGGGCATTCTGGCGGCGCCCGAGTTCCGCGACACGTTGGATCTGGACCGGCCCGTCGCCCTCACCGTCATCGCGATCGTCCACTTCCTGCTCGACGAGCACGACGCCGTCGGCATCGTCCGCCGCCTGCTCGATCCGCTGCCGTCGGGCAGCCATCTGGCCATGTCCATCGGCACCGCGGACTTCGCACCCGAGGAGGTCGGTCGGGTCGCCCGTGAGTACGCGGCCCGTGGCCTGCCGATGCGGCTGCGTACGCACGCGCAGGCGGCGGAGTTCTTCACGGGACTCGACCTCGTCGACCCCGGCATCGTCCAGGTCCACCACTGGCGCCCCGACGGCACCGACACGGAGGTGCTCCGCGACAAGGACATCGCCATGTACGGGGCGGTGGCCCGCAAGCCCTGACCGCAAGCCCTGACCGCGACCCCGCCGCTCTTGACGCACTCGGCACGCGCGAGCCGCAGAGACCGTGGAGATTGACAATCAGTCAACTCACCTGCGGACATGTTCCGCTCCGTCCCCGCCGGCCCGCTCCGGATCACAATGCGGGAGCAGCACCTCACGCCAGGTGGTTGCTCACTTGACTACCAGCGGTCACACAGGGTTGGCTCCGAGCCAACGAATGTCTCTCGCCGGTGCGCACCCCTCGTTCCGGCGGCGCTCGCCCCGTCCTCCTGCTCTGCCGCACAGCGAGGTGCAGCCCCCCATGAACACTCCCCTCCCCGCTCCTGCTTCTCCCGGATCTCTCGGCTCTCGCGGTTCTCTCGGCTCTCGCGGACCAGTCGGAATAGTCGGATCCATTGGGTCCATCGGGTCCCTCGGATCCCTTGGGTCCGTGCGCCTCGCGGCCCTGGCCGCGGCCTGCTGTCTGCTCCTCGCCGGCTGCTCCGGCACCACGTCGTCCGGCTCGGACGCGGACGCGGCGGGCCGGTCGGGCGACCGGATCAAGATCGCCCTGGTCACCCACGGAGCCGAGGGCGACGCGTTCTGGGAGCTGGTGCGCAAGGGCGCCGAGGCGGCGGCCGCCAAGGACGGTGTCGATCTGACCTACGCCAGCGACTCCGACGGCGCCGGACAGGCCGAGCTGGTGCGGGACGCGATCCGCGACCGGGTCGACGGCGTCGCGGTGACGCTGGCCAAGCCGCAGGTCATGAAGGCTCCGGTGAGCGCGGCCAAGGCGGCCGACATACCCGTGGTCGGCCTCAACTCCGGTATCGACGCCTGGCAGGCCGCCGGGCTCCTGGAGTTCTTCGGCCAGGACGAGAGCGTCGCGGGCCGCGCGGTCGGGGACAAACTCGACGGCCTCGGCGCGAAGCACGCCCTGTGCGTCATCCACGAGCAGGGCAACGTCGCCCTGGAAGCGCGCTGTGCGGGCGTCAAGAAGACGTTTACCGGCGAGACGCAGATGCTCTACGTCGACGGAACGGACATGGACGCGATGACCACCGCCGTGCGGGAACGTCTCCAGCAGGACCCGGACATCGACGAAGTCATCGCCAACGGCGCGCAGTTCGCGCTCGCAGCGGTGAAGGCGGCGGGGCAGGCGAGCAGCAAGGCCAAGGTCGCCACCTTCGACCTGAACAAGGACCTGGTCGCGGCCGTCCGCGACGGCAGCGTGCAGTTCGCCGTGGACCAACAGCCGTATCTCCAGGGCTACCTGGCCGTGGACGCGCTCTGGCTCTACAAGACCAACGGCAACCTCAGCGGCGGCGGTGTGGCTCCCGTGCTGACCGGCCCGGCCTTCGTCACGAAGACCAACGTCGCCGAAGTCGCCCGCTTCGCCGCCGCCGGAACCCGTTGACCAGGCTTTTCCCCGCTCCCCTCCCCCGCAGATCGCCCTAGGACGACTATGTCTCCACGGACAGGCGCCCGGCGCCGCCGTCTCGGCTCCATACGTCTCTCCCTGATCCTCCTGGCACTGGTGCCCAGCGTCACGCTCACCGCCATGTGGGGTGTGACGACGACCCAGATGTTCACGGAGGGGCTTCGGCTGCGCGATCAGACCGAACTGAGCCGGTCGACCGGCGCGATGGGCACCGAGGCGACGCTCGCGCTGCAGCAGGAACGCAGCCTGTCGGCCGTATGGCTGACCGCGCCCGACGGCTCCCGGGCCGCGCTGGAGGCACAACGCACGAAGACGGACGCGGCGGTCGCCGAGCTGGTCAGCCGGGCGGACGACATCCAGCGGGCGCCCGCCCGCGTCAGGGACCGGCTCTACTCGGTCGTCGCCTCCGCGGGCAGCCTGGAGTACTACCGGGGCCAGGTGGACGACCCCACCGACATCACCGCCGCTCAGGCCCTGGACCAGTACACCTCGATCATCGACGACCAGATCCACGCCTTCCAGGAACTGTCCCAGGTCGACGACGGCGACCTCACCTCGCAGGCCGGCCCGCTCGTCGCCCTGGAGCACGCCGCCGAACTGGTCTCCGAGGAGGACCTCACCCTCACCCTGGCCGGGCCCGAGCGGCGGATGGACGAGAAGGCGTGGTCCGAGTTCGCGCAGCTGGTGCACTCACGCCGCTGGCTCGTGCAGGACCAGATCGTGCCCTCGCTCACCGGCGCCGCCAAGACGCAGACCGAGAAGATCCTGACGAGCTACCAGTGGCAGATCCTGGAGTCCATCGAGGACAAGGTGCTCGCGGCCCGGGCGAAACCGAGCGAAAACGGTGACATCGTGTTGCCGAACGTGCAGAAGCAGTGGCGCGCCGCACTCATCGATGTCTCCGATCAGTACTCGGCGCTGATCCGGCAGCAGACCACGGAGCTGCTGCAGCGCAGCGCGGACGACGCGCGCGGTCTGCTGATCACGGCCGCCTCGCTCAGCGCCGGCGGTCTCGTCGCCCTGCTGGTGTGCGTCGGCATGTCCTGGCGGATCACCCGCTCGCTGTCGCGGCGGCTGCGCGGGCTGCGGATGGCGACGCTGAGTCTGGCGCACGAACGGCTCCCGGACGTGGTGGCCCGGCTGGACCGGGGCGAGACCGTCGACGTGGACGCGGAGACCCCGCCGTTGGACTACGGCAGCGACGAACTCGGCCAGGTGGCCAAGGCGTTCAACACCGCGCAGCGCACCGCCGTCCTCACCGCGGTCGAACTCGCCGACACCCGGCGCGGTTTCCAGAAGGTCATCCTGGGCATCGCCCGGCAGAGCCAGAACCTGGTCAACCTCCAGCTCAGCAAGCTCGACGCGCTGGAGCGCCGGCACCAGGACCCGGACGTCCTCAACGGTCTGTACGAACTGGACTCCACGGCCAGCCAGTTGCGTCGCTACGAGGAGAACCTCGTCATCATCAGCGGCGGCCGGCCAGGCCGCAGCTGGGCGGAGCCGGTGGCGCTGATCGACATCCTGCGCAGTGCCGTCGGGGAGGTCGCCGAGTACCGGCGGGTGGAGGTGCACACCGAGGAGGAGGTGTACATCGCGCCGCCCGCCGTGGCGGACGTCATCCATCTGCTCGCCGAGCTCATCGACAACGCGACCTCCTACTCGCCGGCGCCCGGTCCGGTCGGGGTACGGGCCGCGCTGGTGGCGAGGGGCCTGGCGATCGAGGTCGAGGACCGCGGCCTCGGGATGTCCGAGGAGGACTACGTCTCGTTCAACGCCCAGTTGGCGGTCCCGCCCCAGTTCGACGTGGTCGCGCTCGCGGACGACCTGCGGCTGGGCATGTTCGTGATCGCCCGGCTCGCGACCCGACACGGCATCGCCGTGACCCTGCGCTCCTCGCCGTACGGCGGGACCACGGCGATCGTGCTGGTCCCGGACGACATCGTGGTCCGCGAGGCGCCCACCTCCGAAACCCCTGCGGCAGAGCTCTCCCGCGAACCGAGAACCGCCGGCCCTCGCGCACCGGAGACGGACCTCCCGTCGCCGGGACGGGACACATCGGACCCGGCGCGGGAGGCCTCGGGCTCCCGCGCGGCGGCGGACATGTCCAGCCCGGAGCGGGAGCCCGGCAACTCCGGGCCCGAGCAGGAACCGTCATCCCTCCCGGCACAGAACGCCGGCTCAGCCCCGGATCTCGACTCGCCCGCCGGCGGCGAGCGGACGTCCGACACCGCACCCCCCTCATCGGCCGCCGCAGCACGCGGGGCGGCGTCGCCCCGGGTCACCGGAGCGCCGGCCTCCCGCCCCGACGGCCTCGTCCCGCTTCCCCGTCGGATCCCGCAGACCAGCCTCGCCACCGAGTTGCGCGAGGACTCCGCGGCCGCCGCATCCGCTGCGTCCCTCGATGAAGACGGTTACCCGGACGACTTCACCGCGGAGCGCGCCGCCTCTTCCCTCGCCGGTTTCCAGCGCGGCACGCTGCGGGCACACGCCGACGCCGACGAGCCGGCGCCCTGCCCACAGGACGCGGCCGCCGAGGACGACGTCCTCGGCCCGCCGGTCGCTGCCGCAGGCATCCCCCAGACCCCGACACCGCCCGCCGACCGCTCATGAAGGACACCGCGATGACACACTCCGTCCCTGGCACGAACACCCAGCTCGACCAGCTGCTCACCGGTCTCGTGGACCGGGTCGCCGATGTGAACCAGGCCGTCGTGCTCTCCGAGGACGGGTTGGTGGTCAGCAAGTCCACCGGTTTCCTGCGTGAGGACGCGGAGCGGCTGGCGGCGACGGCGTCCGGCCTGATGAGTCTCAGCAAGGGCGTCAGCATGGATTTCCGCGGCGGCCCGGTGCGCCAGGCACTCATCGAGATGGCCAACAGCTATCTGATCCTCACGTCGGCCGGCCCGGGGGCCCATCTCGTCGTGCTGGCCGGGAAGAACGCGGACGTCGGCGTGGTGGCGTACCAGATGAACATGTTGGTGAAGAAGATCGGCGAGCACCTCAGTGCGGCGCCGCGGGCCCATGTCGGTCCCGCCGTGCGCACCAACGGCGGGTGAGGTGAGCGGAGGCGACGAAGCGGGCCGGCTCGTCCGGCCGTTCACCCTCACCGGTGGGCGGACCCGGCCCAGCCGCGCCGACTTCACGCTCATCACGACCGTCACCGCAGTGGACCCGCCGCCCCAGCGGGCCGCCCGGCCGCAACCGGAACACTCCCGGATCCTGCGGCTGTGCGCCCGGCCGGTCGCGGTGGCGGAACTCGCGGCCCACCTCGACCTGCCGGTCAGCGTGGTCGTCATCATGCTCTGCGATCTGCTGGAGGCGGGCCTGATCACGGCCCGGCCGCCGCGTCCCGTCACCGGCACCCCGGACCTGGACCTGTTGCAGAAAGTGAGGGACGGCCTTGGCCGGATCTGATCCCGCCGCTTCCGGCGCTGCTTCCCAAACCGCTTCCGACGCTGTTTCCCAAGCCGCTTCCGACACTGTTTCCCAAGTCGCTTCCGCCGCCGACGCGGCAGCGGCGCCCGACGCGGTGAAGATCCTCATCGCCGGCGGTTTCGGCGTCGGCAAGACCACCATGGTCGGCGCGGTCAGCGAGATAGCGCCGTTGCGCACGGAGGAGCCGCTGACCGCCACCGGGCTGGACGTCGACGATCTGAAGGGCATCGAGGAGAAACGGTCCACGACCGTGGCCCTCGACTTCGGGCGGATCACCATCGGCGCCGATCTGGTGCTGTATCTCTTCGGCACGCCCGGCCAGCAGCGGTTCTGGTTCATGTGGAACGACCTGGCGATCGGCGCTCTCGGGGCGGTGGTCCTCATCGACGTGCGCAGGCCGGAGTCCAGCTTCGCCGCCATCGACTTCTTCGAACGCCGGGGCATCCCCTTCGTCATGGCCGTAAACGGTTTCCACGGACTGCATCCCTATCCCACGGAGGAGATCAGGGAGTCACTGGCGCTGCCGGAGCACGTTCCGGTGCTGCTGTGTGACGCGCGGGAGCGGGAGTCGTGCCGGGACGTGCTGATCGCCCTGATCGACCGGCTGATCGACGACGTCACGCCTCGACCGAGCCCGACGCGCTGATTCCGCGCCGCACGACGGCCTCGCCGCGGAGCTTCCCCGTCGGCAACGCGTCGTGCAGCTGGTCTCGACCCGCCCGCTCGCTGTGAGGCGACCGCGCCGGCCACGGGGGCGCGACCGCTGCCGCCGGAGGACCCGAGCCCGACCCGTCAGCGACACCCGCGGGCGTTGAGCCGGGCGGCCTGGCGCGTCAGGTGGTCGCGCTCGGCGAGGTTGGGCGCCTTGTGGGCCGCCTCGGCGTACAGCAGTGCCGCCGTCGCCAGGTCGCCGTCGCGCTCATGGAGGTACGCCGCCACCGCGGCGTAGCGGGGCAGTGAGGCATCCAGCGCGGCGAGCGCCGCCAGGCCGGCGCGCGGTCCGTCGGCCTCCCCGACGGCGACCGCGCGGTTGAGCCGGACGACCGGGCTGTCGGTCAGGCGCGTGAGCTCGTCGTACCACTCGACGATCTGCACCCAGTCGGTCTCCTCGGCGGTGGGCGCGTCGGCGTGGAGTGCCGCGACGGCGGCCTGCGCCTGGAACTCGCCCAGCCGGTCGCGGGCGAGGGCCGACTGGAGGATCCCGACGCCCTCGGCGATCAACGCGGTGTCCCAGCGGCCGCGGTCCTGTTCGGCGAGCGGCACCAGGCTGCCGTCGGGCGCGGTCCGGGCGGCGCGCCGGGCGTGGTGGAGCAGCATGAGGGCGAGCAGCCCGGCCACCTCGGGGTGGTCGATCGCGGCCGCGAGCTGCCGGGTGAGCCGGATGGCCTCGGCGGCGAGGTCGACGTCGCCGGAGTAGCCCTCGTTGAAGACCAGGTAGAGGACGCGCAGCACGGTGGCGACATCGCCGGGCTGGTCGAATCGCACGTCGGAGACGGTGCGCTTGGCCCGGCTGATGCGCTGCGCCATGGTCGCCTCGGGCACCAGATAGGCCTGGGCGATCTGGCGAGTGGTGAGACCGCCGACGGCCCGCAGGGTGAGCGCGACCGCGGACGCCGGGGTCAGCGACGGATGGGCGCACAGGAAGTAGAGCCGGAGCGTGTCGTCCACCGCGGGCGCGGTCCCGGGCGCCGGTTCCTCGTCGACGAGGTCCTCACGGCGGCGGCGGGCGGCGTCCGCCCTGGTCGCGTCGAGGAACTTGTGCCAGGCCACGGTGACCAGCCAGCCCTTCGCATCCCGCGGAGGGTCGGCCGGCCAGACGCGGACCGCCTGGAGCAGGGCGTCCTGCACGGCGTCCTCTGCCGCCGCGAAGTCTGCTCCGCGGCGGACGAGGATCGCGAGCACACCGGGGGTGAGGCTGCGCAGCAGTGCCTCGTCCATGGGCAGGGTCACTCCGTGACGGTGGGCGGCTCGGTCAGGAACGGGCGCAGCTCCAGCCACTCGTGGATCGGTTCCCCGCCTGCCCCCGGGGCGGCCGACAGCTCTCCGGCCAGTTCGAGGGCGCGCTCGTAACTGTCGACGTCGATCACCATCCATCCGGCGATGAGGTCCTTGGTCTCGGCGAACGGGCCGTCGGTGACCGGTGGGCGGCCCTCGCCGTCGTACCGGACGAACGTGCCGCCGGGAGCGAGCGCCTGTCCGTCGACGAACTCGCCGGTCCCTTCGAGCCGGGTGGCGAAGTCGCGCATGTACTGCACATGGGCCGAGATCTCCTCCGGCGTCCACTTCTCCATCGGCACGTCGTTGACCGCAGCCGGGGCGCCGCGGTAGTGCTTGAGCAGCAAGTACTTGGCCATCGTGTCTCTCCTCGGTGGCGCGACCCCTTGTGGTCGCGTTCATTGCGGGGACGGAGCCGGTCACCGGTTCTCGACATCGTCGTCCGATATTTTTTCCGGGCTCCCGTGGATGAGCCTGGGCCCGCCGTCTCCCGGCGTCGTGCGCGGGTGTTTCCGTGTCCAACGAACGGTGCAGGGAGCGGATGCGCGTCAGTCCTCGTCCTCGGTGTCGTCGCCCTCCGTGTCCTCGTCCTCGGTGTCGTCGTCCTCGGTGTCCTCGTCAGAAACCGGAGATCCCGTCAGCGTGCCCCCGCGGCACGCAGTACGGAAACGGTTTCCGGGTGGGGTCCCGCGGCCGCCCATTCGAGGGGGGTCATCCCGGTGCCGTGGTCCTCGCGGAGGTTGGGGTCGGCACCGTGGGCGAGAAGAGTGCGGACCGTCTCGGTGTGGCCCCAGCAGGCCGCCGCGCACAGGGGCGTTCCCTCGGCGCCGAGTCCTGCGCTCTCGGCGTCGGGCGGCGCACCGGCCGCGAGCAGTGTGCGTGCCGTGTCGGCGGCGCCCTGAACACTGGCCGCGTACAGCGGAGTCGTGCCGTCGGCATCGGCTGCGGCCGGATCGGCGCCGGCACGAAGCAACAACTCGACCTCCGCGGCCTCCTCGAACATGGCCGCCGCCATCAGACGCTTCGTCAGTTTCTTCTGCCGTCTCCTGTTCACGGACGCCGAGACTAGGCCCTGTCGAGCGACGAAGGCGTCGGATTTTCCATCGGCAGCGCACAGCCCCAAGGCGGGAAACCGCCAAGCGTGTCGCAGTGATTGACCTGTTCCTCTCCCGCCCCTACCTTCTGACCGACTCGCCGAACCTAGTTCGATATTTCGAACTTTCGGTCGGCGTCAACGGGCCCCCGCACCCCCTGGAGCGCATATATGACCCCCAACCCGTCCCGCCGTCTCTTCCTCGGAGCGGCCGCTTCCGTCCCCGTGGCGCTCACTCTCGGCGTCCCGGCCGCCCACGCGGCCGACTCCGCATACGTGATGGGCTACTTCACCGAGTCGACCAGCCTCGGCCTCGGCACCGACTACGGCCTCCACCTCGCCGTCAGCACGGACGGGTTGCGCTGGATGCCGCTGAACCAGAACAACCCGGTCGTCACGCCGACCGAGGGCGCGCTGGGGCTGCGCGACCCGTTCATCCTGCGCAAGCAGGACGGCACCTTCGTGGTGCTCGCCACCGACCTCAAGGGCACCGACTGGAGTTACGTCAGCCAGTACGTCCATGTGTGGAACTCGACCGACCTGCGCACCTTCACCGGGTACCACCGGCTGAAGCTGCACGACCTGAACACCCACAGCTGGGCGCCGGAGGCGTTCTGGGACGCGGGGCGCGGGCAGTACGCGCTCATCTACTCCGCCGTCAACGACAGCGGCCACAACGTGCTCATGGTCAACTACACGACCGACTTCGTCACGGCCTCGGCGCCCCAGGTCTTCTTCGACCCCGGCTACGACGTGATCGACGGCGACATGGCCGTGGGCGTGAACGGCGTGAACTACCTCTACTTCAAGAAGGACCAGACGCTGGTGGGCGCGCGGTCCACCTCCCTCGACCCGGGCAGCTTCACGGTCTTCAACACGGGTGTCGCGCACGGGGGCACCGAGGCGCCGACCCTGGTCAAGTCCCTCACGTCCAGCACCTGGTGGCTCTGGGGAGACACGTACACCCCCAACGGCGTGTTCTACGCCTGGCAGTCCACGGACCTGGCGGCGGGCACCTGGACGGCTCTCGATCAGAAGACCTACACCCAGCCGGTCAACTCCAAGCACTGCGGCATCACGACGATCACCAGCACCCAGTACAGCAACCTCGTCGCCCACTGGGGCGCTCCGGCCTGGAACCGGCTCAAGTCCTACAACTACCCCGACCGTTACGTCCGCCACTCCAACTACATCGGCCGCATCGACGCCTACCCCTTCGACCTGTACACGGACTCGGAGTGGAAGCTCGTGCCCGGCCTGGCGGACAGCTCCGGGGTCTCCTTCCAGTCGGTGAACTACCCGACCCGCTACCTGCGGCACTACAACTACCAGCTCCAACTCGACGTCAACGACGGCACGTCGACGTTCGCCGGGGACGCGACCTTCTACCGCACGGCGGGCCTGGCGGACGCCGGCTGGTCGTCGTTCCGCTCGTACAACAACCCGACCCGCTACATCCGGCACTCGAACTACGTGCTGCGCATCGACCCGATCTCGACGACCACGGAGCAGCAGGACGCGACGTTCTACGTGGGCTACTGAGCGGAGTCGTCCAAGAGGGCCTTCGGCTCACAACTCGGCGAGCACCGGCAGCAGTTCGGTCGCCGCCGTCACGTCGCCGGTCAGGGGGCGGTCGTCCGTGTCCGCGGGCAGGGCGGCCGCCGCCACGGCGAATGCGGCGACCGGCGGCGGCACCGGATGCATCCTCAACGCCCTTACGGAGCTGACCAGTTCGCAGGCCAGGACGGTGGCGTAGGCGTCCGTCGCGCGAAGGGCCTGGCGGGCGGCCTGTCCGGCGAAGCTGGCGGCCTCCTCCAGGCCCCGCGAGAGGACGGCGTGACCCGCCGAGGCAGGTGCCGTGCAGGAACGCAGCTCCGCCAGCGCCGAGTTGGCCGTGTACTCCAGGATCATCGTGCCCGAGCTGCTCGCGGGCCCGGATCCGAGGAACGCGGACAGACCGGTGAGCCCGGGGTCGCCGAGCGCGGCCAGACGGGCGGCGGAGAGCTGGGCGGTCTGCAGCAGGGCGAGGTCGGCGGCGTCCAGGGCGAGGCCCAGGGGTGCGGCGAAGAATCCGCCGTGGTGATAGGCGGCGGTTCCGTCGCCGTCCATGAGGGGGTTCTCCGAGGGGCAGTTGACCTCCACCTCGATGATCTCGCGCAGCCGCTCGGAGGCGTCCAGGGCGCAGCCGTGCGCCTGGGGAAAGGCGCGGAAGCCGAACGGATCCTGGATACGCCCGCCTTGACGTTGCGGCGGCCGGTCGGGCAGCCCGAGCAGCCGCCGCACCTCACCGGCCGCGCGGGCCGCGCCGGGATAGGGCCGCAGGGCGTGCACGGGCGCTGCGTACGCCTCGGGCGAGCCGGACACCGCGGCGAGGGACAGCGCGGCGACGGCGTGCGTGGCCCGCAGCAACACATCCAACTCCCGTTGGGCCAGCGCGGCTTGCCCGAGTGTGAGGGCGTTGCTGCTGAGCAGCGCGAGGGCGTCCCCGGGCTGGAGCGTGACGGGCGCCGGAAAGCCGGCGGGGGCGAGTGTGGGGGTGGGTGCGGGTACGGGGGTGGTGTGGGGAACGGGCCCGGACAGCGGGGCGGCGCTCACGGCAGCGGGCTGAGCGACGGGAACCACCGTGAGCCGTGCGGGCGAAACCGGCTGAGCACGGTGAGAAACAGCAGGCGGCTCGGCAGGCGGGTCGGCTGGTGTGTCCGCAGGCGGGTCAGCATGTACCTCGGCGAGCGCCCGGCCGGCCGAGGCCCCCGAACGACCGTCCGCCCACGCACCCGCACCCGCACCCGCACCCGCACCCGCACCCGCACCCGCACCCGCACGACCTTGCGCCGAAGACCGCTCCGCCGAACCCGACGAACGCACCGACTCGCCGCCGGTCCAGGTCCGTTCGCCGCCGATCCAGGCCCGTTCGCCGATGAGCGTCAGGCCCGTCTGGGCCAGGGCCGTCAGGTCGCCGGTGCCGATGGCGCCGTACTCGTTGACGGCCGGGTGGACGCCGAGGCGCAGGGCATCGGCGAGGGCGTCGATGAAGGCGGGCTGGATGCCGGAGCCGCCGGCGAGTAGCTGGTTGGCGCGGACCGCGAGCATCGCCCGGACCTGGCGGGCGGGGAGCAGGGCACCCGCTCCGCCCGCATGGCTGCGCAGCACACGCAGGCTGTGCGCGGCCTCGTCGGCCTCCTCGACCGGCACCGAGCGCTGTGCGCCGACGCCGGTGCCGCGACCGTAGAGCCGTCCGCTTGCGGCGAGCTGCCCAGCGGTCCGCCAGGAGCGGACGGCCCGCTCGCGGGCCTCGGGGTCCACCGCGGGCACGGCCGCACCGTCGGCGAGCGCGATCAGCTCGCCGACGGTGAGGGTGGTTCCGTTCAGGACGATCCGGGCGCCCACGCGGTGCGGGGCAACCCGGGCCGGTCCGTTTGCTGTTGTGTCCAACGGTCCAGTGGTCCAGTGGTCCGGCGGTGTCGGAGATGCGGGGGAGGCTCAGCCCAGGCCGGCCGACTTCAGCCACGCCTTGGCGACGTCCAGCGGGTCCTTGCTCTCCAACTGCACCTGGGAGTCCAGGTCGAGCAGGGTCTTCGTGTCGAGCTTGGCGGAGACGGCGTCGAGCGCGTCGATGCCCTCCTGGGAGAGCCCGCTCTTGTAGACCAGCGGAGTCACGTTCGCGAATCCGAAGAGGTTCTCCGGGTCCTGGAGGACGACGAACTTCTCCTTGGTGATGGTCGGGTCCGTGGTGAAGATGTCCGCGGCCTGCACGGTGTTCTGCTTCAGCGCCGCCTGGGTCAGCGGGCCGCCCGCGTCGAGCGCCTTGAAGGACTTGAACTTCAGCCCGTACACCGACTCCAGACCGACCATGCCCTGCTGACGGGTCTGGAACTCGGGCGAACCGCCCAGCACCAGCTCCGGCGCGACGTCCTTGAGGTCGGCGAGCGTGGACGCCGCGGTGAGGTTGTACTTCTTCGCGGTCTCCGCGTTGAGCGTGACGGAGTCCTTGTCCTCGGCGGGCGACGACTCCAGCAGCGTCAGCTTGGAGTCGAGCTTGGCCTTCGCCGCGGCGTTCACGGTCTCGAGCGACTTCTGCTCGGCCTTCGCGTCGAGGTAGGCCAGCAGCGAGCCGTTGTACTCCGGGAGAACAGTGATGGAACCGTTCTTGAGCAGGCCGTACGTGGTCTCACGGCTGCCGATGTTGGGCTTGTAGGACACCTTGATGCCCTTGGCCTTCAGAGCCTCGCCGTAGATGTCGGCGATCAGGATGCTCTCGGCGAAGTTGTTGGATCCGACGACCACGGTGTCGCCGGCCGCCTTGTCGCCGGCCAGCGGGTCGGAGGTGTCGTCGGACGAGGAGGAGCATCCCGCCAGCAGGGCCGTCATCGCGGCGAGGGCGACGGCCGCTGCACCGGGGTGGTTCCTGAGGGACCTGCTGCTGTGGGCGTTGGAAGTCACGGTTCCCGTTCCGAGCTGGGGGGTCGATGAAAACTCAAACACTGTGGCCTGATCCAATCCAGCCGCTTCTCGGTCAGTCAAGGTCGGCAGGATTACCGATTGGCTTCGATCCGTGATCACTTACGTGCGGATCGGGAGATCACCTGTGTACCCCTCCGGAGGCCCCCAGAAGGCCCTCGTATGCCGCTTCGTAATCGATTCTTGACGTAGGGCGACGCGCTCGACCGTTCGAATAGGCGATAGTGTCGCCGGAGTTGGCGTCCGCCACAGCAGTCGGCGTCGGCCACGGCGGTGTACGGGGGCCACTCCGGTGTCATTGATTTTCGGACACTTGCGTGCAGGAAACAGCAGGAAAACGGCACGCATGCAACACCCCCTGCACGCCTGCAACGCCCTTTTGAAGGAGGCCCGGTGTCCACGAAAGAGGTGGACGCGCCCGCCCGGTCGGCACCCTCGGCGCCGTCGTCCGTGCGTCGGAGTCTGCGAGGTTTCGCCGACCGGTGGCCCTTCCAGCGCAAGCTGAACGTACTCGTCGGTATCCCGCTCGCGGTGATCGCCCTGCTGCTGACGTATCTCATCGTCGACCTGGTGCAGGAGTCCAACCGCGCGGAGGACTCCGCACAACTGGTGCGTGACAGCGCCCAGGTGGCCCAGCTCGTCTCCGAACTGCAGAACGAACACCAGCAGGCCATCCTGCTCTCCGTGCGGCACGAGGCGTCCCTCGACGGCGGCACCCCCTCGACCGACGCGTACCGGCAGTCGCAACTCGCCGTGGACGCCCAGGTCAAGAAGGTGGTCAGCACGTTCGGCGACCGGCTGCCGGACACCGAGGCTCAGGCCCTGCGGGAAGTCGAGGGCCTGAGCGGGCTGCGCTCCACCATCGAGCAGGGCTATCTGCCCGCCGACAACATCGACCCCGCGTACTCCGGCGCCGCCACCGGCCTCATCGACGGCTTGGGCCTGGACCGCAACTCCGCGCTGGCCACGACCTTCACCGGCAACCTGCTCGACTCGCTGCTGCGCGCCGACGCCGCCCACGGCGCCTACGAGACCGGCGTGTTCTCCGCCCGCACCGGCGACAGCAACGCGCTCATCGAGTTCACCGGCGCGGTCGGCTCGTACGAGCTGTACACCTACCAGGCCCAGCGGTTCGACCGGTTCGCCACCGACGCGCAGTCCGACAAGCTCGGCGACATCGAGCACAACCCCGCGCAGGCCTCCATCGGCCGGCACTTCGCCGAACTGGCCGTCGATCCGAGCGCCCTGCAGGCCGAGTCGACGGCCGACATCCGCAGAGCGTTCCGGACGGCCATCGCCTCCTACCCCGACTACAGCGCGCAGGCCGGCACCCGGCTGCAGATCACCACCGCGCTCATCGACCAGATCGCCGACCGCGCCGACGACGCCTCGGTCAGCGCTCAGTGGCGCGTCGGCGTGCTGCTGAACCTGACCCTGATCGGCTTCGCGCTCTGGATCGCCTTCTCCATCCTGGTCCGCCGCTCCGTGGTCCGCCCGGTGCTGGCGCTGACCGGCGCCGCCCAGGAGGTCGCGGACGTCGCCGGCCGCGAGCTCGCCCGGGTCGCCGACGACGACGCCGAGGAGTCCGGCCCCCCGCGGCTGCGCGAACTCCCGGTCACCGCGGACGACGAGATCGGCGAACTCGCCGAGGCCTTCAACAACGTGCAGACCACCGCGGCCGCGCTGCTGGAGCGCCAGGTGCTCAGCCGGCGCAACGTCGCCGAGATGTTCGGCAACGTCGGCCGCCGCGTCAGCAACCTGACGACTCGCCAGCTTGCGCTGATCGACGCGGTGGAGCGCGGCGAGACCGACCCGGCGCTGCTCGAGCGTCTCTACTCCATCGACCACATCGCGGTCCGCCTGCGCCGCAACGCCGACAGCCTGATGCTGCTGGCCGGCATCCGCGAGACCGTCCTGGACGGCGGTCCGACCGCCCTCACCAACGTCGTACGCGCCGCGCTGGGCCAGATCGAAGGCTTCCAGCGGGTACAGCTGCGGGCCGCGACCGAGACCATGGTCGAGCCCGACATCATCGGCGACCTGACGCTGATGATCGCCGAACTCCTCGAGAACGCCGTGTCGTTCTCGCCCGAGGGCAGCCCCGTCGAGGTGGTCGTCGGCACCGACCCCGACGGCGCGTCGATCACCGTCGCCGACCACGGCCTGGGCATGAGCGTCGAGCGTCTCGCCGAGGAGAACGCCCGTCTGGTGCGCCGCGAACGCCTCGACCTCGTCCCGACGAGGGTGCTCGGCCTGTTCGTGGTCGGCGCGCTCGCCCGCCGCTGGGACGTCGACGTCACCCTGTCCCGCACCCCGGGCGGCGGTGTGACGGCCGAGGTGCTGATCCCCTCGACCCTGCTCCTGACGATGAGCGAGGTCGGCCCGGCGGGGAAGCCCGCCCCCCTCGCCCCGCCTTCCTCCCTCGCCTCCGCCGCATTCGCCGCCCCGTCGGCTCCCGCGGCCGGCCCCTCCCCGTCCTCCTCGGTCCCGTCCTGGGCCACGAGCGAGGACGACCCGAACTCGCTCCCCCGCAGGGTGCCCCGCCGCGACCCGTCCCCCGCCGACCGGGACGCGGAGGCCCCTCTCACCCCGACGGCCACCGCCGACGACCCGACGACCGACTCGGCCACGGCCCACTCCGCTACGACGGACTCCGCCACGGCCGGGTCCGGCACTTCGGCCCGTACGGCGAAGTCCGAGGCCCTCGCCGCCCCGGGCCGGTCCGAAGCACCGACCGCCGCGGCCGCACCGGACAGCCCCGTCCCTGCCTCGGCCGCGACCGATGATGCTGCGAGCCCCGCGGCCCGCACCCACCCGGCCGCACCAGGCATCCCGGCACCCCGCACGGCCGAGCCGACGCTCCACACCCGCGCGGAAGACGGACCCGAGGCGAACACCCGTACGCCCGAGCCGGCGCCCCACGCCTCCACGACGGCGGGCCACGACGGCGGCCCCGCAGGCCGCCCCGGGCTCCCCACCCGTGGGTCGGAACCGGTCGCGGCAGACGGCACCGACCGCGCCGGCCACTCCGCCGAACCGTCACCGCTCGGCGGCGACGGCCCCCGTCCCCTCCGTCGACGCGTTCGCGGGGCCACGCTGCGGACGACCGTCGACGCCGCCGCCCAGCAGGCGGCACGGCAGGCTCCCCGCCCCGCCGACGCGGACGCCGTCCGCAGTGCGCTGGACGAGTTCGAGGCGGCCGTGGCCCGCGCGCACCGCGACACCGGTGGGGACACGGGTGAACACCCGCGCCTCGCCGACGGCCCCACCGACGGCCTCTCCGAAGGCCCCATCGCTCGCCGGAACGACCGCCGGCGCGACCACCGTCCCGACGAGCACCCCGACCGGGCCGACCGGACCGAGCGGACACAGCCGTCCGACTCGTCGTCCGACCGGACCGACCTGATCACCGATCCGATCACCGTCCGGGACACCACGCACCACCAGAACCACCTTCCGGAAGGAGCCGAGCAGTGAGCACGTCGACAGGTGAGACTCCCGCCGGAGACGCCAAGCCGACCGATCTGCGGGCCGCCGCAGCGGACTTTTCCTGGCTGCTCAACCGTTTCGCGATCGAGACCGCAGGCGTCGTGGACGCCATCGCGGTGTCCTCCGACGGGCTGCTGATCGCCGTGTCGGAGCTACGCGAGCACGCCGACTCCGAGCGGCTGGCCGCGATCGTCTCCGGCATCACCAGCCTGGCCGCCGGCGCCTCCGGCAACTACGGCCTGGGCGGACTGAACAAGGTCATCATCGACCTGGAGGGCGGTCACGTCCTGGTCTCCGCCATCGGCAGCGGCGCCGTGCTCGGCGTGGTCACCGACAAGGAGGCCAAGCTGGGCAACATCGCCTACGAGATGACGGTGTTCGCCAACCGCGCCGGCAGCGCGCTCAGCCCGCAGCTCGTCCTGGAACTCAAGAACAGCGTCGGCGCCACGCGTACGCGTTGACGCGTGCAACCGTAGAGAAAGCGATTTCCGATGGCGGACGGCCGTACCCCGCGCGGGGCAGGCGAGGACGGCGTCGCCCCCGTCGGCCCCGCGCCCGCGGTCCGGCCGTTCCTGGTCACCGCCGGGCGGGTGGCGGGCGGCGCCGGCGAGGCGTCGTCCGGCCGGACGATGCCCGTGGAGACCCAGTTGGTGGCCACCGCCGACGGGCTCGCCGCGCTCGGCCGGCTCTCCTTCGAACAGCACGACATCGTCGCCGCCTGCCGTGTGCCGCAGTCGATCGCGGAGATCGCGGCCAGGCTGCGGCTGCACCTGAACGTGGTGCGGGTCCTCGCCGAGGACCTGCGGGCGGCGGGACAGCTCTCGGTGCACGTGCCCGACTCCGGCGTCACCCACGACGCATCCGTTCTGCGCAGGGTTATCGATGGCCTGCGGGCCATCCCCGACTCCCGGGGGGTACTCCGTGACACCGACTGAACCGCTGGTCCGCACCTCGGCCGGGCAGGCCGCCGTACGGCCGCCGCTGCCGGTGAAACTGGTGATCGCGGGCGGCTTCGGCGTGGGCAAGACCACCGCCGTCGGCTCGATCTCCGAGATCGAGCCGCTGACCACCGAAGCGGCCATCACCGAGGTCGCGGCCGGGGTGGACGACCTCAGCCACACCCCGCGCAAGACCACCACCACGGTCGCGATGGACTTCGGCTGCATCACCATCGACCCCACCCTGAAGCTGTACCTGTTCGGCACTCCCGGACAGGAGCGGTTCGGTTTCATGTGGGACGACATCGTGGAGGGCGCGATCGGCGGACTCGTCATCGTCGACACCCGCCGTCTCGACGACTGCTACGCCGCCGTCGACTACTTCGAGCACAAGCAGATCCCGTTCGCCGTTGCCGTAAACGCTTTCGACGGTCATGTCGCGCACACGCTGGACGAGGTCCGCTGGGCCCTCGACGTGTCGGACGGCGTCCCGCTCCTGGTCTTCGACGCCCGTGAGCGCGGCTCGGTACGGGACGCCCTGCTCGTCGTACTGGAACAGGCGCTGGCCCGCTCGGAAGGCTGAGGAGAACGGGACTCGGGTGCGGGAGGAATGGCCTCCCCCGCATCCGAGTTGTCCCCGTCATCAGCCATGACAAAAACGGTTACGACGACATTCGGAACGGCGGCGACGGAGACGGCGACGACGGCCGTACGATCACCGACCCGCCCGCCCTGCCCGCCCTGCACGACCCCACGCCCTTCGGCTACAGCCATGCCATGTCGGCGCCCGGCGAACTCGTCCTCCTCGCCGTCCGGCCTACTCCTCGGAGCCAGGCCCTGTCACCGTCGCCCTGTTGAGCGACCAGGCCAGCACGGCCGCGCTGACGGGCACCGCGACAAGACTGCCGACGAGGATGCCGATGTCGGCGTCGTCCAGCGCCGGAAAGGCCCAGTTCACCGCCGCGGCCCCGATCAGGGTCGCCGTGACCAGCGTCAGCAGGGCGGCTACGACCGCACGCCGACGCGGCGGCCCCGCGCGGTACGACTCCGCCGCAGGCCAGACGGCGAACATGCCGGTCATGAAGAGGACGAGACCGGGGTCGGGCAGCCACCCGAACGGCCATGTCACCAGGGTGACGATCCCGGCGAAGGCGAGGCCGACGAGTTCCATCAGGACGGTGGACACCGCCAGGTCCCACGGACGCTGCCGGACCGGGCCGTTCCCGCTGTGCTCTTCCTCATCGGCCACGTCGGCAGAGTAGCCGACAACAGGGCGAACGCAGCCTGGACAGGCCCTAGTTGCTCCTCCGCACTCCCGGCGACACCGTCAGCTTCGTCGCCCCCCAGAACAGCGCGAGCGTGGCGAGGGCCAGGCCGGCGACCAGGGTGGCGCCGCCCACGACCTTCTCGTAGTCGTGCTGGTAGAGGCCGTCGACGATGTAGCGACCGAGGCCGCCGAGACTGACGTACGCGGCGATGGTGGCCGTGGAGACGATCTGGATGGCCGCCGAGCGCAGACCGCCGAGGATGATCGGGAGCGCGACCGGCAGTTCGACCCGCAGCAGGATGTCGGACTCGCGCATGCCCATGCCTCGAGCGGCGTCCACCGGGGAGGGATCGACGGAGCGCATCGCCTCGTAGGTGGTGACCAGGATCGGCGGGACGGCGAGGACGACCAGCGGGATCATCACGGGCAGCATGCCGAACCCGAGCACGATGGTCGTCACGACGAGCAGACCGAAGGTGGGCAGCGCCCGGCCGGCGGTGGCGACCAGGGAGAGGACGTTTCCGCCACGCCCGTAGTGACCGGTCACCAGACCGATCGGCAGCCCGATCACCGCCGCGAGGGCGAGCGCTTCCAGGGAGTACTGCACGTGTTCCCACAGGCGGGTGGGGATTCCGTCGTAGCCCTGCCAGTGCGCGCTGTCATTGAAGAAAGCGTTTACGAAATTGAGTACGTTCACCGGGCTGCGTCCTCCAGGGCGGGCACGGCCGGATCGGGACGTCGGCCCTCGGCGGGCTTGGACTTTCCGCCGCCTGCTCCATCCTTTCCGCCCTTGCCGCCCGTTCCGCTCGGCATCCAGGGGGTCAGCAGGATACGGAGGCCGACCAGCGCGGCGTCCGCCAGGACCGCCAGAGCGGCGCTGGTGATCACGGAGTTCCAGGCGAGTTCCGGCCGGTTGTAGATCTGCGCGTCGTGCAGCAGGTTGCCGAGCGCGCCCTGGTTGCCGATCAGCATGCCGACGCTGACGAGGCTGATGCTGGACACGGTGGCCACCCGCAGACCGGCGATGATGGCGGGCACCGCGATCGGCAACTGGACCTGGAGGTAACGGCGTACGGGGCCGAAGCCCATGGCGGTCGCGGCGGCCAGCGTCTCCTGCGGCACCGAGCGGACGCCGTCGACGATCGCCGGGACCAGCACGACCAGGGTGTAGATCGTGAGCGGGATCATCACCGTCAGTTCGGTCTGCCCCGTGTAGTCGATGAGGACGACGAAGAAGGCCAGGGACGGGATGGCGTAGAGCACGGTCGTCACCCACAGCACGGGCGGGTACAGCCAGCGCAGCCGCACGCACAGCTGGGCCAGCGGGAGCGCGAGCAGCAGCCCGCCCAGCACCGGCAGCAGGGCCTCGCGCAGATGCAGCCCGATCAGCCCGAACCAGTCGTGCTGGAGGTCGCTGGGGATGTCGAAGAAGCGGTTCACCGGACGACCTTCTGGGCGGTCTTCCCGCTCTCCTGCTGCTCCGCACGGCCTGCCGCGTGGGCGCCCCGGATGGCCTCGCCGATGGCCGCCTGCGAGACGACTCCGGCGGCTCGTCCCTCGGCGTCCACGGCCACCGCCCAGCCGGTGGGCGACAGCACGGCACAGTCGAGCGCGGCCCGCAGCGAGTCCTGCCCGGCGACGAACGGCCGCCCGTACGGCAGCAGTCGGTCGACGTCGACCCGTCCGGCCGTCAGCTCACCGGGCTCGCTCCAGCCGAGCGGACGGCCATCCAGGCCGGTAACAAGGAGGTAAGGGGTTTCTACCGCACCGCGAGCGGCGATCTGTTCGGCGGTGGCGTCGATCGCGACGATCGGAACGGTGAGCAGTTCCAGGCCGGCCGAGGAGAAGAACGACAGACGCCGGATGCCCCGGTCGGCGCCGAGGAAGTCCTCGACGAACGCGTCGGCGGGGTCGGACAACAGCTCGGCGGGCGGCGCGAACTGCGCGAGCCGGCCGCCGGTGCGCAGTACGGCGACCATCGTGCCGAGCTTGACCGCCTCGTCGATGTCGTGCGTGACGAAGACGATCGTCTTGCCCAACTCCGACTGGATGCGCAGGAGCTCCTCCTGCAGGCCCTTGCGGACGACGGGGTCGACGGCGGAGAACGGCTCGTCCATCAGCAGCACCGGCGGATCGGCGGCGAGCGCCCGGGCCACGCCGACGCGCTGCTGCTGACCGCCGGAGAGCTGATAGGGGTAACGCTTGGCGAACGAGGCGTCGAGCCCCACGCGTTCCATCAGCTCCCGGGCCCTCGCGCGGGCCTTGTCCTTGCTCCAGCCCAGCAGCCGGGGCACGGTGGCGATGTTGTCGACGATCGTGCGGTGCTGGAAGAGTCCGGCGTTCTGGATGACGTAACCCATCGACCGGCGCAGAGTGTTGACCGGTTGCTGACGGCTGTCGACGCCGTCGATGAGGATCGAGCCTTCGCTGGGCTCCACCATCCGGTTGATCATCCGCAGGGTGGTCGTCTTGCCGCAGCCCGAGGGGCCGACGAGGACGGTGATCGCACGGTCCGGTATGTCGAGAGAGAGCCGGTCGACCGCCACCGTGCCGTCCGGGTATCGCTTGGTGACTGAATCTATCCGTATCAAAACGCCGAATACCCTTCGGGTCTGGCAAGTTCTGCCCACTCTCGACCGCGCGAGTTCGGGCCGTTGCGGGGAGAGTCTAAACCGGTTACCAGATCAACAGTCCGCCGCCGACCCGTTGGGCGTACCGGGCGCTCGCCTCGATGCCGTTCAGTCGACCGGCGAGATGCAGGGCGTGCTGCTCGGCAGTCCGGTCGGGCGGGCAGGTCTCCGCGGCCAGCCGCTCCATATGGGTGCGTACCAGGGCGAGTTCGGCGAGGAAGGCGGGGATCTCCGCCGGGCCGACGACATCACCGTTGTGCACGCTCACCAGGGCCGGCAGGAACCGTGCGCCGATCCGGTGCATGGCCGGCGATCCCCAGACCGTGGTGCGCCATGACTCCGGCCCGGCCAGGTCCATGCCGTCGGGCCGGCGGTCCCGCTCCCCGGTCAGGATGTCGAGGTCGCCGTCGTCCCGCACCAGGAAGACCTCGCTCGTCAGACTCATGCCCGCAGTGGACCACGCACCCCCACGCCCGGGCGAAGCGGTTTCCTTCTGTTTCCCCTCGACCTCTCCCTCTCGACCTCTCCCTCTCGACCTCTCCCTCTCGACCTCTCCCTCTCGACCTCTCCCTCTCGACCTCTCCCTCTCGGTCCTCCCTCTCGGCCCCTCCCGGTCCCCGCGATCCGTTCTGTGCGCAACCTGTGAGTCCGCTGATTCTCACTCTTCCCTCAGGAGCGGCTCAGGGATCCCCCAGACACGGCCCCGATCGTCATGGCCATGAACGAAACGAACGCGGGAGGCGTCCGGCAGCGGTCGGTCGAGATCGTGGTGCCGGTGTACAACGAGGCACACGTCCTCGCCGACAGCATCGGCCGTCTCCACGCATACCTCGAAGAGTCCTTCCCGTTCCCGTTCCGCATCACGATCGCGGACAACGCCAGCACGGACCGCACCTGGTACGTGGCGACCGATCTGACCCTCCGTCTCCCGCATGTGCACGCCGTGCGGCTGGAGCAGAAGGGCCGGGGCCGCGCCCTGAAACACGTGTGGATCCGCTCCGGCGCCGACGTCGTGGCGTACATGGACGTGGACCTGTCGACGGGCCTGGAGGCCTTCCTCCCCCTGGTCGCCCCGCTGCTGTCCGGCCACAGCGACCTCGCCATCGGCAGTCGGCTGCACCGTCAGGCGGCCGTGGTCCGGGGTGCCAAGCGGGAGTTCGTGTCCCGCTCCTACAACCTGCTGCTGAAGGCCGGCCTCGGCGCCTGCTTCTCCGACGCGCAGTGCGGCTTCAAGGCCGTCCGCGCCGATGTCTTCCGCGCGCTCGCCCCGCACATCGAGGACACCGCCTGGTTCTTCGACACCGAACTGCTGGTCCTGGCCCAGCGCAACAGACTCCGCGTCCACGAGGTGCCGGTCGACTGGACCGACGACCCCGACAGCCGGGTCGACATCGTCCGCACGGCCGTGGACGACCTCAAGGGCATGGGCCGGATGCTCCGCTCCACCCTCACCGGCCGCACCCGGATCCCCGCCGTGCCCCGCCGCGTCCGCACCCCCCAGGTGCCGGCCGCACGCACCGCCTCCTCCGCCGTCCTGCCCACCGGGGCGACCACCCACCTGGAGTACGCGTCATGACGACCCTCGCCCCGCCGCCCGTCCCCGTCCAGGAGGACGGCCCCCGCCACCGGGCGGCGCCGCCGGCCGACGGCGGACCCGCCTCCCGCGCCAAGCGCCTGTTCACCGGCGCCCCCGACGACCCCCGCTGGGCCCGCCCGGCCCTCTGGGCGATCCTCGTCCTGGCCACGGCCCTCTACGCCTGGAACCTCTCCTCGATCACCGGTAACACCTTCTACGACGCTGCCGTCTACAGCGGCACCAAGAGCTGGAAGGCGTTCTTCTTCGGCGCCCTGGACGCCGGCAGCTTCATCACGGTCGACAAACCGCCGTTCGCCCTGTGGATGATGGGCCTGTCCGCCCGCGTCTTCGGATACGGCACCTGGCAGTTGATGCTGCCGATGGTCGCCGTGGGAACCGGTTCCGTCGCGCTTCTCTACCGGCTGGTCAAGCGGGACTTCGGCGCCGTGGCGGGGACGATCTCCGCGCTGGCGTTGACGCTCACCCCCATCACGGTCGCCATCACCCGGGACACCAACCCGGACCCGATCCTCGTCTTCCTGATGCTGCTGGGCGCGGCCGCGCTGCTGAAGGCCGTGCGCACCGGCCGGCTGATGCCGCTGGTGTGGTCGGGCGTCGCCATCGGTTTCGCGTTCAACACGAAGATGATGCAGGCGTATGTGGTGCTGCCTGCCTTCTTCCTGGTGTATCTGTGGGCCGCGCACGGCTCGCTGGGCAGGCGCATCCGCAATCTGGCGGTCGGCACGGTCGCGCTGGTCGTCTCCAGCGCCTGGTGGATGGTGGTCGTCGACCTGATCCCGGCCTCGTCCCGGCCGTACATCGGCGGCTCGACCGACAACACGGTCTGGGACCTGGTCATCGGCTACAACGGTTTCGGCCGTATCTTCGGGGCGAGTTCGTCGGTGGGCTCGCAGGGCAACGGCGCGAGCTTCGGCGGCGACGCGGGCCTGTACCGGATGTTCAACGAGATCATGGGCGGCCAGATCTCCTGGCTGATCCCCTTCGCGGCGATCGCGCTCGTGGCCGGTCTCGTCCTGCGCGGCCGGGCACCCCGCACGGACGCCCGGCGCGCCGCGCTGCTGCTGTGGGGCGGCTGGTTCGTCCTCCACTATCTGACCTTCGCGCTCGCCGAGGGCACCTTCCACCCGTACTACGTCACCGCCATGGCCCCCGGTATCGCGGCTCTGGCCGGCGCGGGCGGCGTGCTGCTCTACAACGCTTTCCGCGACGGTTCCGCGGCGAAGTGGGGCTGGGTGCTGCCGGCCGCGATCGCGGCGAGCTCGGTCTGGGGGATCGTCCTGCTCCAGCGGGTCTCCGGCTCCGGGACGCTGTACACGGTGGCCGAGGTCGTGACCGGTGTCGCGGGCGCCGCCTCGGTGATCGGGCTGCTGGTCGGCCGGTTCACGAAGCGGCAGCGGCTGATGGGCGTCGCGGCGCTGGCGGCGGTCGTGGCGCTGCTCGCCGGTCCGGCCGCCTACTCGGCCTCGGCGGCCGGCTCCAGCACCAACGGCACCAACCCGACGGCCGGCCCGAGCACCGGCGGCGGTATGGGCGGCGGCATGGGCGGTGGCGGCGGTCAGCGGCCCAGCGGCACGGCCGGCGGGCCGGGCACCAACTCCGGTGAGGCGCAGAGCGGTTCGGGCGACGGCCAGGAGATGGGCCGGCCGCCGTCGAACAGCGGCGACTCCACGAGCGGCGACAGCTCGACGACCAGCGGCAGCTCGGCGGAGTCCGGTACGGCGGAGTCCGGTACGACGGAGTCGGGCACGACCGAGTCCGGTACCGCGGAGTCCGGTACGACCGAGTCCGGTACGACCGACAGCCGCACCGGCGGCATGGGCGGCGGCGGAACCCAGGTGTCGTCCGCGATGATCACGTATCTGAAGAAGAACCAGGACGGCGCCACCTGGCTGGTGGCGGTGGCCACCGACCAGACGGCCTCCTCGATCATCCTGGAGTCCGGCGAGCCGGTCATCTCGATGGGCGGCTGGTCCGGCAGCGACAACGCGATGACGCTGGCCAAGCTCAAGAGCCTCGTGAAGGCGGGCAAGCTGCACTACATCGTCGTCAGCGACAGCGGCCAGGGCTCCTCGAACTCCGAGATCTCGACCTGGGTCAAGGCGAACGGAACGGCCGTGTCCGACTACAGCGGTCTCTACCGCCTGGACGCGTCCGACGTCAGCTGAGAAACCCGGTACGGGACAGTCCGTACACACTCGAAGGGCGGGCCGCCGGCTTCACCGGCGGCCCGCCCTCGAGGCGTTTTCCACGTCCGTGAGAAGTCCGACCATCGCGGAAACAGGCAGGAAACCCTGACCGCCGTTCAGCCACACCTTCGTCGGCGGGCGGACGGTCGGTGTCCTCGTCCCGATGTCCAGGCGAGGAGCGTCGCGCCCCAGCCGAGGAGCCAGAGGGCTGTTCCCAGGACACCCGCCTCGACGCTCACGCGGCCGCTGCCGCCGCCGTCGGGAAACCCCCGGTGCGCAGCACGCGCCCGCCGGGCAGTACGGCGTACACCTCGCAGCCGTCCTGCGCCGCCGCCCACTCGACGCCCTCCGCGCCCATGGCGAAGGCGGCCGTGGCGACGGTGTCGGCCTCGGTCAGGGTCGGGGCCACGACGGTGAGGCTGTCGAGGCCGGTGGCCGGGCGGCCGGTGCGGCCGTCGAGGATGTGGTCGCCGCGCTCGTAGCGCGCGGAGGTCGCGACCGCCCCGTCGGTGAGATCGAGGACTGTGCACAGCTTGTCGGCGATCTCGGGGTGCCGTACGCCGACCCGCCAGGGGCCGCCGGAGACGACCACGTCGCCGCCGGCGTTGAGGCAGAACCGGCCGATCCCGGCAAGGGTCAGCAGCTCCGCCGCCCGCTGCACGGACCAGCCCTTGACCACCGCGCAGGGGTCGAGGCCGCGTCCGGGCAGCCGGACGTCGAAGGCGCCGCCGGTCGCCGCCCGGTAGCGCTCGCAGATGTCGAGGACCTCCACGAGGTCGGCGCTCAGCTCGTCGGCCGACAGCTCGCCCCGGCCGTACCGGGACACCTCGCTGTCGGCCTTGAACGGGCTGAACCGTGCGTCGACCTCGCGCAGCCAGGCGAACACGGCGTCCCCGGTCTCGTCGCGGACGACGGTGTCGTCGACCCGCAGCGAGACCGGGAACCCCATGACGTGTTCGACGCGGTGCACGTCAGGCGCCGTTCGCGTCGATGGCTGCCTGGAGGGACTCCTTGTAGCCGTCGCTCGTGATGGTCGCGCCAGAAACGGTGTCGATGTCCGCGCTCTGCGCCGTAAGCGTTTCCGCAATCAGTTTCGGCACGGCGGCCGTCGTCTGCGGGTGGTTCGGCTGCTTCAGCATTTCCACAGCCGTGATCTTGTCGCCCTCGAAGGTGACCTGGACCTGGACGTCGCCCTTCTCGGTGTTCACGGTCGAGCCCGCCACGGTCTGCGAGGCCGCGGCGGACGCGGATGCCGAGCCCGAAGCAGTAGCGGAAGCCGAAGGGGATGCCGAGGCGGCTGCCGCCTGTGCGTCGATGGCGGCCTGGAGGGACTCCTTGTAGCCGTCGCTGGTCAGCGTCGCGCCGGAAACGGTGTCGATGTCCGCGCTCTGCGCTGTAAGCGTTTCCGCAATCAGTTTCGGCACGGCGGCCGTCGTCTGCGGGTGGTTCGGCTGCTTCAGCATCTTCACAGCCGTGATCTTGTCGCCGTCGTAGGTCACCTGGACCTGGACGTCGCCCTTCTCCGTGGTCACGGTCGTACCGGTGAAGGTGGTCGATCCCGAGGACGAGGTGGAGGAGGACACGGAGGGCGTCGAGGCGGCCTCGCTGGTGGACGTCGTCCCGGTCGACGGCTCGTAGCGCCAGATCGGGATCAGGCCCGCCACGGAGAGGACCAGGACAGGTATTGCTCGCTTCACGTTGTCTCTCTCATCCCGCCAGGCTGAAGCGCTCGAAGTGGATCTGCGGCTTGGGCACGTCGAGCTCGCGCAGGGTGCCCAGGACCGCGTTCATCATCGGGGGCGGACCGCACAGGAAGACGTCCCGCTCCGCGATGTCCGGCACGAGCGCGGCGAGTTCTCGCGGCGCCAGCCGGTCGGGCACCGGCGGCCCGGTGACCAGGTGCAGTTCGGCGCCCTTGGCGAGCGCGAGTTCGCGCAGCTCGTCGTAGAGGACGGCGTCCCGCTCGCCCGCCACCCGGTAGATGACGATCGCGTGCCCGTGGATCTCCTCCAGGAGCGCCCGGATCGGGGTGACGCCGACGCCGCCGGCGATGAGCAGGGCCTCCGGGCGGGTGCGGTGCATCGCGGTGAAGGCGCCGTAGGGGCCCTCGGCGAAGACGCGGGTGCCGGGCTTGATGTGGCGCAGGCCCGCGGAGCCGTCGCCGGCCGCCTTCGCGGTCAGCCGCAGCCGGGTGCCGTCGGGCGCGGCCGACAGGGAGAAGGGGTTCGCCTGCCACCAGCGGTCCTTGGTCAGGAACCGCCACAGGAAGAACTGGCCGGCCCGGGCGGGCAGCCGGTCCAGGTCACGACCGGTGATGTAAACGGATACGACGTTGTCCGCCTCGGGCACGACCGCCTCGACGCGCAGTTGATGGCGCCAGTTCCGCCAGAGCGGCAGGACGAACCGGCCCAGGAGCACCGAGCCGAGGGCGACGCCCCACACCCCGTACCAGTAAGCGGTTGCGGCAGAAGAAGCGGTGAAGGTCGTGCCGACCGCGACCTGGTGGGTGAAGGCCAGCACCACCGCGACGTAGGTGTACAGGTGGATGAAGTGCCAGGTCTCATAGGCGAGGCGACGGCGGGCCCAGCGGGCGGAGACGCCGCCGATGACCAGGATCAGCACCATCGCGACGGCGGCGCGCAGCACGCCCTCGACGGTCTCGGCGAGGTCGACGAGCTGGCTCACCGGATTCATCGACGAGGACTCGGCGTAGCCGAAGGTGATGAACACCACATGGCCGACCAGCGTCCACAGCAGACCGAAGCCGGTCCAGCGGTGCCAGTTGGTCAGCCGGTCCATGCCGATACGGCGGTCCAGCCAGGGCAGCCGGGCCACCAGCAGCAGCTGGAACGCCATCAGCAGGGCGGCGTACAGGCCGGCGAACCGGCCGATCACGACGAGCGCGTTGGAAGCGAAGCCCGCCTGGACTGCGAAGAGGGTCACGACGGCCGCGTTCGCGGCCAGCACGGCGTACAGGCCGGTGCGGGCCACTACTTTGGGACGTATCGCCGTGGGGGGTACGGGAGGCGATTGGACGGTCGTCACGGACGGAAACTCCTAGATCGGGTCCTCAGAACACAGAGCTTGTCCGTGCTTTGCTGTCGTTTTCCTGTCGTACAACTTTCAAGATCTTATCGATCCGCGCGCACACGAGACGCGGGTCTGGCGCTCCGGGGCGGGTGGCGCACTATGGGCGGGTGGAAAAAGTACGACTCCTCGTCGTGGACGACGACCCGCCGATCGCCGATCTCGTGGCGACGGTCGCCCGCTACGAGGGCTGGGACGCGGTCACCGCGAACTCGGGTGAGGAGGCGCTGCGCCGCGCCGCGGACTTCCATCCCGACATCGTGGTGCTCGACCTGATGCTGCCCGACATCGACGGCTTCGGCGTGCTCGACCGGCTGCGGCACACCGGGACGATGGTGCCCGTGGTGTTCCTCACGGCGCGCGACGGGGTCGCCGACCGCGTGGCGGGGCTGACCCGCGGCGGGGACGACTATCTGGTGAAACCGTTTGCGGTGGAGGAGTTGATGGCCCGGCTGCGGACCGTGCTGCGACGCAGTTCGGGGCCCGGTTTCCAGCGCTCCGTGCTGCGGGTGGCGGATCTGACCATGGACGAGGACACCCGGGAGGTCCGGCGCGACGGAAAACTCCTCACGCTCACGCCCACCGAGTACGAGGTGCTGCGCTATCTGATGCGCAAGTCCCCGACCGTGCTGACCAAGGCACAGATCCTCGATCACGTGTGGGAATACGGTTTCGGCGGCCGTTCCAACGTCGTCGAGCTGGTCGTCAGCCGGTTGCGGCGCAAGCTCGACGCGACGGGCGACGACCCGCTGATCCAGACCGTACGCGGTTTCGGATACGTCCTCCGGCAGGCGGCCGAGTGATCCGCCGTTTCTGGCAGGCGTACCGCAGACTGCGGCTCGGCACCCGGCTCGCCCTCGGTCTCGGCGCGCTGTCGCTGGTCGTGTTCGCCGTGGTCGGCGCCACACTGACCATGTACATGCGTGACTATCTGGACCATCAGCTGCGTGACCAGATCAAGCTGGTGCAGGTCGTGCAGTCCAAGGACGCCAAGGCGCACGGCGTCGTGGAGCGCAAGCCGTACTACGGCTGGTACACGGCCGTGTACGACGTCTCGGCGGGCTCGGCCGTGCTGCGCAAGCCGGCCGACGTGCCCGCGGACACCACGGCGCTGACCGCCCTCGCCAAGCGCATGGAGAACTCCACCAGCGAGGTCACCCGGACCGTGCGGATCGACGGCGAGGGCGACTACCTGCTGCGCGCCTGCGAGGTCTCGCCCGGTGTGGTGCTGGTCAGCGCCGCGCCGACGGGGGACATCGAGGGCACCGTGCGCCAGCTGATCACTACGCAGGTGGTGGCCTTCGGCCTCGCCCTGCTGGCACTCGTGGTGTTCGGCCGACGGATGCTGAAACGCGGTCTGAAACCGCTCAGCGACATGGCGCACACCGCGCACGGCATCGCCTCGCACGATCTGACCGAGTCGGCGTCCCGGCTGCACCTGCGCGCGGACGCCCCCGGCGGCGGCCCCGAGGTGGAGGAGCTGCGCACGGCCTTCAACACGATGCTGGAGCACATCGACGACTCCCTCGCCGTGCGCGCCCAGGCCGAGCAACGTCTGCGCCGTTTCGTCGCCGACGCCTCGCACGAGCTGCGCACGCCGCTGATGTCGGTACGCGGTTACGCGGACCTTTTCCAGTACGCGGCCGCCAACGCGCCCGAGGAGCGGGACAAGCACCTGGCCCGGCTGCGCGCCGAGGCCGCGCGAATGGGCGTCCTCCTCGACGACCTGCTGCTACTGGCCCGTCTCGACGCGGCCGAGGTGGAAACACCGCTGCGGATGGAGAACGCCGACCTGGTGGAGCTGGTCGAGCAGGCCGCCGACGCGTTTCGCGCGAGCCATCCCGGCCATCCGCTGACGGTGTCCCCGGGCCCGGCCCCGGCGGCCGTACCCCTGCGGATGGACCCGCACCGCATCCGCCAGGTCCTCGACAACCTCCTCACCAACGCGGCCGTGCACACCCCGGCCGGCACCCCGGTCCGCGTCGAGGTCGTCGTCTCGTCGGGCACGGCGCGGGTGCATGTCTGCGACCGCGGTCCCGGCATCCCGTCCGAGGACCGCGACCGCGTCTTCGACCGCTTCTACCGCGTCGACAAGGCCCGCAGCCGCGACCGCGGCGGCAGCGGCCTCGGCCTGTCGGTCGCCCGCTCCCTGGTGCGGGCGCACGGCGGCTCGCTCGAGCTGGACGCCACGGCGGCGGCCACGGTCTTCACGGTGACGCTGCCGCTGGCCCCGTCCGCGGGCCGGCGTACGGGCGCAGGCGGCGAACGGACGGCGTCCGGCGAGGCGTCGGCGTCGACACGCTGAAGACGGCGCGCTGAAGGCGGCGACGCGCGCCCGGGCCGCCCGCCCACCCTCGCCGGACGTCGACGACCTGACGACGAGCCTCACCGCCCACCGCCCACCGCCCGCGATCCTGCAGCCCACCACGTGCGGCCCACCGCCCGCAGCCCGCAGCCCGCCGCCGCGGCGGCGACGGCCCCTGCACCCCACGCCGACGGCCGCTGTCCGTCGCGGCCGCGGCCGCGACAGCCACTGCTCGCCGCGTCCGCACCGGCCGCATCGGCCGCCGTTCCCGCGGCGACCCGCCGCAGCGCGCCGAGCCGAAAGGACCTGGCCGAAAGGACCGACGCTACTGCGGGCCGGGTGAACCTCGGGGGCCGTCCGGGATGAACTTCGAGGGGTACGGGCAGAAATCCCACAGCCCCACCGCACCTCCCCCCGCCCCACCGCATCGCGGTCGCCCTTCGGCCCGCACTCCGTCGGCTTCCGGACACCGCACCGTCACACCGGAGGGGAACCACTCCCCCGTCCCCTCCCCAGCTCGCCCCCGATCCGTCAAGCCGCCGCGCGCGGTCACGACGCGGAAGGACGACGTGCGCCGTGTCCCTGCTGCCCCTCGACGAACCCGCGGCCCCGCCCCCACCCCCACGCGCGGACGACCGCAGACGCCCCCTGATCTCCTCGGCCGGCCGCCGCGCTCTCTGCCTGCTCCCCGTCCTGCTGCTCGCGGTGTGGGCGGTCATCGACTGGCACGCGGTCCGTGACGGCGTCGCCCGGCTGGCCACCGCCGACCCGTGGTGGCTGCTGGTCGGCCTCCTGTTCACCTACCTGGGCGCGGTCGCCGCGGCCTGTGTCCGCCAGGGCGCGGTCCTGGACCGGCTGCCGCCGGGCCCGCTGGTGGCCTCCCAGATCGCCGCGGGCGCCGCGAACCATGTGCTGCCCGCGAGCATCGGCGCCCATGCGGTCACCGTCCGGTTTCTGCAGTGCCAGGGCATCCCGCTGCCCCGTGCGACGGCCTCGATCGCCCTGTACTCCCTGGTCAGGGCCGTGGCGAAGACACCCGTGGTGCTGATCTTCCTGCTCGCCGCCCCCACCGCCGTACCGCCCTCGGCACTCCTTCCGCAGGGGCGGACGCTGCTGCTGGCCGCCGCGGGCCTGCTGCTGGCCCCCACGGCGCTCGCGGCGCTGCTCACCGTCGCGCGGCCGCTGCGCCGCCCCGCCCTGGACTTCGTCCGTACGGCCCTGACCGACGTCCGACAGCTGCACACCCGTCCCTCCCGCTTCCTCCCCCTGTGGGGCGGAGCGGTCGCGGCGCCGCTGATCCAGGCGAGCGTGGTGGCCTCCGTGGGGACGGCGTTGGGCCTGCCCCTGTCCTGGGCGCAGCTGCTCTTCGCGTTCCTGGCGGCGAGCACCGCGGCCGGCGCCGTGCCCGCGCCGGGCGGCATCGGCCCGGTCGACGCGGCTCTGGTGCTCACCCTGGCGGGCTACGGCACCCCGCTGCCCCTGGCCACGGCGACGGTCATCGGCTACCGGGTGCTGACGGTCTGGGTGCCGCTCGTGCCGGGGATGCTGGTGCTGTCGGCGATGGTGCAGCGCAAGCAGCTGTGAGCCCGTCGGCAGCACTCACCCTGGCCGCCCGTCACACCCGGCCGTCCCGGCAGCCCTCACACCAGGCCGCCCGTCACACCCGGCCGTCCCGGCAGCCCTCACACCAGGCCGCCCGTCACACCCGACCGTCCCAGCAGCCCTCACACCAGGCCGCCCCGTCACACCCGACCGTCCCGGCAGCCGTCGCCCTCAGCCCTCGCCGTCCGCCGCCAGTCGCAGCGAGATGCTGTTGATGCAGTACCGCTGGTCGGTCGGGGTCGGGTATCCCTCCCCGGCGAACACATGCCCGAGGTGGGAACCGCATCGGGCGCATCGCACCTCGGTGCGCACCATCCCGTGCGTGCGGTCCTCGATCAGCTCGACGGCGTCGCTGTCCTTCGGGTCGAAGAACGACGGCCAGCCGCAGTGGGAGTCGAACTTGGTGTCGGAGGTGAACAGTTCGGCGCCACAGGCCCGGCAGGAGTAGACGCCCTTGGCCTTGGTGTCGGTGTACTCACCGGTGAACGCGGGCTCGGTCGCGGCCTCGCGCAGGACGGCGTACTCGGCCGGGGTCAGCTCCGCCCGCCACTTCTCGTCCGGCTTTTCGACGTCGTACGGCATGAGCCTCAGCCCCTCACTGGGAAAGACGGTCCAGAATGCGCGGGCCCAGGTCCGTCACGTCGCCCGCGCCCATGGTGAGAACGAGATCACCGGCCTTCGCCATTCCCGCGATCACGGACGGCACCTCGTCCTTGTCGTGGACGGCCGTCACGTCCGCGCCCGCCGCCCGGGCCGCGGCGATGATCAGCTCGCTGGTCACGCCCGGGATCGGGTCCTCGCGCGCGGGGTAGATGTCGAGGACGACGGAGGCGTCGGCCAGGGACAGGGACACGCCCATCTCCTTGCCGAGTTCCTGCGTCCGGGAGAACAGGTGCGGCTGGAAGACGACGAGGATGCGGGCGTCGCCGACCGCCGCGCGCATCGCCTCCAGGTCGGCCGTCATCTCGGTCGGGTGATGGGCGTAGGAGTCGATGACCTGGACCCCCGCCGCTTCGCCCTTGAGCTGCAGCCGGCGCTTGACGCCCGTGTACGCGGCCAGGGCGGGGGCGAGTTCGGCGGCCGGGACGCCCAGGGCGACGCCGGCCGCGAGCGCGGCGACGGCGTTGTGCGCGTAGTGGCGGCCGGGCACGGAGACCGTGAAGGTGAGCTCGCGTCCGTCCAGCAGGACGGTCACCTCGCTCTTCAGCCCCTGGGGGACGACGGACAGCACGCGCACGTGTGCGTCCTCGGCCTCCCCGTACGTCACCACCCGCACGCCCTCGACGCGCCGCGTCAGTTCCCGCGCGCCCTCGTGGTCGGCGCTGATCACCAGCGTGCCGCCGGGCACGATCTTGCCGGCGAAGGTCTCGAACGATGCGTAGATCTCGTCCATCGAGGCGTAGTTCGCGTGGTGGTCGAGCTCCACGTTGAGGACGATGGCGACCTCGGGGGCGTACTTGTGGAAGCTGCGGTCCGATTCGTCCGCCTCGGCGACGAAGATCTCGCCCTCGCCGTGCAACGCGTTGGAACCGGGCGCGTCCAGGTCGCCGCCGATCGCGTACGAGGGGTTCAGACCGAGCTCGGACAGCGACACGGCCAGCATGGACGTGGTGGTCGTCTTGCCGTGGGTGCCGGCGACGGCGATCGGACGCAGGCCGTCCATCAGCCGGGCGAGCGCGTCCGAGCGGTGGACGACGGGGATGCCCAGCTCGGCCGCGCGGGCCAGCTCCGGGTTGTCCGCGCGGATCGCCGACGAGACGACGACACAGCTCGCGTCGTCGGCCAGGTGCTCGGCGGCGTGTCCGATGTGCACGGTCGCGCCGAGGGCCCGCAGCGCCGCCGCGGTCTCCGACTCCTTGGCGTCGCTGCCGGCCACCTTCGCGCCGCGCTGAGCCAGAATCTTCGCGATCCCCGACATCCCGGCCCCACCGATGCCGATGAAGTGCGGTCGGTCCATGGCGGTAGGAAGGCCGGGTGCCATGCGTGTGTCTCCAGGGTGCGCTACGACGGTGGACGCGCCCCAGCCTATGGGGTCGGGCCCGCCGCGCCTCCCCAGGGGCGTGGGGAACGCCGCGGTCGGCCGCACGCGACCGCGGGGCCCGCTACGCCTTGCTGTGCGAGAACAGCTTCAGCACCGGCACCCCCACCTTGTGCCGGGCCCGCGAGGCCCAGTCCCGGTGGAAGAACTCCTCCACGTAGTGGGGATCTGTCAGCACGATCACCTCGTCCGCCCCGACCTCCGCCACCAGGGACTTCAACGCGTCCAGCGGATGGTCCTCGACGAGCCGCCCCACCGCGTCGTGGCCCGCCGTCTGCAACGCCTGGAGGGACACCGCCAGGGCCCGCTCGCCGAACCCCTTGGCCTCGTCCCCCTCGGGCGTCTCCCGCTCGCGCGTCGCCTCGTCCAGCTCGCCCAGAGCCACGTCGTCGATGGCCCGCAGCAGGCGGTCCGCCTGGTCGCCCCGCGGCTGGAGCAGCACGCGGAAGGAGACCGGCTCCTCCCCGTGCAAGGTGCTGACGAACTCCACGTCGGCGGACGTCAGGGCCTTCTCGATCATCAAAACGCTTGTGAACACCAGCGCCCCATTCTCCTTCGAGGACCCCCGTGGCCCTCTCTCCTCCGTGGGCCGTTCCGCGGCCCTGCGGAAACCATCCTTCCCCGTGCTCGCACGGGGACTGCGAGATTTAGTGTGCCCGTCGGAAGCTAAACGGAACGATCGATTCCGTCGATTCCACTGATTCCGCTGATTCCGCCGATTTCAGGACCAGCGATATCGAGCAAACCCATTTCGACATCGTCGAACGTATTTCGGCATCACGGTCGCCGGTACCTGCCGAACAGAAAACCCTCCTCCTCCAGCAGGGACGCCAGGGCGAACCGCTGCGGAACCGCGACCGACGGCCCGCCCGCGATGCGCTGTGCGTCGCCGGCGACGAGCATCGGGGAGAGGGTCAGACACAGCTCGTCGAGTACCCCGGCGGCGACGAACTGCCCCAGCAGCCGGGGCCCGCCCTCGGTCAGCAGCCGGGTGTGCCCGAGCTCGGCGAGGGCCATGACGGCGCGGGCCGGATCCACGCCCGTGCCGTCTCCGGCGACCACCACCCGCACGCCCGCCTTCTCCGCGGCCGCGACCCGGTCGGGAGGGGCCGCGGCGCCGGTGAGGAGCAGGGTGGGGACCAGGGGCGAGGTGAAGAGCGGCAGCGAGAAGTCCAGGTCGAGGCCGGCGGTGACCACCGCGACCGCGGGCGCGGGCCCCTGCCCGGCCGCCTCGCGCCGCTCGGCGAACTCCGCACGCGCGCGTGCGGGACGGTAACCCTCCAGACGTACCGTTTCCGCGCCGACGACCACCACGTCCGCGAGCCCTCGCAGCGTGCCGAAGATCCGCATGTCGGCAGCGGTGGAGATGGGCTGCGAGCGCCCGTCGTGCTGGGCGGCGCCGTCGAGCGTGGACACCATGTTGGCGCGCAGCCAGGGCCGTGGCTCCCCGGGCGGGGCTTGCGGGTAGGCGTAGGCGTCGGCGAGCTCGTCGAGGCTCCACTCACGGCTCGGGGCCGTGCCGTCTCGCGTGCCGCCTCCCTCGCCGCCCCCTTCGTCGGGGGCCCCGAGCGGCCTCCCGCCGGAGTCGGTCGTCACGGTCTGGACTGTCTGGTCGGTCACAGGGAACAGCCGTCGCATGCCAGGCAGTCTGGCATGCCCCGTAGCATGGGGAACCGTGTCGTCCTCCTCCCCCGCCCCCGGCCTCAGCCCGATAGCCGACGCGGCCCCGGTGTCCCTCTGCGCCCGTCAGCCGCACGTCCCCGCGGACCGGCTCGTCGCCGAGATGGTGCCGCCGCCGCGCTTCGACTCGGTCCGTTTCAGCACCTACCTCCCGGACCCGAACCAACCGAGCCAGACCGCGGCGGTCGGCGTCCTGGACGACTTCGCGGCCGGACTGGGCGGGGCGCACGCCACGGGTACCGCCAAACGGGGGTTTTTCGGCTTCGGCAGGGCGAAGGCACCCAAGACGCCCGCCGGGCCGCGCGGCGTCTACCTCGACGGCGGCTACGGCGTCGGCAAGACCCACCTGCTGGCGTCCCTGTGGCACGCCACCCCGGCCGAGCCCGCCCTCAAGGCGTTCGGCACCTTCGTCGAGCTGACCAACCTGGTCGGCGCCCTCGGCTTCCAGCAGACGGTGCGGACGCTCTCCGGACACCGTCTGCTGTGCATCGACGAGTTCGAGCTGGACGATCCCGGCGACACCGTTCTCGTCTCGACGCTGCTCGGCAAGCTGGTCGACGCCGGCGTCGCGCTCGCCGCCACCTCCAACACCCTGCCCGGCAAGCTCGGCGAGGGCCGGTTCGCGTCCGCCGACTTCCTGCGTGAGATCCAGGGCCTGTCGGCGCACTTCCGCGCGCTGCGCATCGACGGCGAGGACTACCGCCACCGCGGCCTGCCCGAGGCGCCGGCGCCGTACTCGGACGAACAGGTGGCGAAGGCGGCGTACGCCACCGAGGGCGCCTCGCTCGACGACTTCCCGCACCTGCTGGAGCACCTCGCCAAGGTCCACCCGAGCCGTTACGGCGCGCTGACGGACGGCCTGAAGGCGGTCTGTCTCACGGACGTGGCGCCGGTGCCCGACCAGTCCACGGCGCTCAGGCTGGTGGTCCTGGCCGACCGGCTCTACGACCGCGAGGTCCCGGTCCTGGCCTCCGGGCTCCCCTTCGACCAGTTGTTCAGCGAGGAGATGCTGAACGGCGGGTACCGCAAGAAGTACTTCCGGGCGATCTCCCGGCTCACCGCGCTGGCCCGCGACGCCAAGCGGCTCGTCGAGCCTCGCTGACGGATCGTCACAGCTCGGGTCAAGGGTCGGATCGCGCCAGATCACCCCCTCTTTTGAGGCGCACTTCTTTTCGAAACGCTCAGTTAACCCTGCAAACAACTTTGCAGGGTTACCGTGCTTCTTGACCAGTCATTGACCAACCGTTGGTCTGGACTAGAGGAGAGAGTGCCGGGAGGGGGGCGCATGTTGCGAGGTAGGACGGTCAAGACCGCCTTCGCGCTCCTCGCCGCCGTTCTGTTGGCCCTTCCGTTCTTCGCATCCATCTCCTCATTCGCATCCGCGCATACCGTGCGTCAGGTCGAGGCCAAGGCTCAGCCCGGATTCAAGCCGTCGGGCAAGCCCGTGCGCGACGAGTTCGTCACGATCCGCGGCTGCGACCGGTCCGGCGGTCCCGCCGATCCACTGCGCTCCCGCGACCGCCACCGCGCCGCCCTCTGCGCCGCCCCCGCTCCCCAGGAGCCCGAGCGCGCGCTGCTGGCGCTGGACCCGGCGGCGGCGCACCAGCCGACCCGGCCGACCGAACCGTACGACCACGGGTCGAGACCCTCGACAACGCACTCTCCGGCGGCACTTCAGGTCTTCCGCTGCTGAGAGAGCAGCGAGCAGAACAGCGGTTCCCCCACCTGTCCTGTGTCCTGCACAGCCGTTCCCGCACACCTGTTCCGGTGCGCGCCTGCGCTGTGCATCTGTCCTGTGTCCTGTGTCCTGCACATCCGACGCGCCCCCACTGCGCGCCAGGAGGAGTCACCACGTCATGCAGCCCCTCATCGACAACGCCCGTACGTTCGGACAGCGCCCTGAGGAGTTCGCCAAGCTCGCCGAAGGCCAGTCCCCCCAGGTCCTCTTCATCACCTGCTCCGACTCGCGGGTCGTGCCCGCCCTGATCACGGGCGCCCGCCCCGGCGAGCTCTTCGAGCTGCGCACCGCGGGCAACATCGTTCCCCCCTACGGCTCCGCCCTCCCCACCGGCGAGGCGGCCACCATCGAATACGCCGTGGAGGTCCTCGGCGTCCAGGACGTCGTGGTCTGCGGCCACTCGCACTGCGGCGCCGTCGGCGCGCTGGTGCGCGGCGACGACCTCGACGGCGTCCCCGCCGTACGCGACTGGCTCGCCCACGCCGCGGACGAACCGGGGGCCGCCGCCGACCCCGACGACCCGACGGTCATGCGGGCGGTGCAGAACCATGTGCTCGCCCAGCTGCTGCGGCTGCGCTCCTACCCCTGCGTGGAGAAGCGGCTGGCCGAAGGCCTGCTGCGGGTGCGCGGCTGGTACTACGAGGTGCACACCGGCGCCGTACGCGAACACCGCGTGGACACCGACGGCTTCGAAGCCCTGTGAGCGCCCCGATGAACCAGAACGCCGGCCGACGGACATCCCGCCGAATATCCCCGCGCATATCCAGGTTCCCCCATCTCAGGCAGGACTTCGCCGCCTCGCTCGTCGTCTTCCTGGTCGCGCTCCCGCTGTGCGTGGGCGTGGCCGTGGCCTCCGGCGTGCCGGCCGAGCTCGGGCTCGTCACCGGCATCGTCGGCGGCCTCGTCACCGGGCTGATGCGGGGCAGCAGCCTGCAGGTGTCCGGTCCGGCGGCCGGACTGACCGTGCTGGTCTTCGAGGCGGTGCAGGAGTTCGGCCTGCCCGCCCTCGGAGTGATCGTCCTCGCCACGGGCGCCCTGCAACTCGCCATGGGCGCCCTGAAGCTGGGCCGCTACTTCCGGGCCATCTCGGTCTCGGTCGTCGAGGGCATGCTGGCCGGAATCGGCCTGGTGCTGATCGCCGGTCAGCTGTACTCGGTCGTCGGCGCCAGGGCGCCGGAATCCGGTCTCGAGAAGATCGCCGGGCTGCCCGGGGCGCTCGTGGACGCGGCCGACAGCGCCGCCGCGTCGGCCTCGCTCGCGCTCGGCGTCGGCACCGTCGCGGTGCTGGTGTTGTGGAAGCGGTTGCCGAAACAGGTCCGCACGGTGCCCGGCCCGCTCGCCGCGGTGGGCCTGGCGACGCTCGCCGCCCTGCTGCTGAACCTGCCCGTGGCCACCGTCGAGGTGCAGGGCCTGCTGGGCGCCGTCCAGCCCCCGCCGCTCGGCTCCTTCGGTGAACTGGCGAACGTCGGCCTGCTCGGCACGATCGTCGCGTTCACCCTGATCGCGTCCGCCGAGTCGCTGTTCAGCGCGGCAGCGGTGGACCGGCTGCACGACGGCCCGCGCACCGAGTACGACAAGGAGCTGATGGCGCAGGGCGCGGGCAACGCGCTCTGCGGGATGCTCGGCGCGCTGCCGATGACCGCGGTGATCGTGCGCAGCGCGGCCAACGTGCAGGCGGGCGCGCGCACGAAGGCGTCCCGCGTGCTGCACGGCGTGTGGCTGCTGCTGTTCGCGGCTCTGCTGCCGGACGTGCTGGCCTACATCCCCATCCCGGCGCTGGCCGGCATCCTCGTCCACGCGGGCGCCAAACTCGTGCCCGTGCGGGCGATCGTCGGGCTCTGGCGCGAGCACCGCGGCGAGGCGCTGATCCTGGTCGCCACGGCCGTGTCGATCGTCGCGGTCAGCATGTTCGAGGGCGTGCTCATCGGTCTGGCGCTGGCCGTCGCCAAGACGGCCTGGGAGGCCTCGCACATCAGGACGGAGGTCGTCGACAAGGGCGCCGGGCCGGTCCAGGCGTATCTGTCGGGCAACGCGACGTTCCTGCGGCTGCCGAAGATCCTCGACAGCCTGGAGGCCCTCCCGCAGGACCGCCCGGTCGAGCTGGACCTCTCGGGCCTGCACCACCTCGACCACGCCTGCCGCTCGGCCCTGGAGACCTGGGCGGAACGGCACAGCGCGGTCGGCACGGAGCCGGTGAAGGTCACGGAACCGGTGACGAGCGGCTAGCCGCGCAGCCTGTCGTCCGGCCCGGGACCCGGGGCGTGGCCCCGGGCCGGACGACGGGCATATCGTTACAGAGACAGATAGAAACAGGCAGAGGAAGACAGAGACAGGCAGAAACAGGCATAAGCAGTCGGGTGCCGGCAGCAGAAGGCACGAGCCGGCAGCACGGCCCCTACGGACCTCTTGCTGAGGAGGTCGCCATGCTCGAGGAACTGCTGGGCGCGGCCGCGGCGGTCGCCGCCGGAGGCCTCGTGTATCTCGGGGCGGCCGCCCGGGTCGTCAAGCAGTACGAGCGCGGGGTGGTCCTCCGGCTCGGCCGGCTGCGCGGCGACGTCCGCCCGCCGGGTTTCACGCTGGTCATCCCGGCCGTGGACCGACTGCACAAGGTCAATCTGCAGATCGTGACGATGCCCATTCCCGCCCAGGAGGGCATCACCCGCGACAACGTGACCGTGCGGGTCGACGCGGTCGTGTACTTCCGGGTGGTGGATGCGGCGGCCGCGATCATCAACGTCGAGGACTACCGTTTCGCCGTCTCGCAGATGGCGCAGACCTCGCTGCGTTCGATCATCGGCAAGAGCGAGCTGGACGACCTGCTGTCGAACCGGGAAAAGCTCAATGAGGGCCTGGAGCTGATGATCGACAGTCCGGCCATCGGCTGGGGTGTGCAGATCGACCGGGTCGAGATCAAGGACGTGTCCCTGCCGGACACCATGAAGCGCTCGATGGCCCGCCAGGCCGAGGCCGACCGTGAGCGCCGGGCGCGGATCATCAACGCGGACGCCGAGCTGCAGGCGTCGAAGAAGCTCGCGGAGGCGGCGAAGGAGATGTCCGAGCAGCCTGCCGCGCTCCAGTTGCGGTTGCTCCAGACGGTGGTGGCGGTGGCCGCCGAGAAGAACTCCACGCTCGTCCTGCCGTTCCCGGTGGAACTGCTGCGCTTCCTGGAAAAGGCCCAGCAACCGCTCCCACAACACCCTCAGCAGCAGCCGCCCGCGCCACAACCTCCGCCGCCTGCACAGCCACCGCCCCAGACGCCGCCTCAGACGCCTGCTCAGGCCCCACCGCCGCCTCCTCCGCCGCCGCCTCCGCCTCCGCCGAAGGCCGTCGACGAGTGACACGTGCCCCATGTGTGGTGCCTGGGGCGCGCTCCGGGTGATAGACACGGCGGGATCACAGTTCCTGTCCGCCAGCAGGAAGGTTTTCTCATGTCTGCGACACGACGTCAGATCCTCGCCGGCACCGGTGTCATGGGAGTGGGAGTCGGAGCAGGGGTGGGCATCGCGTTCACCGGTGCTCTCTCCGACCTCTTCACCGGCACCGCGACCGCCACCGACACCGCCACCGCGCAGAACCTCGGCCACGACGGCTACGGCCCCCTCCTACCCGACCCGGACGGCCTGCTCGACCTCCCCGAGGGTTTCCGCTACCGGGTCCTCTCCCGCGAGGGCGATCCGCTGCGCTCCGGCGAGGGCCCGGTGCCCTCCAACCACGACGGCATGACGGCCCTCCCCGGCCGCGGCGGTCGGGTCCACCTGGTCCGCAACCACGAGAACCGCCCCACCGCGGCGCACCCCGTCCCCACGATCAAGGGCCTGACCTACGACCCTGCGGGCAAAGGCGGTTGTACGGCCCTGACGCTGGACTCCCGCAACAAGGTGCTCTCGGAGCGGGTCGCCATCGCCGGTACGGCCGTCAACTGCGCGGGCGGGCCCACTCCGTGGCACACCTGGCTGACCTGCGAGGAGACCGAGGACAAAGCAGGCACAAACGGTTACAGCAAGGACCACGGCTTCATCTTCGAGGTCGATCCGTCCGACCCGCGTCGTACCGGGGCCGTCCCGCTGACCGCGATGGGACGTTTCCAGCACGAGGCGATCGCCGTCGATCCGAACAGCGGAACCGTTTACGAAACGGAGGATGCGTTCCTCAAGCCGTTCGGCCTTTTCTACCGTTTTCTGCCGGAGAAGCCGCTGGGCGGGGTGGGCTCGCTGCGCGCGGGCGGCCGCCTTCAGGCGATGCGCGTCCCCGGCGTGCCGGACCTGTCGTCCATCCAGGACACGGGGGCCGTCTTCGAGGGCGTCGAGTGGGTGGACGTACCGGATCCACTCGCCGCCGAAACCCCGGTCCGTCTGCAGGACTTCGGCCCGAAGGGCATCACGCACGCCCAGAAGCTGGAGGGCTGTTACTGGGGCGGGACGTGCGTGTACTTCGTGTCGTCCTTCGCGCGCGGCACGGACGGCTCGGCGGCCGACCACTTCGGCCAGGTCTGGCGCTACGACCCGCAGCGCCGCCGCCTCAGCCTCGTCATCGCCTTCGGCCCGGACACCGACATCCAGCTCCCCGGCGAGTCCCCGGACAACATCTGCCTGGCGGCCGGCGGCGGCGGGCTGATGGTCTGCGAGGACGGCCACGGCGCCCAGCACGTCTTCGGCGTGACCCGGGCCGGCGAGGTGTACGCGATGGCGCGCGGCCGACAGAACATCGGGACACCCGAGGCTCCCGAGTGGGGCGAGTTCGCCGGCGTCACCTTCTCCCCCGACGGCAAGACGATGTACGTCAACTGCTACAACCCCGGGACGACATTCGCGATCACGGGACCGTGGCGGCGCTAGTCCCGGACAGCGGATCGGAACCGGTTCGGATCCGAATCCGGGTTCGAATGTGGGTTCGGATACGGGTTCGGGTGCGGGGTCGGATTCCGTTTCGGTGAGCCGGGCGCACGGGAGCCGGGTGGGTGACACCAGCGGAGACGCGGTCATATATCCACACAGGCAATGAGCCGCACCCCATAACTTCATACGATGATCCCTCCCGTGCGCCGTCTCGCCGGCCTCTGTGCTCTCGGTGCCGCCCTCGGCGCCCTCACGCTCACCGCCTGCGGCGCTCCTCGGCAGCCGCAGGCCCCTCGCCCCGCCGCTCCCGCCCACACCTCCGCCCCTGCCTCCGCCCCCGCCTCCGTCGTCCCCTCGCGGCCCCCGACGCTGGCTCCCGGTCCGGCCGGTCTCACTCCCGTCTTCCACAACGCGCCCCGCACCGCCGACCGGACCGTCGCCCTCACCTTCGACGCCGACATGACCGCCGACCAGGGGGCCCGGGCGGCGGCCGGCGAGCACTTCGACAACCCGGGGCTGATCGCGGCCCTTCGGGCGCTGGAGGTGCCGGCCACCGTGTTCATGACCGGTCGCTGGGCCGAGGAGTACCCGGACCAGGCCCGTTCCATCGGCCGCGACCCCAGGTTCGAGATCGCCAACCACTCCTACAGTCACCACGCCTTCACCGGCGACTGCTACGGCCTGCCGACCGTCCCCGAGAACCGGATGCGGGCGGACGTGGAGCGGGCCTACACGGCGTTCCGCAAGGCCGGAGTGACCGACGCGATGCCCTACTTCCGTTTCCCCGGCGGCTGTTACGACAAGCGAGCGCTGCGCGCGGTGAGCGGCACCGGAGTGACCGCGGTCCAGTGGGACGTGGTCAGCGGAGACGCGTTCGCGACGGATGCGGACGCGGTGGCCCGGCAGGTGCTGGAGGGTGTGAAGCCCGGGTCGGTCGTCGTCATGCACTGCACCCGCAGCGCGGCCCCGACGACCGAGCGGGCGGTGCGGACGATCGTGCCGGAGCTGCGCCGACAGGGGTACCGGTTCGTGAAGGTGTCCGAGCTGATCGGAACCGCGAGCGGGCGGCGGTGAGTCACCTACGCCGACCTCGTGCGCCGGAAACGCTTTCGTACGCTGGAGGCATGAGTGACGACGACAGCGACCGGGAGCACGACCGGGAGTACTGCCTGATCGACGCGACCACGCCGCCCGAGGCCGAGGGGCCGCCGTATGCGGAGTGTGTGCTGTGCCGCAAGCCGACGGAGTATCCGGAGTCGTACAAGGGGATCACGCTGTGCCCGGTATGCGAGTGGCAGGAGGCACAGCGGACGGCTTGCTCCGGGTAACCGGTTACCCGGTAGCTCGGGTGACACGGGTGCTCGGGTAACACAGGTAACCGGTTACTCTGCGTGCTCGCCCGGGTCACGGTGATCGACGGGATGTGAGCGCGCAGGCCACTGCGGTGGCCGCGGCGCTCAGCAGGATCGCGGCGGCCAGCGGCAGGATCGGCACGTGGACGGTCGCCGAGTGGGAGCCGTCCACCAGCCCACTGACGGCCGCATGCGCCGGGGAACCGGTTACCACCAGCGCCAGCAGGGCCGCCAGCAGCAGCGCGGGCACCGCACGGCCGGGCGAGCGCAGCACGGGCCAGGCGGTGAGCGCGCCGACGGCCGTGCCGAGCAGGGCGCAGGTCAGGACGGCGAGCAGTCCGGCGCCGGCGGCTTCGAGGACGGGGACCCGCTTGTGGTGGTCGCTGCCGACCGGGTCGCTGATGAACGTGACGAGCGCTGTCGCCGCCGTGCCGAGCAGCGCGGCCCCGGTCAGCGCGACCAGTACACAGGCCAGATGCGCCCGCGCGGGCCCGACCGCCGCCGCGACGACGGTGCGGGCGGCCGGGGGCTCGTTGGTCACGCAGATCCGCACCAGCCAGGCGGCCACGGGCAGCAGGAACGCGGCGGTGTAGCCGAGCGAGTCCAGCAGCGGCTGGCCGCCCTGCACCCCGATCCCCAGGAAGGCGGCGTAGAGGAGGAACGGGGGCAGCCAGCGCTGCGAGCGCAGGAGCAGGGCGCTCTGGTAGCGCAGCAGGGCGGTCATCGGCGGCTCTCGTTCTGACGGACGCTCACCACGTGCCACGGCGGGCGGGCGGTCAGCAGGGCGCGGAGCAGGACGTCGGAGTGGGAGACGGGGACGGTGAGCCGGTGGGTGCGGTCGGCCGTCTCCTCGGTGGAGACGGCCAGACGAAGCGCTTCCGGGGGAAGCGGCGCGGCCGGGCCGTGCACCTCGATGGTCATCTGCGGGCCGTCGGGTGCGGCGGCCGGCTCCTCGTCGCTGCGACGACGGTGGAGGGCGCCGTCGCGGACCGTGTACACGGCGTCCGTGGCACCGGCGAGGCGGCGGGGGTCGTGGTCGACGAAGACGACCGCCGCTCCGGCGGACGTCCGCTCGGCGACCGCCCGCTCCAGTTCGGCCCGCGCGTCCGTGTCCAGGCCGGTCCATGCCTCGTCCAGGATCAGCAGCTCCGGTTCGGCGAGGAGCGCCTGTGCCACGGCGACCTTCTGGCTGCTGCCTTTCGACAGACGGGTCATGGGGGTGTGGGCGTAGGCGGTGGCGTCGAGGCGGTCCAGCCAGTCGCCCGCGGCGCGCTCGGCCGAGGTGCGGGACAGACCGTGCACCGTGCCGAGGTGGGTGAGGTAGCCGACGGCGGTGAACGGGAGGGCGGCGGGGAAGCGTTCGGGGACGTACGCGGTGCGGGGGCGGCCGGTGACCCTGCCCTCCGTCGGGGCGTCGATTCGGGCGAGGAGCCGCAGGAGGGTGGACTTGCCGCATCCGTTGGGGCCCTCGATCCGGGTGAGGGTGGCGGGGGCCAGTTCCACGTTCACCTCGCGCAGGACCCATGGGCCGCGTAAGCCGTAGCGGCGGCCCACGTTCTCCAGACGTAGATCGCGTTCCATGAAGGGCATCCTCTCGCACCGGTCCAGTAGCCTGCGCCTGTGAGTGAGAGTCCCTTTCAGACCGAGCCGAACCCGCGTGACCAGGCTCCGCAGTTCGTGTTGCCCCTTGTCGTGCGGATAGAGAAATCCGCGCCGCCCGCCCGCACCGACGCGCTCGAGACGGCTGCCCGTGCCGTGCTCGTCCTGCTCGATGACGAGCGCTCCGTCGGGGACGGCGAGTGGGCGCAGGTCATGCGGGACTGGCAGGACGCCCGTATTCGCAAGGTGGTGCGGCGGGCACGGGGAGCCGAGTGGCGACGGGCCGGGGAGCTGCCGGGGATCACCGTCACGGGGAAGTCGGCGGAGGTACGGGTGTTTCCGCCCGTGCCGTTGGACGGGTGGCCGAAGGAACTGGCGAAGCTTCAGGTCTCCGGAACCGATCTCGACGATCCCGAGCCGCCCGCGGACGTCGAGCCGGGGACCGTCGTGCTGTGGATGAGTCCGGAGGTGGAGATGTCGGCGGGGAAGGCGATGGCGCAGGCCGGGCACGGCGCGCAGCTCGCCTGGTGGGAGCTGTCGGACGAGGAACGGGCGGCCTGGCGCGAAACCGGTTTCCCGCTTGCTGTCCGGACCGCGCCCCCGGAGCGGTGGCGTGAGCTGACGGCGAGCGGACTGCCGCTGGTGCGGGACGCGGGGTTCACCGAGATCGCGCCGGGCAGCTGCACGGTGGTCGCCGACCATCCGGCCCTGAGGGCCCGCTGACCCGTCGGCCGACCAGCCCGTCGGCCCGGCACCGGTCGGCCAGCACCCGTCAGCCCGTCGATCCGTCGATCCGCCGGTCCGCCGGTCCGAACCTCAAATGTTGCTCTGAAGGCGGGCGGCGGGCGGTTCGGAGCGCGGTGGCGGGGCGATACCACCGTCACCACGCAGGGGGCACGAAGGAGGCGGGGACCATGATGCGACTGGGGACGGGGATCGGCTGGCGACCGGAGATCGCGGACGCCGTGGAGCGGATGCCGGGCATCGACTGGGTCGAGGCCGTCGCCGAGAACGTGTGTCCCGGGCATCTGCCCGACTCCCTGCTGCGGCTGCGCGAGCGCGGGATCACCGTGATCCCGCACGGCGTCTCGCTCGGGCTCGGCGATGCGGAGCGACCCGACCAGGGGCGGCTGACCGCGCTCGCCGAGCGGGCCGAGGCGCTGGGCGCGCCGCTGGTCACCGAGCACATCGCGTTCGTCCGCGCGGGCGGCCCGCTGACGGCGTCCCCGCGACTGGAAGCCGGGCATCTGCTGCCCGTGCCGCGCACCCGGGACGCCCTCGACGTGCTGTGCGAGAACGTGCGCATCGCACAGGACGCGCTGCCCGTGCCGCTCGCCGTCGAGAACATCGCCGCGCTCGTCGCCTGGCCGGGCGAGGAGATGACGGAGGGACAGTTCCTGTACGACCTGGCCGACCGCACCGGCGTACGGCTGCTGATCGACGTGGCCAACCTGCACACCAACCACGTCAACCGCGGCGAGGACCCCGCCAAGGCGCTGGCCGAACTGCCCCTGGAGGCCATCGCCTACGTCCATGTCGCGGGCGGCTTCGAGCGGGACGGCGTCTGGCACGACAGTCATGCGCATCCGGTGCCCCGCCCGGTCCTCGACATCCTGACCGACCTCGCGTCCCGGGTGTCGCCGCCCGGCGTGCTGTTGGAGCGGGACGAGAACTTCCCCGAACCGGCCGAACTGGAGCGGGAGTTGGGCGCGATCCGGAAGGCCGTCGAGAGCGGTGCGGCACTGCGCGGCGCACCGGGCGACGACGCAGCCGCCCCGCGCATCCGGCCCCAGACCCACCCCCAGGTACCGCCTCAGTCCCAGCCTCAGCCCCAGCCCGAACCGCAGCCCCAGCCCCAGCCCCAGGTGGTGGAACCGATCGGCCCCGGCGTCGCCCCTGGCATCGCTCCCGACGAGGCGACCCGTCAGCGCCTCGGCCTCGCCCAGGCCGCCCTGCTGTCCGCGCTGGTCGCGGGGACACCCGTCCCCGAGGGCTTCGACCGGGTGCGCCTCGGCGTGCAGGCACGGGCCCTGGCGGCGAAGCGGGCCGACGTGGTGGCCAAGGTGGCGCCGGAGCTGGCGCAGATCCTCGGAAACGGTTACCGGGCCGCTTTCGTCGCGTATGCGCACCTGCACCCGATGCATGGCGGGTACCGCCAGGACGCCCTCGACTTCGCCGAGCAGATGCTCCTGGACGGACGGTCGCCGGAAGGCCGGGCCCGCCGCGAACTGCGTCGCTGGTGGCTGGACCGCTCGGGACCCGCACCGAGGCCGAAGTTCCGACTGGATCAGGTGAGCCGGATGGGACGGTCGCTGATCCGACGGTGATGGACCGTCCGGAATGTGCCGGGGTTAACACCCGGCCGCCTTCATCGCGCGCAACAACGTTTCCACAGACGTTTACCACCGGTTTCCCCAGCTTTGGGACCCCTTCCCTCCCTCTCGTTTCGTCCGAGATGCCGGTGATGAAACGCTTCGACCCTGTACGGCAGTTGGCAGCGCAGGCGCAGTAATATGCCAGTCCCGCAACCGATGTGCACTTGCGTGCAGTGCCGTGAGCAGGAGGCACCATGCGCCCGCGACCCCCGATCAAGGGCAGAGGCATCTTCAGTGGTACCGGGCTGATCATCACGTGCCTGGCGGCGACCCTCGCGGCGCTGGTCTTCCCGGTCTGGTCGTACTCCGACCGTTCGGGCACGGGAGTGGACGTACTGAACGCGCAGAGCGTGTCGACGCAGTACGGGCCGCTGTCCGCGCTGGACCGGGAGTTCATCACCAAGGTCCGGCTGGCCGGACTGTGGGAGCTGCCGGCCGGCCAGCAGGCGCAGACGAAGGGCACGACCGAGGCCGTGCGGACGGCGGGCCGGCATCTGGTCGAGGGACACGCCTTCCTGGACGAGCGGGTGCGCTGCGTCGCCTCCCAACTGGGCCTCGCGCTGCCGAACGAGCCCAACGACCAGCAGAAAGGCTGGCTGGCGGAACTGAATGCGGCCCAGGGCCGGCAGTACGACTGGAAGTTCGCCAACATCCTGCGCCTCGCGCACGGCCGGGTGTTCTCCGTCGTCGCCCAGGTACGGGCCAGTACGCGCAACTCGCTGGTGCGCGAGCTCGCCGATGACGCCAACACCACCGTCCTGGACCACATCAAGATCCTCGAGGCCACCGGGTATGTCGACTACGACGCCCTCGCCCGGGACCTGGCGGCCGACAGCCCGCCGCCGATCACCAACTCCCCCGGGCCGCCGGGGCCCACGACCGACCCCGGGCCGGTCGTGCCGCTCACGGCGTCGCCGTATCCCACCTACACGCTCCCGCCGGCCGCGGCCAGCCCGCCACCCGGCTCCTGAGGCACGCGGCCCCTGAGGCAGGCGGGCTTCTGAGGCAGGCGGCTCCTGAGGCACCCAGGACGAAGGCAAGCGGAACGTCACATACGTACAACGCCCGGTCCGGATCGTGAACGGGGCATGGCGTTTCCCGGTGCGGATGGCATAGAAACACGACATGGTCTGGGTGCTTCTCCTGCTGCTGGCATGGGCCGTCGCGGGCGCGGCGTGTACACGGCTGTGCCTGGCCGCCGCTCGGGCGGCGAACTCGGCCGGTTCGGCGAGTTCGGCGAGCCTCGACGCGAACGCGGGCCACGGACATGATCTGACCCTGTACGAGGCGGCCTTCCTGTCCGGCGGCCCGGGCCGGGTCGCCGACCTGACCATGGTCTCCATGGCGCGCCAGCGGCGGCTGCTGCTCGCCCACACCGGCTGGGCGACCGTCGTCGACCCGCGCGGGCGCGACGAGATGGAACGGTCGGTCATAGGGGCCATCGGGCCCGAGGGGCAGTCCCCCATCGCCCCGGTGCGGGCCGCCGCGGCGGCCGCGGACGCGGTGGGCGGCCTCGCCGACCGGCTGGTCGACGCCGGCCTCGCGGTGCCGGACGGAGCCCGTACGACGGTCGCGGCCGGGGTGCGGCAGGTGCGGGTCGCGGCCGTGGTCGTCGTCGCGCTGGGCGTCACCGCACTACTGCTCCCCGCGGCTCCGGAGATGCCCCGCAACCTCGTCGCGCTCTGGTTCGCGCTGCCCCTCGCCCTCACCCTGAGCTGCCTGGCCATAGCGCGGGTGGAGGCGCATCCGTACGCGCGCTGGGCCTCCCCGGCCGGCCAGCGGCTGCTGGGCACGCTGGCCCGGCACGCCGGGAGCGCGGGGGACGACCGCATGTACCTGACCTCCGTGGCCGTACGCGGGATCCGCGCCGTCGGCGAACCCGACCTGCGGGCGGCCTTCGCGCACCGCGGGCAGTACGGGTACCACGGGCTGCTCGGGCTGCACGGGCGCGACTGAGACAGGGATCCGCTCGGACAATCCGTCGCTCGGACAATCCGCTGCTCGAACAGGACGCCCCTTCGGACGGGACACCGCTCGGGCAGGACGCCCCCTCGGACGGGGCGCGCTCGACCACTGGGGGGCGCACAAGGGGCATTGGCGCCGACACCAGCCCTCGGTGCTTGCCTTCCCCCAAGGTCGAACCAAACTTCCCTTTTGTCGCCGCCGTGCACCGAAGGGACACCCGATGAGAGCCGCCGCCCTCCACTCGGCCGCAGGAGCCCTGCTGCTGACCGCCCTCTCCGCCGTCCCGGCGGGCGGCGTCCCGAGCACGCCCGACCTGTCGGCCCCCGGCCTGTCCGCCGCCCGGTACGCCGCCCCCGGCGTCGCGCTCGCCGCCGCGCGGGCCGCGGCGAAGGGCGTCGACTTCGGGAAGTGCTCCGACGCGCAGGATCTGCCCGGCACCATGCAGTGCGGCACGGTCGCCGTCCCGCTCGACTACGCCCAGCCGAACGGCAAGCAGATCGACCTGACCGTCAGCCGCGTGCCGGCCACCCACCGGGACCCGCACAACAGCAAGCACCGGGTTCCCCGACAGGGCGCGCTGGTCTTCAACCCGGGCGGCCCGGGCGGCTCCGGCCGCTACTTCCCACTGATCGGGCTGCTGCCGGAGTGGAAGCGCATCGGGGCCGCGTACGACCTCGTCGGCTACGACCCGCGCGGGGTCGGCCGCTCGGCCCCGCTGTCCTGCCAGGACCCCAAGCGGTTCTTCAAGGGGCCTTCCCCGGCTCCGACGCACCCCTCGGAGTCGTACAAGCGGGAGCGCATCGCACAGGCGAAGGCGTACGCGAAGGGCTGCGCACAGCGGTCGGGCGACGCCCTGCGGCACATCAACTCGCTCAACAACGCCCGTGACCTGGACGTGCTGCGCGCCGCGCTGGGCGAGGAGCGGCTGACGTTCATGGGAGCCTCGTACGGCACCTACTTCGGGGCGTTGTACGCGACCCTGTTCCCCTCGCACGTACGGCGGATGGTGTTCGACGCGGCGGTGAACCCGGACCCGGCGCAGATCTGGTACCGCAACAACCTCGACCAGTCGGCGGCGTTCGAGAGCCGCTGGACGGACTTCCGGGAGTGGATCGCGCGGCACGACGACGTGTACGGCCTGGGCAGGACGGCTCAGGCGGTGCTGACCAGCTATGAGCGGGCGCAGGCGCGGCTGGCCGCCGAGCCGGCCGGTGCCAAGGTGGGGCCGGGCCAGCTCCAGGGCGCGTTCCTGCAGGCCGGTTACTACGACGACTACTGGCCGGCTCGGGCGCAGGCGCTGTCGGAGTACCTGAAGGGCGACCCGAAGCAGCTGATCGCGCAGGCCGGGCCGGTCCAGGAGGCCGCCGAGGAGGCGGAGAACTCGAACGCCGTGTACACGGCCGTGGAGTGCAACGACGCACCGTGGCCGACGGACTGGAAGGTGTGGGACCGCGACAACACGCGGCTCGCGCGGGTCGCGCCGTTCGAGACCTGGGACAACGTGTGGGCGAACCTGCCGTGCGCGTACTGGCCGGCGCCCCGGCAGGAGCCGCTCGATGTGCGGACCGGGCCGGGCGAGCTGCCGCCGACGCTGATCCTGGCCGCCGAGCGGGACGCCGCCGCGCCGTACGACGGGGCCCTGGAGATGCACCGGCGGCTGACGGGTTCGGTGCTGGTGACGGAGCGGGACTCCGGCACGCACGGCATCGGGGGCGGACCGAACCGGTGCGTCAACGGCCACCTCGACGCGTATCTGCTGGAGGGCCGGCTCCCGACGCGCCGCGCGGCCTGCGCACCGCACGCGGAGCCGAAGCCGGCCGCGCCCAAGCCGGCCGAGGCAAAGCCGGCGGCCCCCTCCGCGGAGCGGGCCGCGCGGCCGAAGCGCTGATCAGGCCAGGCCCGCGACCAGCTCCGCGACGTCCTTGCGACGGCCCGTGTAGAACGGGACCTCCTCGCGGACGTGCATCCGGGCCTCCGAGGCACGCAGATGGCGCATGAGGTCGACGATGCGGTACAGCTCGTCGGCCTCGAAGGCCAGGATCCACTCGTAGTCGCCGAGCGAGAACGAGGCGACCGTGTTGGCACGGACGTCCGGGTAGCCGCGGGCCATCTTGCCGTGGTCGGCGAGCATGCGACGGCGGTCCTCGTCGGGCAGCAGGTACCAGTCGTAGGAGCGCACGAAGGGGTAAACGCTGATGTAGTCGCGGGGCGTCTCGTCGGCGAGGAACGCCGGGATGTGCGAGCGGTTGAACTCGGCGGGGCGGTGCAGCGCCATGTTCGACCAGACCGGCTCCAGGGCGCGGCCCAGCCGGGTGCGGCGGAACAGGTTGTACGCCTCCTGGAGCTGGTCGGCGGTCTCGGCGTGCCACCAGATCATGACGTCGGCGTCGGCCCGCAGACCGGACACGTCGTAGGTGCCGCGGATCGTCACGTCCTTGGCGGCGAGCTGGTCGAACAGCTCCTGGACCTCGTCGGCGTACCCGGCGCGGTCCTCGGGCAGCACGTCCTTCAGCTTGAAGACGGACCACAGCGTGTAGCGGATGACCTCGTTGAGGTCCTTGGCCAGCTTGCCCTTGTTCGGGATCCTGCCGGCCTCGGTGGTGGGGGCGTCGTCACTCATGGTTCTCATTCTCCCGCTCCGCCGTGCAAACTCTGCACCGGGTTGGCCGTGAGCTCGCGGACGGCGCTCAGGTCGCCGCCGATCTGGTCCACCGCGGCGTACGCGCTCGCGATGCAGGCCGGGATGCCCACGCCGTCGTACTGCGCGCCGCACACCGCGAGGCCCGGGAGCTTCGCGACGTGCTCGCGGATGCGGGCCACGCGCGCGTGGTGGCCGACGGGGTACTGGGGCAGGCCGTCCGTCCACCGGGTGACGCGGGTTTCGACGGGCGTGGCGTCCAGGCCGGTGGCCGCGCGCAGGTCGTGCCGGGAGACCTCGACGAGGTCGGCGTCCTCGCGGCCCAGGACCTCCGTCTCGCCGTACCGCCCCACGGAGGTGCGCAGCACGACCGTGTCCGGGTCCTCGTCGGCGATCCAGCCCCACTTCTGGGAGGCGAAGGTGGACGCCTTCACGGTGCGTCCGTCGACGGGCGGGACGAGGAAGCCGCTGCCCTCGGGCAGGGCCGTCTCGGCGCGCCGGTAGGCGAGGGTGATCAGGGCCATGGAGGCGTACTCCACCGTGCGCAGCTCGGCGGCGGCCTCGGGGGACTCGGCGGCGAGCAGTGCGGCGGCGGCCGGTGCGGGGACGGCGACGACCACGGCGTCGGCCCGCAGCACCCGCTCCCCCGCGCTGACGCGCCAGCCGCCGGCCGGCTCGCGGCGCAGCTCCGTCGCGGCCACGCGCGTGTGGATCTCGCCGCCGCGCGCCTCGACGGACTCGGCGACCGCGAGCGGCAGCGAGCCCACGCCGCCCTCGATGCCCATGAACACGGGCCCGGTCTGCTGGTTCGCGGCCGCCTTGGCCTGGATCTCGCGGACGGCTTCCGTCAACGAGGTGTGCGTCTGCGCCGCCTGGAAGAGCTGCGGGACGGCCGAGCGCATCGAGATCCGGTAGGCGTCACCGGCGTAGACCCCGCCCAGCAGGGGCTCGACGAGGCGGTCGACGACCTCGCGGCCCAGGCGTGCCGCCACGTACTCCCCGACCGCCACGTCGTCCCCGGTCTCCGTTCGGGGCAGGTCGGCGTCGCGCTCGATCCGGGCCAGGCCCTCGTCGGACAGCACGCCGGAGAGGGCGGCCGCGGTGCCCGGGACGCCCATGACGTGGCCCTTGGGCATGGGGCGCAGCGCGCCGCGGGTCCAGATCGAGGCCGTGGCGGTGGCCGGCGGCTGCAGGCGGTCGGCGAGGCCCGCCTCGCGCGCGAGGACGACCGCCTCGGGCCGGCGGGCCAGCATCGACTCGGCGCCGAAGTCCACGCGCACGCCCGCGATCTCGCCGGGCAGCAGCTTGCCGCCGACCCGGTCGGACGCCTCCAGCACGGTCACTCTCGCCCCGCGCCCCAGCAGCCGGTGGGCGGCGGCCAGACCGGCGATCCCGGCTCCGACGACGACGACGTGATGCCCCGTGCCCGTACCCGTTGCGCTCATGCGCCCACTCTCTCAGACCCCACTGACACTCCCGCCGCGCCCCGGTGTCCTGACCGCGTCCCGACCGTGACCTCTTCGGAACCGACCACCGCCAACGTCCCGGCCCGCCCCGGCGTCGAAGGAGCGTCAGTTGCCGCAACCTTCGGGGGGACACCCAGATGCCCACACGCCCTTGCGTACGACGTTCGCTGCGACGTCCCGTACGACCCGCCCACGCCCTGGCCGCAGTCCTGCTGGCCGCGGGTCTGGCCGTCACCGGATGCAGCGCCGCGAACGACGCGAGCAGCTCGGCCGACAAGGCCGCCGTCGGAGAGGCCGCCCCCCAGGACGTCGACGCCGAGGACGCGGGCGCCGCCGCGGACGCGAAGGAGGGCGCGGGCGCGAGCGGCTCGAAGGCCACCGCGGCGCCGCAGCTCACCGTCAACCGCATCATCCGCACCGCCTCCCTGACCGTGCAGGTCAAGGACGTGCCGAAGGCCCTGGACGAGGCCCGGGCGACCACCGAGAACGCGGGCGGCTACGTCGGCGACGAGACGACCGCCCGGGACGAGGACGGCGCCGAGCGGACCCGGGTCGTGCTGCGGGTCCCCGTCGAGAAGTACGACGACGTCCTGGCCGATCTCCAGGGCGCGGGCAAGCTCCTGGAGCGCACGGCGAAGGCCCAGGACGTCACCGACCAGGTCGTCGACGTCGAGAGCCGGATCGCCTCGCAGCGCGCCAGCGTCGCCCGGGTCCGCGAGCTGATGGACCGGGCCACGAAGCTCAGCGACGTCGTCACCCTGGAGGGCGAGTTGAGCATCCGGGAGGCCGATCTGGAGGCGCTGCTGGCCCAGCAGTCGTCCCTGAAGGACCGCACGAGCCTGGCGACCATCACCGTGACCCTCTCGGAGAAGCCGGTCGACCCGGCCGCCGAGAAGGACGACGACCCGGGGTTCGTGGACGCGCTGGCGGGCGGCTGGGCGGCGTTCGTGACGGTGCTGCGCTGGATCGCCGTGGCGTTCGGCGCGATGCTGCCGTTCCTCGCGGCGGCCGTCCTGATCGTGCTGGTGTGGCTGCGGCTGACACGTGTGCGGCGGCGGACGACGACGGCTCCGGCTCCGGTGTCCGGCGACGATGACGCGGAAGCCGGCGACGACGGCGCGGAACCCGCGGCGAGCGAGCCCGCGCGGGACTGAAGTGCGCGTCGGCCGTAGCGTGTTCGCATGAGCATCGAGCGGCTGGTCGTGATCGGCGGTGACGCCGCGGGCATGTCCGCGGCGTCCCAGGCCCGGCGTCTGAAGGGGCCCGGGGAACTGGAGATCGTGGCCTTCGAGCGCGGCCACTTCACCTCCTACTCGGCGTGCGGCATCCCGTACTGGGTCGGCGGTGACGTCGCCGAGCGGGACGAGCTGATCGCCCGCACTCCCGAGGAGCACCGCGCGCGCGGGATCGACCTGCGGCTGCGCACGGAGGTCACGGAGATCGACGTGGCGGGACGGCGGGTACGCGCGCGTGACGTGGACACGGGCGCGCAGTCCTGGACGTCGTACGACAAGCTCGTGATCGCGACCGGGGCCCGCCCGATCCGGCCGGACCTGCCCGGTGTGGACGCGTCGGGCGTGCACGGGGTGCAGACCCTGGACGACGGGCAGGCGCTGCTCGACACGCTGGCACGCGCGCGTGGGAGGCGGGCCGTCGTCGTGGGGGCGGGCTACATCGGCGTGGAGATGGCCGAGGCGCTCATCCACCGCGGCTACGAGGTGACGGTCGTCAACCGGGGCAGGGAGCCGATGTCGACCCTCGACCCGGACATGGGCCGGCTGGTGCACACGGCCATGGAGGGCCTGGGCATCACCATGGTGAACGACGCCGAGGTCACCGGGCTGCGCACCGACGGGGACGGCGGCGTCCGGGCGGTGGTGACGGAGGACGCCGAGTACCCGGCGGACGTGGTGGTGCTGGGCATCGGCGTCCGCCCGGAGACCGCGCTCGCGAAGTCCGCCGGGCTGCCCCTGGGCCGGCACGGCGGGCTGCTCACCGACCTGGCGATGCGGGTGCGCGGCCACGAGGACATCTGGGCGGGCGGCGACTGCGTCGAGGTCCTCGACCTGGTCTCCGGCCAGGAACGTCATATCGCGCTCGGCACCCACGCCAACAAGCACGGCCAGGTCATCGGCGCCAACGTCGGCGGCGGCTACGCCACCTTCCCCGGCGTGGTCGGCACGGCCGTCAGCAAGGTCTGCGATCTGGAGATCGCCCGCACGGGGCTGCGGGAGAAGGACGCGCGCAGGGTCGGCCTGCGGTTCGTCACGGTCACCGTCGAGTCCACCAGCCGCGCGGGCTACTACCCCGGCGCCTCCGCGATGACGGTCAAGATGCTCGCCGAGCGCCGGACGGGCCGTCTGCTGGGCGTCCAGATCGTCGGGAGGGAGGGCGCGGGCAAGCGGGTCGACATCGCGGCGGTGGCGTTGACGGCCGGGATGACCGTGGAGCAGATGACGGCCCTGGATCTGGGCTACGCCCCGCCGTTCAGCCCGGTGTGGGATCCGGTGCTGGTGGCGGCGAGGAAGGCGACGGCAGAGGTGCGGAACGCTTGAGGAGTTGTCCGGGGCGCGGGCCGGCCGCGGTCGGCCCGCGCCCCGTAACGTTCCTCAACCGGTTCCGCTCAACCTCGGCAGAGCGGAAACAGCGGCAGGCTGTTCCACCGGCTTCGCATGCGCCGCGGCCGCCGGCCGCGACCGCAACCGGTTACTGACAGCCTCGTCCAAGGTCACCGGTCGCTGCATCTGCGCGGCGAGCCGCCCGGCCTCCTGGCCGAGTCGCGCCACGTCCTCCCAGGGCAGCCGGACCACGAGCGAGATTTCGGCCTCGCCGTCGGGTGTGGCGTGCATGGGAGGGGTAACTCGGTCGTTCATCGCCTGTTCCTCACGTCGTCCCCGCGACCCGCCTTCCTCGTGCCGCGAGCGGTTGCCGGTTCATACGCACTCGTGGTGAGCCGTGTTCACCGGTTCGTCGAACGGATCGGGGGCAGTACTTCCTTGTGGTCATCCCCGTCCATGACGTGAACCCGGTGCGCCGTACGCCCGTGGTGACGTACGCGCTGATCGCCGCGAACGTCTTCGTGTTCTGGTTCATGCCCGGCCTGTCCGGCTCCGTGGCGGGCGACAGCAGCCTGGCCCAGACGTGCCATCTGCACGCCTTCCTGGAGCACTACGCGGCCGTCCCGCGCGAGTTGATCCACCATCAGCTGCCGCAGCTCGTCCCCACCGGCGACCTGAGCGGCGCGGGGTGTGCGCTGGGCCCGCCGGGCTACGACAAGTCGCCGGCGCTGAGCGTCCTCACCGCGATGTTCCTGCACGGCGGCTGGCTGCATCTGCTGGGCAACATGCTGTTTCTGCTGATTTTCGGAAACAACATCGAGGACCGCATGGGGCACGTCCGCTTCGCGCTCTTCTACGTCGTCTGCGGCTACGCGGCGTCCTACGGTTTCGCGCTGCTCAACGCCGACTCGACCGACCCGCTGATCGGCGCGTCGGGGGCGATCGCGGGGGTGCTCGGCGCCTATCTGGTGCTGTATCCGAAGGCCAGGGTGTGGGTGCTGGTCCCGTTCCTGGTGTTTCTGCCGCTGCGGCTGCCGGCCTGGATGGTGCTGGGTTTCTGGTTCGTGCTGCAGGCGGTGTACTCGTCGGGCGAGGGCGTGTCCGGGGCGGGCACCGTGGCGTACGCGGCGCACATCGTCGGCTTCCTCGCGGGGATGCTGCTCGCCTGGCCGCTCAAGCCGGGCACGCCCCCGCCGCCGGAGCCGCGCGGCCTGCTGTTCGGCAGACGGGCGCGCCCCCGGCACACCTGGTGACTCAGCGGGCGGTCCGGGTGTGGACGTAGTCCACGAGCCGGGTCAGCGCGTCCGGGTCGGTGGACGGCATGACGCCGTGGCCGAGGTTGAAGACGTGGCCCTCCAGGCCGACGGCCGCGTCCAGGACCTCGCGGGTCTTGGCCTCGACGGCCTCGGTGCCGGCGAACAGGACGGTCGGGTCGAGGTTGCCCTGGAGCGCCTTGCCGGGACCGACCCGGCGCACGGCCTCGTCGAGCGGGACGCGCCAGTCGACGCCGACGACGTCAGCGCCCGCGTCGCCCATGAGCTTCAGCAGCTCGCCGGTGCCCACGCCGAAGTGGATGCGCGGGACGCCGTAGCCCTCGACCGCGCGGAAGACCTTCGCGGAGGCGGGCAGCACCGAGCGGGTGTAGTCGGCGGGGGCGAGCGCGCCGGCCCAGGAGTCGAAGAGCTGGACGGCGCTCGCGCCCGCCTCGATCTGCACCTTCAGGAAGGCGGCCGTGATCTCCGCGAGGCGGTCGAGCAGGTCGGCCCAGAGCTCGGGGTCGCCGTACATCATCGCCTTGGCGTTCTCGTACGTGCGCGACGGACCGCCCTCGACGAGGTAGCTCGCGAGGGTGAAAGGCGCGCCCGCGAAGCCGATCAGGGGGGTGGCGCCGAGCTCGGCCGTCAGCAGGCCGATGGCCTCGGTGACGTAGGAGACGTCCTCGGGGGTGAGGTCGCGCAGCTGGGCGAGGTCGGCGCGGGTGCGGATCGGGCGCTCGACGACCGGGCCGACGCCCGGCTTGATGTCGAGGTCGATGCCGATGGCCTTGAGCGGGACGACGATGTCGCTGAAGTAGATCGCCGCGTCCACGTTGTGCCGGCGCACGGGCTGGAGGGTGATCTCGGTGACCAGCTCGGGCCGCATGCAGGAGTCGAGCATCGCGATGCCCTCGCGGACCTTGCGGTACTCCGGCAGCGAACGCCCCGCCTGCCGCATGAACCACACCGGCGTGTGCGGCACGGGCTCACGCCTGCACGCCTTCAGGAAGGCACTGTCGTACGTCGCTGTCGGCTGCCGGCCCGCCGGGCTCTCGTTCGCGCTCACGACGGCAAGTCTCCCACGGCGCCGAAGCCCGCGAGGCCGCCCCCTGCCGCCACGCTTCCTTCCCTCGCTCCGTCGTCTTCGGCGTTCCCGCCGTCGTCCCGCCGTCGTCTTTCTGCGGTCCTTCTGTCGTCCTTCCGTGGTCTTTCGGGCGGCGTGGTCCGTGCGCCTGTTCGCCCAGCGCGCACCTGTCCGCGGGCCCCGCACGGGTGTCTTGCCCTGCGCGAAGCCCCCGTTCCCCTTAATCTTCCCCGCATGGCTGCGGCTCAGGGACGACTGTCGGACGGCGCTGGCGGGATGGATGACGCGAACGAGGGGGACCGGGATGGGGGCACGTCGGCACCATTGCCTTTCCGGGCCGCGGTCGACGCGCTGAGGGCGGCCCGGCTGCGGCCGCAGATCGAGGTCGAGCCGACACCGGCCCCGAAGCGGCTCGCCCCGTTCGCGTACGCACTGGAGGCGACGGTCGTGGACGGCGATCAGGACCTGGCCGACGGCCGGCTGGTGCTGCTGCACGACCCCGACGGGCACGACGCCTGGCGCGGAACGTTCCGCCTGGTGACCCTGGTCCGGGCCGAGCTGGAGCCCGAGATGGCCGCGGACCCGCTGCTGCCGGACGTGTGCTGGTCGTGGCTGACCGGCGCGCTCCAGGCGCGCGGACTGGCCTACGGCGAGCCGAGCGGGACCGTCACGCGCGCGAGTTCGCACTACTTCGGCGGGCTCGCGGAGCGCCCGGCGGCCTCGCAGATCGAGATCCGGGCCTCCTGGACACCGCGCGAGGGCCTGGGCGGGGTGCCGGACACCGGGGCACATCTGGCCTCCTGGTGCGATCTGCTGGCACAGGTGGCGGGGCTGCCGCCGGCCGGACCGGGGGACGCGTCGGTGGTGACGCTGCCACAGCGCAGGGGACCGCAGTCACGTTGACCATCTCTTTGTCGATACGGCCATTTTCGATCCCGTAAGACACCCACTTAAACCGACTCGATCTTCGGATGATCGATCAAGTGTCCGAATTGAACGGATTGTTACTCACTAGATCGTGATCATTCTCTAAAGGACGCCGGGTTCGCTGCCGAAGACGACTGTGACCTTGAAAGCACGGTTCGTCCCGGCTTCCTCCCCACAAGCCCCACGAGCCGGCTCCCGTCCCCCACCCAGGAGGCCTGGTGTCCGTTCTCCTCGAGCAGCCCGCAAGCCTGGTCGCCTACCGCCCGAACAAGCCCACCGCCATGGTGGTCGTGGCCGACCCGCGCGTCCGCTCCACCGTCACCCGCCACCTGTGGGCGCTCGGTGTGCGCGACGTCATCGAGGCCTCGTCCATCGCGGAGGCTCGTCCCCGCATCGGCAACCCCCGCGACATCTGCGTCGCCGACGTCCACCTGCCCGACGGCTCCGGCCTCACCCTGCTGTCGGAGACCCGCGCCGCGGGCTGGCCCAACGGGCTCGCCCTCTCCGCCGCCGACGACATCGGCGCCGTGCGCAACGCCCTCGCGGGCGGCGTCAAGGGCTACGTCGTCACCGGCACCCGCACCAACGTCGGGCTCCCCACCCGGCCCGGTGCCGCCCCCATCGGCTCTGCCGCCCGCATGCACCGCCGCCCCCCGGGTGCCCCGAGTCACCCGGGCGGCTACCGCGAGCTCTCCGGCCGTGAGGTCGAGGTGCTGCGACTGGTCGCGGAGGGACAGTCGAACAAGGCGATCGGCGTCTCGATGGGTCTGTCCGCGCTGACCGTCAAGAGCCACCTCGCCCGCATCGCCCGCAAGCTCGGCACGGGCGACCGGGCCGGCATGGTCGCGGTGGCCCTGCGGACCGGCATCATCCACTGACAGCCCACTCCTGAGATTCCCCTGAGATTCCCCTGGGTGCCTCCTGGGGGTCTCCCAGGACCCGTCCCGGCCCCCTCCCGTCCCCTTCCTGTTCCGACCTGTCCCCACCTGTCCCTGCCCGTCCCCGCCCGGTTTCCGCCCGGTTTCCGCCAGGCCCGTTCCCCGTCGTTCACCGACCTGACTGGTTTACGACCCTCTGACGCCCGTCGACGGAACGTTCCGTCGGCGGGTGCCGTCGATACACGGATACCCTTGACAGGTGACCGACGCCCAAGAAACCGCAGCAGCCAGTTCACTGCGAACCACCGGAGGCGCCCCTCCGGACGACGGCGGATCTACTGCTTCCGGGGCGCCGACACCTCTCCTCGAACCGCGCGAGGGCATTCCTCCCGTGATCGCCGACGAGGCCTCCCTCGCCGAGGTCATCGCCGCGTTCGCCGCGGGCTCCGGCCCCGTTGCGGTCGACGCCGAGCGCGCCTCCGGCTACCGCTACGGACAGCGCGCCTATCTCGTGCAGCTGCGCCGCGAGGGCGCCGGCAGCGCGCTGATCGACCCGGTGGCCTGTCCCGACCTCTCCGCGCTCGGCGAGGCGCTGTCCGGTGTGGAGTGGGTGCTGCACGCGGCCACCCAGGACCTGCCGTGTCTGCGCGAGATAGGCATGACGCCGACGCGGCTGTTCGACACCGAGCTGGCCGGACGGCTCGCCGGGTTCCCGCGGGTCGGCCTCGGCGCGATGGTCGAGGGCGTGCTGGGCTTCGTCCTCGAGAAGGGCCACTCCGCGGTCGACTGGTCGACCCGGCCGCTGCCCGAACCATGGCTGCGGTACGCGGCCCTCGACGTCGAGCTCCTGATCGACCTGCGCGACGCGCTGGAGAAGGAGCTGGACCGGCAGGGCAAGCTGGAATGGGCCCACCAGGAGTTCGACGCGATCGCGTCCGCCCCGCCGCCCGAGCCCCGCAAGGACCCCTGGCGTCGCACGTCAGGCATGCACAAGGTGCGTCGGCGTCGGCAGCTGGGCGTGGTGCGGGAGCTGTGGCAGACACGGGACCGGATCGCGCAGCGACGGGACGTGTCCCCGGGCAAGGTGCTGTCGGACGCGGCCATCGTGGAGGCCGCGCTCGCCCTGCCGACGACCGTGAGCGCGCTGGCCGCGCTGAACGGCTTCGGGCATCGGATGGGACGGCGGCAGCTGGAGCAGTGGCAGGCCGCGGTCGACCGGGCCAAGGCGTTGAGCGAGTCGCAGCTGCCGCAGCCGGGGCAGCCGGTGGCGGGGCCGCCGCCGCCGCGGGCCTGGGCCGACAAGGACCCGGCGGCGGCGGCGCGGCTCAGCGCGGCGAGGACTGCCGTCTCGGCGTTGGCCGAGGAGCTGAACATGCCCCAGGAGAACCTCATCGCGCCGGACGCGGTGCGCAGAGTCTGCTGGGAGCCGCCGAAGCCGCTGGACGAGACGGCCGTCGCGAGCGCGCTCACGGGGAACGGGGCTCGGCCCTGGCAGGTGGAGCAGGTGACGCCCGTGCTCGTCGCCGCGCTGTCCTCCGATGAGGGTGCCTAGCGTCGCCCCGTCTCCCCTGAAGCAGAAGCAGAAGCAGAAGTGAAAGCGGTTACCTCGTCGCTCCTCTCATGAAACCGTTGTAGATGTATTTCTGGAGGGCCAGGAAGACGATCAGTGTCGGCAGGATGACCAGGACAGCTCCTGCCGAGATCGTTTCCCAGTGGGCGGCATAGGGGCCCTTGAAGCGGAACAGCGACGTCGAGATCACGCCAAGATCTTGAGAGGGCATGTAGAGGAACGGGATGTAGAAATCGTTGTAGACGGCGATCCCCTTCACGATCACTACCGTCGCGATCGCCGGTTTCAGCAACGGAAAGATGATCTTTCGGTAGATCGTGAAGGCGTTCGCCCCGTCGAGCCGGGCCGCCTCGTCCAGTGAGATCGGGATCGAGCGCACGAACTGCAGGAAAATGTAGATCGAGACGATGTCCGTTCCCGTGTAGAGGGCGATCGGGGCCCAGCGGGTGTCGAACATGCCGAGGCTGTGGACGATCTGGAAGGTCGCCACCTGGGTGGTGACGCCCGGTACCAGGGCGGCCAGCAGAAACAGGGCGATCACCAGTTTCCGGAACCGGAAGGTGAACCGGTCGATCGCGTACGCGGTCATCGAGCCGATGAGGACCGTGCCGCCGACGGAGGCGACGAGGATGAAAGCGGTGTTGCCGAACGCCGTGAGCATTCCGCCGTCCTGGAACGCCGTCACGTAGTTGTGGAAGTTGAGTGGATCGCGCGGGAGCGTGAGCGCCCCGCTGCCGTTCGCCGTCTCGTTCTCGGTCTTCAGGGACGTCAGGAGTACGACGCCCAGCGGGAGCAGGACGATCAGCGTCGCGGCGATCAGGGACAGGTACACGAGGGTGCGGGCAACGGCTCGGCGTGTCATACGAGGTCCACGTGGTCGTCGGGGACGAGGCGTCGCTGCACCCAGGTCACCAGCAGGATGATCAGCAGCAGCACGACGGCCGCGGCCGAGGCGAGCCCCGTCTTGTTGAACTGGAACGCCAGCTTCACGGTCTGGATCACGAACGTCTCGGTGCCGGTCGCCCCGCCGGTCATGATGTACGGGATCTCGAAGGCCGAGAGGGAACCCGAGACGGACAGGATCACCGTGAGGGTCAGCACCGGCTTGATGCCGGGCAGGATGATGTAGCGGAACTGGTGCCATCGGCCGGCGCCGTCCAGTTCGGCCGCCTCGTACAGCTCGCCCGGGATGGACTGGATCGCCCCGAGGAACAGGACGAAGTTCATGCCGAGGTAGCGCCAGATCGAGACGCCCGCGAGGGAGACGTTCGCCGAGGCCGGGGTACCCAGCCAGGCGTGGTCGGTGTGGTAGCCGAAGAATCCGAGCACTGTGTCGAGGGTGCCGCCGTCCTGGAAGAAGTAGAGGAAGACGAAACCGATGGCGACGCCGTTGACCAGGGACGGGAAGAAGAGCACGCCCTTGAAGAAATTCCGGAAACGGACGGTGAAACTCAGGATCGTCGCGAAGTAGAGCGCGGCGACGATCTGGACCACCGAGGCGGCCAGGTAGTAACCGCTCACCCAGAACACCTGGAAGAGGTCCTCCCTGGTGAAGATCTCCGTGTAGTTCTCCGCGCCCGTGTAGTGCAGTTCGGGGCTCACGCCGTCCCAGTCGGTGAAGCTGTAGGCGACCATGTTGGCGATCGGCGCGTAGGTGAAGGTGATCAGCAGGGCGAGCGGGGCGAGCAGGAACAGCCAGGGGGTCAGCAGCCGCCAGGTGCGCGCCCGACGCGGGGCCGGTGTCCGGGCGGCACGCTTCGAGAGCGGCGCCGCGTCCTCGAAGGCCGGCCCCTCGGCGGCCGCTCCCTCGGTGGCTGCTCCCTCAGTGGCCGCCCTCCCGGTGCGGCGGCCCGGGGGGTGCGTGTCCGCGTGCGTCATCCGTCGCTCACGTTCGCCTGCGTCTCGGTCCACTTCTTGCCGAGGTCGCCGAGGAAGTCGTCCAGGCTGCCCTTCTTGGCGCCGCGCGCGAGGTCGACCAGGTCCTGGCGGTACTCGGGCTTGTAGATGCCGACCTCGGACTCGTCGTCGATCAGCTTGACCTTCGCGCCCGCCGAGTCGTCCAGCTCGATGAGCTTGACGCCCGCCTCCTCGTACGGCTTCAGCACCTCGGGCATGGCCGCGTCCTTGAGCGGGGAGATGGCGAGATTGTCCTTGTCGTAACCGGACTTGTCGGTGAACCAGTCGATCCAGGCGCGGGCCGCCTCCTTGTGCGGGGAGTGGACGTTGACGGCCTGGTTGTAGTCGGGGCCCACGGTCGCGCAGAACGCGCCGTCCGGCTGGGCGGGAAACGGCATGAAACCGATGTCGTCAGGATTCACGCCGGCCTTCTTCGCGGCGTCCTGGAACTGGATGATCGCCCAGGTGCCGAGCCACTGCGTGGCGATCTCGCCCTTGGCCGTACGGGGCTTGGACTCCTCCCAGTTGCTGGTCGTCGGGTCCTTCTCGGCGAGGCCCTGCTCGACGATGTCGTGCAGCAGCGTGTCGCCGACCCGCAGGTCGGAGCCCTCGGCCCAGGGATCGCCGTCGGCGAGTTTCGTGGTCGCCTGCGGATCGCAGTGGACCGCGCCGTTGACGTACGTCCACGAGGTCAGCGGCCACTGGGCGGCGAAGTTGGTGTAGTAGGGGATGGCGTCGGTCTTCGCCTTGATCGCCTTCAGGTCGGCGAGGAATTCGGCCGGGGTGGCGGGCCATCGGGTGACTCCGGCGTCCTTCCAGACCCGTTTGTTGTAGACGAAGCCGGGCATCACGCCGACCGGGCTCTGGCCATAGACCTTGCCGTCGACGGCGGTGAAGTCGGTGAAGCGGTATTTCTTGCTGCGTTCGGCCGCGGTGCCGAGCGAGGCGAAGAACTTCGGGTAGTCGTCCTTCTTGATCACTGCGGGGATCAGCAGGACGTCGCCGTAGTCGTCCGTGTTCATCCGGATCTTTATCTCGGCCTCGTAGTTGGTGAGGGCCTGGAACTCCACTTCGACCTTGGGATAGGTCTTGTTGAACTCGGCTGCGTACTTTTTCATCGTGCCGTCCTGCACGAGGTCGGTCCGCACGGTGAGGACCGTGATGGTTCCGCTGACCTGCGACGGATCGTCGGGCGCCTTGGCATCGGCGCCCTTGGCACTGCCTCCGGTGCCGGTGCAGCCCGGGAGCAGCAGGGCGGCTCCCGCGACCGTGGCGAGGAGCCGGACTGTACGGCGGTTCATGTGCATCACTTCCGTTCTCGGGACGGACGAGCACGAGCGGGTCGGTCGAACGCGTACGGGGTGCACGAGCGGGGTGTGCCGGCGCGGTGCACGAGTGGGTTGGCTGATTCGGCACTCTGACAGCGCTTTCTCAACCGGTAAAGTCCCATTCCCGCCAACGATGCAGAAGTGGCGCTCGGTTATGGGCTTGACCGGTTTAGGGAGTGCGCATGCTGGAGGCCTCACCGCTCGACGACGGATGGAACCTGCGGCACGAGGGAAAGGCGCTCCCGGCCGTGGTGCCGGGCTGTGTGCACACCGATCTGCTCGCCGCCGACGTGATCGAGGACCCGTTCCTCGGGCAGGGCGAGAGCGAGGTCGCGTGGGTGGGGCGGCGCGAGTGGACGTACGAGACGGAGCTGCGAGCCGTGCCGACCGGGCATGAGCAGAGCGATCTGGTGTTCGACGGACTCGACACGGTCGCGGAGATCACGCTGAACGGCCAACTCCTGGGTCGGGTACGGAACATGCACCGCTCGCACCGGTTCGACGTGACGGGGCTCGACGGGCCGTTGACCGTCCGGTTCGTCTCCGCTTACGCGGAGGCGGAGGCCGTGCGGGGGAAGGTCGGCGATCGCCCGTCCGCCTACGCCGAGCCGTACCAGTACGTGCGCAAGATGGCCTGCTCGTTCGGCTGGGACTGGGGGCCCACCCTGGTGACGGCCGGGATCTGGCGGCCGGTGCGGGTGGAGCGCTGGTCGACGGCGCGGCTGGCCCGGGTACGCCCGCTGGTGACCGTCGAGCAGGGCGTCGGGGTCGTCGAGTTGCGGGTGGACGTGGAGCGGACCCGGGTGGAGGCGGGGCTCACCCTGGAGGCCCGGGTCGGGGGACGCCGGGCCCGGGCGGAGATCACCGGCACAGCGGGCGTCGTAAGGGTGGAGGTGCCGGACGCGCGGCGCTGGTGGCCCCGGGGTTACGGCGAACAGCCGTTGTACGACGTCGAGTTGACCTTGCACCACGGGAGTGCGCCGCTCGATGTCTGGCGGCGGCGCATCGGTTTCCGCACGGTGGAGCTGGATACCTCCGCGGACGCCCATGGAACCGGTTTCACCCTGGTCGTCAACGGGGAGCGGCTCTTCGCGCGGGGCGTGAACTGGATCCCGGACGACGTGTTTCCGTCCCGGGTGACCCTGGAGCGTTACCGGAAGCGGTTACGACAGGCGGCCGACGCCGGGGTCGACCTGGTCCGGGTCTGGGGCGGCGGCATCTACGAGAGCGAGGACTTCTACGACGCCTGTGACGAGCTGGGTCTGCTGGTGTGGCAGGACTTTCCGTTCGCGTGCGCGGCGTACCCCGAGGAGCAGCCGCTGCGGGGCGAGGTGGAGGCGGAGGCCCGCGAGAACGTCGTCCGGCTGATGCCGCATCCGTCGCTCGTGCTGTGGAACGGGAACAACGAGAACCTGTGGGGGTTCCGGGACTGGGGGTGGGAGGAACGGCTCGACGGGGACTCCTGGGGCGAGGGGTACTACCTGGGCGTGCTGCCGCGGGTCGTCGGCGAGTTGGATCCGACGCGGCCGTACACGGCGGGGAGTCCGTGGTCGGGGTCGTGGGAGCACCACCCGAACGACCCGGCGCACGGCACGCACCACTCGTGGGAGGTGTGGAACCGGGCCGACTACCCCGAGTACCGCGGCGAAGTGCCGCGGTTCGTCGCCGAGTTCGGCTGGCAGGCGCCGCCGGCCCACGCGACGCTGCGGCGGGCGCTGCCCGGCGAGGAGCTCGCGGCCGACTCACCCGGCATGCTGCACCACCAGAAGGCGGAGGACGGCAACGGCAAGCTCGAGCGCGGACTCGCCCGCCACTTCGCGGTGCCGGACGGCGACTTCGATCGATGGCACTACCTCACGCAGGTCAACCAGGCGCGGGCGGTGGCGACCGGGATCGAGCACTGGCGGTCGCACTGGCCGGTGTGTGCGGGCACGATCGTCTGGCAGCTCAACGACTGCTGGCCGGTGACCTCCTGGTCGGCGATCGACGGGGACGGGCGGGAGAAACCGCTTTACCACGAATTGCGGCGGCTCTATGCGGATCGGTTGCTCACACTTCACGTGCGCGACGGGGGGCTGGTGTTGGCGGCCGTCAACCAGTCCGCCGAGCGGTGGACGGGCACGGTGACGCTGCGGCGGGTGTCCGTGGCGGGGGATGTGGTCGGCGCCGGGAGCGTGCAACTGGCGGTCGGCGCACGGGCGGTGGGCGAGGTGGCGGTGCCGGCGGAGCTGGAGCCGGCCGGAGCGAAGGAGTTCCTGGTGGCCGACGCAACGGGGTCTCCTCACTCCGGGGAAGGGCTGCGGGCCGTGCACTTTCCGGTGCCGGACCGTGAGATCCCGTATCCGTGGCCCGAGTTCGAGGTGGCGGTGACGCCGGGGGCGGTCACGGTCACGGCCCGCACCCTCGTCCGGGATCTGCTGCTCCAGGCCGATCGGCTGGACCCGGGGGCGCGGGCCGACCGGGGGCTCGTGACGCTGCTTCCCGGGGAACGGGTGACCATCGGGGTCGAGGGCTGGGAGACTCCGGATGCCGCCGCCGCTCGGGCCGCGCTGTACTGCCAGGAGCCCGCTCGATGACAGCGTCCCCGTCGCCTCGCGTCACGATCAAGGACGTCGCCGCGCGCGCCGGGGTGTCCAAGGGGGCCGTGTCGCTCGCCTTCAACCACAAGCCGGGGCTGTCGGAGGCGACCCGGGACCGGATCTTCGCCGCGGCGCGGGAGTTGGGCTGGGAACCGAACCTCACGGCCCGGTCGCTGTCGAGCTCGCGGGTGGACGTGGTGGGGCTGGCGATCTGCCGGCCGGCCCGGATGCTGGGCCTGGAACCGTTCTACATGGAGTTCGTCTCCGGGGTGGAGAGCGTGCTGACCGAGCACTCCTGCTCACTGCTGTTGCGCCTGGTGCGCAATGTCGAGGAGGAGGCGGGGCTGCAGGAGTCGTGGTGGCGGGGCCGGCAGATCGGAGGGGCGATCCTGGTCGACTTCCGGGCCGACGATCCCCGGGTGGCGGCGGCCGAGCGGCTCGGGATGCCGGTGGTCGCGGTCGGACATCCCTCGCTGACCGGCAGCCTGACGTCCGTCTGGACGGACGACGCGACGGCGGTGACGGAGGCCGTGCGCTATCTCGCGGCACTCGGGCATCGGCGCATCGCGCGGGTGGGCGGCGCCGCGGCGCTCGGACACACGGTGATGCGGACGGCCGCCTTCGACGCGGCGGCCCGGAGTCTGGGGCTGGCCGGTGCGTGGCAGGTCGCCACCGACTACTCGGGTGAGGCGGGGGCGCGGGCGACCCGATCGATGCTGACCGCCGCCCCGCCGGACCGACCGACGGCAATCGTTTACGACAACGACATCATGGCGGTGGCCGGGCTGGCGGTCGCGGCCGAGATGGGGCTCGGGGTGCCGGGCGACGTCTCTCTCCTCGCCTGGGACGACTCCCAGCTGTGCCGGCTCACCCATCCGACGCTCTCCGCGATGAGCCACGATGTACACGGTTTCGGCGCGGAGGCGGCGCGGACGCTGTTCGGGGTGATCACGGGCGACGGTCCGGGATCGCATCCTGTGCCTACGCCGGTGCTCACGCCGAGGGGGTCGACGGCGCCACCGCGGGCCTGAAGCCCCGCTCACACCGCCGGCCCCGCCCACACCGCCGGCCCCCGCCCACACCGCCGGCCCCGCTCACACCGCTGGCGCTGCCGACGCCTCTGACATCGCCGACGCCGCCCGACCTGCCGTGGGCAGGCGCCGCCCGGGCCCGTGGCCCCCGCTCGCACGCGGCCGCAAACAGGGAAACAGGTGCGCGACCGGCAGCGCCGGGGTCTTTCCGGGCTCGCTCGGGTGTGTGACGTTCGCCGCTCCGCCCGGCAGGGGTGTGCAGCAACGTTACCCACAAGTAGCATGAGCCCTGAGCGCGCGCTCAGCGCTTGCGTGTCGCAGCAGTGCCATCCCGCACCCTGGAGGAGAGCCATCGTGCCTCGTACCGTCAGGGACGTCGTCTTCGTAGACGGCGTCCGTACCCCGTTCGGCAAGGCGGGCCCGAAGGGCATCTACCACGAGACCCGCGCCGACGACCTCGTCGTGAAGGCGATCCGGGAGCTGCTGCGCCGCAACCCCGGTCTCGACCCGAAGAAGATCGACGAGGTCGCCATCGCCGCGACCACGCAGATCGGCGACCAGGGCCTGACCATCGGCCGCACCGCCGGCATCCTGGCCGGTCTGCCGACCTCCGTGCCCGGTTACTCCATCGACCGCATGTGCGCGGGCGCCCTGACGGCCGTCACCACGGTCGCCGGCTCCGTCGCCTTCGGCGCGTACGACATCGCCATCGCCGGCGGCGTCGAGCACATGGGCCGGCACCCGATGGGCGAGGGCGTGGACCCGAACCCGCGGTTCGTCAGCGAGAAGCTGGTCGACGAGTCCGCCCTGTTCATGGGCATGACCGCCGAGAACCTGCACGACCGCTACCCGCAGATCACCAAGCAGCGCGCCGACGAATACGCCGTGCGCTCGCAGGAGAAGGCCGCCAAGGCGTACGCCAACGGCAAGATCCAGGCCGACCTGGTACCGGTTTCCGTCCGCCGCACCAACCCGGAGGTCGGTGAGACGGGCTGGGGCCTGGTCACCGCCGACGAGCCGATGCGCCCGGGAACCACGCTGGAGAACCTTTCCGGTCTCAAGACCCCGTTCCGCGTCCACGGCCGGGTCACCGCCGGTAACGCGGCCGGTCTGAACGACGGCGCGACCGCTTCCCTCATCGCGTCCGAGGACTTCGCGCGCGAGCACAACCTGCCGGTCAAGATGCGCCTCGTCGCGTACTCGTTCGCGGGCGTCGAGCCGGAGGTCATGGGTTACGGCCCGATCCCGGCCACCGAGAAGGCGCTGGCCCAGGCGGGCCTGTCCATCTCCGACATCGGTCTCTTCGAGATCAATGAGGCTTTCGCCGTCCAGGTCCTGGCCTTCCTCGACCACTACGGCATCGCGGACGACGACGAGCGCGTCAACCAGTACGGCGGCGCGATCGCCTTCGGTCACCCGCTGGCCTCCTCCGGCGTCCGGCTGATGACGCAGCTGGCCCGCCAGTTCGAGGAGCAGCCGCACGTCCGCTACGGCCTGACCACCATGTGCGTCGGCTTCGGCATGGGCGCCACGGTCATCTGGGAGAACCCGCACTTCGACGGAGGCGACAAGTGAGCACCACCACCGCTGAGCTTCTGAAGGGCGCGGCCGAGCTGTTCCCGGGCGAGGTCGTCACGCACGCGCACGTGCGTCATCTGGATCTGCCGTTCGGCGCGGGGCGCTTCGCCCTGATCACGCTCGACAACGGTTTCGACCACACCAAGCCGACCACCTTCGGGCCGCAGTCCCTCGCGCATCTCGACGCCGCGATCGACCAGGTCGAGAAGGAGGCCGCGGCCGGTGAGATCGTCGGTGTCGGCGTCACCGGCAAGCCGTTCATCTTCGCGGTCGGCGCGGACCTCAAGGGCGTCGAGCTGCTCAAGGAGCACACGGACGCGCTCGCCATCGGCAAGGGCGGCCACGAGGTCTTCAAGCGCCTGGCGGGCCTCGCGGTCCCGACCTTCGCGTACTACAACGGCGCCGCGATGGGCGGCGGCGTCGAGGTCGGTCTGCACTGCGCGTACCGCACCGTCTCGAAGGCGCTTCCCGCGTTCTCCCTCCCCGAGGTCTTCCTCGGCCTGGTCCCCGGCTGGGGCGGCTGCACGATCCTGCCGAACCTGATCGGCGCCGACAAGGCCGTCTCGGTGATCATCGAGAACAGTCTGAACCAGAACAAGCAGCTGAAGGGGCAGCAGGTCTTCGATCTCGGGATCGCCGATGCGCTCTTCGAGGGCGCGGACTTCCTGGAGCAGTCGCTGATCTGGACCGCGAACGTCCTCAAGGGCGAGATCGTGGTCGAGCGTCCGGTGATCGACCGCGGTGAGGCCTGGGACCAGGCCGTCGCCCGCGGCCGGTTCGTCGCCGACAGCAAGGTGCACGGGGCGGCCCCGGCCGCTTACCGCGCGCTGGACATCATCGCCGCCGCGAAGAACGGCGACCTGCAGCAGGGCTACGACGCCGAGGACGTCGCGCTCGCCGACCTGATCATGGGTGGCGAACTGCGCGCCGGCATCTACGCGTTCAACCTGGTGCAGAAGCGCGGCAAGCGCCCGGCCGGCGCCCCGGACAAGAGCCTGGCCCGTCCGGTCACCAAGGTCGGCGTCGTGGGCGCGGGCCTGATGGCCTCGCAGCTCGCCCTGCTGTTCCTGCGCCGCCTCGAGGTGCCGGTCGTGCTGACCGACATCGACCAGGAGCGCGTCGACAAGGGTGTCGGCTACGTCCACGCCGAGATCGAGAAGCTGCTCGGCAAGGGCCGTATCAACCAGGACAAGGCCAACCGCCTCAAGGCCCTGGTGAGCGGTGTCCTGGACAAGGCCGAGGGCTTCGCCGACGCGGACTTCATCATCGAGGCCGTGTTCGAGGAGATCGGCGTCAAGCAGCAGGTGTTCGCGGAGGTCGAGGCGGTCGCCCCGGCGCACGCGATCCTCGCGACGAACACCTCCTCGCTGTCGGTCTCCGAGATGGCGTCGAAGCTGAAGAACCCCGAGCGGGTCGTGGGCTTCCACTTCTTCAACCCGGTCGCGATCCTGCCGCTCCTCGAGATCGTGCGCGGCGAGCAGACCGACGACGCCTCGCTGGCCACGGCCTTCGCCGTCGCCAAGAAGCTGAAGAAGACCGCGGTTCTGGTCAAGGACGCCCCGGCGTTCGTCGTGAACCGTATTCTGACGCGTTTCATGGGCGAGGTGCAGAACGTCATCGACGAGGGCACCCCGGTCGAGGTGGCGGAAAAGGCGGTGGAACCGCTCGGCCTGCCGATGTCCCCGCTGGTGCTCCTCGAGCTGGTCGGCCCCGCGATCGGTCTGCATGTCTCGGAAACCCTCAACCGGGCGTTCCCGGACCGTTTCACGGTCTCCCCGAACCTCGCGGCCGTCGTCAAGGCGGGCAAGCGCGGCTTCTACGTCTACGACAGCGGGAAGCCCGAGCTCGACCCCGAGGTCTCCGCGCTTCTGGAGCAGGGCGACTCGGTCCTGACCGAGGAGCAGGTGCGGGCGCGCGTCCTGGACGCGGTGGCGCAGGAGATCGGGCTCATGCTCGACGAGGGTGTCGTCGCCGAGGCGCAGGACATCGACCTCTGCCTGATCACGGGCGCCGGCTGGCCCTTCCACCTGGGCGGCATCACGCCGTACCTGGACCGCGAGGGCGTCTCCGAGCGCGTGAACGGCAAGAAGTTCCTGGCGCCGGGCCTGGCGTCGGTTCCGGCGTAACCGCCGGGTAGGGACGTGCAGAGGGCCTCCGCCGAGCGGCGGAGGCCCACTGTCATGCGCCCACTGTCATGCGTCCTCTGTCATGCGTCCTCTGTCGCCGGGGCGAGCTGCCTGACCGTGCCGGGCGAACCTTCCAGAACAGCTTCCCCTTCCCCTTCCCCCTCCCCCGCACCCGGCTCCCCCTCAGACCGTCTGCCAGGCCGTCAGGGCCAGGCCCGGCTCGTCCTTGCGGCGGGTGAGCTGCAGTAGGCCGGCGGAGCGGGACAGGGCCGCCGCGACCACCCGGTCCTGGTGGTCCTTCGCGAGCGCCACCACGGCGTCGGCGGGCAGTTGGGGCCCGGACTCGGCCCAGCAGGCGCCCGCCGACTCCTCTTCGGTCGGATACGCGGCGAAGGCGACACGGCCGCTCGCGGAGCGCTGGGCGAGCAACGTGCAGTCGTGACCGTCGAGTTCGGTGCGGATCGCGGCGACCGGTCCGGGTCCGGCGGCGGCGAGCACGGGGACCGGTTCGGCGCCGGGGCGCCAGGCGCACACGTCGCCGGACTCGTCCGTGTAGAAGAGGGTGCTGTGCTCCGGGGAGGTGGCCAGGGCTCTCAGGGTTCCGGAGCGGACCGGCGTCTTGAGGGGCTCCTGCAGCACCGGCTGGGCGCCCGCCGTCTGCTGCCGCCAGTGCAGGATCCCGTCGGAGACGGCCGCGTACGCCTCGACGCACCCGGACTCCCCCGTCACCGCGACGGGCGGCCCCTCGACGCCCTGTCCCTTCAGGTCGCGCCACGGTTCCCAGCCGCCCTTCTCCTTCTGGGCGACCATGCACAGTCCCGTGCCGATGCCGCGGGCGAAGACGTGTGCGCGTCCCTGGGCGTCCACGGCGACGGCGGGCGGGCCGGTGCGGGCGCCCTTCTTGTCGGGGTGGCCGATGGGCGTCCAGTCCAGCGCGGCGAGCAGCGGCCGGTAGTGGGTGGAGTGCACCAGGCCCGCCTCCCCCTTCACGGTGGACCGCCAGGAGGCCAGGTGGGCGTAGCCGTCGGGGCCATGGCCGACCGCGAAGTCCTGATGCACCTTCTGGTCGCCGCCGACCCTGCGCGGGGCCTCCCAGGCCCCACCCGGGACGCGCTCCGCCCTGCACAGGACGGCGTCGCCCGAGTCCGACATCAGATAGACGCTCAGCCGCCCGTCGCGGCCGCGTATGAGCCAGTCGCCGTTCACCCGATCACTGTATGTCGCAGGCTCCGCGCGGCCCGCGCGCGGGTCACGCTCGTGCGGCCCTCCGTGCGACGCTGGCCCGCATGGATGACAACATCGCGCTGCTCGTGATCGTCGATGCCGCGAACGTCGTCGGATCGGTGCCCGACGGGTGGTGGCGGGACCGGCGGGGGGCCGCGGAGCGGCTGCGCGACCGGCTGGCCGCGGACGGGCTGCCGGGGCACCCCGGGCCCGAGGAGATCGTCCTCGTCGTCGAGGGCGCGGCCCGCGGGGTGGAGCCGGTGCCCGGCGTGCGGGTGGAGGCGGCGTCCGGCAGCGGGGACGACCGCATCGTGGAGCTGGTCGCCGGGGCCGTCGGCCGCCCCTGTCTGGTCGTCACGGCCGACCGAGAGCTGCGCCGCCGGGTGACCGAACACGGCGCGGACGTGACGGGCCCGCGCTCGGTACGCGGCTGAAGCCTGTCCCGAGCGACGCCGGTGCCCGTCACGCGGTGTCGTCGCCGGGCTTGAGGGCCTCGCCGGCGGTGCTCTCCTCGTGGCGTTCGAGACGGCTGTGGGAGCGGCCGTAGAGGAGGTACACCACGAACCCGACGACCATCCAGCCGGCGAACCGCAGCCAGGTCTCGGTGGGCAGGTTGAGCATCAGCCAGAGCGAGGCGCACACCGACAGGATCGGGATGAACGGCACCCACGGCGTGCGGAAGGCCCGGTGCAGGTCGGGGCGGGACCGGCGCAGGATGACCACGCCGATCGCGACGACCACGAAGGCGAACAGCGTGCCGATGTTCACCAGCTCGGCGAGTTCGCTCAGCGGCGTGAAGCCGGCGACGATCGCGATGATCACGCCGAGCAGGATGGTCGGCCGGTGCGGGGTCCTGAACCGCGGGTGGACGTGGGAGAAGAAGCGGGGCAGCAGTCCGTCGCGGCTCATCGCGAAGAAGACGCGGGTCTGGCCGAGGAGCAGGATCATGCAGACCGTCGTCAGGCCGACCGCGGCGCCGAAGCTGATGAAGCCCGCGAACCAGGGGTGCCCGGTGGCCTTGAAGGCGTCGGCGAGCGGGGCGGTGACGGACAGCTCGGTGTAGTGCTGCATGCCGGTCACCACGATGGACACCAGGACGTAGAGCGTGGTGCAGATGATCAGGGAGCCGATGATGCCGCGGGGCATGTCGCGCTGCGGGTTCTTGGTCTCCTCGGCGGCCGTGGCGACGACGTCGAAGCCGATGAAGGCGAAGAAGACGACGGAGGCCGCGGTGAAGATGCCCATGACACCGAAGTTGGAGGGCGCCCAGCCGAACATCAGCTGGATGAGCGGCGACTGGAGGCTGTCGCCCGCCGGCACGGTCTGCGCCTCGGGGATGAACGGGTCGTAGTTGTCGCCCTTGATGAAGAACGCGCCCGCGATGATCACGGTCAGTACGACCGTCACCTTGACGGCGACGACGATCGTGGTGACGCGCGCGGAGAGCTTGGTGCCGAGCACCAGGATGCCGGTGAGCACCAGGACCAGCGCGGCGGCGAGGATGTCGAAGCCGAAGCCTTCGGCCCCGTCCCGCACGCCGAGCGCCTCCGGCAGGTGCCAGCCGGCGTTGTCCAACAGCGAGGCGATGTACCCGGACCAGCCGACGGCGACCACCGCCGTGCCGAGCGCGAACTCCAGGACCAGGTCCCAGCCGATGATCCAGGCGGGCAGTTCCCCCAGGGAGGCGTACGCGAAGGTGTACGCGGAGCCGGCCACCGGGACCGTGGAGGCGAACTCGGCGTAGCAGAGCGCGGCCAGCGCACAGACGACCCCGGCCACCACGAAGGCCAGGGCGACGGCGGGACCGGCGTTGTTCTTGGCGACCGTGCCCGTGAGCACGAAGATGCCGGTGCCGATGATGACGCCGACGCCGAAGACGGTCAGATCGAGTGCGGACAGGGATTTCTTGAGCGCGTGCTCTGGCTCCTCCGTATCGAGGATGGACTGCTCGACCTTCTTCGTCCGGAAGAGGGTGCTGCTCACGGTCGTACCTCCCACACTGTGTCGTCCTCGACATGATCGAGAGGGGGCGTATTGCGTATGCCCCGGCGCGGGCGGATTAACGCGAATGGGCCGGTTCCACCACCCTTCGCAGTGGTGGAACCGGCCCATCCGGGCGTGTCGGGTTGACCGTGGCAGCGGTCCCGCGCGCGGGACGCGAACGGGCCGCGGGCGGGGTCAGTCGCGGGCGGGCTCCACGGAGGGGGCCTCGGCCGCCTCGCTGCCGTACTTGCCGTCCAGCTTCGAGACCAGGCCGGTGACCTGACGGGCGATGTCCGGGGCGGTCAGGCCGATCTCCGCCATGACCTCCGCGCGGGAGGCGTGGTCGAGGAAGCGGGGCGGGATGCCGAAGTCGCGCAGCGGGACGTCGACGCCCGCGTCGCGCAGGGCCTGGGCGACCGCCGAGCCGACGCCTCCTACGCGGGAGTTGTCCTCGACGGTGACGACGACGCGGTGGCGCTCCGCGAGGGGGGCCATGGCCTCGTCGACGGGTTTGACCCAGCGCGGGTCGACGACGGTGGTGGTGATGCCCTGCCGGTCTAGGAGGGTCGCGATCTCCAGGCACATCGGGGCGAGGGCGCCCACGGAGACCAGGAGCACGTCGGGGGTGTCGGTGCCGCTCTCGCGCAGCACGTCCATGCCGCCGACGCGGCCGACGGCCGGTACGGCGGGGCCGACGGCGCCCTTGGAGAAGCGGACGACGGTCGGCGCGTCGTCGACCTCGACGGCCTCGCGCAGCTGGGCGCGGACCTGGTCGGCGTCGCGCGGGGCGGCGAGCCTGAGGCCGGGGACGACCTGAAGGATCGACATGTCCCACATGCCGTTGTGGGAGGCGCCGTCGGTGCCGGTGACCCCGGCCCGATCCAGTACGAAAGTCACACCGCACTTGTGGAGGGCGACGTCCATCAGGACCTGGTCGAAGGCACGATTGAGGAATGTGGCGTACACCGCGAACACCGGATGCACTCCGCCCGTGGCCAGGCCCGCGGCGGAGACGGCGGCGTGCTGCTCCGCGATGCCGACGTCGTAGACCCGGTCCGGGAAGGCCTTGGCGAACTTGTCGAGGCCGACCGGCTGGAGCATGGCCGCCGTGATGGCGACGATGTCCTCGCGCTCCTTGCCGAGCTCGACCATCTCCTCGCCGAAGACGCTGGTCCAGTCGGCGCCGGAGGTGGCGATCGGCAGTCCGGTGTCGGGGTGGATCTTGCCGACGGCGTGGAAGCGGTCGGCCTCGTCCTGCAGGGCGGGCTGGTAGCCGCGGCCCTTCTCGGTGAGGCAGTGCACGATCACCGGGCCGCCGAACCGCTTGGCGCGGGCCAGCGCCGACTCCAGCGCCTCGATGTCGTGGCCGTCGATCGGGCCGACGTACTTCAGGCCGAGGTCCTCGAACATGCCCTGCGGGGCGATGAAGTCCTTGAGGCCCTTCTTGGCGCCGTGCAGGGTCTCGTAGAGCGGCTTGCCGACGACGGGCGTGCGCTCCAGGATGTCCTTCCCGCGGGCCAGGAACCGCTCGTAGCCGTCCGTCGTGCGCAGGGTGGCGAGGTGGTTGGCGAGGCCGCCGATGGTCGGCGCGTAGGAGCGCTCGTTGTCGTTGACGACGATGACCAGCGGGCGGTCGCCGTCGGCGATGTTGTTCAGCGCCTCCCAGGCCATGCCGCCGGTGAGCGCCCCGTCGCCGATGACGGCGACGACGTGGTCGTCGCGGTCGAGGATCTGGTTGGCCTTCGCGAGGCCGTCGGCCCAGCCGAGGACCGTGGAGGCGTGGCTGTTCTCGATGACGTCGTGCTCGGACTCTCCTTGCGAGGGGTAGCCGGAGAGGCCGCCCTTCATCTTCAGCCGGGAGAAGTCCTGTCGGCCCGTGAGCAGCTTGTGGACATAGGACTGGTGGCCCGTGTCCCACAGCACCTTGTCCTTCGGGGACTCGAAGACCCGGTGCAGGGCGATGGTGAGCTCGACCACGCCGAGGTTGGGGCCGAGGTGGCCGCCGGTCTTGGAGACGGCTTCGACCAGGAAGGTCCGGATCTCCTCCGCCAGCTGGTCCAGCTCCTCCGGGCTGAGCCGGTCCAGATCACGCGGTCCCCTGATGCGGGTCAGCAGCGGCACCCGTGCCTCCTTGCAGTAAAAGCTGATCGAGCTGTTGCCGGGCTTGTCGAGTCTAATGTTCCGCTCGGGCGGACGGCGTCCGGCCCATGCGTCATAGGTCACCCGAACGGCCGTACCCAGAATGAGGCCTTCCCATGACATGACTGTGCCCGGCATCTGAACAGATGCCGGGCACGTCACGCCACGTGGGACATCAGCCGCGACCGGCGGCCTTCTGGCTCTTGCGGGAGACGGAGTCGATGACGACCGCGCCGAGCAGAACACCACCGGTGATCATGTACTGGATCGAGGTGTTCATGTTCAGCAGGTCGAGACCGGTCTGGATGGACTGGATGACCAGCATGCCCAGCAGGGCCGACCAGACGGTGCCGCGACCGCCGAAGAGGCTGGTGCCACCGATGACGGCCGCCGCGATGGCGAGCATCAGGGTGTTGCCGCCACCGGCGCTCAGCGACGCGCCCGCGGTCTGGCCCGCGAAGAACATGCCGCCGACCGCCGCGAAGCCGCCGGAGATGGCGAACACGGTGATCCGGACCATCGGAACGTTGATGCCCGCGCGACGGGCGGCCTCGATGCCGCCGCCGACCGCGAACACCTTGCGGCCGTACGTCGTACGACGCAGCACGAAGTCCACGACCACCAGCGCGGCCAGGAAGATCACCAGCGCGTTGGAGACGCCGGACGCGTTGTTCAGCACGGCGGCGGACACGAACGCCGCGACCGCGAGCAGGCCCACGCGCAGCAGGATCTCGCTCGTCGCACGGAACGGCACGCCCGCGGCCTTGCGACGGCGCTGCTCACCGAGGTTGCCGACCAGCGACAGCACCACGGCGAGACCGGCCAGGACGTAGGCGCCGATGATCGCCTGGTCCATGAAGAAGGAGTTCTGGCCGAGCAGGTGGATCGGGCCGGAGTCCGACGGAAGGTTGATCGTGCCGCTGGAGCCCAGCAGCCAGAGCATCAGACCGTTCCAGCCCAGGAAGCCGGCCAGCGTCACCACGAAGGCCGGTACTCCGATCTTCGCGAAGAACCAGCCTTGCAGGGCGCCGACCCCGATGCCGACGACGACCGCCAGGACCAGCGCGAGCCATGGGCCCACGCCGTGGTCCACCACGAACACGGCGAACAGCGCGGACGCCAGACCGCTGACGGAACCGACCGACAGGTCGATCTCGCCGAGCAGCAGCACGAACACCAGGCCGATGGCGAGCATGCCGGTGGCCGAGAGGAAGTAGCTGATGTTGGAGAGGTTGTCGGCGCTCAGGAAGCGGTCGTTCTTCAGCTGGAAGATCGTCCAGATGACGATCAGGCCGAGGACGACCGGGATCTGGCCGAGCTCGCCGCCCTTGACCTTGCGCTTGAACTCGGTGACATAGCCCTTGAGGCCCTCTTCGCGGACCAGCAGACGCGGGTCGACGACGGACACCGCGGCGCCCGTGGGGTCATCCGCGGGCGCGACGGTCTCCTGGCCCTCGACGACGCCCTCGGGCTTCGAGGAGTCACTCTTCACGGTCTTCGACGTGTCGCTCACTTTGCCGCCTCCGCGGTGCGCCCCGCACGACGGGTCACGGCGTTGTCCGTGGCACCCGTGATCGCGGCGATGATCTCTTCGTGGCTGGTGTCCTTCACGGGGAAGGAGCCGTTGTTCTTGCCCAGGCGCAGGACGGCGACGGTGTCCGCGACCGCCTTGACGTCGGCCATGTTGTGGCTGATGAGGATGACACCGAGGTTGCGCTCGCGCAGCCGCTCGACCAGGTCGAGGACCTGCGCGGTCTGCTCGACGCCGAGGGCGGCCGTGGGCTCGTCGAGGATGACGACCTTCGGGTCGCCGATCAGCGCACGGGCGATGGCGACGACCTGCCGCTGGCCACCGGAGAGGCTGGCGATCGGGATGCGCACGCTCGGGATGCGGATGGAGAGCGTGGACAGCAGTTCGCGGGAGTTCTTCTCCATCGTGACCTCGTCGATCACGCCGCGGCGCAGCAGCTCACGCCCGAGGTAGAGGTTGCCGACGACGTCGAGGTTGTCGCACAGGGCGAGGTCCTGGTAGACGGTCGCGACGCCGAGTCCCTGGGCGTCGTGGGGCCTGTTGATGCTGACCGGCTTGCCCTCCCACTCGATGACTCCCTCATCGATGGGGTGCACTCCGGCGATCGTCTTGACCAGAGTGGACTTTCCTGCGCCGTTGTCGCCCACCAGGGCGACCACTTCTCCGGCGTGAACCTCCAGCTCGACGTCGGTGAGTGCTTGCACCGCACCGAATCGCTTGGAGACTCCGCGCAACGCCAGCACGGGCGTAGCGGACACGTGAACCATCTCCTTCGCCGCCTGACCGGCGGGGATGCCGCCGCGCGCAAAGACAGGCGCGGAGGGATGTGCGCGAGTCACGGGGTACGCGACGTCGACGCACGAGGTTTACAGGATGAACATGCGTGAATCCGCTGCGCTCGGCAACGGTTCCGTCCGACGCCCGCCCCGGCAGCGGGGTGTGAGGTGGGGCGGGCGTCGGACAGGTCTCACGCGACCGCGGGGCGGTCGGTGGACCCGAGGGCCGGCTCGAGTCTCGGCTCGAGCGGGCCGGCCCTCGGGGCCGGGTGCCTACTGGATGCCGGCGGCCTTGCAGGCGGCGGCGTACTCGGCGGTGCAGATGTCCGCGACCGTGTACAGGCCGTCCTTGATGACCGTGTCCTTGATGTTGGCCTTGGTGACCGACACCGGGGTCAGCAGCGTCGAGGGCACCTTGTCGCCGGAGCCGCTGGTCAGCGTGGTGGTGGACAGGGACTTGATGTCCTTGCCCTCCAGCAGGTTGACGGCGAGCTCGGCGGCCGTCTCGGCCTCGGGCTTGTAGGCCTTGTAGACCGTGGCGGACTGGGTGCCGGCGACGATCCGCTGGATGGCGGCGAGCTCGGCGTCCTGACCGGTCAGCGGGATGCTGCTGATCTTCGCACCCTTGAGGGTGTTGGCGATGCCACCGGCCATGCCGTCGTTGGCGGCGTAGACGCCCGCGATGTTCTTGGCGCCCAGCTGGGTGATCGCCGCGGACATCTTCTGGGCGGCGACGGTGTCCTTCCACAGGCCGGACTGCTCGTAGGCAATGGTGACCTTGCCGTCGAGGATCTTGTGCGCGCCCGCCTTGAACTGCGCGGCGTTCGGGTCGGCGTCGTCACCGTTGATCATGACGACCTTCGACGCGGTGGTCGCCTTGGCGCCGAGGGCGTCGAGCAGGGCCTGGCCCTGGAGCTCTCCGACCTTCTCGTTGTCGAAGGAGACGTAGGCGCTGACCGGGCCCTGGGCGAGACGGTCGTACGCGACGACCTTGACGCCCTTGTCCACCGCGGACTGGATCGAGGACTTGATCGCGGCGGAGTCCTGGGCGGAGATCACGATGACCTTGACGCCCTTGGTGACCATGTTGCTGACCTGCTGGGCCTGCTTGGCCGGGTCGGCAGCGGCGTTCGCGTACTCGAGCTTGCAGTCCGCACACAGCGCCTTGACCTTGGCGTCGAAGTACGGCTTGTCGAACTTCTCGTACCGCGCCGTGACGCTGTCGGGGAGCAGCAGGCCGATGGACTTGTCGCCCGAGCTGCTGCTGCCGGAGTCGCTGTCCTTGTCGTCGCCTGCCTTGCCGCACGCGGCAATCGACAGCGCCATGGAGACGGCGGTGGCGCCGATCACGACTCTACGCATCGTTGCGTTCATTTGGGGTGTGCCTCCCTGACAGGGCCGCAGCGCTGCGGCCGAGGTGGCTGGAAGTCAACTCGGCCACACGTGCGACGTCAAGAAGTAAATACTTAACGAGATGGCAACGGCTTCATTCGTTCTCTAAGTGAAGGCAGGTGTCGCTGCGGTCAGCGTGCCGTCCAAAAGGGTCGAATCGCCCATCTCGCCGAGTGCGAGGGCGAGCGCTCCGAGCACCTCGGCACGGCCGCCAAGTGCCCCTGGGAGAACGGAGAGTTGACGCGCCGCACTTGGGATCGCATAGCGGCCGACGGACTCCCTTATCGGACCGAGCACCAGCTCACCGGCCTCGGCGAGATCACCGCCGAGCACCACCCGGCTCGGGTTCAGCAGGTTGCAGAGATTGGCGACTCCACTGCCGACGTGTCGGCCGACGTCGGCGATCACCCGACGGCAGCCCGGGTCTCCGTCCCTGGCCAGCCGCACTACGCCTTCCATCGTCAGGTCCGTGCCGTGGCTGGACTGGAGGAGCGGGAGCACGTACCGCGCGGCCGCGAAGGTCTCCAGGCAGCCCCGGTTTCCGCAGCGGCAGACCGGGCCGGATTCGTCGAGTGTAATATGTCCGATTTCCCCTGCGGTCCCGCCGGGCCCTCGGTAGATCTTCCCGTCGATCACCAGACCGGCGCCGACACCGCTGGCGACCTTGATGTAAGCAAGATCACGAACGCCTTTTCCGCTGCCCCAGACCATCTCGCCGAGGGCTCCGAGGTTGGCGTCGTTGTCCACGTGCACGGGCACGCCGAGCCGGCCTCTCATCTCCTCGGCGGGTCTGGTGCCGATCCAGCCGGGCAGGATGGCGGAGGAACCGAGCGTGCCGGACTCCAGTTCGATCGGTCCGGGCACGCCCAGACCCACTCCGGCGACCTTCGCAGGGTCCACCCCGGTGGCCTCGATCAGCCGGTTGACCAGCTGTTCCGCCCGATCGAACCCCTGCGTCGAGGAGGCGTCCACATCGAGCGGCTCGGCCTCCTCGGCAAGGACCTGGTGGGCCAGGTTGCCCACGGCGACGCGGAGGTGCGTATGGCCGAAATCGACTCCGATGACGATGCCGGCGTCGCCGCTCAGACTGACGCTGCGGGCCCTTCGTCCACCGGCCGAGGTGGGCGTCACCTCGACGGTGCCGCCGTCCTTGAGCTCGCGCACGATGTTGGAGACGGTCGCGGCGGACAGCCCCGTCGTCCGGGCGATCTCCGCCTGCGTGAGGGACCCGGCCAGACGCACGGCGCGTACGACTCGCTCCAGGTTGGCTCGGTGCAGTGACGACTGCGACCCCGGAGTCTCCACGACGACCTCCCGCGCGCGGGACCGCTTCGATGAGGCCCCGTCTATGTCCAACTAGTGAACTCTAAGCTGAGCTGTTCGGGTTGCCTCCCGTCAAGAGGTTGAACAGTATCCGCACGCTTGCGCAGCGACACGGAGGGTGGCCGAATCGACGGTTGCGGGGCGTATGGGACCGAGTGCGGCGCGTTGCGGACGGGGTGGGGCCGGGGTCCGGACGGGGTGCGAACGGGGTGCGACGGAGCTGCGAAGGGACGTGATCGCAGCGGTGCGGACGGAGCGCGGGCAAGGGCCTGTCCGGCGGATCGAGTCGGGGAAAGCAACGGCAACCGACGGCAACGCCGCTGGGGGAGGGCGCGCAGGCACCCGCGTCTCCGGCGCGATCCGTCGGACAGGCTCTGGGAGCGGTGGGCTCGATCGGGGCCGGGGGCGAAGCGGGCGGGGCTGCGAGAGCGGCTGAACGGGTGCGGGAATGGGGGCATTTGGCGGGTGCGGTGGAGCGAGCGGAGGGGGGTGGGGAGGGGTGCGAGAGGGCCGGAGACGGGCGAAAAGGGGGCACGAAGTGGACGAAGGGGACGCAAGCCACACTGCGCGGCGGGCGGCGCGCGCCAGACTGCACCCGGAAGATGACGCCGGCGTGCTCCAGACAGCGCACAGAAGGTGAAGGCCGCGGTGGTCCGGAGGGGGCGGCGAGGGCGTCGGCCGACTTGGTCCGGATGGGGCGGGCGAGGGTGCGGGCGGCACGGTCCGGGCGGGGCGGCGAGGGTGCGGCCGTGCGGCGAGGGTGCGGGCCGCGTGGTCCGGACAGGGCGGCGAGGGCGTCGGCCGCGTGGTCTTGCGTCGGTGCCGTGCGGAGGGCGTGCGGGTGAGCGAGGCGGGTGGGAGAGCCGGGTGGGCGAGGCGGGTGGGCGAGGCGGGTGGGCGAGGCGGGTGGGCGAGGCGGGTGGGCGAGGCGGGTGGGCGAGGCGGGTGGGCGAGGCGGGTGGGCGAAGGGGCGCGGAGAAGGATTGAGGATCTCGAGAGCGCGAAAGGCATGCCGTGCTGTTCGGCGGCCCGGCACCGGGGGCGGCCGGGCCGCCACTTGGGCCGCGGGAGCGCACGGGCCTCGCGGGGCGCATGCGCCCCGGAGGGGGCGAAGACCCGGCCGAGGTCCACGCGGACTTCGGCCGGGTCGCGCACCTCCGAGTCGCCCAACACCTCTCGCCCCACGCCCGTCGGGCCGGGGCCCGGCCCTCGCCCGCCGCGCCTCGGCGGCACACTCGACGTGTGCCGCCCTCCCCCGAACGCGTCGCTACTTCATCGCCCCCGCGGTCAAGCCCTGCACGACCTGTCGCTGGAAGACGATGTACGCGGCCAGCACCGGCAGCATCGCCATCACCAGGCCCGCGAACAGGCCCGACCAGTCGCCCTTGTAGCCCTGGCTGACCGCCAGTTGGACCAGGCCCTGGGTGAGGACGCGCTTGTCGGGATCGGTGTTGAGGACCGTGGGGAGCATGTACTGGTTCCACTGGCCCAGGAAGTTGAAGATGCCGACGCTGATCAGGCCGGGCTTGGCCATCGGCAGCATGATCTGGAAGAACGTACGGCTGTGCGAGGCGCCGTCCACGAAGGCCGCCTCCGCCACCGAGGTGGGCAGCGTGCGGAAGAAGGCCGTCAGGAAGAACACCGTGAACGGCAGCGAGTAGGCGATGTAGACGAGGATCAGGCCGTGGATGGTGTTCAGCAGCCCCATGTTGTTCACGACGTAGAACAGCGGGACCAGCGCCAACATGATCGGAAAGCTCATGCCGCCGATGAAGAGGAAGTAGATGAACCGGTTACCGGGGAAGTCGAAGCGGGCCAGGACATAGGCCGCCATGGAGCCCAGGGCCAGCGTGCCGATGAGTGAACCGCCCACCACCAGAACGGTGTTGAGGAAGTAGTCGCTCATGTTGGCCTCGGTCCAGGCCCGCGACCAGTTGTCGAAGTGCAGCTTGTCCGGCAGCGACCAGGGCGAGCCGAAGATGGAACCGTCGTCCTTGAAAGAGGTCATCACCGCCCAGAGCAACGGCAGCACGACCATGATCGCCCAGACGATCAGGATGCCGTGGGAAAAGACGTTGAGGGCTTTTCCTTCCGTTTTCTTCTCCGGCTGCGGCTTTCCCGAGGACGGGTCGACCTTCGTGATGCGGACGCCGGAGCCTGACTCGGCCGGCAGGGGCGCGGGGGTTTCGGTCGTCTTCATCGTCAGTACTCCAGCCGCTCGCGCCGTCCCAGTCGCAGCACGACCGCGGCGAAGGCCAGCGTCACGATGAGCAGGGCGACGCCGATGGTGGTGGCGTAGGCGGCCTGCCCGTCACGGAACGCCTTCTGGTACACGTACAGGACCATGACGGTGGTCGAGTAGTCGGGGCCGCCCGGCCCGGTCGTCATGATCTGCACGACCGCGAACGACTCTGCGCCGAGCGCGAGAATGCCCATGTAGACCCAGCCCGACTGCACGGTGTCCCAGAGCAGGGGCAGGGTGATGCGGAAGAACGTCGCGGCCCGGCTCGCGCCGTCCAGCAGCGCGGCCTCGTACAGGTCGGCCGGGATGGAGGCCATGCCCGCCGAGAACAGGACGACGAAGAAACCGACCGTCGACCAGACGAGCACCGCCATCACGCACCACAGCGCGAGGTCCGGGTCGCCGAGCCAGAGGGGCTGGATGCCGTCCAGCCCGATCCCCCGCAGAAACGAGTTGATCGCACCGCTGTCCGGGTTGTACGCGAAGGCGAACAACAGCGCGACGATGGCGATCGAGAGCACTTGTGGAAAGAAGTAGACGATCTTGTAGAAGGAAGAGCCCCGGACGCCGGAGATCGCCGGGCCGCCCTTCCTTCTCCGTCCACCGACATTGATCATGAAGGCGAAGAACAGCGCCAGACTGATCGTCACCAGCGGCAGCACGATCGCGAACATCAAGCTGTGCTGCAAGGACTTCCAGAAGATTTCGTCGTCCAGCATCCTCCGGTAATTGTCCAGGCCGACCATCTTGAATTCGGGGCTGAGGCCGGTCCAGTCCGTGAACGAGTAGTAGATGGACTGGATGAACGGCCACACCACGAAGAGCGCGTACAGTCCCAGGGGCAGCGCCAGGAACCCCACGATGAACCGGTACTTGCCGTGCTGCATCACCACTCCGGTGCTTATGTCGCTGCTTCGCCTGCTTATGGCCGCTTCGCCGTGATTCTTGCCGTCACTGGTGCTTGTAATGCTTGATCGTCGAATCCTTGGCCGCCTCGTCGGCGTATCCCTGGATCTTCTTGATCGCCTCGGCCGGGGTGAGCCGGCCCGCCATCATCTCGCCGAGACCGGAAACACCGATCTTCTCTTTCTGCAGCTGGACGTACCAGTCCTGCATACGCGGATTCACCACGTTGTCGCCCGCCTTGTCCAGCGCGGCGACGCCCGACTTCAGGCCCGGGGTGAGCGTGATGCCGTCGGTGCCGCCGTTGTACGCGGTCAGTGACTTGACCTTGGAGGTGAAGTTCCTCGAGGACGCCTCGCTGAGCATGATGCGCAGTTGTTCCATGCCGCCCGGCGCGTTCTTCGCCTCGGCCGGGATGACGAACGGCTCGCCGCCGGAGGCCCAGATGGTGCCGAAGGGCATCTTGTCGGAGGAGTCGATGCCGGTGGGCGCGGAGACGGCCAGATCGAAGTCCTTCGGGATGACGTTCGCCGACTCGTTCTCCACCCACGAGCCGTTGGGGATGAACAGGGCCTTGCCCTTGGCCCACGCGGTCTGCGACTGGATGTGGTCCAGGCCCGGGGTGCCCTGAAGGATGTAACCCTTCTTGTGAAGCTCGTAGTACGCGTCGAAACACGCCTTCACCGCGGGGTGTTTCCAGGCGTTCGGCTCCAGGTTGTCGATGGCGTCGAGGACCTCACGGCCGCCCACCTTGCCGATCATCGGGTACAGCGAGAAGGGGATGTAGTACGGGTATTTGCCCGCATAGGTCCAGCCTGCGATGCCCTTCTTCTTGGCCTTCTCGCAGACCGCGAGCATCTCGTCCCAGGTCTCCGGGTACGTGGCGTCGAGCGAGTCCAGGGCCTTCTGCGAGTACCAGACGCCGTAGACGGTATAGGCGTAGTACATGATCCAGACCGGGTCGCCGTCGAACTGGCCCATCTCGACGATGCCGGGGCGCAGCGTGTCGCGGACCTTCTTGTTCGGGTCGTCGTAGGAGGCGGCGTCGAGGAGCGGGGTGAGGTCGGCCAGCTGACTCTTGCCGACCAGGACGCCCATGTCCATCTGCTCGGCACCGGAGTTGTCGATCAGGTCCGGCGGGGTGCCCTGGTTGAAACGGGGCTGCAGCGTCGACTGGATCTTCTGGGTGGCCGAAAACTTGACCTTCGCCTTCGGGAAGCTCTTCTCGTAGATCTTCACGGCGTCCTCGGCGTACTCCTTGCCGAAACCGCCGTCGAACAGGACGAATTCCAGCTGGGCGGTCTCGTTGACCGCGAGGGGGTTCTTCGCGGTCTTCTTCCCGGCCGCGGCCTTGTCCTCGTCGCCCCCGCCGCTGCTGGCGCAGGCGGACAGAAAGCTCATCGTGGGGACGGAGATCAGGCCCAGTGCCGCCGATCTCCTGATCAGGTCTCTGCGGCCGACACCAGCGGAGCCGTTGTTCTCAGAGCCGTTGTTCTCGGTGTGGGATCCCATGCTCAAGTCCTCGCCTTCTCCAGGACTCAGGCGGTGCACCGGATCCTTCCCGGCACCGCGGTCAGGTCAAGCAGGGTCGTGCGGATCACGTGGTTCGACGGTTACGACGATCTCGACGGACGGACGTATCGACGCTTCGACGATGAATTGCCGACAGGTATAGTCCACTCCTGGTCGACGGAGCAAGATCGAATGCAAGGTTGGCCGTTGGTCTTTTCCGAGTTGAGACCTCCTGGAAATATGAAGGACCGGTGGGTACCTTGCCGGAAAATTGCATGACATGAGCCCCGTCTGGCGCAATCAACATCCTTGACATCACTGTCCACTTGGCTCCCTACTGATTCCTGCGCAACCAGGAGGACAACGTTGTCCGAGGCGTTGTCGGCGCGCGGGGAGGGTGCTCACGCATGCAGCGGTTCGGACGGTTGCGGGCGGTCGTGGTCACGGCCGCTCTGATCATGACGGTCGGCACAGCGGAAACAGCGGTGGCGCTGCCGTCGCCGGTCCCCCTCCCCGGCCGGGGCTTCGCCTCGTCCTTCGAAGCCGGTCAACGAGCCCCCGACTGGATGAGCGCGGTCGACACCACGCCCGGCGGCGGCAAGCGGGCCTCGGGGGTCGACGGCGGCTACGGCGGCGGGCTCCCGGGCGAGGTGACCGACCGGGTCACCGACGTCCGGGCGAGCGCGGAGAACACGGCCGGCGGCGAGGTCAAGGACAACCTCGTCGACGGCGAGGCGAGCACCAAGTGGCTGACGTTCGCCGCCACCGGGTGGGTGGAGTTCGATCTCGACGAACCTGTGCGCGTAAGCGCTTACGCGCTCACCTCCGCCAACGACTTCGCCGAGCGCGACCCGGCCGACTGGACGCTTTCGGGCTCGACGGACGGCACCGCCTGGACACCCCTGGACACCCGCTCCGGGGAGTCCTTCGCCGAACGGTTCCAGACCCGCACGTACAGTGTCGCGGCCCCGGCCGAGTACCGGCACTACCGGCTGGAGGTCACCCGGAACCACGGCGCCGGGATCCTGCAGCTCGCCGACGTGCGGTTCGGCACGGGCGGGAGCGACGGGCCCGTCCCGCCGGACATGCTCACCGTCGTCGACCGCGGCCCCAGCGGCTCGCCGACCGCGAAGGCAGGCGCGGGTTTCACCGGGCGGCGGGCGCTGCGCTATGCCGGCCGGCACACCGCTTCCGGCCGGGCGTACTCGTACAACAAGGTCTTCGACGTGAACGTCCGGGTGGGCTCGCGTACGCAGCTGGCGTACCGGATCTTCCCCGCGATGGCGGAAGGCGACCGGGACTACGCCGCCACAAACGTTTCCGTGGATCTGGCCTTCACGGACGGAACGTATCTGAGCGGCCTGGGGGCGAGCGATCAGTACGGCTTCCCGTTGTCGCCCCGCGGGCAGGGCGCCGCCAAGGTGCTGTACGTCAACCAGTGGAACGACGTGGTGTCGGGAATCGGGGCGGTGGCAGCCGGGAAGACCGTCGACCGGATCCTCGTGGCCTACGACTCCCCCGGCGGACCGGCCCGGTTCCGGGGCTGGGTGGACGACATCGCGCTGCGCACGGCCGCCCCGGAGGTGGCGAAGGCGCATCTGTCGGACTACGCGGTGACCACGCGCGGCACCAACTCCAGTGGGAGTTTCTCGCGCGGAAACACGTTTCCCGCGACAGCCGTGCCGCACGGCTTCAACTTCTGGACCCCGGTGACGAACGCGTCCTCACTGGGCTGGCTGTACGACTACGCCCGCGCCAACAACACGGACAACCTGCCGACGATCCAGGCGTTCAGCGCAAGTCACGAGCCGAGTCCGTGGATGGGCGACCGCCAGACGTTCCAGGTGATGCCGTCCGCCTCGGCCGGCGTTCCTGACACCGGCCGGACGGCCCGGGCGCTGCCGTTCCGGCACGCGAACGAAACCGCCCGCCCGTACTACTACGGAGTACGTTTCGAAAACGGTCTCACGGCGGAGATGGCGCCGACCGACCACGCGGCCGCCCTGCGCTTCACCTACCCAGGCGCGGACGCGAGCGTCGTCTTCGACAACGTCACCGATCAGGCGGGGCTGACGCTCGACGAGGAAGCCGGAGTCGTAAGCGGTTACTCGGACGTGAAGTCGGGGCTGTCGACGGGAGCGACCCGGCTCTTCGTGTACGGCGAGTTCGACGCGCCGGTGACGGACGGGGCGTCGAGTGGGGTAAAGGGTTACCTGCGTTTCGACGCGGGTGCCGACCGCACGGTCACTCTGCGCCTGGCGACCTCGCTCATCAGCGTCGACCAGGCCCGTGACAACCTCCGTCAGGAAATCCCGGAGGGAACCGCTTTCGACACGGTCCGCTCTCGTGCCCAGCAGCAGTGGGACAAGCTCCTGGGCACGGTGGAGGTCGAGGGTGCGAGCCAGGATCAGCTGACCACGCTGTACTCCAGCCTCTATCGGCTGTATCTGTACCCCAACTCCGGTTTTGAGAAGGTCGGTTCGAAGCACCAGTACGCGTCCCCCTTCTCACCGATGCAGGGACCCGACACCCCGACACACACGGGCGCGAAGATCGTCGACGGCAAGGTGTACGTGAACAACGGTTTCTGGGACACCTACCGGACGACCTGGCCGGCCTATGCCCTGCTGACACCCACTCAGGCAGGTGTGCTGACCGACGGCTTCGTGCAGCAGTACAAGGACGGCGGCTGGACCTCGCGCTGGTCCTCACCCGGCTACGCGGACCTGATGACCGGCACGTCGTCGGACGTGGCCTTCGCGGACGCGTTCGTCAAGGGCGTCGGCTTCGACGCGAAGGCGGCGTACGAGGCCGCTCTGAAGAACGCGACGGTCGTGCCCCCGGACTCGGGGCTGGGCCGCAAGGGCATGGCCACCTCGCCCTTCCTCGGCTACACGAGCACGGCCACGCACGAGGGCCTCTCGTGGGCGCTGGAGGGCTACCTCAACGACTACGGCATCGCCCGCATGGGCCAGGCCCTGTACCGGCAGACCGGCGAGAAGCGTTACCAGGAGGAGGCCGACTACTTCATCAACCGCGCGCAGGGCTACGTCCACCTCTTCGACGCGAAGGCCGGGTTCTTCCAGGGGAAGGACGAGAAGGGCGGCTGGCGTGTGACCTCGGAGGACTACGACCCGCGCGTGTGGGGCTACGACTACACCGAGACCAACGGCTGGGGCTACGCCTTCACCGCCCCGCAGGACAGCCGGGGTCTGGCCAACCTCTACGGCGGCCGCGCCGGTCTGGCGAAGAAACTCGACAGCTACTTCGCGACCCTGGAAACCGCTTCCCCCGAGTTCGCGGGCTCGTACAACGGGGTCATCCATGAGATGACGGAGGCACGGGATGTGCGGATGGGCATGTACGGGCACTCCAACCAGGTCGCCCATCACGCGATCTACATGTACGACGCCGCCGGACAGCCCTGGAAGGCCCAGGCCAAGGCCCGCGAGGTGCTCGCCCGGCTCTACACCGGCAGCGCGATCGGGCAGGGCTATCACGGCGACGAGGACAACGGCGAACAGTCGGCCTGGTACCTGTTCTCCGCCCTCGGCTTCTACCCGCTGGTGATGGGCAGCGGCGAATACGCCGTCGGCTCACCGCTGTTCACCAAGGCGACCGTGCACCTGGAGAACGGCAAGGATCTGGTGGTGAAGGCACCGAAGAACAGCGCGAAGAACGTCTATGTGCAGGGACTGAAGGTCAACGGCCGTTCCTGGACGTCGACTTCGCTCCCCCACACGCTCCTGGCGAAGGGCGGAGTCCTGGAGTTCGACATGGGACCACGGCCGTCGGCCTGGGGAACCGGCAAGACGGCTGCTCCGGTCTCGATCACCCAGGACGACAAGGCGCCGACACCACGCGAGGACGTGCTCAGGGGCGCGGGCGCGCTGTTCGACGACACGTCGGCGACGCAGGAAACGGTTTCGGGGACACTCGACCTGCCGGTCGGCGCGGGCGCGAAGGCGTTGCAGTACACGCTTACGTCCGCCGATCACACGCAGGCTCCCGGAAGTTGGACCCTTCAGGGCTCCGCCGACGGACTGACGTGGACCGATCTGGACCGGCGCTCGGGGTCGGGCTCCGGGTCGGGGTCGGGCTCCGGTGACATGTTCCGGTGGGACCGGCAGACACGGGTCTTCACCATCGCCCGGCCGGGCACGTACGGGCACTACCGACTGGTCCTCGACAGCGAAGCACGCCTGGCGGAGGTCGAGTTGTTGTCATGATCTCGTAACCAACAGCGATGGCCTGGTGTACCGGGCGTCACCGGTGCTCCAAAATCATCAGGCCGCCCACAGGCGCGTCGGGCGGTCCGTGATGGAGGGGGAAAACGGTTATGAGCATCATCAGAAGGTTCACCGGGCTGTTCGCGGGTGCGGCGCTGGGGGCGGGGGCTCTTCTCGCCACGGCGGCTCCGGCCCAGGCGTACAGTCCGAACCCGACGTTCCACGCGTACTACTACGACACCGGCAACTGCCCGTGCAGCGGCGGCAACCTGACCGACCCGTTCGACAACACCTACTTCGCGAACGACGCCGGCGGCTACGCCGTGAAGATGGAGTTGATCAACTCCGGCTCGTTCGTCGGCAAGGTGGAGTTCCATCCGAACGACGAGAAGCTGTGGGTGTACGACACCGCCAACGACGGTGACACGTACTACGTCAAGGTGAGCTACACGTCCGGGGGCACGACCCACGACCTGGGCACGTTCAGCCCGCCCGGGACCACGGCGGTGCTGGACTACGAGGTCGAGGACTTCGACATCCCGGAAGGCGCTTCCGTCGACATTTCCGTGTACGACGACTCCGGGCTCACCGACCTCATCGGTGCCGCGCGCGGCACCGGAGCGGCCGTCGCCTAGGGGCTCGTCCGGCCATACCCACGGATCACGGCCGATCACGATCGACTACGACCGGGCGTGTCCTGGGCAAGCCCGCACCGCTGGAGGGATCATGCCGATCACCGTGCCCGTCCTGCGCGAGGGCGTCGACCCCGCCTGGCTGCCGCCGGACGCGTTCCGGCCGCTGGGGGCCCGGCGGACACTGGTCCACGGCTCGGGGCCACTGGTGGACACGGTGCACGGTGAAGTGACCTGCGCCGGCGGGAGGTTCGGCGGAGAGGTCGTACGGGACGCCTCGGGCGCCCCGTACGACCTCGTGCTGCGTGTGGCCGATGCCGCCGGGCGCCCCGCTGAGGCCGACGATCTCGGCGACCTCAGCGTTGTCGGGGATCTCGGCGATCTCGGCGATCTCGGTGACGAGGGGTTCGTCTTCGAGCGTTCCGACGGAACGACCACGGTCACGGCGTCCGGTCAACGGGGGCTGCTGTACGGGCTGTTCCACGTCGTGCGGCTCGGGGAGGACGCTTTCCACGGCACGCGGGACCGCGAGGTGCACCGTCCCGCGACCGCACTGCGGATGCTGGACCACTGGGACAACGTCGCCGTACATCCGGTCATGGGCCAGGTGGAGCGTGGGTACGCCGGCGGCTCGCTGTTCTGGCAGGACGGACAGGCCCGTGGGGATCTGGAGCGGGTACAGGCATACGGCAGGCTGCTCGCGGCCTGCGGGATCAACGCCGTCTCGGTCAACAACGTCAACGTGCACGAGACCGAGGCGCACCTCCTCACGGACCGCATCGACGAAGTCGCCCTGATCGCGGGAGCGTTGCGGCCGTACGGGATCCGGACACATCTGTCGGTGACATTCGCCGCGCCGATTGTGCTCGGCGGACTCTCCACCGCCGATCCCCTGGACGAGTCGGTGCGCGGCTGGTGGGCGGAGGCCGTGCGCGGGGTGTACTCGGCGATTCCCGACTTCGGCGGGTTCGTGGTGAAGGCCGACTCGGAGGGCCAGCCGGGCCCGTTCACCTACGGCCGCTCGCATGCGGACGGCGCGAACATGCTGGCTTCCGTTCTCGCCCCGTATGACGGCACGGTCCATTGGCGGGCATTCGTGTACGACCACCGCCAGGACTGGCGAGACCGCTCGACGGACCGGGCGCGGGCCGCCTACGACCATTTCGCCCCGCTGGACGGGGAGTTCGCCGCCAATGCGGTGCTCCAGGTGAAGCACGGGCCGATGGACTTCCAGGTGCGCGAGCCGGTGTCACCGGTCCTCGGCGCGCTGCCGCGAACGCGGGTCGCCCTGGAGGTACAGGCCACGCAGGAGTACACCGGGCAGCAGCGGCACGTGTGTTGGCTCGGGCCGATGTGGAGCGAGGTGCTGCGCTTCCGGCCGGACGGTGAACAGGGCCCGGTGATCGGCGAGTTGGCGCGGGGCGGGTTGGTGGCGGTGTCCAACGTGGGCGACGACCCGTTCTGGACCGGGCATCCGCTGGCCCAGGCGAACCTCTACACCTTCGGCCGACTCGCCTGGCAGCCGGACGCCGATGCGCGTCGGATCCTGGACGAGTGGATCGCGCTCACCTTCCCGTCCGCCCCCGAGCGGCTGGTCGAGGGGCTGCGCACGGTGCTGCACGGCTCCTGGCGAACGTACGAGAAGTACACCGCCCCACTGGGCGTCGGCTTCATGGTGCAGCCGGGACATCACTACGGCCCCAGTGTCGACGGCTACGAGTACAGCCCCTGGGGGACGTACCACTTCGCGGACCGGGACGGCGTCGGCGTCGACCGGAGCGCGGCGACCGGCACCGGATACGCGGCGCAGTACGCCAAGGCATGGGCCGAGCTGTACGAGTCGCCCGACTCGTGCCCCGACGAGCTGCTGCTGTTCTTCCACCATGTGCCGTACGGGCATGTGCTGCGGAGTGGGAAAACGGTTGTCCAGCACATCTACGACACGCACTTCGAGGGCGTCGAGGAAGCAGCGGAGGCCCGCCGGGTGTGGGCGGGCCTCGCGGACCTGGTGGAGCCGGCGTGGTACGCACGCGTGGCGGAACGGTACGAGGAGCAGGTGCGCAGCGCACGGGAGTGGCGGGACCAGGTGAACAGCTATTTCCTGCGGAAGTCCGGAATCCCGGATGAGCAAGGACGCACGATCTACTGAAGCCGCAGGACGGCCACGCCCAGCGGGTCCAGCGTCAGCGCTTCGCCCTGGTCGAGCCGTTTGCCGGTGACGAGGTCCGTGGCGGTGGTGTGAGCGGACAAGTGGGCCGGTCGGACATCGTGGTTGAGCAGGAAGAGGAGGCAGACGCCGTCGGGGGTGACGCGGGTGGCGGTCTCGACGGTGGGGTGGTCGGCGTAGGGGCCCACCAGATCGTGGCGGGCGAGGACGCGGCGCACGACATGGTCGACGCCGGGCTGGTCGAGGGCTGTCGCCACGTACCACGCTTCTCCCGCACCGAAGTCGTTGCGGGTCACGGCCGGGGTGCCCGCGTAGAAATCGGTACCGTAAACGGCGACCGCCTCGGCGCCGCGCAGCTGGACGATCTCGAAGACGAAACGCGCCTGGGCGGTGAGCTCCCCCAGTTCCACGGGCTGTACGACGTCTTCCGGCCGTGCGTCCCATTCGTCGACGCGGATGCCCATGAGCGGGGCGAGCGGGCCGGGGACGTCGGTGAGGAAGGCACGGTCGTGCTCATCGGAGCGGGCCGTGAGAAACGTCGTGAGAACGGTTCCCCCGCGTCGGGCCACCGCCTCCAGGCGGGCCGGCAGGTCTCCCTTGACCAGGTGGAGCACCGGTGCGAGGACCACGTCGTACGCCGTGAGATCGGCGCTGGCCGCCACGACGTCCACGTCCGCGCCGGCCTCTCGGGCGGCACGGTAGTAACCGTGTACGACGTCCGGGTAGCGGACCAGTCGCGAGGGGCCGTCGGAGATCTCCAGTGCCCACCAGCTGTCCCAGTCGAAGAGGAGGGCGATGCGGGCCGGGGTCCGGGCACCGAGAGTGACCGCGCCCAGCTCGCCCAACTCCCTTCCCAAGTCGGCGACTTCAGTGAAGACCCGGGTGTCGTCGCGGCCCGCGTGGCCGATGACCGCGCCGTGGTACTTCTCGCAGGCACCTCGCGAGGCGCGCATCTGGAAGTACAGAGCTGCGTCCGCGCCATGGGCGATGGCCTGCCAGGTCGCCAGGCGGAGCTCACCGGGGCGGCGCAGGGGGTTGACGTCCCGGCAGGCGGTGGTCGACGGGGTCTGCTCCATCAGCCAGAACGGGGCGCCGTCCTTGAGGCCGCGCATCAGGTCGTGGGCGAGGGCCGGACGGGTGGGCGGGGCGTCGAGGGGCGGGTAGTTGTCCCAGGAGGCGAAATCGAGGTGGGCTGCCCAGCGGTGGTAGTCGAGCGGGCGGTAGGCGCCCATGAGGTTGGTGGTGACGGGCGTGTCCGGGTCGTGGGCGCGGATGGCTTTCTTCTCCGCGGTGAAGCAGCCGAGCAGGGCGTCGGTCATGAAGCGCTGGTAGTCGAGGGTGATGCCCTGGAAGGCGGTGTGGTCGGGGCCTCGCCAGTGCTCGGTGAGGGCGCTCGGCGGCTCGATCTCGTCCCAGTCGGTGTAGCGGTGCGACCAGAACGTCGTCCACCAGGCGTCGTTGAGGGCGTCGAGTGTGCCGTGCCGGTCGCGTAGCCAGGTTCGGAATGCGTCGGCGCACAGGTCGCAGTAACAAGCGCCGCCGTACTCGTTGTTGATGTGCCAGGCCAGCAACGCCGGGTGTGCCGCGTAGCGTTCGCCGAGGCGATGGGCCAGGGCCGTGGACAGTCTGCGGTAAGCGGGCGAGCTGGGACAGAAGTTGTGCCGTTGGCCGTAGCGGTGGCGGCGTCCTTCGAAGTCGGTGCGGTTGACCTCGGGGTACTTCTTCGCGAGCCAGGGCGGGAGTGCGGCGGTCGCGGTGGCGAGGCAGACCTGTCGGCCTTCAGCGGCGGCACGGTCGAGGATGCTGTCGAGAACCGTGAAGTCGTAGACGTCCTCGGCGGGTTGGGTGAGTGACCAGATGAAGACTCCGACGGTGAGCGTGTCGATTCCGGCCTGGGTGAAGAGGCGGTGGTCCTCGTCCTGGACGTCCTGCGGCCACTGTTCGGGGTTGTAGTCGCCGCCGTACGGGATCTTGCCGGTGCGCGGAAGTCGGCCGTCGTTTCCGGTGTCGGGCGCGGTCATGCGGTGAAGTCCTCCTGGGTCTCGACGATCACCGTGCGGCTCGACTGCAGCAGGGAGAGCAGCAGCGGTGCGGCCAGCAGAGCGGGCAGGGCCTCCGTCAGCAGGGCGGTCAGTCCGCCGGCCAGGACGAGCAGGGAGGCCGCGCCGAGGGTGGCGCGGCCTCGGCGGAGCAGGAAATACGCGGCGAGGCGGGTGGTGTCGCGGGCGCGGAACGTGAACAACGAGGTGAGGACGAGTGCGTGGGCGCCCCAGAGCAGGCAGGCCACGCCGACGACCCCGAGGAGCACCGCCCACCAGCCGGGCAGTCCGGTTGCGGCGAAGTGGGTGAGGGTGAAGACGATCACGGTCAGCCAGGCCAGCAGGGGTGCCCAGAGCTTCAGTACGGGCAGGGCGTTGAGGCGCCAGCCCCGCCCGTAGGCGCGGGCCGGGTGCAGGTCGGTGAGGTCGCGGCTGCGGTGGTGCAGGGCGTACAGCGCGGCGGAGACGGCCGGACCGAGCGGCAGCAGGCAGAGGGCGGCCAGGGGCAGGTTGGCCGGGTCGGGGCCCAGGAAGGGCAGACCGACGAGACCGGGGGCGGCCGTCGCCAGGAGCAGGGCCTCGACGGTGAGGAGGGTGTGCAGGAGGGCGGCGGCGCGGGAGAGCAGGCCGGTGCCGAATCCCATGGTGTCCACGGTGCTCATGAGAACTTCCCCTCCGACGACCGGGTGCAGCAGTTGCAGCGCCGGCGACGACGAGAGAAACCGGTTACGAGGCAGACCGCCTGGTTGCTCATGACGCCGTCCCGCCGAGCAGCCGTCGTTCGTCCCACCAGGGCGGGGTCTCGTCGGCGACCGGGGTGAGCTCGATGAGGGTGATCTCGTTACGGGCCAGGGTGAGGTTCAGCTCGGCACGGCCCTCCCGCACGGGCAGCCGCCGGTGGCTGCGGGCGGGCTCGGCGGCCTCGTGCAGGACGTCCAGCTGTCCGGGCTTCGGCGAGCGCGGGCTGCCCATGCGCCGCCAGGCGGTGTAGGCGTTTCCGTGCTCCTCGTCGACGGTGGACCTGCGGACGAAGACCTCCTGGGCCGCGACCGGGAGGGACAGGCGCAGTGCGTGCCGGTCGGGACCGGGCGTCTGGCCGGTCGGGTCGACGGGTGACCAGGCCAGGACCGTGACCCGGCCGTCGGGGTGGCGGGTGATCAGGTGGTCGTCGCCGCGGGCCAGCAGGTCGGGGCCCATTCGAGCCATGAAGGCGTACAGGTGGTAGGTCGGTTTCCTGATCTGCCGATGGGTGAGCAGTCCGAACCCGCCATGGAAGAGGGCCGTGGGGACACCGGTTTCCTCGAACATGTCGCTGAACGTCCAGTACGAGAACGAGTCGGCGTGGTCACCGCCGTGCGCGAGCACCGGGGCCAGGTAGGCGGCGTGGAAAGCGGTGTCGTGGATGGGGTTGTCGGGACGGTAGGAGGAGTTGAACTCCGTGATGTGCACCGGCAGTTCGGCCAGCCGGGTGCCCTTGAGGCGGTCGCGGGGCGTGGCGAACTGGTCGAGGAGGTCAAGGGCCGGGGCCAGCGTCTGATGGACGCCGAACGGTACGTGCTGCGCGGGGCCCGAGGTGTAGGCGTGCTTCGACACGAAGTCGACGGGCACGTCCCGGCGTTCCGCGAACTCGGCGAACCTGTCCAGCCAGTCGTCGGCGCCCGGGGAGATGGCCGGGCCCCCGACCTGGAGACCGGCGTCCACCTCTTTCACGGCGTGCGCCGTGACCTCGTACAGCCGGTGGTACGCCTGTTCGTCCGCGTCCTGCCAGAAGTCGATCAGGTTGGGCTCGTTCCACACCTCGATCGGCCAGCTGCGGACCTCGTCGAGGCCGTAGCGGTCGACGAGGTGGGCGAGGGTTGCGCGCACCAGGTCGGCCCACTCCCGGTGGGAGCGGGGCGGGGTGACATTGCCGCGCCACCAGAAGACGGTCTGTGTTCCGGAGGCCAACTCGCCTGGCATGAAGCCGAGTTCGAGGAAGGGGCGAAGGCCGGCGGCCAGATACGCGTCGACGACCTGGTCCACGTAGGTGAAGGAGTGGTGGATACGGCGCGCGCCCTCGTGGTCGTACGGGCGGTGTACACCCATGCCGTCGCTGAGCAGGCCGTGGCCGCGGATGTACCGGAAACCGATGTCGCGTTGAAGGACGGCGAGGGAGTCCTGGTAGTCGCGGCGCAGGGCGAGTTCGATGCGACCGGTGCCGACGCACAGCCGCCAGGCGTCGGAGAGCCGGCCCGTCGGGTCGGCGGGGACGCGGATCACCCGTTTTCCTTCTTGAAGCGTTCACGCGCCTTGTTGTGCAGCCCGACGAGCTGGTCCATGTTCTTGGCCTTCAGCTCGGTGACGTAGTCGTCCCATTCGGACAGCGGGCGCTTGCCGAGGGCGAACTTGAGCATGTTCTGGGTGACGTGGTCCCTGAGCGGGGTGTCCCAGAGCGAGGCCTGCTCCTGCTCCACGGACTGCAGTGGGTGGGCCGGGTCGATGGGCAGCTGTTGGCGCTGAGCCATCGCGTCCTGGAACTTCTTCTCGTCCGGGCTGAAGGAGGAGGAGACCAGTGCCCAGCTGCCGCCGTAGGTGAAGACGCCGTTGTAGAAACCGTAGTCCTTCTGCATGTCCTTCGGGGCGTCCGGGTCGGAGCCCATGAGGCTGATGCCGGGTTCCAGCTTGTACTGGCCGTCGGTGTAGGTGTAAGTGGTGCCCTGGACACCCCATTTGGAGAATCGCTGGCCTTCGTCCGAGTACCAGAGCCAGTCGACGAACTGCATCATCGCCACGAAGGTGTCGCTCTTGAGGGCCTTGGTGGAGATCATGAGCCCGTTCTCCAGCCGGACGCCGCCCATCACCACCGGGCCGGCCGGGCCGAGCGGCACCGGCACCATCTCGATCTTTGCGCCCTTGACCTGCCTCTCCAGGTTGTAGCGGTAGTTCTGGACCAGTTCCTGCGGGTTGGCGCTGATGGCGAAGGACTTCTCGCCCAGCAGTTTCTGCACCGCGTCGTCGTCGGTCTGGGTGAAGCTCTCCGGGTCCATGAGCTTCTCGGCGACCAGCTTTCTCAGGAATTCGACCATCTGCCGGTAACCCTCGGTGGCACCGGTGAAGACGAACTCCCCGGCCTTCGAGTCGAAGCTGATGTTGTCGTAGGTCCAGCCGGCCTTCACCCCATGGGCCTGGCCCAGGTAGCTGAGCAACGCCGCTGCGGGGAAGGGGGTGTTGGTGCTCCAGCGGTCGGTGAAGGGGTAGCGGTCCGGGTATTCGGCCTTGATCGCCTTGAAGACGTCGTAGACCTGGTCCCAGGTGGTGGGCAGGCTCAGACCGAGCTTGTCGAGCACGTCCGTGCGGAAGGACATCGAGTAGCCGGACTTGGCCTTCTCGTGCAGACCGGGGAGGAGGTAGTACTTGCCGTCGGACTGCCGGATGGAGTCGATCTCCGGCTCCAGCTTCCATTTCTTGATCTTGTCCTGGAAGTTGGGCATCAGGTGCACGTACTCGCTGACCGGGAGGATCGCGCCCGACGACACAAAGGCGGCCTCCGACGGGTGGTACGTCTTGGGAATCAGGAACGGGGCGTCGCCCGAGCCGATGAGAACACTGCGCTTCTTCTCGTAGTCGCTGAGGGGGACAGCGATCGGCTTCAGGGTGATACCGGTGCGCCTGGTGAGTTCCTTCCAGAACAGCCAGCTGTCCTTCATCGGATAGTTCGGGCTGTTGTTGTGCAGAACTGAGAACGAAAGCGGTTTCGACGCTTTGAACTGCTGACCGGCGCGGTACTCCTTCATCGCTCCGTTCTGTTTCTTGGAGAGGTCCTTGGAGTCGCCTCCGTCGTCGCCGCTGCCGCAGCCGGTGAGCGTGGCGAGGCCGATGAAGCCTGCGGCGGAAAGGATCTGGCGTCGTGACAGCTGACCTGCGTTCTTCACGGATACTCCCTTGTTCCGTAAGAGGTACGGCTCTCAGCCCTTGACCGCGCCGAGGGTCACGCCCGAGACGAAGTAGCGCTGGACGAACGGGTACACGCACAAGATGGGCAGCGACGTCAGCACGATCGTGACCGCCTGGATGTTCGCTCCGACCTGACTGAGCTGCTCGACTCCGGCACCGGCGTTACCGCCCGTGGTGGCGCCCGAGATGATGTTGCGCAGATAGACGGTGACCGGCATGAGCTCGGTCCGGTCCATGTAGAGGTACGCCGAGAACCAGGAGTTCCAGAAGGACACCGAGTAGAACAGCACCATGGTCGCGATGACCGCCTTGGACAGCGGCAGCACGATCCGGAGCAGAATTCCGTACGTGCTCAGCCCGTCGATCTCCGCGGCCTCCTCGAGCTCGGTCGGCAAACCCTCGAAGAAGGCCTTCATCACCAGCAGGTTGAAGACACTGATCGCGTTGGGCAGGGCGATCGCCCAGACGGAGTTCTTCAGACCGAGGCTGGTGACCAGGACGTAGTTGGGAATCAGTCCACCCGTGAAGAACATGGTGAACACGGCGACGCCGACGAGAACGCCCCGTCCTTTGAGGTTTCTTTTCGACAGGACGTAGGCGTAACACGTCGTCAGCACCATGGCGACGACGGTGGACAAGACCGTGTAGAGCACGGTGTTTCCGTAGTTTCGCCAGAACATCGAGTCCTGGAAGACGATTTTGTAAGTGGTGAGATTGAACCCCTTCGGCAACAGGGTCACTTCACCGGCACGGATCTGGCGTTCGCCGCTGAAGGACCGGGCGACGATGTTGACGAAGGGATAGAGGGTCACCAGCACGACCAGGGTGAGGATCACGCCGTTGACACCCTGGAAAACGCGGTACCCACGCGTGGGCTGGTTCACGGACGTGCGCGGACGCGGCGCGCGGGAGGTCAGGAGGCTCACCACAGGCTCGTCCCCATCGTGCGACGTGACAGCTGGTTGGCGCTCGTGATCAGCACCAGGCCGATGATCGCCTCGAACAGGCCGATCGCGGCCGCGTAGCTGAAGCTGTTGGACTCGACGCCGGCTCGGTAGAGATAGGTGGAGACCACGTCGGCCGTCGGATACGTCAACGGGTTGTACAGCAGCAGGACCTTCTCGAAACCGACCGCCATGAACGTGCCGATGTTGAGGATCAGCAGCGTGATCATGGTGGGGCGGATACCGGGCAGGGCGACGTGCCAGATCTGCCGCCAGCGGTTCGCGCCGTCGATGCGGGCGGCCTCATAGAGGTCCTCGTCGATCGTGGTGAGCGCGGCGAGGTAGAGGATCGTGCCCCAGCCGGCGGTCTGCCAGATCTCCGAGCCGACATAGACCGTGCGGAACCACCCGGGTTCCTGGATGAAGCGGATCGGATCCTGGCCGAGCCGGCCCAGGACGTGGTTGACCGGGCCGTCCGTGGCCAGCATCTGCATCGTGATGCCCGCGACGATCACGATCGACAGGAAATGCGGAAGGTACGAGATCGATTGCACGAACCGTTTCAGCGAACGTCGGCGTACCTCGTTGAGCAGCAGCGCCAGGACGACCGGTATGGGGAAACAGAACACCAGCGTCAGCGCACCGAGCCAGAGCGTGTTGCGGAAGACCTGCCAGAACGTGGGGTCGGTCAGGAACATCCGCACATAGCGCAGCCCCACCCACTGCTCCCCCAGGATCGAACCTCCCGGTTCGAAGCGGCGGAAGGCGATCACATTGCCGATCATCGGCAGGTAACGGAAGACCAGGAAGAACAGCATCGGCAGCACGGCCAGTGAGTACAGCTGCCAGTCCCGGCGCAACGCACGCCGCCAGCTGCGGCGTGCGACCGGCCGCGCGGGACCGTGCCGGTTCTTCGGCGGCGGGTCCTGAGTTCCTGCGGATGGGGCCGATGTGGTGGAGGTGCTCATGCTCGGGCCTCCCGGGGCGTTCTTCGAAACGCTCGACTCGCGGCGCGTGATCTCGAAACTTTCGTGCCCTTACCGGTAACTCTGCGGCAACGTAAGGGCACACGGAAAGCGCTGTCAATGGGTGCTGCACGGTGGACTGGTGGGACGTCGTGTGGCGTTGGAATCCCTCCCGAGCGGGGTAGAACGGGGAAGTCGAGTGCTACCGTCCTCCGCAAATTTCTGGATGATCTACGCAACGATCGATCGGCCACGACCCCTGAGAGGTGTGCCCGTGCCCGCGTTCGACCTGCCACTGCCGGAGCTGGAACACCACCGCCCCGAGCCTGCCGAGCCCGCCGACTTCGACGCGTTCTGGAGTGGAACCCTGAAGGAGGCCGACCAGCGGGACCCGCTGGTGTCGGCGCATCCCGTCGAAACCGGTCTCCGTCTCACAGAGACCTGGGACGTGACGTTCCGGGGCTTCGCGGGGGATCCGGTGCGGGCCTGGTTCAGCCGCCCGTCCGGCGTGCGGAAACCGCTTCCGGCGGTTGTCGAGTACATCGGGTACGGACGCGGCCGCGGCCTCCCCCATGAGCGGCTGACCTGGGTGAACGCCGGGTACGCGCATCTGCTGATGGACAACCGCGGTCAGGGCGACCAGTACGGCGACGGGGGCGTCACCCCCGACCCGCACGCTGCCGCGCCCGGCGGCCCCGGGCCGGCCGTCCGCGGTCTCCTCTCCCCGCTGGACTACCACTACCGCCGGCTGATCACGGACGCGGTGCGTGCGGTGACGGCGGTCCGCGCATTGCCCGGCGTCGACCCCGCCCGCACGGTCGCCGTCGGCAACAGCCAGGGCGGCGGACTCGCCCTCGCGGTCGCGGGCCTGGTCCCCGACCTGACCGCCGTCCTCGTCACGGCCCCACTCCTGTGCGGCATCCGGCGTGCCCTGGACCTCACCGACGCGGGTCCGTACGGGGAGATCGCCGCGTACCTCTCCGTCCACCGCGGCGTTGAAGAAGCCGCTTACCGCACGCTTTCCTACATGGAGGGCGTCTCCTTCGCCCGCCGTGCCCACGCCCCGGCCCACTTCGGCACGGGCCTGCGCGACACGGTCTGTCCGCCGAGTGGGGCGTACGCCGCGTTCAACCGGTACGGAGAGCTGAGCGGCGGCGTGGATCCCCGGAAGGAGATCCACGCGTATCCGTTCAACGGGCACGAGGGCGGCGAGGGCGAACAGGTGAGACGACAGCTCCAGTGGCTGCCACAGCAGTTGACCGGCTGACAACCGGGCCTGACTCGCCTCACCGCCGGGCTCGACTCGCTTCACCGCCGGGCCTGACTCGCCTCACCGCCGGGCTCGACTCGCTTCACCGCCGGGCCTGACTCGCCTCACCGCCGGGCTCGACTCGCTTCACCACCCGTCGGCGGCAACGACCCCCTCGTTCAGCTCCAGCCGCGAGCCGGTGAACCGCGCGCGCATCCGTCGATCGTGGGTGACCAGCACCAGGGCACCCGCATAGCCCGTCAGCGCTTCCTCCAACTCCTCGACCAGGGACGGCGAGAGGTGGTTCGTGGGCTCGTCCAGCAGAAGCAGGTCCACCGGCTCGCCCACCAGCCGGGCGAGCTCGATCCGCCGTCGCTGCCCGTACGACAACTCGCCGACGCGCAAACCGAGTTGGCGAGGCTCGAACAGGCCGAGCGAGAGCAGCCGGTCGGCGTGTTCGTCCCGGTCGCCGGGACGGCCGTGGGCGAACGCCGCCAGCACGCTCAGCCCGGACGGCCACGGCACCCCCTCCTGCCGCAGGTGACCGACCCGGCCGGGAACGTCCACCGTTCCCGTGTCCGGCCGCAGTTCACCGGCCAGGACGCGCAACAACGTGCTCTTCCCCGCGCCGTTGGGGCCGGTGACCAGCAACCGTTCGGCAGCGCCGAGCCGTAGCGCCGACACGGCCAACCGGCCTTCCACGGACACGCCGTCGAGCAGGGCGGCAGGCCCGTCGCCGGTCCTGCCCGCGGTGTCGATGCGGGCGGCGAAGGTCAGCGGGTCAGGCGGCGGCGACACCGGGTGCGCGGTGAGCCGCTCGGTACGCTCCTTGGCATTGCGGATCCGGCTCATCGCGCCGTGAGCGCGACCTCGCGCACGGAAAGCGCCATGACCGAAGCCGGCCTTCGCCGACTTGCGCGGGATGCCGTCCAAGCGCGCCACATTGGATTCGGCCAGCCGGCGGCTGCGGTCGAGCTCGGCCCGCCACTCGTCGTACTGCTGCTGCCGCCGACGGCGATCGGCGGCCTTGGCGGCGAGGTAACCGGCGTAACCGTTTCCATGGCGGGTTACACAGCCCCCGTCCACTTCCAGGACGGTGGTGGTAAGCCGTTCCAGAAACACCCGGTCGTGGGTGACCGCGACAACGGTTCCGCGGTGGGCCCGCAGGTGATCCTCGAGCCAGCCGACGGCCCGGTCGTCGAGGTCGTTGGTCGGCTCGTCGAGCAACAGCAACTGCGGGCGGGACGCCAGCGTTGCCGCCAGCGCCAGCCGTGACCGCTCACCGCCGGAGAGCGTGCCCAGACACCGGTCCCGGGCGAGTCCCGGCAGACCGAGTCCATACAGCGCGGCATCGACGCGGGTGTCGGCGCCGTAGCCGTCGCGTGCCTCGTAGCGCGCGGTCAGTCGGGCGTACCTGGCCAGGGCATCGTCGAGTTCGGCGCCCTCGGCCGTCTCGGACAGGGAGATCTCGGTGCGCCGCAGCGCCGCCTCGAGTCCGCGCAGCTCGGTCAGCGCCAGGTCGACGGCGTCCTGGACCGTGGCCTTCGGGGGCAGCCCCAGGGTCTGGGCGAGGTAACCGGTTCCGCCCGGCGCGACCACGGTGACCTCCCCGGTGTCGGGACGTTCGTCGCCGGCGAGGAGACGGAGCAGCGTGGACTTTCCGGCCCCGTTGTCACCGATGACGCCGGCCTTCTCGCCGGGGGCGAGACTGAACGAGACCTGGTCGAGCACGGTGCGGTCGTCGTAGCGCTTGGTGACGCCGTGCAGGGCGAGCTGTGAGGAGGGGGAGGGATGGGAGGTGCGGGAGAGCGAGGTCGGCAGGTCGGCCGGGGATCGGCTCGCTGACGGCGAAGAGGTTGGCGCACGCATGTGGAAGCCCCTGTTCTCGGCCAAGCGGAAAAGGGCCGATGGAACGGATTCGAAGAGGAATCGGCGCGCCACGACGGCGGAGCGATGCTCTACAACTGCGCTGCGCGCTGTTGCTGTGCTCAACAGCTGTGCTGTGTGCTGCAGCGGAAACAGTGCGCGATGGCGGAGCCTTGCTCTACGCGGTCGGGCGGGGGGCAATCACAGAGTTCCCATGGGCAGAACCGTAAGCGGCCGCGCGAGTACCGGGCAACGCGTTTTCGGCCGACCCTCGCCAACTCGGTTGGCCGCTACACGGGTTGAGCCGATAGAGTCGGCATGCGCCATCGAGACAACGTTGTCGCACACCTGCACCTCCCGACCCGTGGCACCGCCCGGGCGGGGACACCCCGGACCGCCCCATTCCCCCCTTGGGGCCGGCCCGGCTCGCGGACCCGGTGGGCGCACGGCTCGCTGCCCACCGGGTCCGCCCAGAGCGACTGTCACTCAACCGACCCGGCAGGGAAGGCTTGTGGCGCTGTCACCGCCCGAGCCGGAGACGACGTATCCGAACGTCGCAGTCTGGCCCGGACTCAGCGAGCCGTTCCAGTCGGCGTTATGGACCATCACCGCCTGTCCGTTGTAGGTGGCGTTGCCGCTCCACAGACTGACCACGGACTGGCCGGTCGGCAGGGTCCAGTCGACCATCCAGCCGAGCATCGGGACGTCTCCGGAGTTGGTGACGGTCACCTCGGACTGGTAGCCGCCGTTCCAGCTGTTGGTCGTCCTGCGCGTGGCGGTGCACGTGCCGGGGACGGGCTCGGTCGGGTTGCCCGGCTCGTGGATACCGGTTACCTCTCCGTTGCCCCCGTCGAAGACGATGTCGGAGCAGGAGTAGAAGGTCTCGGCGCTGTCGGAGCGCTGCCAGACCATGTAGATGATGTGCCGTCCGGACTTGTTGGCCGGGAGTTGGCCGGTCCAGGAGTAGTTGGCCTCGACCGTGCCCGGACTGCCGTTGAGCGGCGGGTGGTCGACGGAGAGGAAGGGCTGGTCCTCCATGTCGTCCCAGGTGAGGGTCTGGGTCGGGTCGAAGCCGTCCTTGGTGACGTAGACGTAGAACCAACCCGGGTGCGCGGCCCAGGCGTTGTAGGAGAAGTCGACGGTCGCGCCCGAGGTGAGGTGGGTGAGCGGCCAGTCGCTGCGCGGCGCGTTGAAACCGGTGAAGTTGGCGTTGCCGCCGCTGCACAGCTGACCGTCCGGCACGAAGCCGCGGGTGCGGCCCGCGCCGTCGGAGCGCAGCACGGAGAACCAGTTGTAGAACGGCGTGGTACCGCTTACCTGCTGCGCGTTCTTGCAGGCCGGATTGACCGGCTTGATCTCACCGGTGTCGGTCAGTCCGTCCTGCCAGCACAGGAAGGTACGGCTGCCGGGCTTCATGGGGGTGCCGTGGGCCTCGGCCTTGCCGCCGGTCGTGACGATCAGGCCGAGGGCGGGGACCGTGGCCAGCAGGGCCAGGAGGACGAGGAGGAGGGCTCGGGTGCGTAACCTGGATTTGGGTTCTGACGTGATCATGACAGATGACATGGCGAATGAGTCCGCCTTCCGTGTACGGACCGTGCGTGCGTGGAGGCACTGCGGGTGCGGTTGCGGATGCGCGAAGCGGGAGCGTCCCTGGCCCGCGCCCGACGGGTTCCGGTCCACCGGGTGCAAGCCGATGTGGGAGCGCTCCCACTTCACCTGTGGCGGAAGGTAGCGCCGTACGGCCCACTTGTAAACGGGCCTGTACGGCGCTTCTGTGAGGGTCCGTCCGTCAGTGGTGGTGCGGCGACGTCAGAAGGTGCTGACGCAGGAGTTCCTTGCCGTAGTCGTTGCCGTTGGGCGTGCGGACCACGCAGTGCAGGTGCTGCTGGGTCGGGTCGCCGCCATTGGTCTCGCCGTAGAGCGAGCCGAACGCGAACGGCGACTGGCAGTCGACCTCGATCCAGATGACGGGACTCTGGATACGACAGTAGAAAGCGGATTCGGCGGCTGTACCGCCCATCCAGGCGAAGTAGGTCTCGCCGAGATGCTTCTTGATCTCGGCCAGCTGGATTTTGGCGACGTCGTCCTTGGCCTTGCCGACGAAAAGCTCGACCAGCGTGAGCAGCGACTTGCGCTGGGCGGGGGTGAGCTTGGTGGCGAGGATGCCCTTGTACTCGACGACCGCGTTGTCGGTGAAGGCGCCGGCGGTGATCTCGTCGTTGTCCTTGTCGGACTTGAGGATCGCCGTCGACTGCTGGGTGGAGTCCAGTGAGTTGACGACAGCGAGCGCCGCCTTGATCTCCTCCTGCATCACCTCGGTCTTCGTGCCGTCGATCTCCATGGAGGTCGGCTCGCAACCCCAGAAACAGGGACTCATGACGACCTGGTCGCCGAGGACGAAGTAGTTGACGACCAGGTGGTGGCCGTCGAACTGGAAGCCCCACGGCTCGGTGGCGGAGGGTGTGCCCATGATCGTCCAGTAGTAGGCCTCGGCGTACTGGGTGTTGTTGACGGCCTCGCAGGCCGCCTTGTTGATCTTCCGCGTGAGCTGCGTCGTTTCCAGTCCCTGGGCGCTCAGCGCGGCCGTCAGCAGGGCTTCGCCGAGGGCGTTCTTCTCGTCGGAGAGGTCGGCGATGGAAACGCCCTGACGGGAGTAGGCGTCGGTGTTGCTCCACAGTCGCCACTCGGTGGAGTGGATCGCGAACTGCGCGTCGGACTTCTCGCTGTCGCTCAGTCCGGCGAGGAAGGCCTTGGCGGCGGCGATCACCGGGGCGGTGGTGACCTTCTGCGAGTGGATCGTGTACAGGTCGTCGAGGCGCTTGCCGTCGGTGGTGAGGCCGAAGAACTCCTCGGTGATGCCCTCGGTCGGCATCGCGCCGCCGGCCCCGCCGCCCGGTCCGCCGCTGGGCGCTCCGCTGGGGGAGGCGGAAGCGGTGGCGTCCGCCGTGGCGGTGGTGTCGTCGGCCATCGCGGCCCAGGCGCCGGCACCGCCCATGGTCGCGACGGCGGTGGCGCCGCTGGCGAGGAAAACCTTGCGCATGAAGTTTCGGCGGTCGGCGTGAGCGCGTCGACCGGTGCCGTGCTGCGGTTCCGCCTGCGGTTCCAGTTCCCCGGTGGTGGAATCGGTCATCTCCGCTGGCTCCCTTCATCGTTGGCACGTCCGTGGCGGACTGCCGGGCGTGCTGACTCTGCGAGCGGAAGCTGAGGGAAAACTGAAGAGGCGCGCTCACCGAGGCATGATGCGGCGGCCGCCGCGCATACTGAGGGACATGGCCGTCTACGACTCGCTCGGTGGGACCTACGGCCGGACGCGGCGGCCCGATGCGCGGATCGCCGCGCGCATTCACGCCGCGCTCGCTGACGCCGTCGACGTGATCGACGTCGGGGCTGGAACCGGTTCCTACGAACCGCCGGGGACGGTGCTCGCCGTCGAGCCCAGCGAGGTGATGGTCGGACAGCGTCCGCCGGGGACCGCGTCCGTCGTGCGTGCGGTCGCCGAGCGGCTTCCGGTGCGCGATGACGCCGCCGATGCCGTCATGGCGGTGCTGACCGTTCATCACTGGACGGATCCGGAGGCCGGACTCGCCGAGCTGCGCCGGGTCGCCCGGCGTCGGGTCGTCGTCCTGACCTGGGACCAGTCGATCTACCGTGAGCGGTTCTGGCTCGTCAATGAGTACCTTCCGCAGGCCGCTGCCTTCGACGACAGCCGCGCCGTTCCGATCGAGCGGTTGGCCGCGCTGCTCGGCGGGGCGCGTCAGGAGATCGTCCCGGTGCCGCACGACTGCACCGACGGATTCGGTGCGGCCTACTGGCGGCGGCCCCACGCCTACCTCGATCCGCAGGTGCGGGCCGGGATCTCGATGCTCGCCCAGTCCGGCGAGGACGCCCTCGCGCCCGGTCTGGCCGCGCTGGAGGACGATCTGGCGACCGGCCGTTGGCACGAACGGCATGCCGACCTGCTCGCTCTCGACGCGATCGACGTCGGCTACCGGCTCCTGGTGGCGGACGTCTGACCCGTGGTCGGCCGCTCGGGGCGGCACGAAGCGGACCCCAGCCAATGTTGTCGATCGCACCGCCTGAGCTGGTTTCTGTTGTCGTTTCCCTCCGACCGCCCGTTCCACGGTGTTTCCTGCTCGCCGCAGAGCACGCACGTCCACGGCATACCGGTTCGTCACCTCATCGCACCGACACCTGCGGGCTCCAGGTCAAGGTGTCCGCTCCCGTCTCCCCCGCCAGCGGCAGTTCCAGGATGAACTCGGTGCGGCCCGGTTCGCTGTGGACGGCGATGTGGCCGCCGTGGGCCGCTGTGATCGCCGCGACGATGGCGAGGCCGAGCCCGGCGCCGCTGCCTGTGGTGGCGCGGGCCCGGGAGGCGTCGGCTCGGGTGAAGCGTTCGAAGACCGTCGGGAGGAGGTCGGCCGGAATGCCGGGGCCGTCGTCGCGGACGCGCACCACGCACATCCCCTGGCGTGCCTCCACCACGGCCACGACCCGCGTGCCCACAGGTGTGTGCACACGCGCGTTGGCCAGCAGGTTGGCCACCACCTGGTGCAGCCGTGCCTCGTCGCCGAGAACCAGCGGCGCCTCGTCGAGGCACAGCTCCAGCTGCCAGTCGTGACCGCTGCCCGCGGCCCGGGCGTCCCACACCGCCTCGGCGGTCAGCGCGGCCATGTCCACTTCGAAGGACTGCAGGGGCCTGCCCTCGTCGAGCCGCGCGAGCAGCAGCAGGTCTTCCACCAGGCCGGTCATGCGCGCCGACTCCGCCGTCACCCGCCGCCAGGCCAGACCGGGTTCGATGCGGTCCGTTCCCCGGTTCATCAACTCCGCGTATCCGGCGATGGAGGCGAGCGGGGTGCGCAGTTCGTGGCTGGCGTCGGCCAGGAAACGCCGCATGCGTTCCTCGCTGCGGCGCACGACCTCCTCGCTGCGCTGGCGTTCGGCGAGCGAGGACTCGACGTGGTCGATCATGCGGTTGAGCGCGGCCCCGACCTGGCCGACCTCGCTGCCGGGATCGGTGTCTCGTTCGGGAACGCGGGTGAGACCGGTTACCTCGCCGCGGCACAGCGGGACGTGCGAGACCTCGACGGCGGTGGCGGCGACCCTGCCGAGAGGTCGCAGCTGACGTCGTATGACCACCGCGCAGACGCAGCCGGCCGCAGTCAGCCCGGCCGCCGCGACGACCGCCTCGATCGCCACCAGGCCGCTGATCATGTTTTGGACGTCGTCCATCGGGAGGCCGGTGAGGACCCGGACACCGTTGTCGTCGAGGGCGGTGATGCGATAGGCGCCGAGGCCTGGAACCGTTCTCGTATGGAAGGAACTGTCGGCCTTGATGTCCGACAGGGCCCCGATCTGTGCGGCGGTGAGGTTCTGCGGCGGGGCGTCCTGGCCGACGGTGGCCGCAGCGAGGACGCTGCCGTCGGTGTCGAGGCGGGCGGCGAGCATCCCGGCGGGGTGGCCGCTCTCGTTGAGGAAGGTCAGGTCGCCGGTGAGGTTCGGGTGGAGCGAGGCTCCGCCGACGCTGCGCTCCGCGGCGTTGGTGACCCGGTCGTCCAGATTGCCCAGCAGGTAGGCGCGCTGGGCGAAGACCGTGGTGACGGCCATCGTGGCGCAGACGGCGACCAGGATGGCGGTGATGAAGATCAGCAGTCGGGTGCGCAGCGAACGGCCCCCGAGCCTGCGGACGTTCGCCTCCAAGCCGCTGCGGACGCTCGTCGCCGGACCCCCGCGCGCGCCCGCCTCCAGGCCGCTGCGGACGTTCGCCTCCGGTCCACCGCGCGCGCCCGCCCCCGGGCCGCTGCGGATGCTCGTCTCCAGGCCGCTGCGGGCGCTCGTCTCCGATCCTCCGCGGGTGCTCATCTCCCGTCCTCCACCGGCCTGATGGCGTATCCCAGCCCGCGCACGGTGTGGATCATGGGCGCGCGACCACGGTCGATCTTGCGGCGCAGACTGGAGATGTACACCTCGACGAGGTTTCCGCCGCCGTCGAAGCAACTGCTCCACACCCGGTCGAGGATCTGCGCCTTGCTCAGCACCTGGCGCGGGTGTTCCATGAGCACGCTGAGCAGGTCGAACTCTTTGGCGGTGAGGGTGATCCGGGCACCGTCACGGTGCACCTCTCTGGACTCGGCGGCCAACATCAGGTCGCCGAGGACGCGCACGGAGTCGTCCGTGCGGGTGCGCTCGGCGCCGGAGCGGCGCAGCAGTCCGCGCAGCCGCAGCACGACCTCCTGGAGTGAAAACGGTTTCGTGACGTAGTCGTCGGCGCCGTTCTCCAGTCCGTCGAGGCGGTGCTCGACGGAGTCGCGGGCGGTGAGCATGAGGACGGGCAGCTCGGGGTTCTCGTACCGCAGGCGGCGCAGCACCTGGATGCCGTCCAGGTCGGGCAGCATCCCGTCGAGAACGACCGCGTGCGGGGCACAGCGGCGCGCCTCGCGCAGCGCGCTCTGTCCGTCCGGCACCGGATAGGGGCGCCAGCCCGCCTCCGAGACGGCCACGGACAGCACTTCGGTGAGCGCGGGTTCGTCGTCGACGATCAGGACGCGAACGCGGCCGGATCGCAGCCCGTGGGTGCCAGTCATGTCCGGATTCTGTCCCGGTCGGCTGAGGGAACCCTGTGGTCCGACTGAGCCCAAGCCGTGGGACGCGGTGTGCGCGGCCGGACGGCACCCCTCCTCTACGCGTACGGAAACCGTCGTCACCGCTTACGGAAACGTCCGGTCGGTGCGTACGGAAACGTCCGGTCGGTGCGTACGGAAACCACCGATCCACGCGTACGGCACCGTCGATCGACGCGCACGACCGTGTCTGACGCCTTGGCCGAAACAGCATCATCGGCGGTCAACTGCCGTGGCCAATGCGGGCATTGGCACTCCCCGGCCACACGAACCCCTTGAGCCCCTTTCCGTGCAGCGCCCACTCTGATCACTGGCTTCCGCTCACCAGGCCGGAAGCGTTTTCAGCGTTCAGGGGAGGACGTCCACCCATGCGAAGACTCCATGCCCTCTGGGCCGTGGCAGGCGCGGCCGGGCTGGTCGCGGGCGCGATCGCGCCCGCGGCGGCCGGTCCCGGGTCCCCGGTCACCGAGCCGGGCGCCACCAGCCCGCAGAGTGTCACCACACCCGACACTCGCCAGGGCGCCACAAGCACCCAGACCGTCACTCTCATCACCGGCGACACCGTCTCCCTCACCACGGGAGCGGACGGCAAGAACGCCGTCGACGTCCGGCGCGGCAAGGGCCGCGAGGCCGCCACCTTCCTGTCCAGCGAGAAGAGCGGCGAGGTCAGCGTCCTGCCGACGGACGCGATCCCGCTCATCAAGGCGGGCCGCCTCGACCCGACCCTGTTCAACGTCACCCAGCTGGTGAGTCAGGGCTATTCGGACGCGAAGACCGGCGCCACCCCCGTGATCGCCACGTACAGCAAGGGCAGCGCGACCCCCGAGGGCGCGCGCCGGACGCTCGCGTTGCCCGGGATCGACGGCGCCGCGCTGAGCGCGAAGAAGTCGACCGCCTTCTGGGCGGACATCGCCCCGGCCCTCGGTACCGAGCCCACCGTGAAGGCCGCGAGGCAGCTCGGCGAGGGCATCGACAAGATCTGGCTGGACGCCCAGGTGAAGGCGTCCCTCGATGTGAGCGTGCCGCAGATCGGCGCGCCCGAGGTGTGGCAGGCGGGCTACGACGGCAAGGGCGTCAAGGTCGCGGTCCTGGACACGGGTGTGGACACCGGGCACCCGGACCTCGCGGGGAAGATCGCGGAGTCGACGAGCTTCGTGCCGGACCAGACGGTGCAGGACGGCCATGGCCATGGCACCCATGTGGCGTCCACGATCGTCGGTTCGGGCGCGGCCTCGGACGGCAGGCTCAAGGGCGTCGCCCCGGGCGCGGAGCTGCTGGTCGGCAAGGTGCTCGGCAACGACGGTCGCGGCCAGTCCTCCTGGATCATCGCGGGCATGGAGTGGGCGGCGCACTCCGGTGCGAAGATCGTCTCCATGTCGCTGGGCGGCACGGCGACCGGCGCGTCCGATGTGCTCAGTGAGACCGTCGACGAGCTGTCCGCCTCCACCGGCGCCCTCTTCGTGGTCGCGTCGGGCAACGCGGGCCCCTACGAGCAGTCCGTCGGAACCCCGGGCATCGCCGACTCGGCGCTGACGGTGGGCGCGGTCGACAAGTCCGACAAGCTGGCCTCGTTCTCCAGCCGTGGCCCGCGCCTCGGAGACTCCGCGGTCAAGCCGGAGATCACCGCGCCGGGCGTGGCCATCACCGCGGCCCGCGCCGCCGGCACCAGCATGCCCGGCGGCACGCCCGTCGACGACTACTACACGACGGCGAGCGGTACGTCGATGGCGACCCCGCATGTCGCGGGTGCGGCGGCGCTGGTCGCGCAGGCCCATCCGGACTGGACGGGCGAGCAGATCAAGCAGTCCCTGGCCAGCACGGCGAAGACGAACGACGTCAACTCCGTGTTCGAGCAGGGCGACGGCCGGGTCGACGCCGTACGGGCTGTCGGGCAGGGCGTGTTCGCGACCTCGGCGCTGAGCTTCGGCAAGTTCGAGGACGGCGACACCGGGGTCGTCGGCAAGGACATCACGTACACCAACACCACCGACAAGGCGGTGGAGTTGACGGTCTCGTCCACCCTCGCCGCAGCCGCCCCGGGTGCCGGTACGGTCACCGTCCCCGCCAAGGGCACCGCCACGGTCCCGGTCTCGGTCGACCCGGCGGCGCAGGCCCAGGGCCGGTACACGGGCCACATCACGGCGACCGCCGACGGCATCAAGGTCACCACGGCCGTCGGCTTCGAGAAGGCCCCGAAGACCTACGACCTCAAGGTTTCCCTCCTCGGCCGCGACGGCAAGGCTCCCACCGGGGGCTCGATCTACACGCTCATGGAGCTGAACAGCGCCTACCCGGACGAGTACGGCTTCCTCGGCACCGGCTGGACCTGGCAGGTACCGGCCGGCACCTACGCGATCTCGACCTGGATCCCGGACCGGGACGGGGGCGGGGTGGCCGTCGGCACCTCGGTCGTCTCCAGCCCCGAGATCAAGGTGGGCGCGGACACCGAGGTCGTCCTGGACGCCCGCAAGGCGGTGGAGATCAAGCCGAAGACCAAGCAGGACTCCGAGTTCAAGGGCTTCAGCACCAATGTGCACCGCGAGGGGCCGGGCAACGCCTGGGGGCTCACCTACAGCCAGGGCTTCTGGACCGACCACGTCTATGTGACGCCGACCCCGAAGGTCACCATCGGAAGCCTGGAGTTCTCCGCCAAGTTCCGGTTGTACGCCAAGGAGTTGACGGCGAGCGTCACCAGCCCGGAGAAGACCGAGCTGTCCTCGCTCTACTACTCGCAGACGTACAACGACTTCCCGTTGAAGATCAGCGGTGACCACAAGGTCCGGGCGGTGGACGCGGGCGGCGGTACCGAGGCCGACTTCGCGGGGCTCGACGTCAAGGGCAAGGTGGCGGTGGTCAGGGTCGGCGCCACGGACCGCGCACAGAGCGCTCTGGACAACGCGACCAAGGCCGGTGCGGGTTACCTCATCGTGTACCGCGACAAGCCCGGCTTCTGGATCGAGGCCGTGGACCGCGCGACCACCGTCCCGCTGATGATCGCCACCGGCGAGGAGGGCGCGAAACTCACCGGCCTGCTGAAGACCGGCAAGAAGGTCACGCTGAAGCTGGGCGGCACGCCGGTCAGTCCGTACGTCTACAACGTGCTCGTCGCGCAGAGCGGTTCCATCTCCGCGGACCAGACGTACAGCCTGGACAAGTCCAACACGGTGAAGCGGCACGCCCGTTACTACGGGGCGACGGCCGGCGAGATCGGCGCGGACACCCTGTACACCTACCGCCCCTGGCAGCTCTTCGGCATCGAGAGCAGCGTCTACACGCAACTGGGCACGGAGCGCGACGAGTACTACTACGTCGACCCCGACACCCGTACCTGGCACGTCGTCTACCCCAACTGGAACACGTTCAGGGGCCAGTGGAGCCCGCTGCGGACCTTCAGCGAGGCGGGCACGGAGAAGACGACGGAGAACTGGCTGCGCCAGGCCATCCGCCCGGGAACCAGCGAGGAGTACGGCCTCTCCGAACGCACCGGCGACAAGCTCACCATGTCGGTGGCGGAGTTGACCGACTCCACGCCGGGCCACTACGGCTACATCGACGGCACCGACAACACCGCGAAGGGCAAGCTCTACGCGGACGGGCAGCTGGTCGGCGACTCGCTGCTCGGCGGGTACGGCGTCTTCGATGTGGCGGCGGACAAGGCCTCGTACCGATTCGATCTGGATGTGCAGCGCCGGGCGGCCTGGGCCAAGTACTCCACGAGCACGCATACGGAGTGGACCTTCGCCTCTGCGCACACCGACGCCTCGACGGCGCTGCCGCTGCTCACCGTCGGTATCGCTCCGAAGGGGCTCGACCTCCTCAACCGCGCTGACGGAAAGCGGGAGTTGGAGGTCGCGCTGCCCGTCGCCGACCAGCTGGGCAGCGTCAGGGCGAGCAGTCTGAAAGCCTGGGTCTCCTACGACGACGGCACCTCCTGGAAGGAAGTGAAGGTCAAGAACGGCACGGCGCGGTTCAAGGCCGCCAAGGGCGCCGAGACGGTGTCGCTGCGGGTGCGGGCCGCCGACCGGAACGGCAACGGGATCGACCAGACCGTGCTGCGGGCGTTCGGCCTGAAGTAGGTGACGCCCGCACCTGTGCCTCGGTCTTAACAAAGATCCTCTAGCGTGCCGAGTCATGGTTAACACGGCATATGGCACTGCGGGGCGGACCCCTGCCGCGAGCCCTTGGGCCGCGGTGGGGGTCTCTGCTTTCGACGAGCTGGTGTACCAGTCGGTCCTCCATCAACCCGACGCGGGCGCGGCCGGCTGGGCGCTGCTGACCGGCGCTTCTCCGGGCCGGGTCCGCGAGTCCTGCAACCGGCTGCTCGAGCTCGGTCTGCTGCAACCGCCGGACTCCATGGGCGGGTTACGCGCGGTCGACCCGCGGGTGGCGATCCGCGCGCTGATCCGGCAGCGGGAGACGGAGTCCGAACTGCTCGCCGCCACCGCCGAGGAGATGGCGACCTCGTACGAGGCGGGGCTGCTCAGGGAGGAGCCGTCCCGGCTGGTCGAGGTGGTGTCCGGGGAGGGCGCCAACGCGGCCCGCCTCGAGGAGCTGTACGCGCGCGCCGAGCGCGAGGTGTGCGTCTTCGACACTCCCCCGTATCTGGCCCCGCGCACCCCGCAGTTGGATCTCCAGTCCGATCTGCTCAGCCGGGGGATCGTGTATCGCACGGTGTACGCGGCGACCGCCCTGGAGGATCCGGACGTTCTGTTCCACGCCTGGAAGATGGTCGAACTCGGCGAGCAGGCCCGGGTGTTGCCCTCGGTGCCGGTCAAGTTGCTGCTGGTCGACGGGCGTCGGGCGATGCTTCCGCTGACCTCGTTCGAGGCGGGCGGCTACTGCTCCGCGGTCGTCCGGCACTCGGCGGTGACCGATGCGCTGCAGAAGCTCTTCGACCTGGCGTGGCAGCAGGCGACGCCACTCGGCCAGGGTGCCGGCGAGGGTGAACTCTCCGAGGGCGAGCGGACGTTGATCCGGTTGCTGGCGGCGGGGATGAAGGACGAGGCGGTGGCCCGTCATCTGGGGGTGAGTCTTCGGACCCTGCGGCGACGGGTGAGCGAGGTGCAGGACCGGCTGGGGGCGGCGAGCCGTTTTCAGCTGGGGGTACGGGCCGCTCAGCGGGGCTGGGTGTAGCCGGGGTGTAGGGGTACGGGCACGCGAAGGGCCGCACCCCCCAAAGCGGGGAGTGCGGCCCGACTGCCGTACCGGATCGCCTACTTGCGGATCAGGTTGCGCAGCACGTACTGCATGATGCCGCCGTTGCGGTAGTAGTCGGCCTCACCGGGGGTGTCGATGCGGACGACCGCGTCGAACTCGACGCCCGTGTCGGTGGTGACCTTGACCGTGCGCGGGGTGGTGCCGTCGTTGAGCTCGGTGACGCCCGTGATGGAGAAGGTCTCCTCGCCGGTGAGGCCGAGGGACTCGGCGTTCGCACCCTCCGGGTACTGAAGCGGAAGCACGCCCATGCCGATGAGGTTCGACCGGTGGATGCGCTCGTACGACTCGGTGATGACGGCCTTGACGCCGAGGAGGGCGGTGCCCTTGGCGGCCCAGTCGCGGGAGGAGCCGGAGCCGTACTCCTTGCCGGCCAGGATGACCAGCGGGACGCCCTGCTCGATGTAGTTGCGCGAGGCGTCGTAGATGAACGACACGGGCGCGTCTGCCTGGGTGAAGTCGCGGGTGTAGCCGCCCTCGGTGCCCGGCGCGATCTGGTTGCGCAGGCGGATGTTGGCGAACGTACCGCGGATCATGACCTCGTGGTTGCCACGGCGGGAACCGTACGAGTTGAAGTCACGACGCTCGACACCGTGCTCCGTGAGGTACTTGCCACCGGGCGTGTCGGCCTTGATCGCACCGGCCGGGGAGATGTGGTCGGTGGTGACCGAGTCGCCCAGCTTGGCGAGGACGCGGGCGCCGGCGATGTCCGAGACCGGAGTGGTCTCCATCGTCATGCCCTCGAAGTACGGGGGCTTGCGGACGTACGTCGACTGCGGGTCCCACTCGAAGGTGTTGCCCTCGGGGATCGACAGGGCCTGCCATTGGGCGTCGCCCGCGAAGACGTCGGAGTAGGACTTGGAGAACATGTCCTCGCCGATGGCGTTCGCCACGACGTCGTTGACCTCGGCCTCGGAGGGCCAGATGTCGGTCAGGTAGACCGGCTTGCCCTCCTGGTCCGTGCCGAGGGCGTCGCGCGTGATGTCCACCTTCATGGAGCCCGCGAGGGCGTACGCGACGACCAGCGGCGGGGAGGCCAGGTAGTTCATCTTGACGTCGGGGTTGATCCGGCCCTCGAAGTTGCGGTTGCCGGAGAGCACCGAGGTCACGGCCAGGTCGTGGTCGTTGACGGCCTTGGAGACCTCCTCCGGCAGCGGGCCGGAGTTGCCGATGCAGGTGGTGCAGCCGTAGCCGACGAGGTTGAAGCCGACCTTGTCGAGGTACGGGGTGAGTCCCGCCTTGTCGAAGTAGTCGGTGACGACCTTCGAGCCCGGGGCGAGGGTGGTCTTGACCCAGGGCTTGCGGGTCAGGCCCTTCTCCACGGCCTTCTTCGCGACGAGCGCGGCGGCGACCATGACGTACGGGTTCGAGGTGTTGGTGCAGGAGGTGATGGCCGCGACCGTCACCGCGCCGTGGTCGATCTCGTAGGTGGAGCCGTCGGGGGCCGTGACCGTGACCGGGTTGGTCGGGACACCGTTGCTGGCGGCCGGGGAGTCGGAGGCCGGGAAGGACTCCTTGCCCGCCTCGTCGTCGTCGGCGACGTAGTTGCGGACGTCGCTCTTGAACTGCTCGGCGGCGTTCGCGAGGACGATACGGTCCTGCGGGCGCTTCGGGCCGGCGATGGAGGGAACGACGGTCGAGAGGTCGAGCTCCAGCTTCTCGGAGAAGTCGGGCTCGGCGGCCGGGTCCAGCCAGAGACCCTGCTCCTTGGCGTACGCCTCGACGAGCGCGAGCTGCTGGGCGTCGCGGCCCGTCAGCTTCAGGTACTTGATGGTCTCGCCGTCGATCGGGAAGATCGCGGCGGTGGAGCCGAACTCCGGCGACATGTTGCCGATGGTCGCGCGGTTCGCGAGGGACGTGGCGGCCACGCCCTCGCCGTAGAACTCGACGAACTTGCCGACCACGCCGTGCTTGCGGAGCATCTCGGTGATCGTGAGCACGAGGTCGGTGGCGGTGGTGCCGGGCGTCAGCTCACCGGTGAGCTTGAAGCCGACGACGCGCGGGATGAGCATCGAGACGGGCTGGCCCAGCATCGCGGCCTCGGCCTCGATACCGCCGACGCCCCAGCCGAGGACGCCGAGGCCGTTGACCATGGTGGTGTGCGAGTCGGTGCCGACGAGGGTGTCGGGGTACGCCTGGCCGCCTCGGACCATGACCGTGCGCGCCAGGTGCTCGATGTTGACCTGGTGGACGATGCCGGTGCCCGGCGGGACGACCTTGAAGTCGTCGAACGCGGTCTGGCCCCAGCGCAGGAACTGGTAGCGCTCGCGGTTGCGGCCGTACTCCAGCTCGACGTTCTGCGCGAAGGCGTCGTGCGTGCCGAACTTGTCGGCGATGACGGAGTGGTCGATGACCATCTCGGCCGGCGAGAGCGGGTTGACCTTGTCCGGGTCGCCGCCGAGGGCCTTGACGGCCTCACGCATGGTGGCGAGGTCCACGACACAGGGCACGCCGGTGAAGTCCTGCATGATCACGCGGGCCGGCGTGAACTGGATCTCCTGGCTGGGCTGCGCCTGCGAGTCCCAGCCACCGAGGGCCCGGATGTGGTCGGCGGTGATGTTCGCGCCGTCCTCGGTGCGGAGCAGGTTCTCCAGCAGCACCTTCAGGCTGTACGGAAGGCGAGCCGAGCCTTCCACCTTGTCCAGCCGGAAGATCTCGTACGACTCGTCGCCCACGCTGAGCGTGCTACGGGCGTCGAAGCTGTTCGCCGACACGACAGTCTCCTTCATTGATGTGCGCGTACCACCGCATCCTGCCGTCACGCGGGCTTGGCCGATCCGCTGAGGTCAGGCTAAGTTAGGTAACCCTTACCAGGGTGGCGGCTGCGGTGCGCCTCGGCAGATATCTCGATGTCGAGATAACTCTAGTACACGAGGGCTGAATGGTCATGCCCGGGCTCGCTGCCATTCCCGGCGAAAGCCTGATTCCACGCTCCGCCCGGGACGGGCAAGCGTTCGCGAGGAACCACCGCGCACCGACATCACCCCCCACGCCGGCGATCACGATCGATCACCACGGACGACGGACGGCACGACCCGCGGCATACGCACAGCAGCACCGGACGTCGTACGACATCGGATGATTTGCCCGGACCTTTCGGATGGGTCGCACCCGTAGTGCCAGGCGGCGTTGACGGGACGTCACCCGAACGGGCCCCCCAAGAGGCGCGATCTCATATCTGAGATAACCTCGGCCCCATGGCAGACGACTACCTCGTACGCATCGGCAAGCTCATCCGTGACGCCCGGCAGCACCGGGGCTGGACACAGGCACAGCTGGCCGAGGCGCTCGGAACCAGCCAGAGTGCCGTCAACCGCATCGAGCGGGGCAACCAAAACATCAGCCTTGAGATGATCGCCCGTATCGGTGAAGCCCTGGACAGCGAAATCGTCTCTCTGGGCTATGCGGGACCGATGCACCTGCGAGTGGTGGGCGGTCGCCGGCTGTCCGGCGCGATCGACGTGAAGACCAGCAAGAACGCGTGTGTCGCCCTGCTGTGCGCCTCACTGCTCAACCAGGGGCGCACCGTGCTGCGCCGGGTCGCCCGTATCGAGGAGGTCTACCGCCTGCTCGAGGTCCTCAACTCCATCGGCGTACGGACGCGTTGGATCAACGACGGCGTCGATCTGGAGATCGTGCCGCCGGCCGAGCTGGACATGGCGGCCATCGACGCCGAGGCCGCCGTGCGCACCCGCTCGATCATCATGTTCCTCGGTCCGCTGCTGCACCGCATGAACCACTTCAAGCTGCCGTACGCCGGCGGCTGCGACCTGGGCACACGGACCATCGAGCCGCACATGATCGCGCTGCGCCGATTCGGGCTCGAGGTCGCGGCGACGGAGGGGCAGTACCACGCCATCGTCGACCGTGCCGTCCGCCCGGACCGGCCCATCGTGCTGACCGAGCGCGGGGATACGGTTACCGAAAACGCGCTGCTCGCGGCCGCCCGGTATGACGGTGTAACCGTTATCCGCAACGCCTCTTCCAACTACATGGTCCAGGACCTGTGTTTCTTCCTGGAGTCGCTCGGGGTCAGGGTCGAGGGCATCGGCACCACCACGCTCACCGTGCACGGCGTGCGGAACATCGACGTCGACGTGGACTACTCGCCCTCCGAGGACCCGGTCGAGGCCATGAGCCTGCTGGCCGCCGCCGTCGTCACGGAGTCGGAACTGACGGTGCGCCGGGTGCCCATCGAGTTCCTGGAGATCGAGCTGGCGGTCCTGGAGGAGATGGGCCTCGACCACGACCGCACGCCGGAGTACCCGGCCGACAACGGTCGCACCCGGCTGGTGGACCTCACGGTCCGGCCTTCCAAGCTGGAGGCGCCGATCGACAAGATCCACCCGATGCCGTTCCCCGGCCTGAACATCGACAACGTCCCGTTCTTCGCGGCCATCGCGGCCGTCGCGCAGGGCAAGACCCTCATCCACGACTGGGTCTACGACAACCGCGCGATCTACCTGACGGACCTCAACCGGCTCGGCGGGCGGCTCCAACTCCTCGACCCGCACCGGGTGCTGGTCGAGGGCCCGACGCGCTGGCGGGCCGCCGAGATGATGTGCCCGCCGGCCCTGCGCCCCGCCGTGGTCGTCCTGCTGGCGATGATGGCGGCCGAGGGCACATCGGTGCTGCGCAACGTGTACGTGATCAACCGCGGTTACGAGGACCTGGCGGAGCGGCTGAACTCCATCGGGGCGCAGATCGAGATCTTCCGGGACATCTGAAGGTTCTAAGAAAAAGTATCATGAAACACCTCCTGACCTGCAGAAATGCAGGTCAGGAGGTAACACGTGGGCGCCTCTGGGACTTTCCTGGGACTTCCGGCCAGGCTCGGGGGCTTTGAGTGACAGGACACATCACGTGATCCGTCATCGGAAAGGTGTCGGCCTGAACGGATGCCAGAAAAACCCTGGCCAGAACCGCTTCCCCGACTCATCGTCCTTCGTGTGCAGACGCCCAGAGCGTCAGACTACCCGTGGAACCGCCCTCGCTCGCTCCGGACACCAGCTCGCACATCATGACCCTCGCAACGTCTCCGGCCGCCATAATGGACTCATGCCCTCCAGCACACAGCACCCCGCACCCACCCCGAGGGACGTCTCGGGCGCGGTCGCCGAGGACCTCGCGCTGTATCGGGAGAAGTTCCGCCGCCGTCTGCCGGAGTCGCTGGACGAGTTGCGCGGGCCGACCCACGGTGTCGTGGATCTGCCGCTGCACATGGCCTGGTCCGGGATGACCTCATACGACCTGGGCAAGCCGCGCCAGCGTATGGGCCTGTACCGCACTGTCCTGCACGAGGGCCTGCACGACGACCTGCCCCGCTACCTCGACCAGGACCTGCTCCTCCAGCTGTGGCCGGTGCTGCGCACCCTGGTCGGACGCACCGTGCGCGCCGTATGGGAAGACGCCTTCCCCCAGCTCGCCTCCCGCGCCCGGGCAGCCGCGTGACAGACATGCCGGAGCTGCACACGCGGCTCCTGGCGGATGTGATCGCGCTCGGTTCCCCGTATCCCCTGGTCCTCACTGGCGGATATGCCGTGCGGGCGCACCGCCTCGTGAACCGCCCCAGCCAGGACCTCGACGTCGCCACCGAGAACCCGGCGCCCATGGCCGACATCGCCGCCACGCTCCGCGCCGGCCTGGAAGCCCGCGGCTGGAAGGTGCACGCGCTGGAGACCGCCCCGCTGTCCGCACGCTTCACCGTGGCCGACCCGGCCACCGGACAGGAATGCGAAGTCGACATCCTCAAGGAGATCTTCTGGCGGCCGGTCGCCCAGAGCCCGTACGGGCCCGTCCTCGCCGAAGAGGACGTGATCGGGACCAAGGTCCGCGCCCTCGCCGACCGCGGAGCGCCCCGCGACCTGATCGACGTATTCGCAGCCTCCCGCCGCTGGACCAATGCCGAGCTTGAGGAGTTCGGAGGCCGCCACGCCCGCGGCCGCTTCGAGCGCGAGGATCTGCAGTCGAACCTCACGGGCGCCGAGTGGACCGACGACGAGGCCTTCGCCGCTTATGGGCTCGAAGACGCCGCCATCACCGCTCTCCGCGCTTGGGCCGTGGAGTGGGCCGACGACCTCGCGGCCCGTCTCCTCGAAGAGGCCGATGATCCGGACATCGACTGATCACGTCCGGATGAGATCTCATCTGCAAGCGATCAGATCAAGACCCGAGAAGTAAGAGGCCACGCAGATAGGTGGCGGTGCACTTTGGCGTGTTCAGTTCTCCCATCGCAGATACCTAGTCGGCTTGGTCACTGTGCGTGCTGAGAATCCGGCGCGGGTGGCTTCCGTCTCGGTCGTACGCCCGCACTATTCGGCGAGGACGACCGTGCGGCAGCCGTACCTCACGGTCAGTTCCGCCACCTGCGCGGCGAAGGTCCGACGGGCGCAGCGTGCGGTGTCGCAGAACAAGCGCCGGACACACAGGTCGATGACCACCGGGCGCCCGCCGAGGCCAGCATCCGCCAAGCGCCGCCGATAGCGACTGTGCACCCGCCGAGCCGGAGTACCGCAGTCGGGGCAGGTCACTGCCATGCCATCCCGGGTCCGGGCAACGACCAACAGCTTCCCGTCCTCCACCCGCACCTGCTCGGGTCGCCGACGCCGTACGCTTCGGCAGCGCAACCCGCTTGGGCGCCTCGCCGTCAGGTATCAACAGTCCCGCCAGATTTCGGGCTTCGCACGGGCGGCGCGGTCCGCCCGGGAAATCCGCACCGCCGCCGCCATCAGGGTTGCCTTCCGAGGGGCCCAACAGGCACCGTTGAGCCCAACCATGCTGGCTCGGAGTAGTGCTGACGTGACGCCAGGTGAAGGCTGCACGTCGGCCGCTCACTCCTGTCTGGAGGAAGTCAAGAGTGGGGATTCGTAAGTCTATGCAGATGGCGGCCCTGTCGGTACGCCTTGACGCACGGATCAAAGGGATCGGCATCACGGACGGCACTGCCGGGCTCGCCGTGCTCGCTGCGGCGGTCGAGGATGCAGCACGGTTGAGGCGGGCGCTCGAGGAGAGCCGTGAGACGCATGCAATCGCCACGGTGGTACTGATCAAGTTTCACAGCCTTCGCCATCACCTGCTCCCCTCCGGGGAAGGCGCCCAGGACTTGCGTATCGCCGCCCGTCTGATCGACACGGCGCTGAAGTCGAATCCAGCTCTGGTTCCCAAAGCCTTTCGAGGCTGCCGGAACGCCGACGAGGTCGCGGCCCTCCTGGTCGCCGACCGGGCTCGGCGGATCCTCACCGAGACGGAAACCGCCAGTGACCGGTCCGCGCTGGACGAGGTCATCGGGCTGTTGCACGCTGCCCTGCCCGACATCTCCACGGGTAACCCACAGCGGGGAGTGGCAGCTTCGCTGCTGTCCGCGGCGTACCTCACCCGGTTCCTGCGCTTCCAGGAGCCGGAGGACTGCGATCAGGCCGTCAGCGCGGGGCGGGAGAGCGTGCGGTGCTCCTCCTCACCGCCCGACGTGGCCCGCGCGCAGTTCCATCTCGGCCGAGCCCTGCTCACCCGGTTCACCCGTACCACAAACTCCACCGAACTGGAGGAAGGGATCGACCTGCTCAGGGCTTCGGTCTCGGCCACCCCTGAGGCTGATCCCTCGCACCAACAGCGGCGCGCCGCGCTGGAGGCCGCCCTGCAGTCGGCCGAGCATGTCGAGGGGTTGCTGGACGACGGCGTCGCGATCAGCCGGGCCGTCATGGAGATCACGGACGACGACGATCCGCACCGGGCACAACGGCTCGAGGGACTGGGCTTCTTCCTGGTCGGCCGGTACTACAAGTCCGGCTCACTCTCCGACCTTGACGAAGGAATAGACGCGCTCCGCGCAGCGGTGACCGCGTCCTCGGACGGCAACGAGGAACTCCCCTGGCGTAAAGTCCAGTTAGGGGAATCGCTGCTCCTGCGAGCACAGCAAGCAGGCACCGTAACCGACTTGGACGACGCGGTGGAAGTCACCCGCGACGCCCTGTCCCTCGTACCAGAGGGCGATCCCCGCAGGGCCGCCTACCTCGTCGCCCTCGCGGGGCAGTTGAGGATCCGGGCCGAGCGCAACTCCTCGGTCGAGGACCTGGACCAATCCATCACGCTGGGCCGGACGGCCGTGGCCCTCACTCCACAGACTCACGACGCGCAGGAGAACAGCAACGGCTTCATCAATCTGAGCGGCGCGCTCGGCACCCGGTTCGCCTGGTTCGGCGCCCTGTCCGACCTCCGCGAGGCCATCGACGCCAGCCGGGCGGCCGTGGCCACTGCCTACTCCGGAAACCGAGCGCTGTGTCTGTCGAACCTCAGCGCCAACCTGGAGCGGCTCGCCGCTTGGTCGCAGGAGCCAGCGGATCTCGACGCGGCCCTGGAGACGGCGCGCGCGGCGGTGGACGCGTGTCTTCGGTCGGACCAGGACCGCAAACGGTACCTCGCGAACCTGGCCGCCCTGCTTGGCAAGCGCGCAATGCTGGGCGCCGGGCCACCGGGCGATCTCGATGAGGCGATCGAGGTGAGCCAGGCGGCTCTCGACCTGACTCCTGTGGGCCATGAGGACAGGCCGCGGTGGCTCACCGGCCGGGCGCTGTTGCTGCGCAGCCGGGCCGAACGCGACCGTGCCGCGGCCGACGCGGCCGATGCCGTCACGCTCGCTCAGGCGGCCCTCGACGCGCTTCCCGCCGTCCACACCGACAGAGGCCAACTGCTGTCCAACATAGCGCTCTGTCTCCACCTGCACGCGGAGCTGAGCGCATCGTCGGCCGACGCGCGCCAGGCGATCGGACTGTGGAGCAAGGCGGCAGGACTGGCGACCTCACCCGTGATGGCGCGCATCACGGCCGCGCGGGCCGCCGGATACGCCGAGGCGTCACTGAACCCGGGTAGCAGGGCCGCTGCCGACCTCTACGCGGCAGCAGTCGCCCTGCTACCCCTGGTCGCCTCGCGCGCGATCGAGCGCCGCAGCCAGGAACAGCGCCTCCAGAGCATGGTGGACGTGGCGGGCGACGCCGCCGCCTGCGCCCTGTCGGCCGGCCGTGCGGACCGGGCCGTGGAACTGCTCGAGCAGGGACGGAACGTCATCTGGAACCAGACCCTGGACGCGCACGACAACTTCGCCGACCTACGAGCAGACCACGGTGATCTGGCCGACCGGCTCCGTGCCATCTCCCTCGCGCTGAGCGACACGCGCCCTGACGAAACCGACTTCTTCGGGCCGCCCGCCCCGCCCTGAGCGGCGGTGCGGAGCAGGACTTCGACGCGTGACCACAACGTCCAGGAAATCGGGGATCCGACATGACGAGCGCCCCACGACGACACACTGCTGCCGCACACGCAGCCGAACGGCGCATGGCCCTGGCTCGCGAGTGGGACCGGCTCATCCAACAGGTCCATCGCCTCGACGGGTTCGAGGACTTCCTCGCACCACGACTGCGCACCCTCCTGCCCGCCGCGCAGGCCGGTCCAGTCGTCATCCTCAACACCAGTCGGTACCGGTGCGATGCCCTGGTGGTCACCCCGCGCGGAGTGCACGTCGAGCCGCTGCCCCGGCTGACCCTCGACTCGATCGTCGACCGCACCCTCACCTACCTCGAAGCTTTCCAGGAAGTGGACTTCGCTGTCGAGAACCTGCAGGCGACCCGCGTGGAGTGCGGCGAGAGCGACCCCACGCCCGCCGCGGCCAGGCGCCGTTCACAGGCGATGCTATCCCTGCACCACGCCTTGGAGCAGCGCGAGACGACGCTGGTGTCGCTCCTGCGGTGGCTGTGGGACACCGTCACCGAACCGGTACTGACCTTCCTTGGCTTCGTCGAGCCGCCCGACGGCGATGCCGCCGAGTGGCCGCGGCTGTGGTGGTGTCCGACCGGCCTCCTCACCCTGCTCCCGCTGCACGGCGCCGGCCACCACGACGGGAGCCGCCGCGCCGTTCTCGACCGCGTGGTGTCCTCGTACACTCCGACACTGCGCGCGCTGGCGCAGGCCGGTCGACCGCTCGACACGCACCCCGACGACGAGCGTCTGCTGATCGTTTCGCTGCCCGACGATCCCGGCCAAGTGCCGCTCAACGACGTCACCCGCGAACGGGAGCTGATCACCTCCCTGTTCCCGGGCCGGCACACCCTGCTGGAGGGCGGCAACGCCACCACGGAGCACGTCCGTTCGGAACTCCTGCGGCACCGGTGGGTGCACTTTGGCTGCCACGGAGGCCAGGACCTGCTGGACCCGTCCCAAGGGGGCCTGTCGCTCCACGGCGGCGACGTTCTCCGTGTCACCGACATCGGCGCCCAGCGGCACCGGGGCGAGTTCGCGTTCCTGTCGGCCTGCCAGACCGCCACAGGCGTGGCGACGCTCCCCGACGAGACCATCACGTTGACGGCGGCCCTGCACTACACCGGCTACCGCCAGGTCATCGGGACCCTGTGGTCGGTGTACGACGACATCGCTGCCGACGTCGCCGAGGCTGTCTACAAGGACCTCACCTCAACCGGCATCTTCGAACCCGCACGGTCGGCCCGCGCACTGCACACGGCGGTACGCGCGCTGCGGGACGACCGGCACCTACCGCCCGGTGTATGGACCCCGTTCACGCACACCGGGCCCTGAGCGTTCACCACCCGCACCGGCACCAAGCATTCCCCACCCCGTACCACTTCCCCGCCCCCACACCCGTACTACCCGTACCGGCCCGCCCGAGGCCCGGCGCCTCAGACGCACCTCAGGAGTGACCATGGCCTTCGGCCTCCGTTCCCGACGCCGTCGTGGACCGCTGCCCTACGAGGAAACGACCGCCGACGCATACGGAACGCATGTGGCGGAGACCTTCACCGTGGCCGAGCCGAGACCCGACACGCTCGTCCTGAGCGGCCGTTGTCCCCGCTGCACGGCAGCCATCGACGTTCCTGTCGTCAGCGGCGTCTTCCGGGCCAGAGGCCCCCGGTTCGGCAGGCTACGGCAGGGAGCACCGGACTCGGCGGAGCCCCGGGTCGAGCTGATGATGTGCACCTGCGACGAGGACCACCCCGACCGTCCGGAAGGCCGGTACGGATGCGGCGCCTACTGGACCGTCCGCGTACCGACGGCACCGCGGTGAGCCGCCCGCTCTCACCGGACCCCGCTCCGGCCACCCCCGCCGACCTGCGCCTGGCGCAGGAACGTGACCGGTTGCTGCGCACAGAGCTGCCCCGCGTACGAGAGGCGGCCACCGCGTGGCGCAACGGGCTCGGCGGGCTGCTCGCCGCCCTCATAGGGTTCAGCCTCATCAGGGGCCGCTCCGACATCGGCCAGCTGGTCGAGCACTGGGCCGTGGCGGTGGGAGTCCTGCTCCTGGCGGCACTGCTGGTCGGCGCGACAGGAGCGCTGCTGCTCCTGCGTGCCACCCACGGCAGACCGGCCGTCACCTCGGCCCGGGACCTGCTGCCCCCACCCGTCGGCGACCACATCGAGGCCCTCGACTGCGCCAAGGCCCTGCGCAGAGGGATCACTCTCACTCTCGCTTGTGCTCTCCTGTTGCTCAGCGCGGTGGCCACTACGTGGTACGGCCCGGAACGCTCTGCCCCGATGACACAGGTCACCACACCCGCCGGAACCTTCTGCGGATCCACTGTCCGGGTCGCCCGCGGCACCTTGGTTCTCAAGACTTCGGCCGGCGAAGTCACGATCGCCCTGTCGAGCGCCTCAACCCTCACGGCCACCGCGGCTTGCCCATGAGCCGAGATCACGCACTCACGGCAGCCGGAAAGGGGGCGCGCACGTCTTGTCGACCTCCCCACAAGACCAAGCCGAGCACTGAGTTCCCTCACCGACGCACGGCGCAGCCGGCCTTCAAGTCAGCCTCGGTCCCGGCCGCCACCGAGGCCGCAAAGACCGCCGGGCACCACGAAGCTGCGCAAAGAGCACCACAACGATGCCTGACAAGTCGTCAGCAAGGTCAGCAAAAGCTCTGCCACACCTGCCCCAAGACGGCGCCCCCCGTGAAATCGACCACCGCGCAACGCGCGCCCGCCTACTTCTTGGCCGACCGTCCATGAACGGCCGAAATCGGGAGGCAGCGCCCGGCTGCCTCCCGCCAAATGGCCACGAACTTGGACGGGCGAGTGCTGCGTTCACGCAGTGTCCCCGGCCTCGAGCAGGAGATCTTCGCACTGCTGACGGTCTACCAGGCGCTGATCCGCATGGTCGGCGATGGCACGACGGCCACGCCGGAACTGTCCGTTCAGAGAGTGAGCTTCACCGTTCTGGTCCAGGCCGCCGCGGACCAGATCATCGTCGCCCCGGGGCCGGACCGGGGCAGTACGACATCGTTGATCGGGGCCATCGGCCGGGCCGTGCTGGCCAACCTCCTCCCCAAACAGCGCCGCCAGCGCCTAAAAGCCCGCTACCGCAAGACATCCAGCAAGTACCAGTTCCAGCGCGACCAAACATCCGCGCACGGTGCGTGCGTACACGCTGGACTTCAAGATGGTCAAGGACGGAGACATTGACGCCGGGCCTGACGGCTAACGCAACGGCGGTGCACAAAGCGGGCGCCATCCAGCAGTGGGAGTCCTCTGGGACTTTTCTGGGACTTCCGGCCCCATCAACCGGCACGAACGTGAAACAGCTGAAAGGACATTCGCGCAGGTCAGCGACCATCAGTCACTCATCGCGGCAGGTCATCGCGTTCGCTGGTCTCTTCCGGGACATCTGAGGGCCCTTCGCAGGAGTGTCGTCGCAACCCCTTTGACCTGCACGAATGTTGGACCGGAGGGGGTGCGGCGGCACCTGTGGGGCTTCGGGGACCCCGGGCCGGACGCGAGCTGCTTCCGGTCCGAGCGACGCAGCCGTCCCGCGGACGCCCAGGGGAGGCACCCGACCCGCCTCTAGCTCGCTTAGCTCGCCTGGGCACCCGCCCGGCACCACCGGCACGGTCCCGGTGGGAGAAGCCGCTCGTCGAAGGACGACCGCCGAGGACGTGAGCCGAGGTCCGGATGCGGTCCGCTCGGCCTCTTCGGGGAGTAGCGTGGCCTCATCGGGAGCAATTCGCACACCGGCCACCGATGCCGATGTCGTTCCCGGTGAGCAACAACCCCGGCCGGCTGTCCCCGCGCAGAGGTCCGGAGACGGGTTCGCGCGATGTCCGCGACCACCGACCATCCCCCGCTACGGACCGCGCCCTTCAGGGCCCCGACCGCACGCCTCAGCCTGAAACCCGTGAGTCCTTCCCCAGAGCGCGTCGAGCTGCACGGCGCCTGGTGGCCTCGGTCACGTGACCTGGCACACGAGCTCTCCGCTCTGGCGGACGTACTGGACCCGCTGTGGGGACGGATCACCCGTATCGCCGTCAACCCGCGCCACTGGCCGATCATCCCGCGCAGGATCTTTGTCAACGGCCATGTGGTGAAGGTCGATTGGTTCACATCGGAGCAGGATCCGTACAAGATCCTGCTGCTGTCCTATACGGCGGGACGCTGGGACCTCCTGGTGGTCCCCCCGGAGGCCAGTGCCCCCTCGGCGGCCCGGCTGATGGCCGCCGCGAGCGCGAGCACCGGCCCGCCGCTGACCGCGACCGCCCTCATGGCGGCGGAACAGGCCGCTTCCTCGTCGTACCAGGCCGCCACCGGCCGGCCCGGGCGACTGGTGGTGGGGGTGTGACGGGCGTCGTCGCCCTGGCCGTCGGCGCCCTGATGATTCGGCGGGCAGCCCTCGACCGGGTCGCCGGAAGCAGGAAGCAGGAGGCCGGAAGCCTGAAGCAGGAAGCCTGAAGCAGGACGTCGAGAAGACCGAGGAAGCCTTCGGGCGGAACGGAAGCAGGACCCGATGATGTACGACCAGACACGCGCCCAGCAGCCCGCGGACCGAACCCGCGGGCCGGACGAGCTCCCCCCACGCACGGCTTCGCTCGCGCGGGGGACCCCCACCGCCCCGGGCTCGGAGCCGCTGCTCCCGTCGGCCGATCGGGACAAGATCGCCCTGCGCCTCCGGCACGTCCTCAACACCTTCGCCGACACTCCGCGCGAGGCGCTGGAAGAGGCCGAGAGCGCCTACGACGAAACCACCGCCCAGCTCGTGAACGCCCTCGCGGAACGGCGGCGTCTCCTGCGCGCCGGCTGGGAGGAGCAGGACCCCGGGACCCGGTCCGACGAACTCCGCAACGCGCTGAGGCAGTACCGGGAGGTCATCCAGCGGCTGCTCCAGCTCTAGGACCTGTCCGGCCCATCAAGTCGCAGGAAAGCAGCGTGGCCTTTGCGGTGCCCGGGAGCCGGGCGACGGGGGTCCCCCGCTCGAGCGCAGCCGAGAGTGGGGGAGTCGTCGTGCCCGAGCCGGTGCGGGAGTCATCCGGATCGGGCTTGCGCACAGGTGAACCGTTCGGCTCCTCACGATCCGTTCTCGAACTGTCCACATCCTGGGATCGGGCTGCTTCGGACGGTCCCTCACACGACGCGAGGACTACGCTGCTGTGCAGACGTCCCAGACCCCGGCGGCATGCCGTTGTTCAACACAGATGGCTGCGGTGCGGACTCTCCGTCTGTCACCCGGCACATCTCTGGAGGAAACCGGGGGCCTACCGTCCTGCTGTGCAGGCTGTCGGACCGGCCGTTGCTCCGCCTCCGCCGAACGTACGCCCCTGTCGGCAGCGCACCCAGGGGACCGGGACACCGGCACCACCGCGCCCGCTGCCGGATGGTCTTCCGAACCGAGGCGTCATGCTCCTTCCCCAGCTCACCGTGTACCGCCATGTCCTAAGGAATCGGGCGCTGATCATCCTGTCCGGTGAGATCGATTTCGACTCCGCGCCGTTGGTGCGCGCATCCGTGGAACGGTGCCTGCGCGACGGCGTCCGAAGCATCGACATCGACCTCACCTCCGTCAGCTTCTGCGACTGCAGCGGCCTCAACGCCTTCCTCCTCGCTTCGAAGCGGGCCACCTCGGCCGGCCGGACCCTGCGGCTGCACCACCCTCCGGCGATGCTGGCTCGGCTGCTCGACCTCACCGACTGCGGCTTCCTCCTCCTCGGCCTTCCCTTCGGCTCGCTGCCGTCTCCGCTCGGCGACACCCCGGCCGTACCCGTCCCGCTGGTTCCCGTCCTCTCGGGCGATGCGTGATGACGGCCGCCCCCTGGCAGGGGCAGTCGCGCAGGCCTGGAGGCGGTGGCCCGGGTGGGTCCTGACAGCCGGTCGGCCCGCATCCGGGGGCTGGTGGCCGAGGAGGCGGCCCGCCGTGGTGCCCGGGTCGGGGTGGTGGACGTGTGCACCGCGGCCGTGGCCGCGCTGCCGGTCGGCGGGGCCGGGCTGTCGGCGATGTCCACGGCTGCGGCGAGCCACCCGCTGTGCAGCACCGACGACATCAGCGAGAAACTGGAGGAGCTCCAGCTCACGCTGGGTGAGGGGCCCTGCGTGGACGCCTTCACACGCGGCTCGGCCGTCCTGACGCCCGATCTGCTCACCGTCGAACCACAGGAGCACTGGGCCGTGTTCGCCGCTGCGGCCCTGGAAGCCGGAGCCCGCGCGGTCTTCTCGCTCCCCCTCCGGATGGGGGCGATCAGGCCGGGAGTCCTCGACCTGTACGCCGGCGTTCCGACGGTGCTGGACGTGGAGGAGCTGGCCGACGCGCTGGCGTTCGCCGATCTCGCGACTCTCCTCCTGCTCGGTACAAGGATCGACGAGACGGGCGCACCGACCGCACCGACCGAAGGGCGGGCGCCGGCCCGCGGCTTCGAGGACCTGGGCGCATACCGGGCGGAGATCGACCAGGCCAGCGGGATGCTCACGGTCCAGCTCGGAGTCGGCATCGAAGAAGCCTTCGTCCGGCTCCGCGCCCATGCCTATGCGCAGGGCCGTCGGCTCGCGGACGTGGCCGCCGACGTGGTGGCCCGTCGGCTTCGTTTCCCACCGGACACGGAGCCGACGGGCCGGGCCGAGGAGGAGACCTGACGTATGGGTGCCGGCCGAGGAACGCGCCGTACTTCCCGCCCTTTCGGGCAGGGACTAGTCTCAATCGAGGGTGCCCACGATGGACCAACAGCTTCTGGCCAAGACCTTCGTCGAGCTGGCCGACAATCTGGTCGCCGACTTCGACCTCATGGACTTCCTGCGCCTGCTGACCGACCGCTGCGTCGGCATGCTCGACGCGAGCGCCGCCGGGGTGCTGCTCGCCGACCGGGACGGCAAACTCCGCGTCATGGCCGCCTCCGACGAACAGGTGCGGCTGTTGGAGCTGTTCCAGCTCCAGAACGACGAGGGCCCCTGTCTCCAGTGCTTCCACACCGGCGTACCGGTGATCATCCACGACCTGACCCGGGAGATCGACCGCTGGCCGCGCTTCGTCACTGCGGCCCACCGCAGCGGGTTCGGGGCCGTCCAGGCCCTGCCCATGCGCCTGCGGGACGAGACCGTGGGCGCCCTGAACCTCTTCCGCGCCGCGCCCGGCCCCTTCGAGCCGACCGCCACGCTCATCGCCCAGGCGCTGGCCGACGTCGCCACCATCAGCCTGCTGCAACAACGCACCGCCCAACGCAGCACGGTGCTCAACGAGCAGTTACAGACGGCGCTGAACAGCCGGGTGCTGATCGAACAGGCCAAGGGAAAGCTCGCCGAACGCCAGGGCATCGACATGGAGCAGGCGTTCAGCGCGCTGCGCGGCTACGCCCGCTCCCACAACCGGCGGCTGGCCGATGTCGCCGGCGCCTTCGTCGACGGCTCCGAACCCCTCGCCGGTCTGGGGGCCTGACCCACTCCCCGGCGGCGGGCCGCTACTGCTTCGTGCCGTCCTCGATCAGACGACGGTGCAGTTCCGTGGTCATGACGTGGATCGCCCGCGTCAGCTCGGTGTTGGTCTTGAGCTCCAACTCCTGCTCGACGAAGTCGTGGTCGGCCTTCATCTGCTGGAAGGCCGCCTGCCGGTTCTGGCCGATCATGACGAACGTCGAGAGGAAGATCGCCTCCAGGGACACGACGAGCGTCAACGTGGGCCAGGGGTTGGCCTCGACGAACAACATCCAGAGCGCGAAGGCGACGGCGTGGAGGTAGACGAACGGCATCGAACCGGCGAACTTGGTGATGGCGTCGGCGATACGCAGTTGGACGTCTCCGGCACGGCTCTTGTGGTGCGCGACCACTGCTGGGTGGTGCTTGGCCCGGCTGTCCTGCTCGCTCATCGCAGTGTGCCTCTCGCGTCTCAGGGTTCCGCGGGGCACTGCCGACCACAGGGAACGGCCCCCGCGCGTCCCTGGAGCCTAATCTTCCTGCTCGCAGCCTCCCCAGGCAGGCGGTGGAGGCCCTCGCCTCAGCCGTGGCCCGGCTCGTCCGCCGGTGGTGAGGCGCACCCCCGGTCGTCCGCGCAGAGCCGCCGCAGCGCCCGCCGCAGCGCTCGCTGCATCCGCCACGGGAGCGGCTCGCCCTCCCAGGCGGCGACCATGGCCGCAGCCACCTCCGGAAGTTCGGCGTTGCACTGCTGTGCCATGTCCACGAGCAGGTTCCTGGCCGGCCCACGGCGGCAGGGGGCCAGGACCATCACCATGCCGCAGGCCTGGTCGATGACCGCACGGCCGGCCAGCGCCCGTCGCAGTCGATCGTTCTCGGCGCGCAGCGCGACGACGTCCAGTCCCGCCGTCGTGTTCCCCCTCGTGGCGTCGGCCCGCACGTCCCACCATTCCTCTTGGACCACGGTTGTGCGTCGCATGGCATGCACCTCTTGACGATCTCGACGTGTCCTGCCTGGCTGAAGCCGTCCCGGAACCTCTGGCTGCCGGGCGACTTCACGGGTCACCTGCCGTGTTCGCGGTCCCGACGGTCCTCACGCCTCCAGCGCGCGCGGTTCTGGCGGCTGTAGCGGCGGTTCCAGCGTTCCTCTCGGTCCCGGCGCTCCCGGTAGCCCTGGTACTCCCCGAGATCGGAACCGCCGCCAGGGCCCTGGCCTCCGCCGCGATCGCGGCCGTGTCGGGTGGCGGCGTAGACCAGCACCGCCGCGGCCACCCACCAGAAGGGATGGAGAAAGCCGAAGCCGAGCAGAACCACGATGAGGATGAGGAGCAGGACGAACACGGAGGGCCTCCCCGGGAGCGGGACACAGCGTCAAAACCGGGGACTCGGGCCTCGTCCCACAGCCTAGTCCTGCTCCAAGGCTGCGGATAGCCGTGCGGCGTAAGCGTGTTCTGTCCGACATGGATGGCTGCTTCGCATCTGTCGGACAAGTGCGGCGTGGACTAGCGTGCGACATGCCGCCCTTGCCCCCGGCAGCGTCGCACCGCAAGCGCGCTCCCCCGGGGGCGCATCTGCGCATCGGTGCCGGAACCCGCCGCGTCGCAAGCGAGGCCGTTCCCGCACGTACCCATCGTCACGCAATCCCCACGCGCCCGATGCACCCGATGCGCCCCAAGCGGGCACCGCTCTGCTGCCCGCAGCGTCGCACGCGTCCACACCAGGCGGCACACATGTACGTGCTGATCGTTCCCGCTTCGACCCCGTTCGTCCTGCTCGCCACCGTGATGGCCCTGTCCTGGTGGGAGGACCGCATCCTGCCGACGCCACCGGCCGAGCCGGCCGAAGACCCTGTCGAGGCCCCGCTCACCCCCGGCGGCCCGGCCCCGCTCCCGGAACTCCACGCGTCGACACTGCGTTGACCCTGCCCCCGACCGGCCGGTCTCTCATCGGGTGGTCCTGGCGGTCGGGTGCTGTGCCGGGACGAATCCGGGCGGGGGCGGCGGCAGGAGGGCGCCCGTGGGAGCGGTCGCGTAGACGTAGGCGTCGGGGCGCAGGGCGACGATGGCCGCGCGGTGTTCGGCGAGCCAGGGCAGCAGAACGCCGTCGCTGTCGACGAGGGCGCCCTCCCCGGGGCGGGATCCGGCGGGTGTGACAGTGAGCGAGGGGACGTCCCACAGGGGCTGAGGGGTGGCTGTACGCGCGTGCAGCAGCAGCCAGCCGCCGTCGAGCGCGTCGTCCAGCCGTACGCGTGCCCCGTCGGGTGCGGTGACCCAGGGCTGCGGGATCTGGCGGCCGGACGCGCGGGTGCGGGGGCCGGCCTGGAAACCGGTGCCGTAGCGGGCGACGGGAATCCAGTGGGAGTCCTGCAACCACTGGGTCAGGCCCGGCACTCGGCCCAGGACCGGAAGCACGGTGTCGCGCAGCCGGGTGACCGTCCGCCGCCGTTCGGTGATGATCCGGCCGACGAACACCGTCCGTTCGGTGACCTCCTTGACGTGCGGTTTGCGTTCGGCCTCGTAGGAGTCGAGGACCGTGTCGGGCAGTTCGCCGCACAGCACGGCGGCGAGCTTCCAGCAGAGGTTGGCCGCGTCCCGAACGCCGGCGGCCATGCCCTGGCCGATCCACGGCGGCATGGCGTGGGCGGCGTCGCCGGCCAGGAAGACCCTGCCGGCCCGGAAGCGGGCGGCGAAGCGGACGTGGTGGCTGTACACGGTGGCCCGCAGGATCTTGATCTGGTCCCGGCCGATCCCGTACCGCCCGACCATTGCGTGGATGGCTTCCTCGGTGGTCAGGTACGTCTCGTCGTCACCGGGCAGGACGGGGAACTCCCAGCGGTGGTGGCCGAGGGGGGTCGGGCAGTCGACCGCCGGGCGGACGGGGTCGCAGCGGAAGCGCAGCCGGTCGTGGTCCGGCCACGGCTTGAGCATCTCGGTGTCGACGACCACCCAGCGGTCCTCGTACGTCCGTCCCTCGTAGCCCACGTCGAGCTGCGATCGGGTCGGGCTGGATCCGCCGTCGGCGGCGATGACGTAGGAGGCGCGCAGACGTCGTACGGAGTCGTCGGCGGCGCCGGCCACCGTCAGGTCGACGCCTTCCGCGTCCTGTTGCACCTGCAGGCACTCGTGCCGCAGCAGCACTTCCACGTTCGGGTAGCGGGCCACGCCCTCGCGCAACACCTGCTCCAGCGCGGGCTGGTAGAGGAACATCTGCGGCGGATGACCGTGCCCGCGCGGCGTGGGGCGGGCACGGATGAAGGTACGGCCACGCGCGTCCACGAACTCCACGGGCCGCTCGGCCAGCATGTCCTGCTTCAGCCGTTCGGCCAGGCCGACGCGTTGCCAGATCCGCAGCACCTCCTCGTCGGTGGAGATGGCACGGGCGCGGGAGTACACCTCGGCATCGCGTTCCAGGACGACGACGCCGAGGCCCATCGCACCCAGCAGGTTCGCGGCCGTGACGCCCGTGGGCCCATAACCGACCACGGCCACGTCGTAGGCGCCGTCCTCGGCTCTCGTCTCAGTCACCCGGCCACCTCACCGATAAACCCCATCATGATGATTTTCCCTCTTATGAGGCGTTTGCGACTGTTGGCGCGGCGGTGACAGTAGGTTCGACGCCGGAGCGGAGCAAGTGCCGAAGCACGGGCAGGAGAAGGATGTCGGATGACCAAGCCGCAGGCGACGCGCACGCAGCGGGCGAACGGAGCCTTGTCGCGGCAGCGCATCCTCGACGCCGCCGTGGAGATCGCGGGCGAGCGCGGGTACGAGGGCACGTCCATCGCGGCGGTCAGCGCCAAGTGCGGACTGCCCGCCAGTTCGATCTACTGGCACTTCAAGGACAAGGACGACCTCATCGCCGCGGTCGTCGAACGCGGTTTCACGACCTGGCTCGCGGCACTGGAGTCTCCGGGCACGGCGCAGGGCACGGCACAGGGCACGGCGCCGGGCGCAGCGCCGGGCACGCCGCTCGAACAGGTCGGATTCATGGCAGCGAACGTGGCCAGGACGCTTGTCGCCGCGCCCGACTTCCTGCGCCTGGGCCTCATGCTCGCCCTGGTGCGGTGCCCTGCCGAGCGCCGCGGGCGCACCGTGTTCCTTCAGGTGCGTGACATCGCCTGCCGGAAGACGACCGAATTCATCAGGACTCTGTTCCCGGACCTGGACGAGAGGGCCGTACGCGACCTCGCCACCTATGCCATGGCCGGTGCCGACGGCCTGTTCCTGCAGCGGGAGCTGACCGGCGACTCCGCCGATCTGGTGGAGATGCTCCAGTTGCACGCGCGACTGGTCCACGACGCGGCGGCCCGCATGGCAGCGAGGAGCAGGGCACGACCGGCGCCTCGCACCGGCTGAGGACCATCCCCACGGGCAGCTCAGCACAGCCGGTCGCGGAGCAGGGAGAGCACAGCGGTCCGTTCCTGGTCCGGATGGCAGAAGTAGTGGTCCCCGGGGAATGTCTCCAGCCGGAAGTCGCCCGTCGTCACTGCCTTCCACGCGCTCATGCCCTCCTCGCTGACCAGCGGGTCCCGGAGTCCGTGCAGCGCCGTGACGGGCGCCCGAAGGTCCGCGTCAGCCGTCGACGGCTTGTACCCGTGGACGATGCGCAGATCGGCGCGGCCGACGGGGTCCAGCACGCCCGTCAACTGCCGCCCGGCCTCCTCGCCGAGGCACTCCCGCACAGCGCGCCCCAGGCTCTCGAAATCTCCCTCGAAATCTCCCTCGAACGCATCCGGCGCGGAGTGTCCGAGGGACCGGTGGGCTTGCGCGATCCGTGTCGCCAACGGGTTGGGACCGAGCGAGGGCGAGGTGAAGGCCGCGACGAAGAGATGCCGCAGCGGCCCGCCCCGGATCGTGCCGAACTCGTGGGCGAGCCGATAGGCGAGCAGAGCGCCCATGCTGTGCCCGTAGAACGCGAAGGGGCGGTCGGTGTACGGGGTCAGTGCCTCGGCGAGGAGGCGCACGGCTTCCTCGCAGTCCTCCAGCAGGTGCTCCTGCCAGCGATCCTCCCGGCCCGGCAACTGCACCGGACAGACGTCGATGTCGTCCGGTAGCGCGGCTGCCCAGGTGCGGAAGACGGACGCGCCGCGTCCGCCGTAGGGAAGGCAGAACAACCGGACCCGGGGGTGCCGGCTGAGTCTGTGGTGGCGAAGCCAGCGGGCCGGGTCGCCGGACACCGGGGCGGAGTGCCGTTCCCCGCCCTGCTCGGGGTCCCTTGCGTCTGCTGGGGCGCCGGCTGCGGGAGCCGGCCGGAAGGCGGGCAGGGCGGCGAGCAGGGCGGCCAGTTCGCCCACCGTGGGGCCGTCCACCAGTACGTCCAGCGGCACGTCGGCGCCGAGATCCGCGGACAGCCGCCGACGCAGTTCCAGGGCGGCGAGCGAGTCGAGTCCGAGGTCGGCGACCGCATGCTCGCGCATCTCCTCCGCGTCCACGGTGACCAGGTCCGCCAGCACGTCGGTCAGGTACGCGACGAGGATCTCCGGCTTGTGGTCGGGTGCGGCATGCCGCAGCCGCCGCAGGGTGTCGGGGCGCCGCGGCCCCTCGGGTTCGGCCCGGCCCGTCACCGCCTCGGTGGCCGTCCCCGCGTGATCGCGCACCTGATGAGCGACGACGTCCGGGGGCAGGAGGCGGGCCTCCGCTCCATGGCACTCGGCGAGCTGGCGCCCCATGTGGTCGAAGAGCCGGTAGCCGCCCACCAGGCTCCGCCCGTCCGCCGGTTCGGCCAGGCTGAAGTGCGCCCACAGCGGCCGGCCGTCGGGACCGGGCGTGTTGTCGAGACCGAACCGGGCCAGCGAGGACGTGATGAACGCGGCATCGGCGGGGAGGCGTTCGCCCGCGGCGAGGACGTACAGCTGGGCGCAGGCGTCCAGCACTCCGGGATGCAGGCGCGCCGAGTGACCCGGGGCGCTGCTCGGGTGGGGCCCGTCCGGCCCGGTGGCGCGCAGTCGGGCCAGGACCTCGCCGTCGCTCGACCAGGCTTCCTCGACGCACATGACGGAACTGCCCAGTGCCACGCCGCGCCTGCGCAGGTTCCGGTAGAAGTCGTCACCCCGGGTGTGCACGGGCAGTCGTTCGCGGAGCACCCGGCGGTCCTGCTCGGGCAGTTCCGGCCCCGTCACGGAGGGACGGATGCGGAACTCGCCGTGCACATGCCTGTGCCAGCGTGTCTCCCCGTCGACGACGCTGTGCACGGTGAAGGGGCGCCAGCCGTCACGGTCGTCGCGGCCGTCGCGGTCGGCCCGGTCGTCGCGGTCGGCCCGGTCGTCGTCCTCGACGAGGATCTGCACCGTACGGCGCTCGTCGGCGAACCGCAGGGCGTGTGCGAACACCACCTCGCGCAGCTCGTACGACGAGGCCCCGCCCAGCTCGCGGGCGACCTGCGTCAGCAGGTCGTGGTAGTGGCCCAGATGCAGAACCCCGCCGGTGTCGGCGAGCGCGGGCAGCAGTCGCCGGCTGAGCACGGTCTCGAACTGCCGGCTGGGCAGCGGGGACCGTACCTGCCTGAGCGTCGTCGGACCGGTGGGCAGGGGGGCGGCCGCGTCCGGTCGATGCGCGGCGGCGGCCCGGAAACCGTCGGCGCGCGGTACCGGCGGGGCGTGACGGCTGCGCTGGAAGGGGTAGGTGGGCAACGGCAGCCGGACGGGACGCTCACCGTCGTGCACCCCGTCCCAGGTGACGGCGGCTCCGGCTCGATAGGCCGATGCGAGGCCCTCGAGCAGCCGCGGCCACAGCTCCGGTTCGCTGCTGGGATCGCGGGCCGCGTCGCCGACCGCGGTCGTCCGGGTGATCGTCCACCACAGGACGTCGGACGGCTCGCCGGACACGTCCGTGGCTGCGGCCGGGGCCGGGGCCGGGCCGACGGTGACGAACGTGGCGTAACCGCTGTCCGTCAGCGGGGCGAGGACCGCGCGGACGGCGTCCGGTCCTTCCTCGGGACCGGCACCCGCTCGGGTCTCCTGCGAGATCCAGAACCCGGGATCGGTCGGTTGCCCACCGTTCGCCGCCGGCCCGGGGCCGGTGAGAAGGCGCAGCCGGGGCGGGGCCAGAGTGGCTGTGGGCAGCGGGCCCGCACCGCGGCGGGCCGCGAGGTACGCCCCGGCGGCCGGTACGTCCATGATCCCGGCGACGCAGGCGGCGGCCAGCGCGCCGGCGCCGCGGCCGCCCACCGCGGCAGGGGCGATGCCCCATCGGTCGGCCAGCAGTCGGGCCAGTGCGAGCTGGTAGGTGAAGCAGAGCACGTCGGCCGGGAGCGGTTCGAGCCGGGACATCCGGTCGGGGTCCGCTGCCGTGCGCGGATCCGGTACCGCGACTGCCAGTACCGCGGCTGCCGGTCCCGCCGCGGTGGCCCGCAGCCGGGCGACGCAGTCCTCGTATGCGGCGCGGAAACCCGGGCTGACGGCGCACAGCTGCGCGGTGTGCTCCGCCGCCTGGACGAGATCCGCGTCGAGGAACAGGGCCGTGTGCCGACCGGCTCGGCAGGGCCGGTCCGGTACGGGACGGGCTGCCATGGCGTGCAGCTCGGCGCCGAGCGCGGCGCCGGAGGCAGTGGTGACCAGCGCCGCACGGTAGGGGAAGTGGCGGCGGCGGGAGCCGAGGGTGTGGGCGATGTCCGCGGGATCCGCGTCGGGGTGGGCGGCGGCCCAGTCGGCGAGACGGCGCACGAGGTCGCGCACGGCGTCGGGTCCGGCCGCCGACAGCGGCAGCACCTGCGCCCTGTGCCGCGACCGCGGGGCTGCGCCGGGGTGTTCCGGGGTCGCGGGCTCCGCGTCCGCCAGCACCACGTGGGCATTGGTGCCGTTGAAGCCGAAGGAACTCACTCCCGCGATCCGTCCGCGCTCGCCCGCCGGCCAGGTCAGCGACCGGTCGGGAAGGATCACCGGAAGACTGTCCGCGCCCAGCCGCGGGTTGGGCTCCTTCAGATGGAGGTTGCCCGGGATCCGGCCGTGCCGCAGTACCTGCACGGTTTTGATCAGCCCCGCGACGCCGGCGGCCGGTTCCAGGTGACCGATGGCGGACTTCAGCGCGCCGAGGACCAGCGGACGGGACGCGGGCCGGTCCCGGCACAGGACGTCGGCGGCGGCGCGGATCTCGATCGGATCGCCGAGCGGCGTCCCGGTGCCGTGCGTCTCCAGGTATCCCATCTCGAGCGGGTCGGCTCCGGCGTCCCGCAGCGCCTCGCGCAGCAGCTCCCGTTGAGCACGTTCGCTGGGCACGGTCACCCCACCGGCTTTGCCGTCGTGGTTGACGGCGGAGCCGCGGACCACCGCCAGCACGGGAGCCCGGACCGCGCGGGCGTCGGACAGCCGCATGAGAGCGACGAGGCCGCAGCCCTCGGCCCGGACATAGCCGTCGGCGGCGGCGTCGAAGGTGCGGCACCTTCCGGTGGGGGACAGCGCGCCCATCTTGCACAGGGCGACGTACGGCTCGGGTGCGAGCAACAGGTTGACCCCGCCGGCCAGTGCGGCATCGCACTCGCCCAGACGCAGGCTCCGCACCGCCAGATGGACGGCCACCAGCGACGAGGAACACGCGGTGTCGACGACGAGGGCCGGTCCGCGCAGCCCCAGCGTGTGGGCGATCCGTCCGGCGGCGATGCTCGGGGCGATGCCGGTGGCGGTGAACGGTCCGACCTCCTGGGGCGGGACGGGCACCCGGGAGTGGTCGGAGCCCGACATGCCGACGAAGACACCGACTCTGCGCGAGTCCGGCCGTTCGGCGAGGAGTCCGCCGCTTTCCAGCGCCTCCCAACCGGTCTCGAGGAGCAGCCGGTGCTGCGGGTCCATCTGGGCCGCTTCCTGTGCCGAGACGCCGAACAGGCCCGCGTCGAAGGCGTCGACGTCCCCGGTCAGGAATCCGCCGCTGGTGGTGTACATCCGGCCCGGGGCCTGTGGGTCGGCGGAGTAGTACAGCTCCGTCGGCCATCGGTCGGCCGGGGCCTCGGTGACCGCGTCACGGCCCTGGTCCAGCAGTTCCCAGAGGCGCTCCGGCGAGTCGGCGCCGCCGGGCAGGCGGCAGGCCATGCCCACCACGGCGATCGGTTGCCGCCCGGCCGAGCGCTCCTGCGCGAGCTCGGCGCGCAGAGCGCGGATGGCCGTCAAGGACCGCTGCAGCAGATCCTCCTGAGGCAGCGTCACAGCCCCAGCTCCTTCAGCTCGTCGGTCAGCGCGTTCCTCAGCTCGTCCGCGGAGTCCGCCCGCGTGGCGTCCGGTCCGGCACAGTCCTCGGCGTTCAGGATCGGCAGCGTCCGGGCGAGCCTTCCGAGGTCCGCGCACAGCACGCCGAACTCCGGTCCGCCGGTGGCCAGGGAGGCGTCGAACGCCTCGGTGGCGAGGTCCGTGTCCACGGGGGCCAGGCCGTGGCGGCGCAGCAGGTAGCCCTCGGTCGCCGCATCGATCCGCATCCCGCCGTCCCGCAGGTACGGCCAGATCACCGCGATGGCACGGCCACGGCGTTCGCCGCGCACACGCAGCCGCTCCCGGTGCCGGGCGAAGGCGGTGAGGAAGGCGCTGGCGTAGCCGTAGTCGCTCTGCCCGGCGTTGCCGGTCAGTGCGGTGAGAGACGAGAACATCATGAAGAAGTCCAGTTCGTCGCCCTGGGTGAGGGCGTCCAGGTGGACGGCGCCGGCGAGCTTCCCGGCGAGGACCTCGTCCACGTCCTGCGCGGTCTTGTTGGTGACCAGAGCGTCCTGGATGCGGCCCGCCGCGTGGATGACGCCGTCGAGTCCGCCGTGCCGACTCCGTACCCGTGCCAGCAGGCGGCGTACGTCGTCCTCGCGGCCCACGTCCGCGACGACGTGTTCGACGGTGGCGCCGATCGCCGCGATCCGCTCGATCGCTTCCCGCTGCCCGGGATCCGGCGCCGACCGGCCGACGAGGACCACGGTGCAGCCGGGAGCGCGCCCGGCCAGGTGTGCGGCGAACACCAGGCCCAGCGCCCCGAGGCCGCCGGTGATCAGGTAGGTGCCGTCCGGCCTGAGCCGGACCGCCCGGGGCTTCCCGGCGGCCGGGAGGAGGGCCCGCATCCGCCGCACGAGGCGGCCGCCGGGACCGTGGCGGACCTCGGTGGGAGGATCCGGGACGCCGAGCTCGGCGCCGCACGCCTCGATGACCCGCGCCGGTCCGGGCAGGGCATCGGCCGTGTCTCCGGCCACGGCCACGGCTTGGCACGTCAGCCGTGGGCTCTCGTGCCGTACGCAGCGCGCGAACCCGCCGAACGCCTCCACCAGCGGTCGCGGTCCCTCGCTCTCGGCGTACTCGTCGAGCACCAGCAGCCGCACCGGGTCGGGAAGGGCGGTGAGGCAGCGGACCAGGGGGAACACCGAGCGGATACCCGCGTCGAGGAGTTCGTCGAGCGTCGGGGCGGCCGCCTCGGTGCCGCACGCCCAGCGGTGGACGAACACCCCGGGCACCCCGCCCGGCCGGGCGGCGAGGTCCCCCACCAGCCGGGTCAGGTCCGTGTCCTGTCCCGGCCGTACGACGTACTCGTCGTCACCGGTGCGGTCGTACGTCTCGCCGGGCCGGACCAGGATCACCGGGGCGTCCGAGCCCTGATCGCGCAGCTGCCGGGCCAGTGCCCGGGCGAGTGCGTCGTCCGTGTCGAGGACCACCGCCCCGGTCGACCAGACGGCGGGGCCGCCCGCCGGGCCGGACAAGGGGGCCGCTTCCCAGGTCCCCTCGTAGAACGTCTTCTCGAACCGCGGTTCCGGGAGCTCGGGGGCGGGCGACCGCCCCACGCCCGGTGCCGTGGTCACCGCGGAGCCCGATGTGCCCGAACCGATCTTCTCCAGCAGGTACCGGGCCAGTTCCGTGACGGTCGGGTGGTCGAACGTGACGGTCGCGTACATCGGTACGCCGAGTTCCTCCTCGATCCGGGTGCCGAGCCGGACGGCGAAGACCGACTCCAGGCCGAGTTCGACGAAACCGCGGTCGGGATCGGGCAGGGCGCCCGGCGAGTACTGGAGCAACCGCCCCAGCTCCGCCCGGAGTTGCTGGACGAGGAAGGAGTGCCGTTCGCTCTCCGGGAGGGCGGCCAGCGCGGCGAGCATGCCGGAATCGGGTGCGCCGCCGGGCTGCCTCGCCGTCGGGATGTCCGGCCTCGCGTCGTCGAGCCAGTACCGTTCGCGGCTGAAGGGGTACACCGGGGCGGGCGTCCGGCGCGGGCTCTCGTCCGCCGTGTACATCTCCTGCCATGTCCAGGACGTGCCCTGCGCCCAGGTGCGGGCGATGTCGTCCCACTTCGCGCGTTGCGCGAGACCCGCCAGTTCGCCGGCCGCCGCCGACCGGGGCCGGCGCGGTGCGACAGCTGTGTGCACCGCCGGGTGGCCGACCGTGCCGGCCGGCCGGAAGCCGCCGTCCAGGTAGGCGTCCAGGGCGCGGACCGCCTCGTTGCGGTCGGCGGCGACGAATGCCAGCCGATGGGACAGGGCACTGCGTCCGCATTGCAGGGTGTAGGCCAGGTCGAGCAGGGTGCGGGTTTCCTCGGCATCGTCTTCCGCAGCGTTCGTGCCGTCGGTCAGGAACGCCCGCAGCCGTACGGCGTACCGCCGCAGTGCGCTCTCGTCGTCGGCGGACAGCACGAGGATCCGGGGGCGGCGGTCGGGCCGGCGTCGAGGGGCCTGCCGGGGCGCCTCCTCCAGCACGAGATGGACGTTGACGCCGCCCGCGCCGAAGGAGCTGATGCCCGCCCGGCGCGGCAGCGGCGTGCCCTCGGGGTCTCGCAGTGGCTCCCAGGAGCCGCATTCCCGCCGGACCCGGAAAGGCGTCTCCTCGAAGGGGATCTCGGGGTTGGTGCGGTCCGAGTGCAGCAGGGTCGGGACCAGCGTGCGGTGCCGCAGCTGCAACGCGGTCTTCGTCAGCTGGGCGATACCGGCCGCCGCTTCCGCATGGCCGATGTTCGACTTCACCGAGCCGACGGCGCAGTACTGACCGGCCCTGCCCGCCGGGGCGTACGCGTCGGTGAGCGCGCGCAGTTCGATGGGGTCGCCGAGGCTGGTGCCGGTGCCATGGGCCTCGACATAGCCGATCGTGTCCGCGGTGACGCCCGCCGACTTCATGGCCGCCCGGACCAGTTCGGTCTGCGCGACGGGATTGGGGACGCTGTAGCCCAGGGTCCGGCCGTCGCTGTTGACCGCCGACCCCTTGACGACCGCGTAGACGTGGTCGTTGTCGCGCAGTGCCCGCGCGAGCGGCTTGAGCAGCACGGCGCCGACGGCCTCGGCCGGAACATAGCCGTCGCCGCCCGCGCCGAAGGCCCGGCACCGCCCGTCGCTCGCGAGGAACCCCGCCTCCTGCAGCATCATGTACTTCGTCGGGTGGAGGGAGAGGTTCACGCCTCCGGCGATCGCCGCGTCGCACTCGCCGCGCCGGATGCTCTCGCAGGCGAGGTGCACCGCGTACAGGGACGAGGAGCAGGCGGTGTCGACGGTGAGGCTGGGACCGCCGAAGTTCATCAGGTACGACACCCGGTTCGCCACGGAGAACGTCTGCGACTCGACCGCCACCCACTCGCCTCGGGCGACCGCCTCGGCGCCGAACAACTGGTAGTTGTTGTAGGTGACGCCGCAGAACACGCCGACCGGCGCCCGGCGGTCGCCCGCCGCGGGATCGGCGAGGGCGGCGGGCGGGTAACCGGCGTCCTCGACGCATTCCCAGGCCGTCTCGATGAAGAGCCGCTGCTGAGGGTCGAGGAAGCGAGCCTCCACGGGGGCGATGTGGAAGAACGAGGCGTCGAAGGCGTCGACGTCGTCCAGGAAGCCGCCCCAGCGCGGCCAGTCGTCCCCGTGCCGCTCCCGCGCCAGTTCGGCGTACCGGCGGAAACCCGGCCGGTCCAGGGGGATTTCACGGACCGAGTCCACGCCGTCCAGCAGGTTGCGCCAGAACCCGGCCACGGTGCGGGCGCCCGGGTAGCGGCCGCTCATGCCGACGATGGCGATGTCGAGGCCCGACGCGGAGCCGGGAGGTTCCGGCCGCGTCCGCTCGGCCGACGGCAAGAGACCGGCGCGTGTGACGGTGGCGGGGGCGGTGACGGTGGCGCGGGCGGGGGCGGGGGCACCGGACTGCCGGGCGAGGTAGGAGGCCAGTTCACGGAGGGTCTTGTAGGTGTAGAAGACCGTGGTGGACAGCGGGCCGTACCGGTGCTCCAGGCGTCGGCGCAGCTGGAGCACCGTGACCGAGTCCAGGCCCAGCCGCTCGAACGGGGTGTCCACGTGGATCTCGGTCCGGTCCCACTTCAGCACTTCGGCGAACTCGTCCAGCAGCGCCTCGGCGACCTCGTCCCCGGTGTGCGCCGAGGCGGAGTCGGCCGACGAGGGCGTGCCGTCGCCCTGGCCGGCGCGGGCCCGGGCGGCCGTCCGGCTCTGCTGTGGCCGGGGCCAGAACCGGCGTCGCTCGAAGGCGTAGCCGGGCAGGGGCAGTCGGCGGTGCGGACCCGCCGGACGCAGCACGGCCCAGTCCAGATCGACACCGCACGTCCACAACTGGGCGAGCCGGTCGAGCCTGCCCCCCGCGGTGAGCCCGGCGAGGTAGGCGGCGCCCGGCGGATCGGCTCCGAGGTCGGCGAGGGCGTCCGTGGCGAGGCCGGTGTGGACCCCCGGGGCCTCGGTGTCGTCACGGCAGAAGCTTTCGAGACCGGCCCGCAGTTCCGCGAGGTTCTGGGCGACGATCGCGAGCCGGTGCGGCATGGCCTCCCGCCCGGTCTGCAAGGTGGCCGCGAGGTCCGGGAGGTCCGCGGGAGCCACCAGGCCGTACGCCGGGGCGTCGTCGGGCGCCGGAGCGGCACGCAGTCGCGTGGCGAGCCGATCGGCCTGGGCGCGCAGCGAAACGGCGGTACGCGCGGACAGCGGCACGACGTGCGCCCGGCCGTCCGCCTGTGCATGTGCCTGCGGCTGCGGCTGCGGCTGCGGCTGCGGCTGCGGCTGCGGCTGCGGCTGCGAAGTCGTCGGAAGGTACTCCTCCAGCACCACGTGGGCGTTGACGCCACCGAAGCCGAACGAGCTGATTCCGGCGCGGCGGGGCAGTGCGCGGCCGTCGGGCCCGACGGGGCGGGGCCAGGTGCGGGTCCGGTCCAGCAGCCGGAAGGGGGAACCGGCCAGCCGGAGGTGCGGGTTGGGGGTGGTGAAGCCGCGCAGGGCGGGCTGTCGGCCACTGCGGATCGCGAGCATGGCCTTGACCAGCCCGGCCATGCCCGCGGCGGCCTCCAGGTGACCGATGGAGGTCTTCACCGAGCCGATGCCGCAGTGCGGCTCGGCGGGATCGGCCAGGCCCCAGTCGTCGTACAGCGTCCGGAACGCCTGTCGCAGTCCTTCGATCTCGACCGGGTCACCGAGTTCGGTGCCGGTCCCGTGGGCTTCGATCATCCCGGCGGTTGAGGGATCCAGGCCGGACTCCCGCCAGGCTGCGACGATCACGTCGGCCTGGCGGTCCGGGCTGGGGGCGGTGAGCGAGGCGGTCCGGCCGCCGTGTCCGACCGCGCTCCCCCGGATGACCGCGTGGACGTGGTCACCGTCGGCCTCGGCCCGGACGAGCGGCTTGAGGAGGACGGCGGCGACGCCTTCGCCGCGGACGTATCCGTCGGCCGTTGCGTCGAAGGTCTTGCAGTGGCCGTCCGGGGCGAGCATTCCGGCCTGGCTGAAGGCGACGAAGCCGCTCCGTGCGGCGAGGACGTTGACTCCTCCGGCGATGGCCTGGTCGCATTCACCGAGCCGGATGCTGCGCACGGCACGGTGCAGGGCCACCAGGGAGGAGGAGCAGGCGGTGTCCACCGGCTCGCTGGGGCCGCGCAGTCCCAGAAGGTAGGAGACACGGCCGGCGAGTACCGAGTGCGCCAGCCCGGTGGCAGTCCGGGCCTCGACCGGGATGCCGGCACCGGTCAGCGCCTCGATGTAGTCCATGGCGCTGACCGCGGCGAAGACGCCCGTGCGACTGCCGTTCAGGTCGGACGGGCGGTAGCCCGCGTTCTCCACGGTGTGCCAGACGGTCTGCAGGAACAGCCGTTGCTGTGGGTCCATCAGCAGCGCTTCCGCGGGGGAGATCCCGAAGAAGGAGCAGTCGAAAGCGGCCGCGTCGCGGAGGAAGGCGCCCCAGTGCCGGGGCGCCGCCTGCTCGGACAGGTCGTCGGGTCCGCCGTCGAGTGCCCGCCGGTCCCAGCGGTCGGCCGGGACCTCGCCGACGGCATCGTGTCCGGCGAGCAGGTTCTCCCAGAACGTGGGGAGGTCGTCGGCGCCAGGAAAGACGCCGCTGACGCCGATCACCGCGATCGGCCCGCCCGCGGCGGCCCCGGCCGTGGGCGGCCGCTCGGCGGGGCGGGGCGGCCGGACAGGGACAGGAGCCGGAGCCGGAGCCGAGGGATGCGCCGACTCTGCGCCGTCGGCGGCCAGGTGCGTCTCGTCAGCGGCCAGGTGCGTCTCGTCGGCCGCCGGGTCGGCCGGGTACACCTGCGGCATCCGATCCCGGTGTGCGGACGCCAGCTGGCGGGCGAGCGCGCCCACCGTATGGTGCTCGAAGAAGACCGACGGCGTCACATCGGCCCCCAGGTGGTCGCTGAGCCGGCCGGAGAACTCGATGAGTTGTACGGAGCCGAAGCCGAGCGCGGCGAGCACCGATGCCGAGGTGACCGCGGCGTTCTGTCGGCCGCTGGTCGCCAGCATCTCCCGCACACTCTGCACGAGGTCGCGTTCGAGGAGTTGGACGTACGACTCGTCGGCCGACTGCGCTCGCACGGGGGCGGGGCCCGGCTGGGCCGCTCGGACGGCCCGCACCATCCCGATGACCGCCGTGCCCGGTCCGACCTGCTCGAAGTCGCTCACTCCCGCGTCGAGCAGGCGGCGCACCGAGTCGGCCCAGCGCACGGGGGCGGCGATCTGTCGGGCCAGTTCGGCGCCGATGTCCTGGTCGTGCGGTGCGGCGGTGGTGTTGGCGATCACCGGGATCCGCGGCGGCGCCAGTTCGACTCCGGCGACGAAGCCGGCGAAGGCGTCCGCCGCGTCCCGCATGTAACGGGAGTGGAAGGCGCCGCTCACCGGCAGCGTGCGGCAGTCGGCGCCGGCCGCCGACAGGTGCGGGCCGACCCGCGCAATGCTCTCGGCAGGGCCCGAGATCACCAGCTGGTCGGCGGTGTTGTGGTTGGCGACGTCGATGTCGTCGCCTCCGCGACGCGCCAGGACGTCGGCGAGGTCGTCGGCGCCGAGACCGATGACCACGGCCATGCCGCCGCCGACGGCGCGGGACATGAGTTCGGCGCGCCGCCGCACCAGGCGCAGGCCGGTGGCGAAGTCGAAGACGCCGGCGGCTTCGAGGGCGTTGTACTCCCCCAGGCTGTGACCCGCCAGGAAGTCGGGTGGGCTGTCGTGCCGCTCCGACCAGTCCCGGTGGGCGAGGGCGTTGACGACGTACATCGCGGGCTGGGTGTATCGGGTGTCGCCGAGTCGCCCGTCGGGGTCGCTCAGGCACAACTGCGCGATGGAGTACCCGAGGACGTCGTCGGCCTGGGCGGTGAGGTCCGGGAACCGTGCGAAGAGTTCCCCTCCCATCCCGCGGTGCTGGGAGCCTTGCCCGGGGAACACAAGCGCGATCACTGCTGATTGCTCCGAATGAGGGGATACAGGTGGAGAGATGGACGGTTCGCCGGTCGGCCCGCGCGAGCTGCCTGCCCGCCGGGTGACAGGAGCTGCCAAGGGGAGCTACCCGAGGACGGCGGCCCGGACCAGCCGACCCGATGCGTACGCTTCTCGGCACGCCCCGCGCCGGAGCTTGCCGCTGCTGGTCATGGGCAGACTTCCCGGCTGTACGGGAACCAGTTCGTGCAGTTCGACGCCGTGCCTCGCCAGCAGCGCCGTGCGCACCGTCTGCTCCACGACGGTGTCCGTCATCCGCTGCTCGCGTACGGCCCTGGGATCCACTTCGGCGACCATGACCAGGCGTTCGCGGCCGGTGACGTCGAACCGAAAAGCGGCGATCCGGTTCGGCCGGAAGGCGGGCACGGCGTCCTTGACGGTGGCCTCCAGATCGGTGGGCCAGTGGTTGCGGCCGTTGATGATGACGACGTCCTTGACCCGGCCGGTCACATACAGCTGACCGTCCGCCAGGAATCCGAGGTCGCCGCTGCGCAGCCAGGCGCCGTCCGTGTCGTCGTCCACGTCCCCGGGCCGGTCGTGGAAGGTCCCGATGCCGGGATCTCCCGCGTAGCCGGGGCTCACGTTCCCGCCGCAGGTCCAGATCTCTCCCACCCGGAGGTCGGGCAGGACCCGGCCGGCCGGGTCGGTGACGCAGACCCGCTGGTCCACGGGTACTCCGCAGCTGACCAGTTCCACGACCTGCTCGGGCGCCGTGCCGGCGTCCGCCGCGACCGCGTCTCCGTGGGCCAGCGCCTCCCGGTCGCAGACGAGCACCCGAGGCGCCTCGTCCAGGGGCACGCAGGTGACCACCAGGGTGGCCTCGGCAAGCCCGTAGGACGGAGTGTGCGCTTCGGGACGGAAACCGCAACCTGCGAAATGCTCGGAGAAGCGGCGCAGGGCCGACGCCCTGACCTGCTCACCGCCGTTGCCCAGGACGCGCAGACCGGACAGGTCCAGGCCGTCCAGGGCGGCTCCGCGCACCCGGTCCACGCACAGGTCGAGGTTGAAGCACGGCCCGGACGTGACGGTGCCGCGCCACCGGCTGATCGCGCCGAGGTAGGTGAGAGGTCTGCGGATGAAGTCGGCCGGCCCCATCAGGACGCAGGAGGCGCCCAGCCCCAGGGGTCCCAGGACACCCAGCATCAGGCCGAGATCGTGGTAGAGCGGCAGCCAGCTGACGGCGACGCTCGACGGGTCGACCCGGAACGCGGTACGCACCTGGGCCACGGCCCGGGCGATGTTGCCGTGTGTGATCTGCACGCCGCGCGGGGCGGATGTCGACCCGGAGGTGTACTGGAGGTAGGCGACCGTCTCCGGAGCCAGGTCGACGGGCAGCCAGTCACCGGACCTGTCACCGGGCACCTCGTCGGTCCGGATCACCTCGTACCCGGTGAGCCGCGGGTTGCCGGCCTGCAGACGGCGGACGTCCTCGCCGCCCGCGTCGTCGGTGAGGACCACCTGGACGCCTGAACTGGGCAATACCGACGCCAGACGGTCGGCGCCCCCTGCCGAGTCGGCCTCGCAGAGGGGGACGGCGACGACTCCCGCGTACAGACAGGCGAGGAAGGCCGTGACGTACTGCGGACCCTGCGGGCACACCAGCGCCGCCCGGCTCCCTGGCGCGCACCGTGACTGAAGTGCGGCGGCGGCGGCGCGAACCCGGCGGTCCAGCTCCGCGTAGGTCCAGGTGAGCGGTTCGTCCACGGTTCCGCCGCGGCTGCCGACGAAACGGTAGGCGATGTCGTGGGGCCGGTCGTGGGCAAGGCGGCGCAGTCGCGCTACAGGATGGTGCGGCGGCAGGGCCGAACAGGCCGAATCCCTGTCGGCGACACCGGAAGGTTCAGGGAGCGAAACCGACACGGTCCGGGCTCTCCTCGTCGCAGTCGATTCACGATCATGGGTCTGATCCACCAACGCCCCGCTCGGGACGGAGGACACGGCGTGAGCGGACTGTTGCCCCGACAAAGAAAACGGCTCCCGACAAAGGGAATATCCCGGCGAAAAGGCCGGAGGAAAGACCGGCGGAAAGCAGAGACGTTTCCCTGGTCAACCGGCAGCAGATCCATGCGATTTCCTCGTGATGAGTCCGCCATCGTCGGTGGTACTGTGCCGATCCTCCCAATTCCCGAAATAACGCGATCGGCATGAAGAATATGGTCGGATTTTCTCATTTCCGTGCCCGCACCGTTCTGGCCGTCGCCGCCCTGTGCGTCCTGCTCTCCGGCCTGGTCGCAGCGCTGACGTCGGACCGGCTCATGGCCGGTGGAATGTATCCGCCGTCAGCCGCTTCGGTGCGGGCGGAGCGCATCCTGGGCGCGAAGTTCGGCGCCGGCAGCCCCGATGTACTTCTGCTCGTGGAACCTCGCGACAGCAAGCAGCCGGTCGATGCGCCGACCGTTGCGAAGGCGGGCCGGGATCTGACCCGGACCGTACGGCGCGCGGCCCCGATCCACTACGTCTCCTCATTCTGGGGCGGCGATCCGGCGATGCGCGCCCGAGACGGCCGAAGCGCCGTGATCGCCGTGAAATACCGAGGGGACGAGAAAGAGGTCAGCGAGGCCGTGGCGCGTCTGTTGCCGTCCGTCCTCGGTCGGCACGGACCGGTCACCGTGGCGGCTGCCGGATCCTCGGCGGTTCTGGAGGCACTGCAGGAGCAGAGCCATCGTGACCTGATCCGGGCCGAGCTGCTGACAGCGCCACTGGTGCTGCTCCTGCTGATCCTGGTCTTTCGCAGCCTTCTGGCGGCACTGCTTCCCGTCCTCGTCGGCGTGCTGTCCGTGACGACGACCGCGGCGCTGCTCGGCACCCTGGCGACGCTCACACCGGTCAGCGTCTTCGCCCTCAACATCGCCAGCGCCCTCGGTTTCGGCCTGGCCGTCGACTACAGCCTGTTCATGGTGACGCGCTTTCGCAGTGAGCTCGACTCCGGTGCGGACACGGGGGCGGCGCTGCGGACGACGATGGCCACAGCGGGTCGGACCGTGGCGTATTCAGCGGTGGCGGTCTCACTGTCCCTGGCCGCGCTGCTCGTCTTCCCGACGATGTTCCTGAGGACCGTGGCCTACGGCGGAATCATCGTGACGCTGCTGTCCGCGCTGGCCACCGGGGTGGTCCTGCCGGCCGCGCTCGCCCTGTTGGGCCGTCGGCTGCAGACCGGGACCACACCCCGTACCCGCGACGGCGAAGGGCGCACGAAGAAGGCCACGAGCTGGGTGTGGTCCGCCAGCGCCCGGCTCGTACGGCGAGCCCCGGCGCTGGTGGCTGTGGCGGTGACAGTCCTTCTGGTGACGCTGGCCGCGCCGTTCCCGGGAGTGTCCTTCGGCTTCCCGGACGACCGGGCGCTCCCCGCCGGGACCGCGGTCAGGGCGGCCTCCGACCGCGTACGCGAGGACTTCCCGCACCTGTCCGCTCCCCAGATCGCGGTGGTGCTCCCCGGCACGGCGGACAGCCGACAGGCTTCGGCCGGCACCGGGGACTACGCACGCGCCCTCTCCCGCGTCCCAGGGGTACGTCACGTCGAAGGCGCGAGCGGCGCCTACACGCGTGGCGGCCGGCAACCGTCGGCTCCCTCCGCCACGCGCTCCTACACCAAGGGCTCCGACACCTGGCTCAGGGTCACGCTGGCCGGCGACCGGTCCGACGGCGACCGGGCTCTGCGCTCACTGGAAGCCGTGCGTGACGTGTCCGCGCCCGTACCACCGCTGCTGGGGGGCGGTGTCGCCCTGCTGCAGGACACCAGGAGTGCGCTCGCCGATCGCCTGCCGCTCGCGGTCGTGTGGGTGGCCCTGTCCATGTTCGTCCTGCTGTTCGCCTTCACCGGCAGCGTACTGGTACCGCTGAAAGCGCTCCTGCTCACCGGACTGAGCATGACCGCGGCCCTCGGCGCCATGGTCTTCATCTTTCAGGACGGCCATCTGCAGGGTCTTGTCGGCGCGTTCACACCCGTCGGCACCACCGACATCATGATGCCCATCCTGGTGATCGCCATCGCCTTCGGGCTGTCCATGGACTACGAGGTGTTCCTCCTCTCCGCGTTCCGGGAGAGCTATCTGACCCTCGGGGACAACTCCGCCGCCATCGAGGCCGCGGTGCGACGCACGGCTCCCCTGATCACCTCGGCCGCCGCGCTCATCATCGTGGTCTTCCTGGGGCAGGCGTCGTCGCCCGTCGTCCCGCTGAAGATCGTCGGCGTCGGCATGGTCGTCACCATCCTGCTGGACGTGACCGTGATCCGCATCCTGCTGGCTCCTGCCCTCATGCACCTCGCGGGCCGGACCAACTGGTGGGCGCCCGCCCCACTGGCACGTCTGCACGCCCGCTACGGACTCGCCGAGACCTGACCGGACTCTTCCCCGGCCGCGAAAGGTCCGCCGACCGGGACGCGGTGTCGGACGACTCCGCGTCCCGGTCCGGCCGCTCAGCCCTCGGCGAGCGTGATGTCCCGCTCCTGTACCGCGTGGAAGCGGGGCAGGGGCAGGCCGCTCTCGGGGCGGAGTTCCATCAGCGTGGCCTCGACGTGGGCCACTCCGGGCTCGAGGTCGCCCGGGGCGACCTTGCCGGTGTTCGTCCAGGCGTGCTCGGCACCGTCGCACACCGCGCGGGTGCCGCCGACGCCGTGCTGGGCGTTCCCGGAGTTCTGCCGGACGGAGGAGCTGACGAAGACGGGACCCGTGCCGCCGGTGCAGAGGTACGTGCCGGACAGCGTGACGGTGCCGTCGGAGGCGATACGGCCGACCTCGTCGACGGTGACGGACTCCGTCGGGGCCGCGACGGCGGTGACCGCCGGGGCGGCCAGCAGGAGCAGGGCGGCACCGGCGGCCGCGGACAGGACAGGGCGCAACGACATGGAAGAACCTCCTGTTGTGGGGGCCTCCACTGGTACCGGGCGGACGCGCGCTGGCCGGTGACCGTCACTCCTTCGGTGGCGAGTCCGCACCGGTCGTCGACGAACGGTCCTGGAGTTGTCCTGGTGCTGTCACGCTTTCGGGCACCCCCTGGCGATGGCTCCGGCGCGGGCGCATGGTCTACCCATGCGGGCCGACCGGACGGCCGACCCCACCAACGTGGAGGTGCGCCATGTGTTCCCACCAGCTCTCCGACACTCACCCCGTGCACGTCGTCGCCGCCCACCCCGAGCAGGGCTGGAACCTGATGTGCGACGGCACGATCGTCTTCGACGACTCCGGCGAACTTCTCCCCGACGGCCGCGTCGTGGACCCGCACCGGGTGACCGCGCAGCGGCTGGCCGTCGCCGCCTGATCCCGATCACCGACCCGATCGCCTGGCCCTGCCGCGCATCCCAGCCGCGCATCCCGGCCTCGCATCCCAGCGGCGCGTCCCGGTCGGCAAGCCCGGCCGGCAGGTCACCTCACTGGTCCAGCACCGCGAACCCGTCCAGTTCGACGAGGGCCTGCTCGTCCCAGAGTCGTACGATCCCGACGACGGCCATCGCCGGGTACTCCCGGCCCGCCGACTCCCGCCAGATTCGGCCCAGCTCGGCGGCATGCGCCCGATAGGCGGCGACGTCCGTGACGTAGACCGTGACGCGCGCCAGGTCCGACGCCTTGCCGCCCGCCGCCGTCAGCGCGGCCAGCAGGTTGGCGAGCGCCTGCGCGAACTGCTGCGGCAGCGTCTCCCCCACGACCTTTCCGTCGACGTCCAACGCGGTCTGGCCGGCCAGGAAGACGATTCGGCCGCCGGTGGCGACGACGGCGTGGGAGAAGCCGGTGGGCGGGGAGAGTTCGGGCGGGTTGACGCGCTGGGTGGTCACCTGGCCTCCAGGTCGACGTGCTCTGCATGCTCTGCGCGCTCTGCATGCTCGGCGTGTTCCGTGTACAACTCCCGGGCGATGATGCCGCGTTGGACCTCGCTGGCCCCTTCGTAGATCCGCGGCGCGCGCACCTCGCGGTAGAGGTGTTCGAGGAGATGACCGCGGCGCAGCGCCCGTGCGCCATGGAGTTGGACGGCCGTGTCGACGACGTACTGCGCGGTCTCGGTGGCGAGCAGCTTGGCCATCGCGACGCGTTTCGGGACGTCCGGCGCGCCGCTGTCGTACGCCGTCGCCGCCGCGTGGACCATCAGACGGGCCGCTTCCGTGCGCAGAGCCATCTCGGCGACCTGGTGGGCGACCACCTGAAGGTCCCTCAGCTTGCCGCCGAACGCGTCCCGTTCGGCCGTGTGGGCGAGGGTGGCGTCGAGGGCGGCCTGCGCCATGCCGACGGCGAAGGCGCCGACGCTGGGGCGGAACAGATTGAGCGTGCCCATGGCGACCCGGAAGCCGCGGTCGGCCTCGCCGAGCACATCGTCCGCCGTGACCGGTACGGCGTCGAAGCGGAGGGCGCCGATGGGATGCGGGGAGAGCATGTCGAGGGCGGAGCCGGTGAGACCGGGGCGGTCGGCGGGGACGAGGAAAGCGGTTACGCCACGGGATCCCGCCCCGGGAGTCGTGCGGGCGAAAACGGTATAGAAATCGGCTTCAGGCGCGTTCGAGATCCAGCACTTCTCACCGGTGAGCCGCCAGCCGGAGCCGCCCGGGCCGTCCCGCTCGGCGGCCAGCGACAGCGCCGCCGCGTCCGAGCCCGCGCCCGGCTCGCTCAGCGCGAAGGCGGCCACCGCGCTGCCGTCGGCGACGCCCGGCAGCCAACGCTCCCGCTGGGCGGGGGTGCCGTGCGCGTGGACCGGATGCGCGCCCAGACCTTGCAGCGCCAGGGCGGTCTCCGCCTCCGTGCAGGCGTACGCGAGGGACTCGCGCATCAGACAGAGGTCGACGGCGCCGGAGGTGAACAGCCGGGCCAGCAGGCCGAGCCGGCCGAGCTCGGCCACGAGCGGACGGTTGACGCGGCCCGGTTCACCCTTCTCGGCGAGCGGGCGCAGCCGGTCGGCGGCCAGTGTGCGCAGCTCCGCGCACCAGGCGGTCTGTGCCGGTTCGAGCGAGAATGCGGGCATCGCCTGTCCCCTCTGCCGTGCGTGTCTGCCACACCTGCCTGTCGCGCCTGCTTGCGGTACCTGTCTGTCGCGCCTGCCTGCCGTAGCTGCCTGCCGTACCTCTGTGTCGTATCCGTCCCGCACCGCCGTCCGTACGTTCTCCGCCCTCCGACGGTATCGCGTACCGTTGACTGCCGTCACCAACGCGATACGCTCGTTGCGCGAGTCTGCTACGACGCCCAGCCGGACAGTCCCTCCAGGCAAGGGGTTGAACGCCCATGAACGTCTCGGCCCACGTCGACACCTTCGCGCGCGATCACCTCCCGCCGCCCGGCGAGTGGCCCGATCTGCGCTTCGAGCTGCCCGAACTGGACTACCCCGAACGGGTGAACTGCGCCGCCGAGCTGCTCGACCGCGCCGCCCCCGACCGACCCGTGTTCCACACCCCCGCCGGACCGTCCTGGACGTACGGAGAGCTGCGCGCCCGCGTCGACCGGATCGCGCATGTGCTCACCGACGGCCTCGGGGTCGTCCCCGGCAACCGGGTGCTGCTGCGCGGGCCCACCACGCCATGGCTCGCGGCCTGCTGGTTGGCGGTGCTGAAGGCGGGCGCGATCGCGGTCACCGTCCTGGCTCAACAGCGGCCGAACGAGCTGCGCACCATGTGCGAGATCGCGCACGTGCAGCACGCTCTGTGCGACATCAGGGCTGTCGACGACCTCGCCAAGGCGGACATACCCGGGCTGCGGATCACCACGTACGGGGGTGACGCCGACGACGACCTGCTGAACCGCCCCGCGCCGACCGAGCCGTACCAAACTGTCGAAACCGCTTCCGACGACGTTGCGCTGATCGCGTTCACCTCCGGCACCACCGGCCGTCCGAAGGGGTGTCTGCACTTCCACCGGGATGTGCTGGCGATCGCCGACACTTTCTCGCGACATGTGCTGAAACCGCTTCCCGACGATGTCTTCGCGGGCAGTCCCCCGCTCGGCTTCACCTTCGGCCTCGGCGGGCTCGTCGTCTTCCCGATGCGGGCGGGCGCGAGCGCGCTGCTGCTCGAACAGGCGGGCCCCCGGCAGTTGTTGCCCGCGATCGCCGAGCATCGGGTGACCGTGCTGTTCACAGCGCCCACCGCGTACCGCGCGATGCTGGGCGACCTCGGTGACCTCGGCGACCCCGGGGGCGCCGGTGCCCACGACGTGTCGTCGCTGCGGCGCTGCGTCTCCGCCGGTGAGAACCTGCCCGCCGCCACCTGGCACGCCTGGCACGAGCGGACCGGACTGCGGCTGATCAACGGCATCGGCGCCACCGAACTGCTGCACATCTTCATCTCCGCCGCCGACGAGCTCGTCCGCCCCGGCGCCACCGGCGTCCCCGTCCCGGGCTGGCAGGCGCGCGTGCAGGACGCGGCCGGCGCACCCGTGCCCGACGGCGAGCCCGGACTGCTCGCCGTGCGCGGCCCGATCGGCTGCCGCTACCTCGCCGACCCGCGACAACAGCAGTACGTGCGCGACGGATGGAACATCACCGGCGACACCTATGTCCGCGAAGCCGACGGCTACTTCCGGTACGTCGCCCGCGCCGACGACATGATCATCTCGGCCGGGTACAACATCGCCGGCCCCGAGGTCGAGGAGGCGCTGCTGCGCCACCCGGACGTGATCGAGGCGGCGGTCGTGGGCCGCCCCGACGAGTACCGGGGGCAGGCGGTCGTCGCGTTCGCCGTCCTGCGGGAGGGCGCACGGCGCGACACGGAGGCGCTGCGCGCCTTCCTCAAAGCGGAACTGGCACCGTACAAGTGTCCGCGCGAGTTCGTCCTCCTGGACGCGCTGCCGCGCACCGCGACCGGGAAGCTGCAGAGATTCAGGTTGCGTGCAAGCGGTTACACCAATGGTGACCAGCACTGATGTCGAAGACCTAAGATGATCAACGTGTCCGATCAGCCCGCACCTCGGTCTCTCATCGTCACGCTCTACGGCGCGTACGGCCGCTTCGCAGCGGGCCCGGTGCCCGTCGCCGAGCTGATCCGGCTGCTCGCCGCCGTCGGCGTCGACGCGCCCTCCGTACGCTCCTCGGTGTCCAGACTCAAGCGGCGCGGACTGCTGCTGCCGGCCCGTACGGCGCAGGGCGCGGCCGGCTACGAACTCTCCGACGAGGCACGGCAGTTGCTCGACGACGGCGACCGGCGCATCTACGCCACGACGCCTCCCGCGGACGACGGCTGGGTGCTGGCGGTGTTCTCCGTTCCGGAGTCGGAGCGGCAGAAACGGCACGTACTGCGGTCCCGGCTGGCCGGGCTGGGCTTCGGTACGGCGGCGCCCGGGGTGTGGATCGCGCCGGCTCGGCTGCACGACGAGACCCGGCACACCCTGCGTCGACTGCGCCTCGACCCGTATGTCGACCTCTTCCGCGGCGAGCACCTCGGTTTCGCGCCGACCGTCGAGGCCGTCGCCCGCTGGTGGGACCTGGCGGCCATCGCCAAGGAGCACGAGACGTTCCTCGACCGCCACGCGCGTGTGCTGCACGCCTGGCAGCAGCGGCCGGACACCCCGCCGCAGGAGGCCTACCGCGACTACCTCCTCGCCCTGGACTCCTGGCGCCACCTGCCCTACACGGACCCGGGCCTGCCTGCCCGTCTGCTGCCGGCGGACTGGCCGGGCACCCGGTCGGCGGCCGTGTTCCAGGGGCTGCACGAGCGACTGCGGGATGCGGGGGCGGAGTTCGCCGGGGTGTGAGCCTGCTCATGAGCGTCCGGCCCCTGAGCTCCGGGTCCCGGAGTTCCGGGTCCCTCCGCGTCATCTCCTGAGCAACGGGCGTCACTCAGTCAGACCTCAGGTTCCTTGACCGCTCCTCTCAGTTTCCTCACCTACCGTTCGACGGGTTGTACGCCGGTGAGGAAAGAGGACTGTCGCGCATGAGCACCACGCCAAGGGCCATCACCCCAAGGGCTCAGGGGGCCACGGTCTGGCTCACGGGGCTGCCGAGCGCCGGCAAGACGACGATCGCTCGTTTCCTGGGCGACCGGCTGCGGTCCGAGGGCCACCGCGTGGAGCTCCTCGACGGCGACGAGATACGCCGTTTCCTCTCCGCCGGACTCGGTTTCTCACGCGCCGACCGCAACACCGATGTGCAGCGCATCGGCCTTGTCTCGGAGGTCCTCGCGCGCAACGGCGTCCTGTCGGTCGTCCCCGTCATCGCGCCCTACGCCGACAGTCGCGCGGCGGTGCGCCTGCGGCACGAGAGGAGTGGGACGCCGTACATCGAGGTGCATGTCGCGACCCCGGTCGAGGTGTGCAGTGAGCGGGATGCGAAAGGGCTCTACGCCCGGCAGGCCGCGGGCGAGCTGACCGGGCTCACCGGCGTCGACGACCCGTACGAGCCGCCGGTCGACCCCGCGCTCGTGCTCACGACGCACGAGCAGACCCCGCTGGAGTCGGCGGACGCGGTGTACGCGGTGCTGGCGGAACGGGGGCTGGTGTGAGCGCGACGACCGCGGAAAAGGCTGAAGGGGGCCTCAACTCGTAAGCCTCAGACGGGTTTTGGGCGTGTCCGTGCGTCCGGAGCGTGGGGGTCGGCTGCCTGCCCGGTAGGGGGCCGGCCAGTCCACGCCCGGTCCGGCATAGCCCTGCTCGGCGGCCGCGTGCAGGGTCCAGTTGGGGTCGTAGAGGTGGGGTCGGGCGAGGGCGCAGAGGTCGGTGCGGCCCGCCAGGATCAGCGAGTTGACGTCGTCCCAGGAGGAGATCGCGCCGACCGCGATCACCGGGACGCCTGCTTCGTGCCGGATGCGGTCCGCGAAGGGCGTCTGGTACGAGCGTCCGTAGTCGGGCTGTTCCTCGGCCACCACCTGTCCGGTCGACACGTCGATCGCGTCGGCGCCGTGCTCGGTGAAGGCACGGGCCATCGCGACGGCGTCGTCGGCCGAAGTCCCGCCCTGCGCCCAGTCGGTGGCCGAGATACGGACGGTCATCGGCCGTTCCGCCGGCCACACCTCACGGACCGCGTCGAAGACCTCGAGCGGGAAGCGCAGTCGCCTGTCGAGTGAGCCTCCGTAGGCGTCCGTACGCCGATTGGTCAGCGGGGAGAGGAAGCCGGACAGCAAGTAGCCGTGTGCGCAGTGCAGTTCGAGCAGGTCGAAGCCGGAGCGGGCGGCCCGCGCGGCTGCGGACGTGAACTGCTCGCGCAGGTCGGTGAGCTGGGCCCGGGTGAGCGCGCGGGGCAGCTGACTGTCCGGCCTGTACGGCAGTGGGGAGGCTGCCACGAGCGGCCAGTTGCCGTCGGGCAGGGGTTCGTCCATACCTTCCCACATCAGCTTTGTGGAGCCCTTGCGCCCGGAGTGGCCGAGCTGGACACCGATCGCGGCGCCCGGTGCCCTCTCGTGCACGAAGTCGGTGATCCGCCGCCAGCCGTCGGCCTGCCGGGCGGTGTAGATGCCGGTGCAGCCGGGGGTGATGCGTCCCTCGGGGGACACGCACACCATCTCGGTCATCACCAGTCCGGCCCCGCCGAGGGCACGGGCGCCGAGGTGGACGAGGTGGAAGTCGCCGGGGAAGCCGTCCACCGCCGAGTACATGTCCATGGGCGAGACGACTACGCGGTTGCGCAGGGTCAGACCGCGCAGCCGGAACGGCGTGAACATCGGGGGCGTCCCGGGCGGGCAGCCGAACTCCCGCTCCACGGCCTCGGTGAAGTGCGGGTCGCGCAGCCGGAGGTTGTCGTGGGTGACGCGGCGGCTGCGGGTGAGCAGGTTGAAGGCGAACCTTCGGGGCGGCTGATCGAGGTAGAGGTCGAGGTTCTCGAACCACTCCAGGCTGGCGCGGGCGGCCCGCTGGGTGGAGGCGACGACGGGCCTGCGCTCCTCCTCGTAGGCGGTCAACACCGTGGGAAGATCGGGGTGTTCCTCCAGACAGGCGGCCAGCGCGAGCGCGTCCTCGACGGCGAGCTTGGTGCCGGAGCCGATGGAGAAGTGGGCGGTGTGCGCGGCGTCGCCCAGCAGGACGATGTTGTCGTGCGACCAACGCTCGTTGACGACCGTGCGAAACGTGGTCCAGGTGGAGTTGTTGGACTTGAGAGAACGTCCGCCGAGCGCGTCCGCGAAGATCTTGGCGCAGCGCTCGACCGACTCCCGCTCGTCGAGTTCGTCGAAACCGGTTGCCCGCCAGACGTCTTCGCGCATCTCGACGATCACCGTGGAGGCGTCGGCGGCATAAGGGTAACCGTGCAGTTGCATCACGCCGTGCTGGGTCTCGGCGATCTCGAAGCGGAAGGCGTCGAAGGCGAAGTCGGCGGCGAGCCAGATGTAGCGGCAGCGGTGGCTGACCACACGGGGCCGAAAAACGTGCGCGTACGCCTCACGGGTGGTGCTGTGCACGCCGTCCGCGGCGATGACGAGGTCGTACTCCTCCGCCAGCCAGGCGGGGTACGGCGCCTCCGTGTGGAAGCGCAGGTCGACGCCGAGGGAGCGGCAGCGTTCGTGCAGGATCTCCAGGAGCCTGCGCCGGCCCAGGGCGGCGAAGCCGTGTCCGCCGGAGGTGTGGCGGGCGCCTCGGTGGACGATGTCGATGTCGTCCCAGCGGACGAAGTCCTGTCGCAGAGCCGCGTAGACGACCGGGTCGGCGTGTTCGATGCCGCCCAGGGTCTCGTCGGAGAGGACCACCCCGAAGCCGAAGGTGTCGTCGGGAGCGTTGCGTTCCCAGAGGGTTATTTCCCGGGACGGGTCGAGTCGTTTGAGCAACGCCGCGGCGTACAGGCCGCCGGGGCCGCCGCCGATGATCGCGACTCGCAGGGGCTGGTCTGTCGTCCCTTGAGTCGGCACACTCATCGCCCCCTCCATTTGGGAGGTCGCTTTTCCGTGAACGCGGCGTGGAACTCGGCGTAGTCCTCGCCGTTCATGAGCAGAGCCTGGGTGGAGGCGTCCAGTTCGATCGCTGCCGCCAGCGGCATGTCCAGTTCGGCCGTCAGCAACGCCTTCGTCTGGGCGTACGCCAGTGCGGGGCCGTCGGCCAGGCGGCGGGCCAGCTCCTGGGCGCGCTCGTCGGCCCGGCCCTCCTCCGTCAGCTCGCTGATCAGGCCGATCCGCTCGGCCTCGGGGGCCCGGACCGGTTCGCCGAGCATGAGCAGCCGGGTGGCGTGGCCGAGACCGACGACCCGGGGCAGGAGGTAGGCGGCGCCCATGTCGCCGCCGGAGAGGCCGACGCGGGTGAAGAGGAACGCGAAGCGGGCGCTGGGGTCGGCGACCCGGAAGTCCGCGGCCAGGGCGAGGACCGCGCCGGCGCCCGCCGCGACTCCGTGCACGGCCGCGATCACCGGGAACGGGCACTCCCGTACGGCCCGCACGACCTGGCCGGTCATCCGGTTGAAGTCGAGGAGCTGGGCGGTGTCCATGCCGAGGGTGGCGCCGATGATCTCGTCGACGTCTCCCCCGGAGCAGAAACCTCGGCCTTCGCCGGACAGCACCAGGGCGCGGACCGATCGTTCCCGGGACAGTTCGGCGAGCAGGTCGCGAAGGTCGGCGTAGGCGCCGAAGGTGAGGGCGTTGAGTTTCTCGGGACGGGCCAGAGTGACGGTGGCGATGCCGTCGGCCTGCTCGACGCGCAGGTGGCGCCAGTCGGAGGTGCGGGCGGCGGAGCCGGTGAAGGGACTCATCAGGGCGGCCTCCTCGACAGTCACCTTCGAAGTTATCACCCTCTTGTGACTGTCGTCAGGACTGCGCGATAGTCCGGCCGGGAAGAATCGCTGTGCAACCGCATGTCACCGCATGGCATGTCACCGCACAACATGCCCCCGTCACACACGTCACCGGTCGTCAATAACGCGGTAACAACGGGATCAGGTGCGCGAGTGGGACCGTTCACCCGGGTAAGCCATCCGGTAGCGGGACCGAAGGTCCCGTGCGGCACCCACTGAGCGCCTTGCCGGAGGCCGCCGTACCATTCCTAAAGTTGAAAGCAGGACCGCCTGATGTCGATCACAGGAACCTGCGCCATGAACGGACTTGCCTTGCACGAACGCCCCTCCGATTCGGCCGCCTCCTGGCGTATCGCACTGCCGCACTCCGCCGCGGCCGTGCCGGTGGCGCGCGCCCTGGTCCGTACAGCGCTGGCCGAGCTGAAGCACGGGGCGGACAGCGACACCGCGGAGCTGCTCACCGCCGAGCTGGTGGCGAACGCCGTGGAGCACACCACCGGGGACGCCCCGATAGAGCTGGTGGTGGAGCTGCAGCCGACCGGCTGCCAGGTCGAGGTGCACGACCCCGACCCGGTGCCCCCCGGCGATCTCACCCGGCCGTCCGGCGAGGAGCCCGACCCCTGGCAGGAGCACGGGCGCGGGCTGCTGCTGATCCGCGCCCTCAGCTCGTCCTGCGGGCACCGGCCCACGGAACAGGGCAAGGCGGTGTGGTTCAGGCTGACCGCGGTTCCGCCGCAGTGGCGTCCGCGTTCGTTGTGAGATCTCGTTGTGAGACCTCGTTGTAAGGCTTCGTTGTAAGACCTTGTTGTGAGACCGGTTTCCGGCCGGAGCGCGGTCAGGCGAGGGTGGCGACCAGTACGGCCTTGATCGTGTGCAGACGGTTCTCCGCCTCGTCGAAGACGACCGAGTGAGCCGACTCGAAGACCTCGTCCGTCACCTCCAGTGAGTCCAGGCCGTGGCGCTCGTGGATCTCCTGGCCGACCTTGGTGTCGAGGTCGTGGAAGGCCGGGAGGCAGTGCATGAACTTGACCTCGGGGTTTCCGGTGGCGCGCAGGACGTCCATGGTCACCGCATAGGGGCCGAGGGCGGCGATCCGCTCGTCCCAGACCTCCTTGGGCTCGCCCATGGAGACCCATACGTCGGTGGCGACGAAGTCGGCGCCGAGCACGCCCTCCGCCAACGACTCGGTGAGCGTGACACGGGCCCCACTGGTCGCGGCGAGCTCACGGGCCCGGTCGGCGACCTCCTGGGCCGGCCAGTAGGCCTTCGGGGCGACGATCCGGACGTCCATGCCGAGCAGGGCGCCGGTGACCAGGTAGGAGTTGCCCATGTTGAAGCGGGCGTCGCCGAGGTAGGCGAAAGCAATGCTCGTAAGCGGTTTCGCGCAATGCTCGACCATGGTCAGCACGTCGGCGAGCATCTGGGTGGGGTGCCAGTCGTCGGTGAGACCGTTGAAGACGGGGACGCCCGCGTGCGCGGCGAGCTCCTCGACCTTCCGCTGACTGTCCCCGCGGTACTCGATGCCGTCGTACATCCGGCCCAGCACGCGCGCGGTGTCCTTCACGGACTCCTTGTGGCCGATCTGCGAGCCCGAGGGGTCGAGGTACGTGGTGGAGGCACCCTGGTCGGCGGCGGCGACCTCGAACGCGCAGCGGGTGCGCGTCGAGGTCTTCTCGAAGATCAGCGCGATGTTCTTCCGGCTCAGGTGCTGGACCTCGGTCCCGGCCTTCTTGGCGGCCTTCAGCTCGGCGGCCAGTTCGATCAGGCCGCGGAACTCCTCCTCGGTGAAGTCCAGCTCCTTGAGGAAGTGGCGGCCGGCGAGGGCGGTCGGGACTGTCGCCATGGGGGCGCTCCAGAAGTGCGGTGACGAAATGCAGTGCGAGGTGACGGTGACTGCAGTGACGGGGACACTCGGAAGTCTATACGAAACTCAGCATTTTTATACAGACACATGTACGCAAGGCACCTGTACGTACAGACACCCCTTCACACCCCTTCGCCTACACCGCGCTCCGCTCGACCGGACAGCTCATACAGCGCGGCCCGCCCCGCCCCCGACCCAGCTCGCTGCCCGGGATCTCGATCACCTCGACGCCCTGTTTGCGCAGGTGGGTGTTGGTGGTGACATTGCGCTCGTAAGCGATTACGACACCTGGTTCCACGGCGAGGACGTTGCAGCCGTCGTCCCACTGCTCTCGCTCGGCCGCATGGACGTCCTGGGTGGCGGTGAGCACACGGATCTCACTGAGACCGAGGGCTGCGGCGATCGCACGGTGCATGTGCTCCGGCGGATGGTCGGTGACCTTCAGCTCCTTCTCGGCCACGCCCGGTTCGATGGTGTACGAGCGGAGCATGCCGAGGCCCGCGTACTGGGTGAAGACGTCGGCGTCGACCATCGTCATCACGGTGTCGAGGTGCATGAAGGCGCGCCGCTTGGGCATGTCGAGGGCCACGATGCTCTCGGCGGAGCCCGCGGCGAACAGCTTGTGGGCGAGCATCTCGACGGCCTGCGGGGTGGTGCGCTCGCTCATGCCGATCAGTACGGCGCCGTTGCCGATGACGAGGACGTCGCCGCCCTCGATGGTGGACGGATAGTCGGCCTGCCCCTCTGACCACACGCGGAACGTTTCGCCGCGGAAGAGGGGGTGATGCCGGTAGATCGCCTCGAAGTGGACGGTCTCGCGCTGTCTGGCCGGCCAGCGCATGGCGTTGATGGCGACGCCGTCGTAGATCCAGGCGGAGGTGTCACGGGTGAAGAGGTGATTGGGGAGGGGGTCGAGGAGGAAGTCGTCGAGGTCCATGACATGGAAGCGCACGGAGGTCGGCTCGGGATGCGCTTCCAGAAACTCCCGCTTGGTCATGCCGCCGACGAGGGCCTCCACCAACTCCGGAGCGGGGAGGGCCTCGAATGCGGCGCGGAGGTGGTCGGTGGCCAGCACTCCGTACTCCTTCTCGTCGAAGACGCGGTCCAGGACGAGCGCTCTGGCCACCGGGATCTCCAGGGCCTCGGTGAGCAGATCGCCGAAGAGGTGGACGGCTACGCCGCGGTCGCGCAACACGTCGGCGAACCCGTCGTGCTCGGCGCGCGCCCGGCGCACCCACAGCACGTCGTCGAAGAGAAGGGCGTCCTTGTTGCTGGGGGTGAGCCTTTTGAGCTCGAGATCCGGCCGGTGCAGGATGACGCGGCGCAGCCGCCCGGCCTCGGAGTCGACATGGAATCCCATGTCTCCATCCTGACCATCGGAGACCGCATTCACCCGCTCTCGGACCGTTTCCGCACAGCCTTGTTTCCGAGCCCGTTTCCGAGCCCGTTTCCGAGACCGCTTCCGAGTCCGTTTCCGGGCTTGCCCCACTCCTCCTTCTCGTCCCCTTGACGACAATGGACACTCTGACTATCGTCTTCTTATCGTCGTAGTGACGAAAAACGGGAACGAGGGGGTCCTTTCATGGCCGACATCACCCGGCGCCTGGGCTGGCGCCATCTGCGCGGCGCTCCGACGGCACACGTGCGCCACCACCGCTCGGGCAAGCTGGTGCACGACGGGCCGGGGCTGAGCTTCTGGTTCCGCTCACTGAGCGCCGCGCTCTCCGAAGTGCCGGTCGACGACCGCGAGTTGGCCATGACCTTCCACGCCCGCACGGTCGACTTCCAGGATGTGACGGTGCAGGCGACCGTGACCTACCGGATCAGCGATCCGGCCGTGGCCGCCGCCCGCCTCGACTTCTCCATAGACCCGGACACCGGGGTGTGGCGCAGCGCTCCCCTGGAGCAACTCGCCACCCTGCTGACCGAGACGGCACAGCAGCACGCGCTGGACGTCCTCGCGCGTACATCGCTGTCGTCCGCGCTGGTGGACGGTGTGACGGCGGTCCGGGAACGGGTCGCGGCGGGGCTGGCGGCGGAGCCGCGGCTGCCGTCCACCGGCATCGAGATCGTCGCCGTCCGGGTCGTCGCACTGCGTCCGGAGCCGGAGGTGGAGCGGGCGCTGCGCACGCCGGCCCGGGAGCAGATCCAGCAGGAGGCCGACCGGGCGACGTACGAACGGCGGGCGGTGGCGGTCGAGCGGGAACGGACGATCGCCGAGAACGAACTGGCCAGCAAGATCGAACTGGCCCGTCGTGAGGAGCAGTTGGTCGAGCAGCGCGGTACGAACACCCGCCGTGAGGCGGAGGAGAATGCCGCCGCGGACAAGGTGCGGGCCGAGGCGGAGGCGAGTCGGAGCGTACGCCTCGCGGAGGCCGAGGCCACGCGGGCGGTGAAGCTGGCGGAGGCGGAGGCCTCGAAGCAGGTACGGCTGGGGGACGCCGAGGCGCAGCGCACGGAGCGGCTGGCCCAGGCCGAGGCGGCCCGTACGGTCCGGCTCGCGGAGGCCGAGGCGGCCCGCTCGGTCCAGCTCGCCCGTGCCGAGGCCGAGGCGGCGCGCGAGGTCGGCGAGGCGCGGGCCCAGGCGCAGGCGGCCTGGCTGCGGGTGCACGGGGACGTCGACGTGGCGACCCTGCACGCCCTCACCGGGACGCGGCTCGCGGAGAACCTGCCGCACATCGACAGCGTGACGATCTCGCCGGACGTCCTGACCGGGCTGCTGTCGAGGCTCGGCGGCGGGGACCGGGAATGAGTCTCGCCCCGCGGGCCGTGCTGGTCCATCGCACCACGGAGTACGAGGAGTTGGTGGCCCGGCACGGCACGCACGGCCAGGCCGCCTTCTTCCTCTCCTCGCGGGGCCGGGACATCGAGGAGGTCGCCGAGCGCCACCGTCGCACGAGGCGGGCGCTGGCGGAGGTGACGGCCGCGATTCCTTTGACATGGCGTCAGACCAGGCTGGAGCGAGCGGACTTGGACCGCTTTCTCTTCGCGCCCGAGGACGTGGTCGTCGTGGTCGGCCAGGACGGACTCGTGGCCAACGTCGCCAAGTACCTTGCCGGACAGCCGGTGGTGGGCATCGACACGGACCCCGGCCGCAATCCGGGCGTCCTGGTCCGCCATCGACCGGGGGACGCCCGGGTGCTCCTGCCCTCCGTGCTCGCGGCCGGCACCGGCATGACCGAGCTGACCATGGTCGAGGCGGTCGCCGACGACACGCAGCGGCTGCTGGCCCTCAACGAGATCTATCTGGGCGCCCCCGGCCACCAGACCGCCCGCTACCGCCTGGGCCTCGACGACGACAGGGGTGCCGTCGAGGCCCAGGCATCCTCCGGGGTGCTGGTGGGCACGGGCACGGGGGCGACCGGCTGGATCCGGTCGGTGTGGCAGGAGCGGGGCGGCGGCGCCAGGGGCGACGGCGGGCTGCGGCTGCCGGGGCCGACGGAGGAACGGCTGGTGTGGTTCGTGCGGGAGGCGTGGCCGTCGCCCGCGACCGGTACCTCGCTGGTCGCGGGCGAGTTGGCGGCCGGTGGACGGCTGACCCTCACCGTCGAGTCGGAGCGGCTCATCGCCTTCGGGGACGGTATCGAGAGCGACGCGGTGGAACTCACATGGGGGCAGACGGTGCGGGTGGGGAGGGCGGGGACGGCCCTGCGGCTGGCCGGCTGAAGCCGTCCTCCCCGCGCTACCGGGATCGGTACCGATCCCGGTCACAACCTGGGGTCGACCGGTTCCGACTCCAGGGCCAGTACCCCGAACACCGCCTCGTGGACCCGCCACAGCGGCTCGCCCTCCGCCAGCCGGGCCAGTGCCTCCAGGCCGAGCGCGTACTCGCGGATCGCGAGCGAGCGCTTGTGGTTGAGGAAGCGGCCGCGCAGGCGGGTGAGATTGTCGGGGCGGGTGTACTCCGGGCCGTAGATGATCCGGAGGTACTCCCGGCCCCGGCACTTGATGCCGGGCTGGACCAGTCGGCCCTCCGCGCTGCGTACCAGCGCGCCCAGCGGCTTGACGACCATGCCCTCGCCGCCCCGGCCGGTCATCTCCAGCCACCAGTCGACGCCGGCCCGGACCGACTCGGGGTCGGCCGTGTCGACGTACAGCCGCCGGGTGGTCTGCAGCAGGCCGGTCGGGTCGTGCTCCACCAGCCGGTCCAGCAGGGCCAGTTGGCCGTCGTGGGGCAGGTCCGCGAGGCTGCGGCCCTGGACCGCGAGGATCTGGAACGGGGCCAGGCGTACGCCGTCCAGGCCGTCCGTGGTCCAGCAGTAGCGCCGGTAGGCATCGGTGAACGCCGTTGCCGCCTCGGCCCGTTCACGCTGGCGCGCGAGCAGGTCGGACACGTCGACGCCACGGTCGGCCGCGCCCTGGAGTGCGGCCAGTGCGCCCGGGAACACCGCCCCGGACGCGGCGCCGACGGCCGCGTACTGCGACCGCAGCAGACCGGCGGCCTTGAGCGACCAGGGCATCAGCTCGGCGTCCAACAGCAGCCAGTCCGTGTCGAGTTCGTCCCAGAGACCGGCCTCGCCGACCGCCTTTCGCACCCGGTCGAGGATCTCGTCCGTCATCGACTCGTCGTCGAAGAACGGGCGGCCCGTGCGGGTGTACAGGGAGCCGGTCGGGCCGTCCACGCCGAACCGCTTACGCGCTGTTTCCGCGTCGCGGCAGACCAGGGCCACCGCCCGCGAGCCCATGTGCTTCTCCTCGCACACGACCCGTGCGACACCGTCCGCGGCGTACTGCGCGAACGCCTCCGCCGGGTGCTCCAGGTAGCCCTCGACGTGCGAGGTGGCCGTGGGGGCCATCGTCGGCGGGAGGTACGGCAGCAGGCGCGGGTCCACCGCGAAGCGGCTCATCACCTCCAGGGCCGCGGCCGCGTTCTCCTCACGGATCGAGACACGGTTCTGTCCTTCGTAACGGGTTTCGACGATGCGTCGGCCGTTGACGTCCGCCAGGTCCAGCGGACGGCCGTCGTGTCCGCCCGGCGCCTCCGTCTTCAGCGGCCTCGCCGGCTCGTACCAGACCTGCTGCGCCGGTACGTCGACCAGCTCGCGCTCGGGCCAGCGCAGCGCGGTCAGCTTGCCGCCGAAGACGGCGCCGGTGTCGAGGCAGATGGTGTTGTTCAGCCAGGTGGCCTCGGGGACCGGGGTGTGGCCGTAGACGACGGCCGCCCGGCCCCGGTAGTCCTCCGCCCACGGGTAGCGCACCGGCAGGCCGAACTCGTCGGTCTCACCGGTGGTGTCGCCGTAGAGCGCGTGCGAGCGGACCCGGCCGGAGGTGCGGCCGTGGTATTTCTCCGGCAGACCGGCGTGGCAGACCACCAGCTTGCCGCCGTCGAGGACGTAGTGGCTGACCAGTCCGTCGATGAACTCGCGCACCTCGGCGCGGAACTCATCGGTCTGCGTCTCCATCTGCTCGATGGTCTCGGCGAGGCCGTGGGTGTGCTGGACCTTGCGGCCCTTGAGGTGACGGCCGTACTTGTTCTCGTGGTTGCCGGGGACGCAGAGGGCGTTGCCGGACCGGACCATCGACATCACGCGGCGCAGGACGCCCGGGCTGTCCGGGCCCCGGTCGACCAGGTCGCCGACGAAGACGGCCTGGCGGCCCTCCGGGTGCGCGCCGTCGACATAGCCCAACTTGCCCAGCAGGGACTCCAGTTCGACGGCGCAGCCGTGGATGTCGCCGATGATGTCGAAGGGGCCGGTGAGGTGGGTCAGGTCGTTGAAGCGCTTCTCGGTGACGATCGAGGCGTTCTCGACGTCCTCGACGCCCCGCAGGACGTGCACCTTGCGGAAGCCTTCGCGCTCCAAGTGGCGCAGGGATCGACGGAGTTCGCGGGTGTGGCGCTGGATGACCCGGCGGGGCATGTCGGCGCGGTCGCTGCGGCCCGCGTTGCGTTCGGCGCACACCTCCTCCGGCACGTCCAGCACGATGGCGATGGGCAGCACGTCGTGGCTCTTCGCCAGGTCGACGAGTTGGCGGCGGGCGTCCTGCTGCACGCTGGTCGCGTCGACCACCGTGCGCCGACCGGCCGCGAGCCGCTTGCCCGCGATGTAGTGCAGGACGTCGAAGGCGTCCCGGGTCGCGCTCTGGTCGTTCTCGTCGTCGGAGACCAGACCTCGGCAGAAGTCGGAGGAGATGACCTCGGTGGGCTTGAAGTGCCGGCGAGCGAAGGTGGACTTGCCGGATCCGGACGCGCCGATGAGCACGACGAGGGAGAGGTCGGTGACGGGCAGCACGCGGCCCTGCTTCATGGAAACCTGATTCTCGGTCATGCTGCCTTCGCCTCCTTCTCGTTCGTGGACTTCGCGGAATTCGTGGACGGGGTGGGACGAGCGGACTTCGTGGAGTTCGGGGGCTGCATCTGGAACACGGCCATCTGGGTGGGCGGACCGACCTCCGGGTCGTCGAGGCCCACGGGGACGAACTCGACGTCGTAGCCGTACCGTTCGGCCACGTCGGACGCCCAGCCGCGGAACTCCTCTCGGGTCCACTCGAAGCGGTGGTCGCCGTGCCGGACGTGGCCGGCCGGGAGGCTCTCCCAGCGCACGTTGTACTCGACGTTCGGGGTCGTCACGAGGACGGTCCTCGGACGGGCCGAGCCGAACACCGTGTACTCCAGGGCGGGCAGCCGCGGCAGGTCGACGTGTTCGACGACCTCGCTGAGGACGGCGGCGTCGTAGCCCTTGAGTCGGGTGTCGGTGTAGGCAAGCGAGCCCTGGAGGAGCTGGACGCGGGAGGCCTGTCGCTCCCCCATGCGGTCCAGCTTCAGGCGGCGGGAGGCGATGGTGAGGGCGCGCATCGAGACGTCGACGCCGACGATCTCGGTGAAGCGCGGGTCCTTCAGCAGCGCCTGCACCAACTGGCCCTGGCCGCAGCCGAGGTCCAGGACGCGGGCGGCCCCGGACTCGGTCAGCGCCGTGACGATCGCCTCACGGCGCAGCACGGCCAGCGGGGTCGGGCGCTCCTCCGTCTCGGCCTCCGCCGCGACCGCGTTGTCGATCTCCTCGACCTCGCTGTCGTCGGCCTCGGCGAGCCGGACCAGCTCCAGCCGCTCCATCGCCTCCCGGGTCAGTGACCAGCGGCGGGACAGGTAACGGCTTGTGATCAGTTTCTGCTGGGGGTGGTCGGGCAGCCAGCCCTCACCGGCGCGCAGCAGCTTGTCGACCTCGTCGGAGGAGACCCAGTAGTGCTTGGCGTCGTCGAGGACGGGCAGCAGGACGTACAGGTGACGCAGAGCCTCGGCGAGAGTGAGGGTCTGCGACTCCAGGACCAGGCTCACGTACCGCGAGTCGCCCCACTGGGGGAACTCCGTGTCCAGGGCCACCGGTTCGGCGCTCACCGTCCAGCCGAGCGGCTCGAAGAGGGAGCGTACGAGGTCGGGGCCGCCGCGGGCGGGCAGTGCGGGCACCTCTACGCGCAACGGCCGCGCCTGTGCGGGGAGTTCGGGCTTCGCGGTGCACACCCCTCGCATCGCGCTGGAGAACACGGCGCTGAGCGCGACCGCGAGCAGCGAGGAAGCCGCGTACGGGCGGTCGTTGACGTACTGGGCGAGGGCGGCGTCGGGAGCGCCGCCGCGGCCCTTGCCCTTGCCGCGCCGGACGAGCGCCACGGCATCCACCTCCAGGAGCAGCGCCGCCGTGCAGCGCTCCGCATCGGCCTCTGGGTAGACGACGTGCGCCCGGCCGTATGAGGTGGAGAACGCCTGCGATTTGTCGGGATGCTTGTGCAGCAGGAAGCCCAGGTCGGTCGCGGGGCGTTCGGGGGTGCCTGTGGTGCTGATCGTCAGGAACACGGTGGTTGCCTCGAAGGGTTCGGAAGGAGCGAAAGCGCTGGTCGTGCGCTCGCGCGCCTCTCCAACGTACCGAGAAACGGTGCGCGGGGACGCGGATTTTTTCCTGACTGCCGTACGGCCGCCGTACGGCCGCCGTGCCGCTGCCGTGCCGCTTCCATGCGGCTGCCGTAGCGCTACGGCGGCTACCGATCCGCCCGTTTCCAGGCGCCTACACCCAGTTTCCCGGTGGTGCCGAGGTCGAGGTGGGGAGTGACGATGACGGGTGCGGCGCCGGATTTCGCGCGGACGCGGACGTACGGGACGGTCACGGCGTCGAGACCGGCTTCGGTGGTGTTACGCCAGATCAGGCCGGATACAGCGGTTTCACCGGGTTTCAGGGTGAGCGGGCTGGGCGGGTCGTCGTAACCGGTTCCGGTGGAAATACTGTCGCCGCCCTGGAGGATCTGCACGCCTTCGACCGGGCGGCGGTCCTCGTCCAGGAGGCTCAGTTGTGGGTAGCCGTCGAGGGAGTAGTCCTTCTTGCCGCAGTTCTCCAGATGCAGTCCGACGACGCGCAGGCCCATCGCCGCGTCGCCCTCGTCGGCCGTGAGGCGAATCCCGGAGGACGGGCAGACGTCCGCGTCGGCCGGGGCCTCGGCCGCGGGGACCTTGGTCACCTCGGCGACCTTCGCCGTCGTCACCGGGGAGGCGCCCGGCACGAGCACGCCCAGTTCGACGGTTCCCCGCACGGTCCTGCCCGCTCCGACCGCTCGCACGGTCTCGCGCTTGCTGCTCATGACCTCGCCGCGGCTGGTCGTGAAGGTGAAGAGCACGGTGTACGTCAGCGACTCCGAGCCGTCGTTGGTGATCTCGTAGACGGCGGAGATGCCGGAGTCGCCTGGGCCGGCGGAATCGCCCGAGCCCGTGGGAAGGGGGTCCGCGTGGACGAGACCCAGGGACCGGGACGGGGTGGGGGTGGGGGTGGGGGTGGAGTCGCGGGTCTGGGAGGCGGTGGGGATGGTGACCGAGGTGATCCGTACGCCGTCCACCGGTGGGTCGGTGACCGAGGTCCTGGGCGCCGCGGTCGCCGCGCCGACTCCACCGGTCGTGTCCGCGCGTTCCGTTCCGCAGGCCGTCGCCGCCGAGGCGAGGAGCAGCACGGCGGCGACGGCAGGGAGGACGGGGCGAGCAGGGCCGAAACCACGGGGTCTGCGCATCCGGCCAGCTCATCAGGGCCCGGACGGGCCGACTGTGACGGAAGCCATACCTCCGGTCACAGCCGTGTCACAGATGATCGGCGGCGCGTCGCGGTGAGGGCAACGATGTCTGGACCGGGATGTTCAACCGAACTCGTCTCAGGGACGCCGGCCGACCTCGTCTCAAGACGTCGAACTCGCCTCAAGACGCCGGCCTCGTCTCAGGACAGTTGCGTCTGCACCTGGGCGGAGATCAGTTCCAGGTGGTCCAGGTCGTGCAGGTCGAGGAGCTGGAGGTAGATCCGCCGGGAGCCGACCTCGGCGTAGCGGCCGATCTTGTCGACGACCTCGGCGGGGGAGCCGGCCAGCCCGTTGGTCTTCAGCTCGTCGACCTCGCGGCCGATCGTGGCGGCGCGCCGGGCGAGCTCCTGGTCGTCCTTGCCGACGCAGACGACGAGGGCGTTGGAGAGAGTGATCGCGTCGGCTTCACGGCCGATCTCCTCCGCGGCGGCCCGCACCCGGCCGAACTGGCGTTCACTGTCCTCGACCGAGCCGAAGGGCATGTTGAACTCGTCGGCGAACCGGGCGGCCAGTCGCGGCGTGCGGGTCGCGCCGTTGCCGCCGATCAGCACCGGGATCTTCGCCTGCGCGGGCTTGGGCAGCGCGGGCGAGTCGGTGAGGTCGTAGTACGACCCGTGGAAGTCGAAGGTCTTGCCGAGCTCCGTGGCCCACAGGCCCGTGACGATCTCCAGCTGCTCCTCCAGGCGGCCGATCTTCTCCTTGGGGAAGGGGATGCCGTACGCCGTGTGCTCCTCCTCGAACCAGCCCGCGCCCAGGCCGAGTTCGACGCGTCCGCCGGACATCTGGTCCACCTGCGCGACCTGGATGGCGAGGACGCCGGGCAGCCGGAAGGTGCCGGCCGTCATCAGTGTGCCGAGGCGTATGCGCTTGGTCTCGCGGGCGAGGCCGGCGAGTGTGATCCAGGCGTCGGTGGGGCCCGGGAGCCCGCTGACATCGCCCATCTTCAGATAGTGGTCGGACCGGAAGAAGGCGTCGAACCCGAGGTCCTCGGTGGCCTTGGCCACGGTGAGGAGGGTGTCGTAGGTCGCCCCCTGCTGGGGCTCGGTGAAGATACGAAGATCCATGCCTCCATCCTGCATGCCGTCCACTCCGGCCGCCCCGTCAACCCCACCGGTCCCCCGGCTCCCGCGCCTCCCCGGGCGGGTGAAAAAGGCGCATGCCGTGCGTGGGGGGTTGCCCGGGCCAGTGACCCGCCCTCGCGGTGATCGTTGGCCGGGGCGGAGCCGGACCGCCCGGCGCCCGTGCCCGGCCGGTCAGCGCCGGGACTCACCCGCATCGGCCCTCCTCACGGGGGGCCAGGGCCGAGGAGGCCGTCATGTCCGAAGAGACCGTGCCGCAGCAGGGCGGGGCCTACGCAGCCCAGCCGAAGGGGTTGTTGCAGCAGATGGAGGAGCTGATGGCGGCGTTGAACGCGGATCTGTCGGCGCTGGACGCGGATTTCCAGTCGACCGGGACCGGCGTTCCTCAGCGGACGCCAAGAGACGAGGGCACCGCAATCTGACCGCAAGCGGACACCCTCAGCGCTCCGGCGTCGGCTCGCCTCATCTCTCCGGTACGGCGGCCTCTCTCTGTTCTCGTTCCTCTCTCGCGGTCAGTTTGCGCAGCATTTCCAGGACTCGGTCTCTGGATTCGTCGGCCGCGTCGATGGCCTCCATGCACTTCCAGTACGTGCCCTGGTCGTCCGCCGAGCTGGCCAGGCCGACCAGGGCGATGCCTACCTCGCCCAGCAGACCGCCCAGGTCGATGAGGGCCCGGCGGGCGTCGTCCAGCTCGGTGAGTCGGGCCGCGAGCAGGTCCGTGGGGTCGAGGTCCGGCGCGCCCAGCACACCGCAGCCTCGGCCCGCCAGCTCGGTCAGTCCCAGTGCCTCGCCGCGCAGTTCGGGCGGGCCCGAGACGGCGAGACGACTGCCGATCGCCTGCGCCAGGGCCTGCGCCTGCCACACCTCCGTGAGTATCTCCGTCGCCTGGCTGCTGCCCGCGAGCGCGCGCCTGCTCGTCAGGATGAGCCGCACCGCGTCCATGCGCCGCCCCCGTCTGTCCCGACGTGCTGCTCGCACGTCCGCCCGAACACCCTTGTCCACTACCCAGAGTGAGGGTCTGTGGGGCGAAAAGCCAGAGGAAGACCGAAATCTGTGGACAACAAATCGATTTCGGTCCGCCTATTGACTCCGGAGAGTGAAAACGGATCGTCCGACTCCTGAACGACGGCTCCTGAACGACGGCTCCTGAACCATGGCTCCTGAACGATGTGCCGCTACGGCGCCGGGAATCTGCGCTCGTTGCGGTCGATCTTCGCGTCCAGCGCCGCCAGCGGATCGATCCCGAGCACCTCGCACAGTTGCAGCAGATAGGCGAGCACGTCGGCGACCTCGTCCGTCACCCGGTGGGCGGTGTCGGGGTCGTCCATCACCCGGGCCGACTCCTCCGGCGTCAACCACTGGAAGATCTCGACCAGTTCGGACGCCTCCACGCTCAGCGCGGCGACGAGGTTCTTGGGCGTGTGGAAGGGCTGCCAGTTCCGCGCGGCCGCGAACTCGGCCAGCCTGCGCTGCAGCTTCGCCACGTCGAGGTGTTGTTCTGTCACGACCCCAGGTGTACCACCGTCACTCCGTCCGTCCGGGCGGCGAACGAGCCGTCGCTGACCGCGCCGACGCAGCGGATGTGCCCGCGCTCGGCCATCCGGACCGCCAGTCGCAGCAGTTCGGCGTGCTGCGTCGCGTCGAGGCCCCGGTCGAGGCCGTCGGCGAGCAGGGTGAGGGTCTGCATCGCGGCGGGCACCTCGCCGGCCGGGTCCACGTCGAGGACGCCCGGGCCGGTGAGCAGCACCAGCGCGAGGGCCACGTAGCGCAGTTCGCCGTATCCCAGCCGGGCGAGTTCCGTGCCGGTGCCGTCGGCCCGGTGGAGCAGCGCGCGGACCGTGCCGTCGGTCAGCGGCTCGGCGCGCAGGTCCACGACCGGGCCGGCGGGCCGGGCGGATCCGCCGGAGCCGGCGGCCAGCGCGGCCACCAGTTGCGCGTGCCGCCGTCCGCACTCCTCGCGGGTGCGCCAGAGCACGTCGGCGAGGTTGTCGCAGCCGGCGAGCAGTCGGCCGGTGCCGGTGGGGACTGGGGCACCCATCCAGTCGGGCTGCGGATCGCAGGCGAACACGGACCGCAGGGCGACCACCATCTGTTCGGCGGCGGCGAGCACCTGCCGCTGTCCGTCGGTCTTGCCGGCCACGCGCAGCGGCAGCAGCGCGGTGCCGAGCCGGTCGTCGGGCAGCGGAGCGCGGGTCACCGGGGAGGGGCCGCCCGTGTGCCAGGCGGCCTGCACCGAGCGCCGTCCGGGATCGCGCAGGGCCGTCTCCAGCAGCACGACGCCTCCCGCGCTCAGCCGCTCCCCCACGATGCGCAGCTCGGGTTCGGCCTGTACGGCGACGTCGAGCCGGACCGGCCCGCCGGGTCCGTCCGCCGTGCACCCGATACGGAACCCCCGGCGGCGCTGGGCGTCGGGCCGCGCGCCCTGAGGCACACAGGCGACCGGATCGGCGAACACCTCACCGAGCGGGGCCCCGCCCCCGAGCCGCGCCAACGCCTCGTACGCCCGCAGCGCGCTGCTCTTGCCGCTCCCGCTGGCACCGACGAACAGCGTGACGGCGCCCAGGGAGAACCGGGCACGCAGGTGCGCCGCGAAGGCGGAGAGCCGCAGTTCGGTGACGCAGGGCCGGACGTACCGCAGCTGCGCGGGCGTCGCGCGGGGCACGCCGGCCGCGGGCGAGGCCCGTTGTTCCTCCACGGAGGCCGCCTGGGCGGGCACGGTGGGCGAGGCGGGCACGGTGGGCGAGGCGTCCCCGGGCGGCGCGCCGTCGGGCGTGGTGGGGGGTTGGGGTAAGGGCGCGGAAGAGGCGAACGGCGAGGGCATATCCGGACCGTAGGACTCCGCCGCCAGCCGAACCGTTCCGCCCGGGCAAGCTTCCTACGATCGGGCGACCAGGACGAGCCGGTCCCTTGGCCAACGGGTCGCGGAGAGCCGTCCGCGACGAACGGACCAGGACGGGTCGGCCCCGACGAGCCGGCCCACGACGAGCCCGCCTCAGCGAACCGGTCACGGCGGCCGCCCACCGCGGCGACGCGCGGCGATCTCGCACGCCAGCCGGTCCCGGCGAACCGACCGCGCCAGTCGGCCGGTCCCGGCGTACCCGGCGCGCCGAGCCGGTCGCGCTGCCTGCCCAGCGGCGGTCCGACGCCCGTCCTGTGCCGGCCCGATGCCGGCCCGATGACGCACCGACGCCGGCCCGGCGGCAGTCCGGCCGGGAACGTCGCCCGCAGCCCCGCCGCCCCGCTGCCTCAGACCCTCGGAGCCCCCGCCCCCTCCATGATCCCGCTCACCTCTGTGCCCGGTGGGGTCAGCAGGAAGACGTTGCGGTCGACCCGGTGCATACCGCTGGCCAGGCCGAAGACGACTCCGGTGGAGAAGTCCAGGACTCGCTTGGCGGTGTCGGTCTCCGCGCCCGTCAGGTCGAGCAGCACCGGGATGCCCGCCATCAGTGTCTCGGCGACCTCGCGGGCGTCCGCGAAGACGTTGACCCGCAGCACGACGAAGCGGCGCCGACTCTCCGTCTCGTCGGCGGGCAGCGAGCGATGGTCCACCGCCGACGGCCACGCGTCCCGGCCGCGCAACGGAACTACCTGAGCGAGCCCTTCCCACTGTTCATCGGTGACGTCGTAACGGTTCACCGGCACCCCCCGAACTGACTCGCCTTCAATGCCTGCACCAGCCAATTCTTACGCCAAGTCACCCGTTCGGCCCAACAGCGACACGGACCGCCACCGCTTCGGATGTCGCGCAGTCGTCTCTTACCCCCGCCACACCGGAATCTTCACGTCCGAGCGCACCTCGTTCACCAGCCCCGATTACGTTGCGAAACCGTGTACTTGGCAGAAGCACCGCTGGTGACACCCGACCGAAAGCCGGCCCCGGCGGTGTCCGCCGGCGACGGACCTCCCGAGCAGTGGCATCGCGTCCTGACGCTGCTCGCCGCCGTCAGCCTCTTCATCGGCACCCGCACGATCTGGTCGCAGGCGGCCGGTCACCGCCTCGCCGTGGCCGCGGTCATATCGGTCTGTTACGCGTCGATCCTCGTCTGCGGTGTGCTCGCCCTGGTGGTCCGGCGGGGTCGCGCACTGGCCCGCGTCGACCTGTGTGTGCTGGCGACCGGTGTGACGCTCGTGCTGTGCGCGTGGGCGATGAACCACAAGGGCGGCGACGAAGCGGTCCTCACCACCCAGGCCGCCCGGGCGCTCGTCGCGGGCGACCCCGTCTACGGACAGCCCTGGCCCTGGCTCTTCGGCCACGGCATCGCGCTCACCCCGACGATGGACGGCGGCTACGACTACACGTACGGCTATCCCCCGCTGGCCCCGCTGCTGACCGCGCCGCTGCTGTGGATCGGGCACGGCGGCGCCCCGGCGACGGCGATGGCCACCGGCGCGCTCGTCGTCGGCGCCGTGGTGCTGTGGCGGATGCTGCCGACGCCGTGGCGGCCGGCGGCGACGATGGCGTGCCTCGGCTTCTCGTTCCTGCCGATGTACGGACGGCAGGGCTACCCGGCGATCCTGGCGCTGGCGCTGCTGATCCCCGTGACGGTGCGCTGGCCTCGGATCGGGCGGGGCGGGCGGCTCGGCGGGGCCGGGATCGCGCGGGCCGCGTGCCTGGGCGCGGCGTGCGCCGCACAGCAGCTTCCCTGGTTCGTGACGCCGTTCCTGCTGGCAGGGCTCTACGCGGTGCGCCGCGGTGAGCTGGGCCCACGGGGCGCGGCGGGCGTGCTCCTGCGCCTCGCCGGGGTCGCCGGCACCGTATGGCTGCTGATCAACACGTACTTCATCGTGCGGGAGCCCGGGACCTGGCTCGGCGGGATCGCGCTGCCGCTCACCCAGGGCGCGGTGATCCATGGCCAGGGCCTGGTGGGCATCTCGCTGTACCTCACGGACGGCAGCGACCGGCTCGACTGGTACGGCCACGCGAGCATGCTGCTCGCGGCGGGGCTGCTGGCGCTGTTCGTGCTGTTCGTGCGGCGGCTCGGTCCGGCGGCCGCCGTGCTGCCCTGGTGTGCCTTCTTCCTGGCGACACGCTCGCAGGACGGTTACTACCTGATGATGACGCCGCTGTGGCTGGCGGCCGCGGTCACCGCGCCCCTGTCGGAGTTCGCCGGGGCCTGGCAGCCGCGCCCTCGGTGGTCGGCGGGCGCGCGTCGGCGTCCGGCGCGGATCGCCGCGGCCGTGCTGGTCGTCGTCCCGGCCCTGGCGAGCGCGACGGCGGCGGCGACGGGGACACCCCCGCTGGACATGCGCATCACGTCGGTCCGGCATGCCACGTCGCCCACCGCACAGACCACCGCGACGACCACCGCGTCAACTGCCGTGGCGTCGATGACACTTCGGGTGGAGAACACCGGTGACAGCGACCTCGCGCCCCACTTCACGCTCACCACCGGCCAGGGCATGGACTCGTACTGGACGATCGCGAAGGGCCCCCGCATCCTCTCCGCCCACACCACGGCCGTCTATGAACTCCGGCCGCCCGCAGGGGTGTTCCGCCTGCCTCGCCCGGGTGTGCGGATCAGGCTGCGGGCCTTCACGGCGACGCCGCAGACGCTGTCGAGTGCGGACGTGGGGCCTGCGCTGCGCGCGGCGTCACGTACGCCGTCTCGCTGACTGGCTGACTGGCTGACTGGCTGACTGTGCGTCTGCGTCAAGTAACAGTCACCGCATACGAAGTGACCGGCCGTCAGGCAGTCGTGGCGCGCGTGAAGCGGAGCGTGGTGGTGACGGTGGTCAGACCGCGGATCATGCCCATCTGGTTCCAGCCCAGGCCGAACTGGTCGCGGTCCACGGTGAATTCGGCGTCCAGGGTGACCGCGTCGGAGTCCGCCTGGGTCAGTCGCGCGGTGAAGGACTGCGGTCGGCTGATGCCGCGCACGGTCAGCTGACCGGACACCTTCACGGCCCTGTCGGCGCCGAGCTCGGCGGTGCGCACCGCGAAGGTGATCTCGGGGTGGTTGTCGGCGTCGAAGAAGTCCGCGCCGCGCAGATGCGTGTCCCGCTTGGCGTTCTTCGTGTCGAGGGAGGCCGCGTCCAGGGTCAGCGTGCCGGTGGCGGCCCCGTCGGCTCCCACCTCGCCCGCGCCGCCGACGCCGGTGAACACGCCCTTGACGGTGACCAGGCCCCACATCGTCTTGTGCTTCAGGGCGACGGTCGAGGCGCCCGCGTCGAGCTTCCACAGTCCGGTTTCGACGGCGACGGTCATGGCGGTTCTCCTTGGTGGTGCGATCAGTGATGCGATCAGTGATGCGATCAATGGTCCAAATTTGGATGACACTGCTGAAGGACCACGCTAGCCGGTAATCCAAATCTGAACAACCAAATCTCGCAAGGTCATGCAAATTTGGACTACGGATACACTCGGAGCTATGGCAGACCCCGCAGACACCCCCGTCGAGCTGCCCCCTTGCCCGTCCGCGCAGAGTGCGGGCACCGGCCTGCTGCCACCCGAGCTGCGCGGCTGGATGCTGCTGCTGGCCGCGACGGGGGCGGTGGAGCAGCGGCTGCGTTCGGTGGTCAAGGAGCGGCTGGACGTCTCGCACGACGAGTTCCTGATCCTGTGCCTGCTGGCGGAGCAGCCCCGGGAGGGCCTGCGCATGACCCGCGTCGCGGAGCTGCTGGGCCGCCCCAAGACCCGTCTGACCTACCAGATCGCCTGCCTTCAGCACGCCGGTCTCGTCACTCGTAAGGCGGTCTGCGGCGACAAGCGCGGCGTCGAGGTCGCCCTCACGGACAAGGCCCGCCGTCTGCTGCGGGAGGCGTCCGGCGCGCTCGCCGAGACGGTCACCGAGGCGCTGGCCCACGTCATGGGCCCCGAGCAGTGCGCCGCCCTGAGCGGTCTGCTGCCGGGCGCGACCACGGAAGCGGAGCCCGGACCGGGCGCGGAGGCCGAACCGAGCGCGGAGCCCGAGCCGGGCGCAGGAGCCGAACCGGGCGCAGGAGCCGAACCGGACGCGGCGGCCGAGCCGCAGCGCGAGCCGCTGACACCGCCGCAGCCGCAGCCCGCCGCCTTCGACTGACCGGCCGTCTCCCTGGCCCGTCCCGCCCGCCCGTGAACCCTTTCGGCGGCTGCGGGTAATGAGGGGTGTCACCCCGTCGACGAGGTGACACCCATCGACGGCAGACACGGAGACCGTGTGAACAGCCCACCCGCCAGACCCGATGACGACGCCTGCCTCATCGCCGACTCCCTGGACCGACCGGAGCTCTTCGGCGAGCTCTACCGGCGTCACGCGGCCGTGATCCACCGGTACGCGGCCCGCCGGCTGGGCGATGAGGCGGCCGAGGACATCACCGCCGACACGTTCCTGAGCGCGTTCCGCATACGCAAGCACTACGACCTCGACCGGCCCGACGCCCGTCCCTGGCTGTACGGCATCGCCGCGAACCTCATCGGCAAGCAGCGCCGTGCCGAGGTCCGGGCCCTCAGGGCGCTCGCCCGCACCGGTCTCGACCCGGTGGCGGCCTCCTGGACCGACCGGAGCGACAGCCGGGTCACCGCCCACGCGGTGCAGGGCCCGCTGGCCGGGGCGCTCGCCGGGCTGTCCCGGGGCGACCGGGACGTCCTGCTGCTGATCGCCTGGGCCGACCTCGGCTACCAGGAGGTCGCCGAGGCGCTGTCCATCCCGGTGGGCACGGTGCGCTCGCGCCTGAACCGGGCCCGCAAGAAGGTCCGCCACGCCCTCGGCGGAGTCGACCCCACCCTCGTACACGACGTCGCGGAGATGATCGGCCATGGATGAGATGACAGCGGTGCGGTCCCTGCGGGCCGACGCTCCCGTACCCGACCACGCCCGGCTCACCCCCGCCCGGCAGCGGCTGCTGGACGAGATCGCCGAGCCCCGGCGCTCCCTCTTCGGCTTCCGCATCGGCTTGCGCGCCGGATCCCGCACCGGCCGACGGCTCAGGACCCTGGGCGCGGTCGCCGCGGTGGTGGCCGCGGTGTCACTGTCCACGCTGCCCCTGCGACCGGACCACTCTTCGCCGACGACGCCTGGGTCCGCCTCCTCGACCCGGCCGAACCAGTGGGTGTATCAGAACGTCCAGTTCGACGCTTGGTCGTGCCTGTCCGTCAGCAGCGGCGACATGTACAGCGAGGTCGGCTTCCTCGCCCTGTCACCCAACCCCGGGAACCCGTGCGCCCCCACGCCGACGAGGCAATTGGACACCACACGGTGGATCCGCTACGACGGCGAAAAATTCACGCTTCCGAGTTCGAAACAGACCGGCCCCGACGCCCCACGGCATATCGCCGTCGGTGGCAGCGCCGAGATGCTCTCACCCCAGGACACGGACACCCTCGTGGCCGCGCTCCCCGACGACCCCGACGCCGCCCTGCGGATGATCCTGAAGAAGTCCATCCCCACCCGGGTGGTCGACGCCTCGCGGCTGACCCAGGCACAGCGCGACTTCAACGAGATCCTGGAGATCCTCTCCGCAAGCACCGTCCTGCCGCCCGACAAGGCGCACACGATCTACCGGATCATCATGGGCCTGGACGGGGTGACCGAGCCGGTCGAGGTGACGGACAGCGACGGCCGGACCGTCCTCGCCATCGGCATCGACGGCAACTTCCGCGACGAATCCTTCGCAGCCAACGCCATCCAGGTCCTGCTGGATCCGGACACCTACGCCTATCGGGGCGTCCGGTGGGTGGCCGGTCTGGACTACTACGTGGGCGGCAAGGCCTCCGGCGGACCGTTCGTCGCGAAGGGCACGGTGATCGGCACGGCGACCCGCGTCTCCACGGAGATCGTCGACGCGTCGGGCGAACGCGGCTGAGCGCTCCCCGTGCGGGATGGACGCGATCGGGCAGCCCGGTTACCCGGGCCGCTCGGTCGCCTCAGTCTTCTGTGCCCGCGCCGGCCTCGGCACCGGCGTCCTGCCCCACACCCGCCGCCGACAGGACGTCGTCGACCACGGCCCGGGCTCGTCCCTCCGGCACACCCGCCGCCACGAGCGTGGCGACGGCCGTCCGCGTCCCGTCGTCCTCCAGCGCGCCGGTGTTGACCTCCTCCAGCAGCGCGATGTGCATGCCCTCCAGCCCGGCGCTCAGCACGGCGGGCGGCAGCTGGGTGTGGAAGACGCCGGTGCGCTGGCCCCGCGCCAGGATGGCCGTGACCTCGTCGCGGGCGGGGGCGAGGATGTCGGCCACCCGCTCGATGCCGAGGTCGCGCTGGGCGAGGGCGAGCAGCAGCCGGTAGCGGTCCCCCACGGGCCATATCGAGTACACGAAGTGCGCGAGCGCCCGCTCGGCCGGGTCCTCGGGACGCGCCGCGACCGCCAGCACGGCGCGCAGCGCCTCGGACGCCTCCTCCGCGAGCGCCTCCAACAGCGCCGCCCGTCCGGGAAAGTGACCGAAGAGGGTGCGCCGTACGACGCCGGAGGCCCGTGCGATCTCCTCCAGGGTGACGTCCGGATTCCGGCCGAGCTCCTGACGTGCCGTGGCCAGGATGCGAGCCCGGTTGGACCGCGAATTGCGCCGCTGCGGCTCGCGGGCCACGGAGTGGGTCACGGAAAACCTCGGTGGTTCGGTACGGACGAACGGGCGTCCATTCTGGCGGATCTTCGCCACGAGGGCGACCCAGGGCCCCGCGGAAGCCACCCGGATGCGACCTGCATCCGACCTGTCTGCAGGTCCGTTCGATCTCTGTGCGATCTCTGTGCGACCCGAGGATGACGCGACCACGGACGCGAGTGGTACCGCGGTACCACCCGGGCGGCGAAGATTCCCCTCCGGTCCCAGGGCCCGGGCCCCCGGCGCTCGTAGTTTCGAGGGCAGGCACCGCGGCGCACTCCGCGGCCGAGTCCCAGGCAGGAAAGGCCAGGCCCTCCCATGATCGAAGCGCGTGAGCTGACGAAGCGGTACGGCGACAAGACGGTCGTCGACAAGCTGAGCTTCACCGTCAAGCCCGGTGAGGTGACCGGCTTCCTCGGGCCCAACGGTGCGGGCAAGTCCACGACCATGCGGATGATCGTCGGGCTGGACTCCCCCACCAAGGGCTCGGTCACCGTCAACGGGCGCTCCTACGCCCGGCACTCCGCGCCGCTGCACGAGATCGGCACCCTGCTGGAGGCCAAGTCCGTGCACCCCGGGCGCAGCGCGTTCAGCCATCTGATGGGGCTCGCGTACACGCACGGCATTCCGCGGCGCCGGGTGGACGAGGTCATCGAGCTGGCCGGGCTGACCAGCGTGGCCGGCAAGCGCGTCGGCGCCTTCTCGCTCGGCATGGGGCAGCGGCTCGGCATCGCCTCGGCGCTGCTCGGCGATCCGGCGATCGTCATGCTCGACGAACCGGTCAACGGCCTTGACCCGGAAGGCGTGCTGTGGGTGCGCAACCTGCTGCGCGGGCTGGCCGACGAGGGCCGGGCTGTGATGCTCTCCTCGCACCTGATGAGCGAGACCGCGCTGATCGCCGACCATCTGGTGATCATCGGACGCGGCCGACTGCTCGCGGACACCACCGTCGACGACTTCACCCGGGAGGCCGGCGGCGGGGGCGTGAAGGTCGCCACCGCCGAGGCCGTGAGACTGCGTGCGCTGCTGGCCGGCCCGGGCGTCGCGATCAGTTCCTCCTCCGCCGAGGAACTGCTGGTCAGCGGACGGGACGCCCGGGAGATCGGCGCGATCGCCGCCCAGCACGGAGTGGCGCTGTACGAGCTCACCCCGCAGTCCGTCTCCCTGGAGGAGGCGTTCATGGACCTCACCCGCGACGCCGTCGAGTACCAGAGCGCTCCGGCCGACAGCACCGAGCGAAAGGCAGCCTGATGACCGTCACCGGCCTTGCCCCCGTCCCTGCCCCCGACACCGCTCCTGCCCGCACTACGCCCTACAAGGTGACCGGCGTCCGGGTGCTGCGCTCGGAGTGGGCCAAGTTCTGGTCGCTGCGCTCCAGTTGGATCACGCTGGGTGTCGCCGTCGTCCTGCTGATCCTCTTCGGGGCGATCGCCAGCTACACCTACAGCCCCGACGCCGTCGGCACGAACGGGCCGCCCGGCCCGGGAGGCGGCGGCGACAGCGACGCCGTCAGTCTGGCCCTGACCGGCGTGACCTTCGCCTCGCTGGCCATCGGCGTCCTCGGGGTGCTGCTGTCCGCGGGCGAGTACACCACCGGCATGATCCGCTCCACCCTCGCCGCGGTGCCGCGCCGACTGCCCGTCCTGTGGTCCAAGGCCGCCGTGATCGGTCCCATCGCCCTGGTCCTGACCACCGTCGGCGCGCTGGCCGCCTTCCTGCTGGGCGCTCCGGGCCTGGACGGCGAGAGCATCTCGCTCTCCCTGGGCGACGACGGTGTGCTGCGCAGCCTGGCCGGCGCCGGTGTCTACCTCGGTCTGGTGGCGGTGTTCGGCGTGGCCCTGGGCGTGCTGATCCGCTCCTCCGCGGGAGCCATCGCGGCCCTGGTCGGCGTCCTGCTCATCCTCCCCGGCCTGGCCTCGCTGCTGCCGGACTCCTGGTACGACACGCTCAGCCCCTATTTCCCCAGCAACGCGGGGTCGGCCGTCTACGCCCTCCACCAGTCCTCGGACGCCCTCTCCCCCGGGGCCGGCCTGGCGGTCTTCGCCGGCTGGGTGGCGCTGACCCTCGCGGGGGCGGCCTTCCGGCTCGTCCGGACCGACGTCTGACCTGGGCGCGAGGACAATGGCGTCCATGATTGCGCACCGTGCGGGAGCCCCGGCGGACACCGGCCGGGGGACGGCCGACCGGCCGTCCCCCGCGTTCGACGCCGCGTGGGCGCACCCGCTGCTGGGACGTCTGCTGCGCGACCGGAGCCGTCGGCAGCGGCTGGACCGCCGGCATCCGTGGCTGCTCGACACGGCGGTGGTGCTGTTCGTCGTCGCCGTCACCGTGCCCAACCTGATCTGGGGCGACGGCGACTCTCCCTTCAGGGACGCGGACGCCCGTGCCCAGGTGCCGGCCGGCGTCCTGTACGCGTTCGTCGCCGCGCTCGTCGTTCCGCTGTGGTGGCGGCGCAGGGCGCCGGCCGTCACGTACTTCGTGATCGCGCTGGTGTCGGTCGTCCAGTGGTCGCTGGGCATCTGGCTGCCGACCGGTCTCTCGGCCCTCATCGCCCTGTACACGCTGGCCCGGAAGGGTTCGCTCCGGGTGCTGGGCTGGGCCGCCGCGCTGACCGCCGTCGAACTGCTGCTGGCCGTGTTCGTCCTGGTCCCGATCGAGCGTCCGCTGCTCGGCAGCTTCTTCATGCTGGGCACGGCGACGGCGGCCGTCACCCTCGGTCTGACCCTCCGCATCCGCGGGATGTACCTGGCGGCCCTGGAGGACCGGGCCAGGCGGCTGGAGATCGAGCAGGAGCAGCGGGTCCGGCTCACCGCCGCCGCCGAGCGGTCCCGGGTCGCGCGCGAGATGCACGACATCGTCGGCCACAACCTCTCCGTCATGGTGAGCGTCGCCGACGGCGCCGCGACCCTCGCCGCCCACCGGGGCGAGCGGTCCGCGGAGGCCCTGCGCATCCTCGGCGACACCGGCCGCCAGGCGATGAGCGAACTGCGCCGGGTGCTGGGCGTCCTGCGCGAGGAACCGGAGGACGAACGGCTGCTCAGCCCCCAGCCGGGGATCCGCGATCTGGATCCCCTGGTGGCGCGGGTGCGGGCGGCGGGACTGCCGGTGACCTACCGGACCGTGGGCGACCTGGACGCGCTGAGCGACGGCGTGCAGCTCACCGTGTACCGCATCGTCCAGGAGTCGCTGACCAACACGCTCAAGCACGCGGGGACCGGCACGACCGCCGAGGTCGTGATCGCCGTCGAGGCCGGGCAGGTGCGGATCCGGGTCGCCGACAGCGGCGCCCCGCCGGGAGCGCCCTCGCGCGCGACGCCGACGACGCAGGACGACCGCGACGACGACCACGACGACGGCCCCGGCCACGGCCTCGTCGGCATCCGCCAGCGCGCCGCCATGTACGGCGGCACCGTCGTCGTCGGCCCGCGCGACACCGGCCACGGCTGGCTCGTGGACGTCGCACTCGACGCACCCTCCGCCCCCTTCGCCCCGTCCGGCCCTGCCACGCCCTCCGCCCCGTCCGGCCCTTCCACGCCCGCCGCCCCGACCGCGTCGTCCCCGTCGGCGCCGGGAGAACAGCGAGACCAGCTGCCATGACCACCGTGCTGATCGCCGACGACCAGCCCCTGCAGCGCATGGGCGTCCGCATGCTCATCGAGGGCACGCCCGGACTGGAGGCGGTGGGCGAGGCCGAGCACGGCGCCGAGGCCGTCCGGCTGGCCGCGCAACTGCGTCCCGACGTCGTCCTCATGGACATCCGGATGCCCGGCATGGACGGCATCGAGGCCACCCGTCGCATCATCGCCGCCGGGGGCCGCACCCGCGTGCTCATCGTGACCACGTTCGATCTGGACGAGTACGCGTACGACGGCCTGCGGGCCGGAGCCAGCGGCTTCCTGCTCAAGGACGCCCGTCCGGAGGAGCTCGTGGCCGGCATCCACGCGGTCGCGACCGGCGACGCCGTCGTCGCCCCCCGGCTGACCCGCCGTCTGCTGGACGCCTACGCCCACCAGGTACTGGCGCCGGCCGGCGCCCCCGCCCCGGAGGATCCCCGGCTGCGGGCCCTCAGCGACCGCGAGCGCGAGGTCCTGGTGGCCGTCGGCCAGGGCTGGACGAACACGGAGATCGCCGAACGGCTCGTCCTCACCGAGTCCACGGTGAAGAAGCACGTCGGACGGGTCCTCGCCAAGATCGGGGCGCGCGACCGCGTCCAGGCGGTGATCATGGCGTACGACGCCGGGCTGGTGAGGGCCAAGCAGTAGCAGGGTGATCTGTGCGGTGGTCATGCCGAGCCGGCCCGGCGTTCGGCGCCCAGGCGGGCGTAGTGGTCGACGAGCTCGGGAGCGTCCACGGCGGCCGGGTCGACGACCTGGTCGACCGGGGCGCCCTGGAGCAGGCGTTTGACCGGGACCTCCAGCTTCTTGCCGGTGCGGGTGTGCGGGATCCCCGGCACTTCGAGGATCTCGTCCGGGACGTGGCGGGGCGAGGCGCCGGTCCGGACGGCGTCGCGGATCTTCTCCCGGAGAGCGTCGTCCAGGGCCACCCCGGCCGCGGGGACGACGAACAGGGGCATCCAGTAGCCGCCGTCGGGCTCCTCCGCGCCGATGACCAGGGCCTCGGCGATCTCCGGGAGGCGTTCGACGACCTCGTGGACGTCGGCGCTGCCGAGGCGGACGCCGTTGCGGTTCAGCGTGCTGTCGGAGCGGCCGTGGACGACGACCGAGCCGTGTCCCGTGACGGTGATCCAGTCGCCGTGGCGCCAGATGCCGGGGTAGGAGGAGAAGTAGGCGTCGCGGTAGCGGCTGCCGTCGGGGTCGTTCCAGAAGCGCAGCGGCATGGAGGGCATGGGGCGGGTGACGACCAGCTCGCCCACCCTGTCCACCACCGGGCGCCCCTCGGGGTCGTACGCGGCGAGCGCCACCCCCAGGTGGGGCGCCGACAACTCACCGGCCCAGACAGGGGTGTTGGGCGCACTGCCCGCGAAGCCCGAGACGATGTCGGTGCCGCCGCTGATGGAGGCGAGCAGGACGCGGTCGCCGACATGGTCGCGGACCCAGGGGTAGGCGGAGGCGGGCAGGGCGGAGCCGGTGCAGCCGACGACGCGGACGGACGACAGGTCGTGCACGGACGGGTCGATGTCGAACTTGGCCATGCCGAGCAGGTATTGGGGGCTGGTGCCGAAGACGGTGACGCGGTGGCGGGCCGCCAGTTCCCAGAGGATGCCGGGGCGGGCGAGGGGCGCCGGGCTGCCGTCGTAGGTGCAGGTGGTCGCGCCGGTCAGCAGCGTGGAGGCGACCAGGTTCCACATCATCCAGTGCGTGGTGGTGTACCAGAGGAGACGATCGCCGGGGCCCAGGTCCGAGTGCAGGCCCAGGGTCTTGAGGTGCTCCAGCACGACTCCGCCGTGGCCGTGGACGATGCCTTTGGGCAGGCCGGTGGTCCCGGAGGAGAAGACGACCCACAGGGGGTGGTCGAACGGCACCGGTGTGCAGACGAGTTCCTCGGTGCGGCCGGCCGCGTCCTCCCAGGGGACGGCCGGCGACGGGTACGCCCGCGACGGCCAGGGCAGCCCCACGTGGCCGACCAGCAGCGTCGCCTTCAGGGTGGGCAGCGCATGGGCCAGTTCGAGGGCGGCGGCACGGCGGTCGTGGGCGGCGCCGTTGAAGAGGTAGCCGTCGGCGGCGACCAGGACGGTCGGCTCGAGCTGGGCGAACCGGTCGGCGGCCGCCCTGGGCGCGTAGTCCTGCCCGCACACCGACCAGACGGCGCCCAGGCTCGCGGCGGCCAGGAACGCGACGACGGCGTGCGGGGTGTTGGGCAGGTACCCGACGACCCGGTCGCCCTCGCCGACGCCCAGGTCGCGCAGGGTGGCGGCGACGGAGGCGACCTGGGAGCGCAGCCGCCGCCCGGTCACCTCGTACCCGGAGCCCGTCTCGTCGAGGGCGACGATCGCCGCGTCGTCGTCCGCGAGGTTCCGCAGGGCGTGGTGGGCGTAGTTGAGGGTGGCGCCGGGGAACCACCGGGCGCCCAGCATCCGTTCCTCCTCCAGCACCCGCTCGTACGGGGCGTCCGCGTCGACGCCGAAGTACTCCCACACCGCGCTCCAGAAGCCCTCCAGGTCGGTGACCGACCAGCGGTGCAGGGCGGCGTAGTCGGTGCCGTCGAGCCCGGCACGGCGGGCGAAGTCCATGATGCGGCTGCCTTCGACGGCCTGTGCGTCGGGCATCGTGAAGGGGTCCGGCCTCGTCATCGTGCGGCGCTCCTCAGCGGGCTCTTCTCGACTGTCGGTGGGGAAGGAAAGGGGCTGCGCGCGGTGTGCAGAAGGGCCGCCCAGGCCGCGGTGTCCGTGAAGTCACGGCCCCCGGCGGGGACCAGGTCCATGACCACGCGGTCGGGGCGCAGCAGTACGGCGGCCGCCCGGCCGGCGCGCAGCCAGGCGGCGAGCGTGCCGTCGTCGCCGAGTCCGCTCACGGAGACCGCCCGGACGCCGAGCCCGTGGGCGAGCGCGCGCAGCGAGGGCGAGGGTTCGGCGGCGGTCAGGACGGTGAAGGCGTCGCCGAGCAGTTCGTCGAGGCGGGTGGGCCGTCCGTCGGCGTCGACCCAGGGTTGCGGACAGTGGGTGCCCACGAGACCGCGGCGGATACCGCGCCGTACGAGCGGCCCTGCCGTCAGGGGCGGGCTGAGGTTTCCGCCGGCCGCCGTGGTCAGTCCGGGTATGCGGCAGGCCACGGCCAGGAGTCTGCGGCGCAGTGCGGCGGCGCCGTCCTGGCCGCCGGTCATGGCCCAGCCCATGGCGACCGCGAGCCGGATCACATGCCGGGCGTGCGGCTTGCGCTCGCTCTCGTAGGTGTCCAACAGCCGTTCGTCGCCGCCCTGTCGGAGTACGCGGGCGAGTTTCCAGGTGAGGTTGTAGGCGTCGCGCAGCCCGGTGCACAGCCCCTGGCCGATGAACGGCGGGGTGAGATGGGCGGCGTCGCCGAGGAGGAAGACCCGTCCGCTGCGCCATCGGTCGGCGATACGCGCCCGGAAGGTGTACGCCGACTCGCGGACGACCTCGAAGTCCCCGTCGTACGAGCGTGGCAGCCATGGCGCGACCAGCTCGCGGACCGGCTGCTCCTGCCCGTCGCGCAGCCGGAACTCCCAGCGGTAGCTGTCCGCTCCGACGCGCATGAACGTCGCCGGCCGGTCCGGGTCGCAGACCTGGTCGACCCCCTCCCAGCAGCGGACGTCGGCTGTCGTGCGCACGTCGACGACGGTCCAGCGCTCCTCGAAGCGCAGGTCCTCCCAGGCGGCTCCGATGGCCTCGCGGGTGAGGCTGTTCGCTCCGTCGCAGCCGAGGACCGCGTCGGCCCGGAGGTGATGCTCACCGGCGTCGTCGCGGTAGGTCACGCGCACCGGGCCCTCGGTGTCCGGCTCGATGCCGGTGACCTCCGCCCCGCCGCGCAGTTCGCACTCCGGGCGCCGGGCCAGCGCGTCGCGCAGCACACGCTCCAGTGCGGGCTGCTCGAACATGCTGGTCTGCGGGTAGCCGTGCGGGCCGTGCTCGGAGCGCCGGAACTCGGCCATCACCCGGTGCCGGGCATCCAGCAGCCGCAGCCCGTTGCCCGGGCGGGCCATCGCTGCGAACTCCTCGCCGACGCCGACGGCCTGGAGGATCCTGCGCGCCTCGTCGTCGGCGACGAGGGCGCGCGGGAGCGGATAGACGTCGTGATGGCGTTCCAGGACGAGGCTGCGGACTCCACGTCGGGCGAGGAGGAGGGCAGCGGTCACGCCCACCGGCCCGGCGCCGATGATCACGACGGGTATGACCGGTACCTCGGATGTGTTCGACGAGTGCTGTTCGGCGGTCATGTGCGGCTCACCTCGGGTCCTGCTTCGCGTCCGCGACGGGTGTGCACTGCTCGCCGAGGTCGATCCGACCGTCCGGGGTCGAGATCGTCGCCGTGATCATGTCTCCCGCGTGCAGATAGTGCGGGTTGCGGGCCTGGCTCTTGAAGAACGCCTTCCACTTCACGGCGGGCGGCAGCAGCGCGCCGATCTTCTCCACCGGCTTGGGCGGGGCCTTGAGGGCCGTGCCACCCGGGGTGCCGGTGAGCAGCAGGTCGCCGGGGGCGAGGGTCTGGAAGCGGGCCAGCAGGGTCAGCGCCTCGGCCGGTCGGACGATCATGTCGGCGAGGGTGCGGTCCTGGCGCAGTTCGCCGTTGACGCTCAACTTCAGCCGCAGGTCGAGGAGACGGGTGAACTCCTCCGGCTCCAGCAGGGTGAGATACGGGCCGGTGGGCGTGAAGGTCGGGTACGACTTGCTCTCGTAGAACTGCGTCTTCGTCAGCTGGACGTCGCGGGCGCTGACGTCATTGGTGATCACCAGCCCGGCCACGTACGAGGGCAGGTCCCGCTCCTCGACCACGGTGCCGATCGGCAGGGACGCGCCCATGACCAGACCGAGCTCGATCTCGTAGTCGAGGAACGTCACATGGGAGGGACGGACGACGGCCTCCGCCGGGCCGCTGACCGAGCCGGACGCCTTGCGGAAGAAGGCGGGCGGGATGTCGCCGGTGAAGCCCGAATCACGGGCGTGGCTACGGTAGTTGACCATCTGGGCGACCACGCGGCAGGGCGTGGTGACCGGGGAGACGGCAGCCAAGTCAGCGACGGGGGTGCCTGCCTCGCCGGAGCCGGCGGCCTCGCCGACAGCGGCCCGGTCGGCCAGCAGCTCGGCGGTGGTGACGGCCTTGGTGTCTATACGGACGGCGCGCGCGTCGCGCACCACCCACCAACCTCCCCCACTCTCGGCTTCGCTCGAGCGGGAGGTGCCCCCACCGGTGCGCAGGACGTTGATGCTCATGAGTTCACGGCTTTCAGCAGGCCCAGCAGACGGGCGGGGTCGAGTTCGTTGTCGCCGCGCAGGGCGTGCAGCACCTCGCGGAGTCGGGCGGGGGAAGGCGTGGCGCCGAGGAAGTCGCGGGTGGCCGGCGGGCCCCACTGGGCGAGGCCGCTGGTCGACATGGGCGCCCAGCCGGGTTCGACGTCGCAGGAGAACAGGTCGCCGTCGGCGAAGTGCTCCAGCATGAAGTGGTCGGGGTCGCGCCAGTAGTCGAAGAGCTGACTGCCCTGGATGTGCCGGCCGATGCCCCAACTGCGCCGGTAGCCGCGCTCGTTCAGGTACTCGCCGCCGGCGGCGATCGAGTCGAGGTCGGTGACCTGGTACGCGGAGTGGACATAGCCGTTGCCCGGCCCCAGGTGCATGGCCAGCGTGTGGTGGTCGGCCGGCACACCGCCCAGGTCGCAGCGGACGAAGGCCATCGTCGGACCACGACCGCGCTGCCCGTCGAGGAACAGGAAGTCGGACACGATCATCCCGAGGGTGTCCAGGTACCAGTCCAGGGCGCGGGCGAACACCCGTGTCTCCAGCACCACATGACCCAGTCGCTGGATGCGGGACGGCTCGCGGGGCGGGCGCTGGGCGGCATTCGTACGACGGTGATCGGCGCCGGAGTTGAGCAGCAGCGGCCGCTGTCCGGGCAGTTCGGGCAGGGTCGCGGCGCAGTGCACCACGCGCACCGGGAAGCCGGACGGGTCGAGCAGGTCGACCGCCCGGCCGCCGCCCGGCACGTCCGCGTCCCGCACGTCGGTACCGGTGGAGCGGGCCAGCCGGTCCAGGTCGGCCCGCTCGACCGCGCGAAACGCCGGGCCGATGAAACGGGACGTACGACCGCGCCGGATCACCATGCACGGCGAGCCCGCGAAAGTGCCCCGCAGCCAGAGTTCCCGCTCGGTGCGCGCGGCGATCTGGAAGCCGAAGTCCCGGGCGAAGACCTCGGCCCGGTCCAGGTCGGGCTTCTCGAACTCCAGCCAGGCCAGGTCCGCCACCTTGATCACGGGATTCCGGGACCGGCCCGGATGCTCGCCGCGCAGGGCGCCCTGCTCGCTGTGGAGGTCCTGGTGGGCCGTCTTGGGATCGGCCCCGTCGACGCGGGTTTCAGACATGGTGCCCTCCGAGCAACATCGCCGTAATGAGGGAATCATCAAGTGTGATAGTTCCGTCGTCAAGATGTTCGCGGCAGGAAATGATGAATTCATCAGGACTGCTATCGCCATCGTCACGCGGTTACACTCTGCGCATGCCTACGTCAGCCCTGCCCGGCAACCGGTTCGAACGGCGTCGCGCCGAGACTCGCGGGGCGCTCGTCCGCGCGGCCCGGCAGATCCTCGCCGAGACCGGCGACACGGGCGCCAGCATCCAGGCCATCGCCGAGCGCGCCGACGTCGGCTTCGGCTCCTTCTACAACCACTTCGAGTCGAAGACGGAGCTGTTCGAGGCGGCGGTGGTGGACGCCCTGGAGGAGTTCGGCCAGACCTTCGACGAGCGGCTGAGCGGGATCGACGACCCCGCGGAACTCGTCGCGGCCGGCTTCCGGCTCAGCGCTCGCATGGCCGACTCCCACCCGGAGCTCATGCAGGTGCTGCGTCGGCGCGGCCTCGGCCACCTCTACTCGGACAACGGCCTGGCGACCCGCGCGCTGCGCGATCTTCAGGTCGGCATCGCCTCCGGCCGCTTCACCGACGTCGAGCCGGTCGTCGCCCTCTCCGCCCTGGGCGGAACCCTGCTGTCCCTGGTGGAACTGCGGTTCGCCCGCCCGGACCTGGACGGCGACGAGGCCGCGGTGAACCTCGCCGAGATGGTCCTGCGCATGCTGGGCGTCCCGCCGGACGACGCCCACGGGGTCGCCCGGCGCCCCCTGCCCGACCTCGCCTGACCTCGCCTGACCTCCGGCCTAGCCCCGGCCTAGCCCCGGCCTCCGGGGACGCACGCCCTTACACGGTGGACGGCGTGCTCGGACGGAAGGTGACCGAGTGGCCGACGAAGACGGCGTCGATCCCGTCCCCCGTGGTCGTGACCGACTTCAGACCCAGCCCCTCGGGCATGTTCCGCAGCGGGACGGGCTCGTCCAGAGCCTTGTCCAGCAACGCCTTCAGGGGAGGGATGAGCTCTCCCTGGACGGCACGGACGCCCTCGAAGGCGATGCGGTTGCCGCTCGCCGCGGAGAGGGCCGCACTCACGGTCACGTCGCCGACGAGCGGCAGAGTGGCCGTCGCATTGATCCGCCCCGGCTCGTCGCCCTGCGACACCTCCACGCCGAGCGCGGCGGACACGTCCTCATAGGAAAGGAACGCGGTCGCCTCGACGCTGCGGGCGTGGGCCTCGTCGGCGCTCCCCGAGGTGTTCAGATCGTCGAGGCCGACGGTCAGCTTCGTCACCGGCAGGGGCCGTGTCGATCCGTCGGCGGGAATGTCATGGGCGGTGAGGTCGACGTGCCGCAGGGTGCCGTCGGCCAGCTGGGTCAGCACGGGGAAGCCGCTGACGTGCACCGAAGGCCGCTCGACGGTTCCCATGCCCTCCTGGAACGCCTCGGCCGTACGGCTTTCCGCACGGGCCGCGGCGACCCGGTCGACGACGACGCCGCCGCCGATCAGCAACACCGCGAGGGACACGGCGGCGATGACCCGGCGCCGCCTCCTCGGGGCCGACGGGCTCACATGGACGGCATCGCTGTAGTACGGCTCGTCGGGGAGTTCGCCATCGGACTGGGGCCACGACTGCGGCCAGGACGGGGACTGGGACCGGGACTCGTACATGGGTGCTCTCTTCGGGAAGCGCTCGGGACGTTCTCGGGGGCTCGGGATGCGCTCGGGATGCGGGTCGGGATGCGGGTCGGGATGCGGGTCTGAGATCTAGGTGCCGAAGCGCTCGGGCCGGCCGAGCGTTCGGACACAGGTGACGGCGAGGTCGCCGTCCACGCCCATCGCGATCAGGGCGGCGGTCGCGGTGCGCGTGCCGTCGTCGGTCCAGGTTCCGGCGTTCAGGCACTCCAGGAGCCCCAGCAGATGCCCCTCCAGTGCCCGGCTCAGCGGGCCGGGCGGAACGCCGGTCTGGAAGACGCCCTGCCGCTGCCCCTGCGCGATGATCGCCGCCGCCGTGTCGCGCGCGGGGGCGAGGATCTCGGCGACCCGCTCGGGCCCCAGGTCCTGAGGGGCGAGCCGGAGCAGCATGCGGTAGCGATCACCGACGGGCCACACGGCGAGGACGAAGCGCGCCAGCGCCGTGACGGCGTCCGACACGGGATCCTCCCGGGCCGCGACCGCTTGCCGCAGCGCCCGCGCGGCATCCTCCACCAGCCCCTCCACGAGCGCGGCCCTGCCGCTGAAGTGGCCGTAGACAGTGCGACGCACCACGCCGGCGGCTTCGGCGATGTCGGTGAGGCTGCTGTCGGGGTCGCGGCCGAGTTGCCGCCTGGCCGCCTCGATGATGCGGGCCCGCGTGCGGCGGGTCCGGCTGCGTCCTGCGGTCTCTGCGGTCTCTGCAGTCTCTGCGGTTTCTGCGGTTTCTGTGACGTATGCGCTGGTCATGTCGGGGCCTCCGGTCGACGGGCGGGAGGATCGCTCGATAGTTGCACACGGACGGGCAATAAACTAGCCTGCACATCGGTGGGCAAATAACTGCCCGCAGTGCCGTGGCCTGAGGAGTCCTGCGATGCCGCTCGTTGTGAACACACCCGCCGAGAAGATGACGGAGCCGTACCCGCGACGCTGGTGGGCCCTGCTGGTGCTCTGCCTGAGCCTGCTGATCGTCGTCATGGCGAACACGTCACTGATCGTGGCGGCGCCGGACATGACCCGGGACCTGGGTCTGTCCAGCAGCGACCTGCAGTGGGTCATCGACGGCTACACCGTCCCGTACGCCGCGCTGATGCTGGTGCTGGGCTCGATCGGCGACAAGTACAGCCGCCGCGGCGCGCTCGTCCTGGGCCTGCTGATCTTCGCGGGCGGCTCGGTGATGGGCGGCCTGGTCGACGAGACCGCCCTGGTCATCACGGCCCGCGCGGTCATGGGCGTCGGCGCGGCGGTGGTCATGCCGGCCACCCTGTCTCTGCTGGTGGCGATGTTCCCGAAGGGCGAGCGCGCCAAGGCCATCACCGCCTGGAGCGCCACCTCCGGCCTCGCCATCGCCGTCGGCCCGCTGGCCGCCGGCTGGCTGCTTCAGGACCACGCCTGGGGCTCCACCTTCCTGATGAACGCCCCCATCGCGGTCCTCGGCGTGCTCGGCGCGCTGCTGCTGGTACCGCCCTCCAAGGCCGAGGGCATGGGCCGCATCGACTACGTCGGCGGTCTGCTGTCGATCGTCTCGGTCGGCTCCCTGGTCTACGCGACCATCGAGGGCCCGCACTTCGGCTGGGGCGCCGGCCCGATCACCGCCGCCGTGATCGCCGGCGTGGGCCTGCTGGCCTTCGTGGCCTGGGAGTTGAAGCACCCGAACCCGATGCTGAACGTGCGCAAGTTCACCGAGCGCGCCTTCAGCGGCTCGATGCTCGCGGTGCTGTTCTTCTTCTTCGGCACCTTCGGCTCGATCTACTACTCCACCCAGTTCCTGCAGTTCGTCCTCGGCTACGACGCCCTGGAGACCGGCGTACGGCTGCTGCCGCTGGCCGGAGCGGTCTTCGTCGGCGCGGCGGTGACCGGGCGGCTGGCCCCGAAGCTGGGCGTCAAGCCGGTGGTGGGCGCGGGCATGGTGATCGGCACGGCGGGCGTGTTCCTGCTCACGCAGATCGAGTCCGGCTCGACGTACACGGACTTCCTCGCATCGCTGCTGATGCTCGGCTTCGCGATCGGCCTGAGCCTGGCCCCCGCCACCGACACCATCATGGGCTCCTTCCCCGAGTCCGAGCTGGGCGTGGGCGGCGGCGCCAATGACACCGCGCTGGAACTCGGCGCCTCCCTCGGCATCGCGATCCTCGGTTCGCTTCTCGCCACGTCCTACAAGGACAAGCTGACCGACCTGGTCGGCGGCCACCTCCCGGCCGCCGCGCTGGACACCGCGAAGGACTCGGTGGGCGGCGGCCTGGCGGTCGCCGAGCAGGTCGCGAAGGATCCGAACGGCGGCCCCCAGCAGGCCCAGAGCCTGGTCGACGCCGTCCAGGAGTCCTTCGCCCACGCCATCGCCCACACCAGCCTGATCGGCGCGATCATCATGGCCGTCGGAACCGTGATCGTCATCGCCGTGCTGCCCGGCCGCAAGGCCACCGGCAAGCACGACGACGAGGAGGAGACGGCGCAGACCTCGGAGAAGACGGAGACCGTGGGCGCGGTCTGAGCCCGCAGCCCCGGAGGATCGCTCTCAGCCGGCGATCGCCGCAACAGCAGGACCGTAAGTAGGGTCGCACCATGGAATTCCGCAAACTCGGCCGCAGCGGTCTGACGATCAGTGAGATCGCGTACGGCAACTGGCTCACCCACGGTTCCCAGGTCGAGGAGGACGCGGCGCTCGCCTGTGTGCGCGCCGCCCTCGACGCGGGGATCACCACCTTCGACACCGCCGACGTCTACGCGCAGACCCGGGCCGAGTCCGTTCTCGGCCGGGCGCTGAAGGACGAGCGGCGGGAGGGCCTGGAGATCTTCACCAAGGTCTTCTTCCCGACGGGCCCGGGACCCAACGACCAGGGCCTGGGCCGCAAGCACATCATGGAGTCGATCGACAACTCGCTCCGGCGGCTGCAGACCGAGTACGTCGACCTGTACCAGGCGCACCGCTACGACCCGTCGGTGCCGCTGGAGGAGACCATGGAGGCGTTCGCCGACGTGGTCCACTCCGGCAAGGCCCACTACATCGGCATCTCCGAGTGGACCGCCGACCAGATCCGCAGCGCCCACGCGCTCGCCCGGGAGCTGCGCATCCCGCTGGTCTCCAGCCAGCCGCAGTACTCGATGCTCTGGCGGGTGATCGAGGACGAGGTCGTGCCGACCTGCGAGGAGCTGGGGCTCGGGCAGATCGTCTGGTCGCCCATCGCCCAGGGTGTCCTGACCGGCAAGTACGCGCCGGGCGCGCCGCTGCCGGCCGGCAGCCGTGCCACCGACGAGAAGGGCGGCGCGACCTTCGTCGGCCGGTTCCTGCGGGACGACGTCCTGGAGCGGGTCCAGCAGCTCAAGCCGCTCGCCGAGCAGGCCGGGCTGTCCCTGGCCCAGCTGGCCGTGGCCTGGGTGCTGCAGAACTCCAACGTCTCCGCCGCCATCATCGGCGCCTCCCGGCCCGAGCAGGTCACCGAGAACGTCAAGGCGGCAGGGGTCAAGCTGGAGGCCGACCTCATGCAGGCCATCGACACGGTCCTCGACCCGGTCGTGGTGCGCGACGCCGGTTAGGCGGGCCGCGTCCGACGTCCCTCGGACTCCGCGAAACAGGGGCCGCTCCAGCCGGAGCGGCCCGCTACTCGTCCTCGATCACCAACCCCTTGGCCGCGAGCAGCGGCCCAAGACCGCACATCTCGACGACCGTCCTGCCCGCCCGGTACGCGGCGATGTACCCCGCCTCCGCGTCCACCCGCTCCTGGGAGGCCGCGGCCGCCTCCGCGGCGTTCTCGCGGGGGACGACGACCGCGCCGTCCGCGTCGGCGCGCAGGACGTCGCCGGGGCGGACGAGTACGCCGCCGATGGTGATCGGCTCGCACATCGGGCCGACGGTCTCCTTGACCGTGCCCTTGATGGACACGCTGCGGGAGAAGACGGGGAAGCCCAGGGCGCGCAGGTCCTCGGTGTCGCGGACGCCGGTGTCGGTGATCAGGCCGGCGAGGCCCTTGGCCTGGCAGGCGTTGGCGAGGACGTCGCCGAAGGAGCCCGCCTCCTCGTAGGCGCCGGCGGACACGACCACGACGTCCCCGGGGCGGGCGTAGGCGATGGCGGTCTGCAGCATGAGGTTGTCGCGGGGGGCGCACTGGACGGTGAAGGCGGGGCCGCACAGGGACATGCGGTGGTCGACCGGCTTGATGGCCGAGTCCAGCGCGCCGAGTCGGCCCTGCGCCTCGTGGATGGTCGCCGAGGAGAAGGCGCTCAGCCGCTCGACCAGGGCGGGCTCCGGCCGCTCGAACTTGGTGCTGACGCGGATCATGACGACCTTTCAGGCAGAGGGAGCGGAGGCGGCAGGCGCGGCCGACAGTGCGGCGCAGGCGCTCGCCAGGCGCTCGCAGGCCTCCGTGAGGACGTCCGTCGACGTGGCGAACGAGATGCGGAAGTAGCCGGGTGCGCCGTACGCGGTTCCGTGGATCACCGCGACCTGCCGGCTGTCGAGCAGATAGCGGGTGAAGTCCTCGTCGTTCTCGATCCGGACTCCCGCAGGTGTGAACTGCCCTATGACTTCTCGGCAGTTGACCAGGAGGTAGAAGCCTCCGTCCGGGACGGTGCAGCCGAGCCCGGGGATGTCGTTGACGAGCTTCACCGTCGCGTCGCGGCGGGCGCGGTAGACGCGGACGGTGTCCCGGACGAAGTCCTGCGGTCCCGAGAGCGCGGCGGCAGCGGCGGCCTGGCTCACCGAGGAGGGGCAGGAGGAGGTCTGGGACTGGAGGGTGTTGATCGCGGTCACCAGATCCGTCGGCCCGACCCCGTACCCGATGCGCCAACCCGTCATCGCATACGTCTTGGACACGCCGTTGGTGAGGAACACCCGGTCGGCCAGGCCGGGTTCGACGGTGGCCAGGGACGGTGCGTCCTGGTCGCCGTACCAGATCTCGTCGTAGATCTCGTCGGTGAGGACGTGGACCTGCGGGTGTGCCAGCAACACCTGGGCGAGCGCGTGGAGTTCGTCGGTGGTGTAGGCGGATCCGGTCGGGTTTCCGGGGGTGTTGAGGATGACCCAGCTCGTGCGTTCGGTGATCGCCGCCGCGAGCCGCTGTGGGGTCAGCTTGAAGCCGTCCGCCTCCGGGCAGTCGACGACGACCGGGACGCCGTCGTTGGCGCGGACCATGTCCGGGTACGACACCCAGTACGGGGCGGGGACGATGACCTCGTCGCCTTCGTCCAGGGTCGCCATGAGGGCGAGGAAGATGACCTGCTTGGCCCCGCCGCCGACGGTGATCCGCGCATCGGTGACGTCGAGGCCGTGGCGCTCGCGGAGCTTCGCCGTGATCGCGGCGCGCAGCCTCGAAGTGCCGTTCACCGGCGTGTACTTGGTCTCGCCCGCCTCGATCGCCTCGATCGCCGCGGCCTTCACGTGCGCGGGGGTGTCGAAGTCGGGTTCGCCCACGGTCAGGTCGAGGACGGTGAGCCCCTGGCTCTTGAGTTCGCGGACGCGCTGCGCCGCCGCCGTGCTGGGCGAGGGGTTGATGCGGCGGACGCGTGCTGCGGTGTGCACCGGCATGGCTCAGCCCTCGCGGCGTTCGAAGTTCAGGCCGCCGGGGACCTGGAACGTGGGCAGGATCTCGACATGGCCGATGTTGACGTGCCGGGGCGCGTCGACGGCGAACTCGATGGAGTCGGCGATGTCCTCGGGCTTGAGGGACTCGTAGCCGTCGTAGTACTCGCGCTGGGCGGCCTCCATGTCGCCGAGGAGACGGCCGAAGATCTCCGTCTCCACGCGGCCGGGGCAGATCTCGGTGACGCGGACCCGGCGGCCGTAGCCGTCGACCCGCAGCTGGCGGGAGAGGGTGTGCACGGCCGCCTTGGTGGCGTGGTAGATCGTGTTTCCGCCGAAGTTGTAGACGCCGGCGATGGAGCTGATGTTGACGATGTGGCCGAGGTCGCGCTCCACCATGCCGGGCATGAGCAGCCGCACCAGGTGCAGGACGGCCTGGATGTTGACGGCGATCTGCTCGTCGACGGCGAACTCGTCGGCGGTCAGGATGTTGCCGGTGCGGGAGACGCCCGCGTTGTTGACCAGGACGTCGATCTCAAGGCCGCCCAGTACGGCGGTGAGCGCCTCGGTGTCGGTGATGTCGACGGCGTGCGGGACGCAGCCGGTGGCGTCGGCGAGGGCGGCGAGCCGTTCGGCGTTGCGGGCCACGGCGTGCACTTCCAGGCCCCGCTTGGCGAGGCGCTCGACGACCACGGCTCCGATGCCGGTCGACGCTCCGGTGACGAGGGCCGTCCTGTAGTCGGAGATGGGCATGCTGATGTGCTCCTTGAGGTGCTGGGGGTGGGGGGAGAACAGACGTGCGGGTGCGGCGGGCGGGGTCCGTCAGGCGTCGCGCAGGGGCAGGTGGGCCCGGTCCTTGACCCTGGACACGGCGATGAGCGTGCCGAGGGCGGTGACGACGGCGTAGAAGGCCGGCATGTTGACATTGCCCGTGCGGTCGATGAGGTAGGTCATCAGCAGGGGGGCCGTGCCGCCGAAGAGGGCGGAGGAGACGTTGTAGCCCAGGCCGTAGGCGGAGTAGCGCACCCGGGTCGGGAAGAGCTCCACGAGCAGGATGTGGATGACGCCGGTGTGCCCGGCGAACACTACGGCCATGAGACAGGCGCCGAGGACGGCGAGGGCGACGTTGCCGGTGCCGATCAGGAGGTAACAGGGGATGCCGACGACGGCCATGCCGATCGCGGCGCCGGCGATGACCTTCTTGCGCCCGATCCGGTCGGAGAGGCGGCCCATGTAGGGGATGGCGATGCAGATCGCGACCAGGCTGGAGGCGGTGACGAGGAGGCCCTGGACCTTGCCGAAGTCCAGCTCGCTGCTCATGAAGGTGGGCATGTAGCCGAACAGGACGTAGTAGCCGGAGCCGTTCATCAGGGGGATGAACAGGGCCAGCAGCATGGCCCGGCGGTGCTCGGCGGAGGCGAACGCCTCCTTGAGGGGGTTCTTCGACAGGCCGTCTTCTTCCTTCAGGCGCGTGAAGTTGGGCGTGTCGCTGATGCGCTTGCGGATGTAGATGCCGGCGACGCCGAGCGGGACGGCGAGCAGGAACGGGATGCGCCAGCCCCAGGACTCCATGCGCTCGGTGCCCAGGCCGCTGGTCATGGCGGCGGCGATCAGCGTGCCGGTGAGCAGGGAGAGGAACGAGGCGATCTGCGCGTAGCTGGTGTAGAGGCCGCGCTTGCCCTCCGGGGCGTGCTCGGCGAGGAAGCTCATCGCGCCGGACGCCTCGCCGCCGACGGAGAAGCCCTGCGCGACGCGCAGCAGGATCAGCAGGGCGGGCGCGGCGATGCCGATGCTCGCGTAGGTGGGCAGCACGCCGATGGCCGCGGTGGCGGCGCTGATCAGCAGGATGACGAAGACCAGCATCCGCTGGCGTCCGATGCGGTCGCCGAGGTGGCCGCAGATGACCGCGCCGAGGGGGCGGAAGAAGAAGGAGACGGCGTAGCCGAGGAAGACGAGCTGGATGGCGTTGTCGGAGCCGGGGAAGAAGACGGCGGCGAGCGTGCCGGCCATGAAGCCGAAGATGCCGTTGTCGTAGAGCTCGGCGAAGATCCCGACGCATCCCGCGAGGGTGACCTTGCGGGCTGTTCTGGGGTCGACGGTGTTGGGGACGGGCTGAGCGGCCACGGTGCTCATGGCTCTCCTGTCTGGCGGAGACGGGGGAAGAGGGACGTTTCGGCTCCGTGCGGGCGGGCGAAGGGGGCTGCTGAGCGGGGCGGTGCGGTGCGGGGAGCTCAGCTGCCGACGGGGGCGCGGATGCGCAGGGTGTCGAAGGCCGTGCGGACTCGGGTGCGCAGGGCGTCGACGGCGTCGCGTTGCGAACGGTGGGCGGTGACCGCCTGGTCGAGGGTGCGACGGCGGAAGCGGAGGGTCTGTCCGGGGCGCACCTGACCCAGGGCGGACAGACCGGTGGCGGTGACGACGGCGAGGACGGGGTAGCCGGCCGTGACACCGCGGCCGCGGTGCAGCACGAGGAGTTCGTCCCCGGCCGGCACTTCGACGGCGCCGATGGGCACGCCCCGGGAGAGGACCTCCCCCCGGGCGACCCGCCGGGGCACCTCGCCCTGCAGCCGTAGGCCGATGTGGTTGCTGCGGGGGCTGACGGTGAAGGGCGCGTCGAACAAACGGTTTCCGGTGTTTCCGAACTCGGCCCGGTCGGGGCCGTCGGTGACGTCGATGGTCCAGTCGGCGGGGAACGCGGGGACGGGGGCGTGCAGTCGGAACAGCGGGATCCGTGAGAAGGGGTGGTCCAGCGGCGGGCAGGTGGCGCGCAGGACGAGTGCGTCGCCGGCGCGCAGGGCGGGGCCGAAGCCCAGGATGGTGTCGGGGGCGCAGCTGCCCTGGAGGCGGTCGGCCTCGAAGGAGCCGAGTACGGCCAGGTAGACGCGCAGTCCGCGCCGGATGCCGCTGACCCGGAGGGTCTCGCCGGCCCGTACGGGAACCGGTTCCCACTGCGGGCGTGCCACTCCTTCGACGGTGACGTCGGCGGGGGCGCCGGTCACGGCGACGAGGATGTCGCCGGAGGTCACGCAGGCGAAGTCGAGGGCCGTGATCTCCAGCAGCGGGGCGCGGTCGTCGTTGCCGCACAGGACGTTGGCGACGCGCGCCGAGTGCTGGTCGGCGGCTCCGTTGGCGGGCAGCCCGTAGCGGGAGCGGCCGACCCGGCCGAGGTCCTGCACGGTGACGATGCCCGCGGTGCGGATCGTGAGGGTGTCAGCCATGGCAGTCCGCCAGGGGCAGGTCGGCGTACTCGTCCCACTGCCCTGCCGTGATGGGGCGGAAGCGGAAGGTGTCGCCGGGGCGGTAGGCGGTGATCGGGTCGCGGTGCAGGTCGAGGACGCGGACGGGGGTGCGGCCGAGGAGCGGCCAGCCGCCGGGCGAGGGCATCGGGCAGATGACCGCCTGCCGGCCGGCGACGGCGACCGAGCCGGGGTCGACGCGGGTGCGGGGCGACGCGAGCCGCGGCACCGGCTTCGGGAAGGGCGGTCCGTCGGTCATCGGCGCACCGGCGGGCGCGCCGAGGCAGCGGACGGTGAGGTCGGATCCGCAGTGCAGGGCGACGACCTCGCTCTCGGTGAGGTCGAGTTGCGCGGCCACCTCCGGGAGATCGGGGCCGTACTCGCCGCCGTAGACGACGGGGACGACGAACCGGCGGGGCGGAGTCGTCGGCGCGGGGTGCGGTCCGAGGCGGGCGGCTTCGTGGGCCAGGACGCGCCGGACGGTCTCGTGGTCGGTGGCGGCGCAGTCGAACTCCACGAGCAGGGCGTCATAGGTGGGCACCACGTCGTGGACACCGCTCAGGCGTACGGCGTCCAGGGCGTCGGCCAGGGCGTGGACGAGTCGCCAGGCGGCTTCGGCGTCCAGGCCCACGGCCTTGGCGACCAGCGCGGAGTCGCCGCAGTCCGCGATCGTGAGGTTGTCGTTCATGTCAGACGCCCTTGCCGCTCAGGACCTTGTCGAGGGAGGTGATCTCGACGCCGGACGCGAGGAGTGCCGTCCGGATCCGGCCGGCCAGCGCGATCGCTCCGGAGCTGTCCCCGTGCAGCAGGACGGTGTCGCACGCCACCGGGACGTCCGTGCCGTCGACGCTGCGGACGAGGCCCTCGGCGACCATCCGCAGCGTCCGCCGGGCGACCTCGTCCGGGTCGTGGATCACCGCTCCGGGCTCGGAGCGGGGGACGAGCGTCCCGTCGGCGCGGTACGCGCGGTCGGCGATGCCGACGATGCCGACCCGCAGTCCGCGGGCCCGGGCGGCGTCGGCGAGCTCGCCGTCCTGCGCGAGGACGATCAGCGACTCGTCCAGGGCGGCCACGGCGTCCACGACGGCACGGGCGTAGTCGGGGCGTACGGCGACCAGGTTGCCCAGGCGTCCGTGCGGGGCGATGTGCTGGACCCGGGTGCCGTGCGCGACGGCGAAGGCCTGGAGGGCGCCGATCTGGTAGAGCATGTCGGTGCGGACCTCCTCCGGCGTGAGGTCCATCGCGCGGCGGCCGAAGCCGACCAGGTCGGGAAAGCTCGGATGGGCGCCCACGGCCACCTGCTGCGCCACGCACGTCCGGACGGTGGCGTCCATGATGCGCGGATCGCCGGCGTGGAATCCGCAGGCCACATTGGCGGAGGTGAGCATCTCCAGAAGGGCCGCGTCGTCGCCCATCGTGTAGGCGCCGAATCCCTCGCCGAGATCGGCGACGAGATCAACCATGGGGGTCATGACGTCCTCCGGGAGAGAATGCGGGAATGCGGAAATCCGGGAAAGGGAATTATGCGGGGAGGGTAATTCCGGAATGGAGATGCCCTGGATGTTCCGCTCAACTTATTCCGCCCGTCGCGTGATCGCCAATATCCGTTCGGTCTGGCGTTATCGCGAACGGCTATGACCCGGCTCACACCCGGGCCCCGCCGGGGCTGTGCTTCGCAGGGGCCCCTCCCTACGATGAGGCTCCGCTCGGCACGGAAGGCCCCGCATGGACACCAAGCGCCTGTACTCGTTCATCAAGATCATCGACGCGGGGAGCATCACGCGCGCGGCCGACATCCTGCACATCGCCCAGCCCGCGCTCAGCCAGCAGCTGTCGGCGCTGGAGGCGCAGTTCGGACAGCAGCTGCTGATCCGCAGCAAACGTGGGGTCGCCCCGACCGAGGCCGGCCGGGCGCTGTATCGGCACGCTCAGCTGATCCTGCGGCAGGTGGACCTCGCGCACGCCGCCGTCGAGGTCTCCGGCCGGGCCCCCGCGGGCAGCGTGTCGGTGGGCCTCGCGCCGTACAGCCTGGGCGCGGCGCTCGCGTTGCCGCTGCTCAAGAGCGTGCGCGAGCGCTACCCGGACATCCTGCTGCACATCAACGAGAACTTCGGCGGGGTGATCAGCGAGGCGATCATGACGGGTCGGATGGACATGGCGTTCATCTACGGGGCCGGCCCGCTGCGGGGTGTGCAGTTCGAGCCCGTGCGCACGGAGGACCTGTTCCTGATCGGCGCGCCCGGCGAGACGGCCCCGCCGGGACAGGGCGAGGTGAAGCTGGCGGAGCTCACCAGCGTGCCCCTGCTGCTGCCCAGCCGCATCCACACGATCCGGCAGGTCGTGGACGCCGCCTTCCAGCAGGCGTCGCTCCAGCTGAACGTGGTGGGCGAGGTCGAGTCCGCGCTGACGCTCGTCAACGCCGTGGACGCGGGCCTGGGGGCCACGGTCCTGCCCTGGTCGGCGGCGCGCGCCATCCTCGACGTCCGCGCCCTGTCCGTGCGGCGGATCGTGGAGCCGGTGATCCAGGTCAAGCTGTCTCTGGTCACGTCGGACAATCAGCCGCTGTCGGAGCCGGCATTGGCGGTGCACGACCTGTTCCTGGAACTGATCGAGGATAAGGATCGCCAATAGCGTCACATGAATCCGCTATTTGTTTCCGGTGACGACCCCGGCTAGCTTTTCCAGAACCAGCCGCCCGGTCGATTGTTCATCGCTCGTCACTGGAGACAATGATGAAAAAGCGTGTCCTCACCACCCGTGAAAGCCTCCCCGGCCGCGGCCTGCACCGCCTGTCCGAGGCGGCGGACGTGGTGGCCTGGCCGGGGACCGGCAAGCCCGGGCCCGCCGACCTCGCCGCACTCGCCCCCGGAGTGAGCGGCGTGCTGGCGCTGGGCAACGACCCGGTGGACGGCGCGCTGATGGACGCGGCGGGCCCCGGCCTGCGCGTCATAGCGCTGGCGAGCATGGGATTCGACAACGTCGACCGGGCCGCCGCCGCCGAACGCGGCATCGTCGTCACCCACACCCCCGCCGTGCTCGCCGAGACCACCGCCGACCTCACCTTCGCGCTGATCCTCGCCGCCCGCCGTCGGCTCGGCGCGGCCACGGCGAGCCTCGCGGACGGCGCCTGGGACCTGTTCCGGATGCACGACTACCTGGGCCTGGACGTCCACGGCGCCACCCTCGGCCTGATCGGCTACGGCCAGATCGGCCGCGCGGTGGCCCGCCGGGCCCATGGATTCGGCATGCGCGTGCTCCACCACGACCCCTACGCCCCCGACGACGACCTGTCGACCTCGGTGGGGCTGGCCGTGCTGCTGGCCGAGTCCGACGTCGTGTCCCTGCACGTGCCGCTCACCGCGGAGACCCGGCACCTGATCGCGGCCCGCGAGCTGGCCGCGATGAAGCCCACGGCCACGCTCGTCAGCACCTCCCGCGGCGGCGTCGTCGACGAGGAGGCCCTGCTGCACGCCGTACGCGAGGGACGGCTGCACTCCGCCGGGCTCGACGTCTACGAGCGGGAGCCGATGGGCAAGGAGCTGTCGCCGCTCGTGGCGGAGGAGCACGTGGTCACACTGCCCCACATCGGGTCGGCCACCGAGGCCACCCGGGCCGCCATGGTCGACCTGGCGGTGGACAACATCCTCGACGTCCTCGCCGAACGCCCCGCCCGAACCCCCCTCCCCGGCAGTCCGGCTACGCCGGGCGTCGCGACGGTACGGGCCGACGCGACGGCGGTACGGGCCGACGCCACGGGGGCACGGGCATGAGCCACCCCCTGTTCGACATCACCGGCCGGACGGCCCTGGTCACCGGCTCCAGCCGAGGCATCGGCAGAGCCCTGGCCAAGGGCCTGCTGGAGGCGGGCTGCACGGTCGTCCTCAACGGACGCGACATCGAGGCCCTGCGGACGACCGCCGGGGAACTCGCGGCCTCCTTCGGGGACCGGGTACGGACGGCCGCCTTCGACGTGACGGACTCGGCGGCCGTCACCACGGGCGTCGCCCGCATCGAGGACGAGATCGGACCGATCGACATCCTGGTGAACAACACGGGCGTCCAACACCGCAGCCCGTTCCTGGAGTTCACCGACGACGACTGGCACCGCCTCCTCGACGCCAACCTCACCGGCGCCTTCCTCGTGGGACGCGAGGTGGCACGGCGCATGGTGCCCCGCGGCCACGGCAAGATCGTCAACATCTGCTCGCTGCAGAGCGAGGCGGTCCGGCCCGGCATCGCCGCGTACTCCGCCACCAAGGGCGGCCTGAAGATGCTCACCAAGGGCATGTGCGCCGACCTCGGCCCGCTGGGCATCCAGGTCAACGGCATCGGCCCCGGCTACTTCGCCACCGAGCTCACCTCGGCCCTGGTGGCCGACGAGGAGTTCAGCGCCTGGGTCCGCAAGCGCACCCCGGCCGGCCGCTGGGGCGCGGTCGAGGACCTCGTGGGCGCCCTGATCTTCCTGGCCTCCCCCGCCTCCGACTTCGTCAACGGCCAGCTGCTCTACGTCGACGGCGGCATGCTCTCCGTCCTCTGACGGCCGCCGCAACGAAAGGACCCACCATGCAAGCCTGCGTCGTCCATCCGGCAGGAGGCCTCCGGATCGAGCAGCGCTCCCCCGTCCGGCCCGAGCCCGGTCAGGTGACGGTCGCCGTCGTCTACGGCGGCATCTGCGGATCCGACCTGCACTACTACCGCCACGGCCGGGTCGGCGACTTCACGGTCCGGGAGCCGATGGTGCTCGGCCACGAGGTCGTCGGCCATGTCGCCGCCGTGGGCCCCGACGCCGACGGACCGGCCGTCGGTACGCCGGTGGCCGTCCACCCCGCCACACCGTGCGACCGCTGCCCCGACTGCGCGGTCGGCCGTCGCAACATCTGCGCCGACGCCCGCTATCTCGGCAGCGCCGCCCGCACGCCCCATGTCCAGGGCGGCTTCGCCCAGCTCGTCACCGTGCCCGTGGCACAGATCCGCCCGCTGCCGCCGGAGCTCGGCCTGCGCCGGGCCGTCCTGGCCGAGCCCCTGTCGGTGGCCCTGCACGCCGTGCACCGGGCCGGCGATGTGACGGGCAAGCGGGTGCTGGTCACCGGGGCGGGGCCGATCGGCTGCCTGGTCACCGCCGTGCTGCGGCACAAGGGCGCCGCCGAGATCGTCGTGAGCGACCTCCTGGACACCCCCCTGGGCATCGCCGCCGCATCCGGAGCCACCGCCACGGTACGGGCGGACGATCCCGGTGACGGCGCGTGGACGGACCCGTTCGACCTCGCCATAGAGGCGTCCGGAGCGCCCGCGGGCCTACGAAGCTGCGTCGAGCGGGTGCGCCGCGGGGGCGCCGTGGTGCTCCTCGGTCTGCTGCCGCCCGGCGAAGTGCCCCTGCTGGGCAACCTCGCCGTCACCCGCGAGCTGGAACTTCGGGGCGCGTTCCGCTTCGACGCCGAGTTCGACGAGGCGATCGCCCTGCTGGCCCAGGGCCTGCCCGTCGACGCGATCGTGACGCACACCTTCCCGCTCGCCGAGGCCCGCGCCGCCTTCGACATCGCCCACGACCGGACCGTCGCCTCCAAGGTCCTCCTGGACCTGGCCCGCGTCTGACGAGGGACTCGGCAGCGGCGGGAGGGCCGACGGGGACTGATGGGGGCCGACGGAGGCCGACGGGGGCCGATCTTCAACTGCACCACCCCGGCGTCGAGTTGACTGGTCTATACCCTTGACTGGTACATACCAATGCGGTTGAGTGAGGAGCACATCCCCCACCACGGCCGCCCCCCACGCCGTGACCGGTCCGACCGGCCCGCGCGCTCGAGGCCCCGCTTCACCCTGCCCTCGTCGGGGTGCGGCCGTGCCCCACAAAGGAGTTGACCCTGTGTCGAGGCGTCGCATCTCCGCAGTCCTGACCGCAATCGTCCTCGGAGGCATGACCCCCGTGGTCCTTCCGGCCGCAGGCGCGTCCGCAGCCGCGTGTTCCAGCTATCCCAGCTGGGTCGCGGGCAAGTCGTACGTCACCGGCAACATCGTCCGCTACACCGACGGCAAGGCGTACATCGCCGAGCACGACAACCCGGGCTACGACCCCGTCATCAGCACCTGGTTCTGGGAGCCGTACGCCTGCGACGGCTCCGGCACGCCCGTCGGCAACTTCGTGGTGAGCGAGGCGCAGTTCAACCAGATGTTCCCGAGCCGGAACTCCTTCTACACGTACAGCGGTCTCACCGCCGCGCTGAGCGCCTACCCGGGCTTCGCGAACACCGGCAGCGACACGGTCAAGAAGCAGGAGGCCGCCGCCTTCCTCGCCAACGTCAACCACGAGACCGGCGGGCTCGTCCACATCGTCGAGCAGAACACCGCCAACTACCCTGCCTACTGCGACTGGAGCCAGTGGTACGGCTGCCCGGCCGGCCAGGCCGCCTACTACGGGCGCGGCCCCATCCAGCTGTCGTGGAACTTCAACTACAAGGCCGCCGGCGACGCACTCGGCATCGACCTCCTCAACAACCCCTGGCTGGTGCAGAACGACTCCGCCGTGGCCTGGAAGACCGGCCTCTGGTACTGGAACACCCAGAACGGCCCCGGCACCATGACCCCGCACAACGCCATGGTCAACCAGGCCGGCTTCGGCCAGACCATCCGCAGCATCAACGGCTCCCTGGAATGCGACGGCAAGAACCCCGCCCAGGTGCAGAGCCGCGTGGACGCCTACAACCGCTTCACGCAGATCCTCGGGACCACACCGGGCGGCAACCTCTACTGCTGACACGGGCCGACGACACAAGCCCACGGGATCAGTCCGGAGGCGGGCCGGCTGCTGTGGCGGGCGGCCGGCCGGCCTTCATCGCCTCGGTCGGCCGAAACCGCCGGTCAGGCCAGGCCGAACATCAGCCACGCCTGCTTGGCGGCGAAGTCGGGGTACAGCGTGTGCATGGCGTCGAACAGCTCACGGTCGGTGGACGCCTTTCCCTGGAGGCGCCCGAAGTCGGTGAGGTAGCGCCTCGTCGTCTCGATGCACTCGGAGGTGTCCGGGGCACCGGGCTTCTTGTGACCGGCCACGGCCGTCTTCGGGTTCAGTGCCGCCAGCCGGTCCAGCGCGGCGATCCAGTTCTCGCGGATCTCGGGGGTGGTCTCGGCGACGTACGCGTGGCACTGGTTGTACAGGACGTCACCACCGACAACGAGGTCGATCGACGGGACGTACAAGGAGGTGCTGTCCTTGCCGTCGGTGTGGCCCTGCTCGATGATCCGCAGCTCGTGGCCCTCCAAGGTGAAGGTCTCGTCCTCGTAGGGCTCCGGCAGCGTGAGCGTGGTCGGCATCTGCCCCGGGAACCACTTGCGGAAGGCCGGCAGCGCCCTTCCGTGCGCTCGTGCCAGCGCGACCGAACCCGGTGTCGCGATGGCGCGGGCCTCGGGGTAGCGCCTGAGCAGCACGCCGAGGCCGCCGAAGTGGTCGAGGTGGCCATGGGTGATGTAGATCGTGGTCAGGTTGCGGTGGTGCAGGGCGACCCAGTCGGCCAGCGCCTCGGCCTCGGCGACGGTGGTGAGCGGGTCGACCAGGACGGCATCGCGCTCGCCGTAGATCAGGGTCGAGGTCATCGGATCCCAGGCGATCGGCGCTCCGAAGGGCCGGGGCCGTTCTGCCACCAGTGGCTTCTCCGGGGCGGTGAAGACGTTGACGTTCAGCTGAGCGGGCATGTGACTCGCTTCCTCTCTGTCATACGGATCTATATATGTCCATACAGGGTCATATGGGGTCATGCGGACGTAGGTGATCTGCGGATGGGAGTGGTCGGGGCCGTCGACCCAGCAGCGGTAGTGGCGGGAAACCGTGGACCGGCCGCAATTCCCTCGACACCTCTTCCGGGTACTGCCTGACCTCCGACTTCGCGTCGAGCTCCTGCACCGGCCGCTGTCGCGTGTCGTACGCCGGCCGGCCGCTGTCGTGTGTCGTACGCCGGCCGGCCCCGGTCTCCCGTCATCGCGAACGCCGTCCACGCCGTACGGGAGCGGGACGACAGCTCCGTCGCCTCGGGCGTGACCGCCGCGTCGGCGAGCGGCAGGTGCCCGAAGTCGGCCTCGAACGCGCCGAACAGCAGCAGGACGTCCAGACCGTGGCAGGCGCCGAAGACACCGCCCTTCCCGGGCACCGGCCAGGTCGGCTCGCGGACGAACGCCCTGCCCGGGACATCGCGGCCGCCATCGCGGCACAGGCGGGCCTGCGCCCCACGGCCGCCGACCTGTCGACAGTGGATCCGCTCAAGCCGACGGCCCCGAGGTTCGGGAGCGTGCAAGCTTCTTGCATGTTCTATGTCATACACCATAGATTCAGTTCAGCGAGTCCGCCTACGTGGGCAGCCCCACATCTCCACGACGAGGAAGACGGACCAGCATGGACGAACGTTGGATCTCCGCGGCCGGGCCCATCTCCGGCTACGCGGGGCGTACTGAGGTGGTGGTTTCGTGAGCCCTCGTAAGAGCGACAGCCGCGAGCGGATGGTCAGCAGCACCGTGGCCCTGCTGCGCGAGTACGGCGCGAGCGCGACCAGCATCGACCGGGTGCTGGCCCACAGCGGCGCCCCGCGCGGCTCGGTCTACCACCACTTCCCCGGCGGGCGGACGCAGCTGGTCGAAGAGGCGGTGGAGCTGGCCGGCGACTTCATGGCCGGCGTGATCGAGGCCGCCATGCAGGCCGACGATCCGGTAGCGGGCATCGACACGTTCTTCACGGTGTGGCGCGACCAACTCGTGAAGAGCCGCTTCCGGGCCGGCTGCCCGATCGTGGCGGTGGCCGTGGAGACCAACGACGAAGCCCCCCACCTCGCCCGCTCCGCAGGCGCGGTCTTCGCCGGCTGGCAGGATGCGTTGACGGCCATGCTGCGGCGTCACGGCCTGGCCGAGGACCGAAGCCGTCGGCTTGCCGCCCTCATCGTCGCCGCGGAGGAAGGCGCGGTGGTCATGTGCCGGGCCCAGCAGAGCAGCGCCCCGATCGAGGCGGTCGCCACCGAGGTCCACGACCTGCTGGTGCATGCGCTGAGCAACCGCCCCGACGCCGACCCCGCTCCCAGCCGTACGCCGCACATCCACTGACGCGTATCGCCTCAAGGAGCCGCCATGCCCACGGTCGACCGCCAGGACGACGTCTTCGTCCTCGACCTCGGCGACGACCTCGGCGACCAGTGGCAGGACCACGTCGTCTCCGCGCGCACGACTTCCGGGTGATGCGTGCCGACCGCGGTTACTGGTGCCTGCCCGAAGTGGACATCGACATCCCCTTCACACCCGGCATGTAACGACCTGACCGAGTCCCAAGGAGGGCTACCCATGCAGAGATTCGAGTTCGTCAGGAAGGGCGAACTGCGGTACGTCGACGCACCGATGCCGGTGCTTGAGTCCGACGACGACGCGATCGTCCAGCCGGTCGTCTCGACGACCTGCGACCTGGACCGCTTCATGATCATGGGCCATGCCCCGTTCAAGGGCCCGTTCGCCCTCGGACACGAGACCGTGGCCAAGGTCCTTGAGGTGGGCGACAACGTCTCGCACGTGAAGCCCGGTCAACTGGTCGTCCCCGCCTGGCATGTCGCGTGCGGCACCTGCGCCTCGTGTGTCTCCGGTCGCCCCACCGGTTGTACGAACGTTCCGCGGAACGCGATGTTCGGCCTGCCCGTCGGCGGTGACTACGGCGGCTTCTTCTCCGAAGCGGTCCGTATCCCCTTTGCCGGCTACGCGTTGGCGCCGCTGCCCGAGGGTGTCAGCGCCCGCGCGGCGGCGTCGGTGGGCGACAACCTCTCCGACACCTACGGCGCGGTCGCCCAGGCGCTGCGCAATGCGCCGAACGCCGACGTTCTCGTCATCGGAGGAACCGGCTCGGTCGGAGTCTTCGCTGTCACCTTCGCCAAGGCACTCGGTGCGTCCTCGGTCTCCTACGTCGACGCCTTCGACCCCGAGTGCGTCGAACTCGCCCGCCGACTGGGCGCCGAGATCCTCGACGAAGTGCCTCGTGGCCGCGAGTTCCAGGTGACGTTCGATGCGTCCGGCCGTCCCGACGGGCTTCACTCAGCCCTCAACGCGGTCGCCCCGAACGGCAGTTGTCACAGCTTCGGCATCTACTGGCAGGACGTCGCCGTGCCCGCGCTCTCGATGTACATGCAGGGCGTGACGTTCACGATGGGCCGGCCCAACGTCGGTCCGGTCATCCCCGACGTACTCGCCCTCATCGCCGACGGCACCGTCGACCCTCTCCCGGTGTTCTCCGACGTCGTGAGCTTCGACGACGCCTCGACCGCCCTGGCCCAGGGTCTGCGCAAGCCCCTCGTCGTCCGCGACGGCTACTAGACCGAACTACGGCTACTGAACCGAACAAGGAGAAGCCCATGAACCGCATCGTCGCCGAGTACTTCGGCCCCGCCGACCCCGACGCCTTCGACGCCCGGTACCGCGACGAGCACGTCGCACTGGTGAGGGCCATCCCCGGCCTGGTCGACTTCCACCTCTCCCACCCACGCGGGCTCAGCGGCGTGACGCCGTATCTGGTGGCCGAGATGTCCTTCGCCGACGAGGACGCCGTGGCCACCGCACTGCAGTCCGCCGAGTTGGCGGAGGCCGGAAAGCACGCGGCAGGGTTCGAGGTCGCTTCGACCGCCCTGTACATCGCCGCTCCACGGCAACACTGAAACCGGCCGACAGCCGGGGTGGGCGGTCCGGGCAGACCACCACGTGCCTGTCGGCACAGCCGTCGCCACGCCGACCAGCCCCCGATGTGTCGACTCCGCCGCGTCAACGCGACCAAGGAGAACCAGAGATGAGCACAACCCGGATACCCCCTGCCGACGACGAGATCACCGAGGAAGTCCGGGCGAACCTCGACAGGGCGATCGCGGACCTCGCCGTGGGAGCAGACGCGTGGTCGAGGCTCGGCCCGGACCGACGGGCCATCCTGATCACGGAAACACAGGCGTCGATCGCGCGGCACGCGGACGACTGGGTCGGGGCAGCGATCGCGGCCAAGGGAACCCACGAAGGCCCGATGGAGGGGGAGGAGTGGATCTCCGGGCCGTACGCGTCGTTGGCCGCCTTCGGTCGCGTCGCACACAGCCTGACCCTGCTGGCGAAGGGCGAGTCGCCGTTGAGCAGTGTGAAGGCCCGGTCGGCACCCGGCGGCCGTATCCGGTTCAAGGTGTTGCCGTCGGACCTGCTCGAACACACCCTCCTCCACGGCTTCACCGGCGAGGTCTGGCTCAAGCCGGGCGTCACAGAGGATCAGGCCCGAGCCGAGGCCGGTCTCGGCGCGCTGCGCGTCGGAGAGAACGGTGGCGTCGGGCTGGTGCTAGGCGCCGGCAACATCGCCTCGATCGGGCCGCTGGACGTGCTCTACGAACTCGTCGCCTTCAACCGGGCATCAGTGCTGAAACTGAACCCGACGTTCGCAGGACTCACCGAGGCCTACAGCGCGGCGTTCAAGCCGCTGATCGACGCGAACCTGCTGCGGATCGTCAACGGCGCGGCGAAGGTGGGCGGTTATCTCACCCAGCACCCCGACATCGCGCACGTGCACATCACCGGTTCGGCCGTGACCCACGACGCGATCGTGTGGGGTACCGGCGCCACCGCCTCGGCGAACCGCGAAGCCGGCACCCCGGTCCTGGACAAGCCGATCAGCTCCGAGCTCGGGGGCGTCTCGCCGACGATCATCATCCCCGGCACATGGAGCAAGGCCGACCTCAGGTTCCAGGCCGAGCAGATCGCCACCCAGCGACTGCAGAACTCCGGCCACAACTGCATCGCCACCCAGACGCTGATCCTGTCCGCGGAGTGGAAGCAGAAGGAGGAGTTCCTCGCCGAGCTGCGCCGCGTCTTCGACCGCCTGCCCCGACGCGAGCCGTGGTACCCCGGCTCCGACCGCAAGATGGACGCCGCCCGCAGTTCCTACCCCCAGGCCGAGGACCACTCCGGCCGCCTGCTGATCGAGGTGTCCGAAGCCACGAGCAGAGACCTCTTCGCGACCGAGTACTTCTCACCCGTGCTCGGCCACACCGCTCTCGCCGGAACGGGCGCGGAGTTCTTCCGGGCCGCGGTGGAGTTCGCCAACACCGAACTGGACGGCACCCTCGGCGCGAGCATCGCCGTGGCCCCGAAGGACAAGCGGGCGATCAAGGACTTCGACGACATCCTCGCCGGACTCCGCTACGGCTCCATCGGAGTCAATGCGTGGAGCGCGGTGGCATTCCTGGGCGCCCCCTTCACCTGGGGCGCGTTTCCCGGCAACACCTTGGAGCAGGTGGGCTCCGGCATCGGGGTCGTGCACAACGCTCACCTCATCGACAACACCGAACGCTCGGTGATCTACGGCCCCTTCCGCACCTTCCCGCGCTCGGTTCTGCACGGCGAGAACTCGTTGTTCCCGCGACCGCCGTGGTTCGTGACGGCCAGGACGGCCCACCGCAGCGGAGCCAAGTTGTCCGCGTTCGCGGCGAAGCCCAGCTGGCTCAAGCTGCCCGGAATCTTCGCCGACGCGTTCCGCGGCTGACTCCCTGCACCCGGCCCCCCGCACCCCGCACCCCGCACCCCGCACCCGGCGAAGGAGCACTCCGTGACCAGCATCAAGAGCACGTATCCCGACGTGGAGATCCCGTCGACCACCCTCTACGACTACATATTCGGCTCGCTGAGCGAGACCGACCTCGGTCGGACGGCGGTCGTCGACGGTGACCGCACACTGACCTACGGCGAGCTCCGACAGGCGGTGGACCGGTTCGCGGGCGCTCTCGCCGCTCGCGGGGTCGCGCCGGGCGACGTCGTGGCACTGCACGCGCCGAACAGTGCCGGTTTCGCGATCGCCTTCCACGGGATCCTGCGCGCCGGGGCCACCGCGACGGCGCTCAACGCGATGTACGCCCCGCACGAGATCGCGGGCCAGCTGCGCGATTCCGGCGCGTCGACGTACGTCACGGTCGCCTCGCTCCTGCCGGGCGCGCTCGCGGGCGCCGAAGAGGCGGGTCTAGGTCCGGACGCGTTCATCGTGCTGGACCCGACCGAGGGCTACGAGTCGCTGCCCGACCTGCTCGGCCAGGACGCAGCCGCACCCGACGTCACCGTCGACCCGACCACCCACCTCGCGGTACTGCCGTACTCCTCGGGCACGACCGGCCTGGCCAAGGGCGTCATGCTCACCCACACCAACCTCGTCGCCAACATCGCCCAGTGCGAGCCCATGCTGGAGGTGACCGAGCACGACACGGTGCTCGCGGTGCTGCCGTTCTTCCACATCTACGGCATGAACGTCCTGCTGAACCTGACCCTCAGAGCACGCGGCACGCTGGTCACCATGCCCCGGTTCGACCTGGCGGAATTCCTGACCAGGATCCAGGAGCACCGCTGCACCTTCCTCTACATCGCCCCGCCGGTGGCGGTCGCCCTGGCCAAGCACCCGATGGTCGATCAGTACGACCTGTCGAGCCTGCGGATGGTGGTCAGCGGCGCCGCGCCGTTGGACGAGGCACTCGGCAACCGCCTCGCGACCCGACTGGGCGTCCGGCTGATGCAGGGCTTCGGCATGACCGAACTCAGCCCCGTCTCGCATCTCACCCCACTCGACGACCCGGACATGTCCGTCGGCTCGATCGGTGTGGCCGTCCCCAACCTCGAGTTCAAGGCCGTCGACCCGGCGACCGGCCAGGACGTCGCCTGGACACCGGGTCGGCGCAGCTCCGCCGGCGAGATGCTCGTGCGCGGCCCGAACGTCATGCAGGGCTACCTCGGCAACCCCGAAGCAACCGCGGCCACCATCGATCCGGACGGGTTCCTGCACACCGGGGACATCATCGAGATCGGCGCCAAGGGCGAGGTCTACGTGGTCGACCGGCTCAAGGAGCTCATCAAGTACAAGGGCTACCAAGTCCCGCCAGCCGAACTCGAAGCCGTGCTGCTGACCCATCCCTCGATCGCGGACGCGGCGGTCGTGGCACATCCCGACGAGGAAGGCGGCGAGATTCCCCGTGCGTTCGTCGTCCTCCAGGACGGCTCCGGCCCGACCGCGAACGAGATCATGTCGTACATCGCCGAACGGGTCGCCCCGCACAAGAAGGTCCGGATCGTCGATTTCATCGACGTCATCCCGAAGTCGGCGTCAGGAAAGATCCTCCGCAAGGACCTCAAGGGCCGCCCGGCAACCACCTGAGACGCCCCTCCGGCCTCATGGGTCCCTAGGGTCGGGTGCCCTTGGAGACCACCGGGGCGGTCGCCGACCAGGTCTCCCGAACGCGCGTACTGGCCCTCACCGACGCGGGCGCCTGCCCGGCATGGGCGATCGGCTGGGACGCGGGACCTACCTGATCGCGGCCGTCCTGTACGTGCGCCTGCGGCTGCCCGTGGAGAGGGCGCGGATCGGCCCACCCGACATGCTCGGCGGGATCACCGAGGGATGGAGGGAGTTCCTCGGGCGCCGGTGGCCGGCACACCATGCGCACGCACAAAACCCCGGTTCAGGAGCCCTTCGCCGCCGGCTCCAGAATCGCCACGCACTCCACGTGATGGGTCATGGGAAACAGATCGAACGCCCGCAACGTCCGCACCCGATACCCCCCGTCCCGGAAGTACCCCAGGTCCCGGGCCAGTGCGGCCGGGTCGCAGGCGACGTAGGCGATCCTTCGTGCTCCCAGCGACGACAGGTGCTCGACCGTCTTCTTGCCGGCGCCGGAGCGGGGCGGGTCGAGGACGATGAGGTCGACCTCGGTGATGCCGGTGCGCGGCAGCACCGACTCGACCTTGCCCTGTTCGATGCGGACCCGGTCGAAGGCCGCGAGGTTGTGCCGAGCGTCCTCGACCGCGCGCTTGCCGGACTCGATGCCCAGGATCGCGCCCTTGTCGCCGAGGCGGTCGGCAAGAGCGCCCGCGAAGAGGCCGACGCCGCAGTACAGGTCGAGCGCCATCTCGCCCTTGCGCGGCATCAGGCCCTGCATGACGGCCTTGACCAGGGTGTCGGCGGCCTGCGGGTGAACCTGCCAGAAGCCGCCGCTGCCGACGCGGTAGGTCCGGCCGTCGGCGCGCTCGCGCACGAAGCCACGGCCGTGGACTCGGTGGATGCCGCCGTCGTGCTCCTCGACGCGCATGACGGAGACCGGCCTGTTCAGCTCGACCAGGGGCAGCCGCGCGCCGGGCTTCGGCTCCAGGATCACCATGCGGTCCTGGGAGCCGGTCGCGGCGATCGCGTCCACCGACGCCATGCCGGACCAGTCGCGCTCCTCGATGCCCAGTTCGCTGACGCCGGGCGCGGCGATCATGCAGTGCTCGATCGGCTCGACCTCGTGGGAGCGGTGGCGGCGCAGTCCGGCGTTGCCGTCGGCGTCCACCGCGTACTGCACACGCGTGCGCCACTGCGGTACCTGACCCGCCGGCAGCTTGTCGCCCTCGGCCGGCATCACGGTGCCGTCCCAGCCGGCCTGCTCGGGCGTGAGGCCCGCGAGCCGCAGCAGCTGCTCGGCGATCACCTCGCCCTTGAGCCGACGCTGGGCGCCGGGCTTCGCGTGCTGCCAGTCGCAGCCTCCGCAGCGGCCGGGCCCGGCGTACGGACAGGGCGCCTCGACCCGGTCCTTGGAGGCGTCCAGCACACGCACCGCGTCCGCGCGCAGGAAGCGGGCGCCCTCCTCGCCGTCGGTCACCCGGGCCACCACCCGCTCGCCGGGCAGCGCATGCCGGACGAACAGCACCTGGCCGGACTCGGTACGGGCGACACAGTGGCCGCCATGGGCGACGGGGCCGATCTCGACCTCGTACTCCTCGCCCACCAGCGATACCGCCTGCGCTTCCGCCTGCGACTTCTTCGGTTCTGCCTGCATGGCGGGGTGACTCCACAACGTCGAACGAGGAACGGCCGGACAACAGCCCACCAGTCTACGTGGCTGTCGTCCGACCGTTCACCACAAGCCGGAGCCCGCTGCCCGGCAAGCGGAGCTCGGAGCGCGGGTCAGCTCTTGGCGTCCGTGCCCGACGGCTCCTTCGGCTGTCCCTGCTGCGCGGGGCCGCGCCGCACCGCACCCGGGGCGTTCCACTCCTGGCGCTTGCCGGCCCGCTTCTTGGCCGCCTCCGAGGACTGCAGCTGGTAGGGGACGGACGTGACCATGACGCCGGGCGTGAACAGCAGCCGGCCCTTCAGGCGGAGCGCGCTCTGGTTGTGCAGCAGGTGCTCGTACCAGTGGCCGACCACGTACTCCGGGATGATCACCGACACCGCGTCGCGCGGCGACTCCCGGCGCAGGTTCTTGACGTACTCGATGACCGGCCGCGTGACCTCGCGGTACGGCGAGTCCAGCACCTTCAGCGGTACGTCGATCCCGCGCCGTTCCCACTCCTCGCGCAGCACCTTCGTCTCGGCCGGGTCGACGTTGACGGTGAGCGCCTCCAGGGTGTCGGAGCGCATCAGCTTGGCGTAGGCGAGGGCGCGCAGCGTCGGGCGGTGGATCTTGGAGATCAGCAGCACCGAGTGGACGCGCGAGGGCCGCACGCTGTCGTCGCTGGGGCCCTCGGGGGCCACGAGTTCCGCGGCGACGCCGTCGTAGTGGCGGCGGATCGCGGTCATCGTCCCGTAGAAGATCACCATGCCGAGCAGGGCGACCCACGCGCCGTGCGTGAACTTGGTGACGAGGACGACGACCAGGACCAGGCCGGTGAAGAAGGCGCCGAAGGTGTTGATGGCGCGCGAGCGGACCATGTGACGGCGTTTGACCTGGTCGGTCTCGGTGGCCAGGAGGCGGTTCCAGTGCCGGACCATGCCGATCTGGCTGAGCGTGAAGGACACGAACACGCCGACGATGTACAGCTGGATCAGGCGGGTGGAGTCGGCGCCGTAGATGACGACCAGCAGCATGGCCGCGCCCGCGAGCAGCACGATGCCGTTGGAGAACGCGAGGCGGTCGCCGCGGGTGTGCAGCTGGCGGGGGAGGTAGCGGTCCTGGGCGAGGATCGAGCCGAGCACCGGGAAGCCGTTGTAGGCGGTGTTGGCCGCCAGGAACAGCACCAGGGCCGTGGCGGCGGCGAGCACGAGGAAGAAGAAGCTGCCCTTGCCGAAGACGGCCTCGGCGACCTGGGTGATCACCGGGTTCTGGACGTATCCGGAGCCGACGGCGGCGCCGTCCTTCAGCAGGTCGACGGCCGGGTTCTCGGCCATCCGGACCTTGGTCACCAGGGCCAGGACGATGATCCCGCAGAACATGGTGACGGCCAGCAGTCCCATCGCCGCGAGCGTGGACGCCGCGTTCTTCGACTTGGGCTTGCGGAACGCCGGGACGCCGTTGGAGATCGCCTCGACGCCGGTGAGCGCGGCGCAGCCGGAGGAGAAGGCGCGCAGCAGCAGGAAGACCAGGGCGAAGCCGGCCAGGCCCTGGTGCTCGGCCTTGATCGTGTACTCGGCGGTCGGCGCCCGCATCTGGTCGTCCAGCACGAGACCCCGGAAGGCGCCCCACGCGATCATGATGAAGACGCCCGCGACGAACACGTACGTCGGGATCGCGAAGAGTTTGCCGGACTCCTTGACGCCGCGCAGGTTCATCAGCGTCAGCAGCACGATCACGGCGACCGCACAGGCCACCTTGTGCTCGACGACGAACGGGATCGCGGAGCCGAGGTTCTCGATGCCGGAGGAGATGGAGACGGCGACGGTGAGGACGTAGTCGACGAGCAGCGCGCTCGCGACCGTCAGACCGGCCTTGGGGCCGAGGTTGGTGGTAGCCACCTCGTAGTCGCCACCGCCGCTGGGGTAGGCGTGGACGTTCTGCCGGTAGGAGGCGACCACCGTGAACATCAGCACGACGACCGCGAGGGCGATCCACGGGCTGAAGTGGTAGGCCGACACGCCCGCGATGGACAGGACCAGCAGCACCTCCCCGGGCGCGTAGGCCACGGAGGACAGCGGGTCGGAAGCGAAGACGGGTAGGGCGATGCGCTTCGGCAGGAGCGTTTCTCCGAGCCGATCACTGCGCAGTGCGCGCCCGATCAGAATTCGTTTGGGCACGTCGGTCAGTTTGGACACAACAGAGGATCGTAAGCCTTCGAACACGGGACCGCCCACCCTCCCCCGGACTCAGCCGGGTGACGGTTTCCCGCGTCTGCCTCCCGGGTGAAATCGGTCGGGCCCGTGCCGCTGATTCCGCGACCGCGCCGATCGCCATGTCTATATGACAATCCCCGCCCGCAGCCGCCCCCGGAGGGTCCCCTTGCACACGACCGCGGAACTCATCGGAGCCATCGGCACCCTCGTCGGCCTCGGCATCCTTACCTTCCTCAGTCTCTGGAGCATCAGCCGACGCTGATCCCGAAGACTGTGCAGCACGGGGGTGCCCTGCGCCGACCGCGCGTGTGTAGCTTGGTCGACTGTCTGAGACCCTGTTCAGAGCCACGTCAGATTTTTATTGACCTCTTGACTTCTTGACCTCGGAAGGACGGTCGTGCACATCGTCATCATGGGCTGCGGCAGAGTGGGTTCCGCTCTCGCGCAGACCCTGGAGCAACAGGGGCACACGGTCGCCGTGATCGACCAGGACCCCACCGCCTTCCGACGACTGGGCTCCGGTTTCGGCGGCCGTCGTGTGACCGGAGTCGGCTTCGACCAGGACACCCTGCGCGAAGCGGGCATCGAGGAGGCCGGCGCCTTCGCGGCCGTCTCCAGCGGCGACAACTCCAACATCATCGCCGCCCGCGTCGCCCGTGAGATGTTCGGCATCGAGAACGTCGCCGCCCGCATCTACGACCCCCGGCGCGCCGAGGTCTACCAGCGCCTGGGCATCCCCACCGTCGCCACCGTGCGCTGGACGGCCGACCAGATGCTGCGCCGGCTGCTGCCCTCGGGCGCCGAGCCGCTGTGGCGCGACCCCACCGGGGGCGTCCAGCTCGCCGAGGTGCACGCCGCCCCGTCCTGGGTCGGTCACAAGATCAGCAAGCTGCAGGAGGAGACGGGCGTCCGCGTGGCGTTCCTGACCCGCCTCGGCGAGGCCATGCTGCCCACCTCGCAGACGGTCCTCCAGGAGGGCGACCTCGTCCATGTGATGCTGCGCAGCGACGAGGTCGAGAAGGTCGAGGCCTCGTTCTCCGAGGGCCCGAAGGAGGACGGTCACTGATGAGGGTCGCCATTGCCGGAGCCGGCGCCGTCGGCCGCTCGATCGCGGGCGAACTGCTGGAGAACGGCCACGAGGTACTCCTCGTCGACAAGGCGCCGACCGCCATCTCGGTCGAGCGCGTCCCGCAGGCGGAGTGGCTGCTGGCCGACGCCTGCGAGATCACGTCACTGGACGAGGCGGCCCTGCAGCGCTGCAACGTCGTCATCGCCGCGACCGGCGACGACAAGGTCAACCTGGTCGTCTCGCTGCTGGCCAAGACGGAGTACGGCGTCCCGCGCGTCGTCGCCCGCGTCAACAACCCCAAGAACGAGTGGCTCTTCAACGAGTCCTGGGGCGTCGACGTGGCCGTCTCCACCCCGCGTCTGATGTCGGCCCTGGTCGAGGAGGCGGTGAGCGTGGGCGACCTGGTCCGGCTGCTCCGCTTCAGCCACGGCGACGCCAATCTCGTCGAACTGACCCTCCCGGAGGAGTCGGCGCTGGCCGGCACCCAGGTCGGCGACGTGGAGTGGCCGGAGGACACCTCGCTGGTCACCATCATCCGAGGCAACCGGGTCCTGACCCCGTCCGCCGAGGACTCCCTGGAGCCGGGCGACGAACTCCTCTTCGTGGCCGCCCAGGCGCGGGAGGAGCAGTTGGAGGATCTGCTGTCGGTGCGCCGGGCTGAGTAGTTCCAGCCCGGCGTGGGCGATCCCAGCCCGTCCGGCGCTTTGAGGACCAGGCCCGTTCAGGGCCGACAGCGGGGGTCTGGGGGCGGCAGCCCCCAGCACCTCAGCTGTCCCGGCGGTGCCGCCCGGCCTCCGCGGCAGCCTTCTCCGCCTTCTCCTCCGCCTCCATCTCCGCGAACACGTCGATCGGCGCGGGCGCCTTCGCGAGGAAGACCCAGGTCAGCCAGACGGCGAGCAGGAACGGCGGGATCTTCAGGGCCACCAGCACCCAGCCCAGCTGCGCGGTGTTCGCCCACCAGTACAGCGGGAAGAGGATCGCGCACTTGGCGAGGAGGATCAGCCCCCACGCCCAACTGGCCTTGGCGTACGCCGCCTTGCGCCCCGGGTTGCGGGTCCGCCAGGAGAGGTTCTCCTTGAAGACCGGGCCGAGGATCAGACCGATCAGCGGCACCCCGCACAGCGTGGTGATGATGTACGCCAGCGCCAGCCCGAGCGTGTAGAGCATGCCCGGCAGATAGAAGTCCTTGGCGTTGCCGGTCATCATCGCGAAGACGACGCCGAAGGCGACGCCGAAGACTCCGCTGAAGGCGTGCTTGACCGTGTCCCTCATCGCCAGGCGGACCACGACCAGGACCAGCGACACCGCGAGCGCGGCGATCGCGGACATGTGCAGGTCCTTGTTGATCGTGAAGATCGTGACGAAGAGCAGGCCTGGCACCACCGTCTCGACCATGCCCCGCACGCCGCCGAACGCCTCGAACAGGGCGGCCTCGGTCACCGCCCGGGCGTCGGCCGCGGCGGTGTCCTCCGCGGTCGTGTCTTCGGTCGGCTTGTCGAGCGACGTCACCGGCTACTCCCTACCCAGGGGTCTCAGTTCGTACTTGGGGTTGAACAGCACCCGGCGGCCCCGGCTCAAGGAGATCCGGCCCGATGCGATGAGCCTGCGCCCCGGCTCTATGCCCACTATGGAGCGCCTGCCCAGCCACACCACGTCCAGCGCGGCGCTGCCGTCGAACAGCTCGGCCTCCAGGGCGGGTACTCCGGCGCGCGGCCGCAGGGTGACCGTGCGCAAGGTACCAGTAACCGTGACGATCTGCCGGTCCTGGCAGTCTCCGATCCGCGTGCAACCGGCCGTCTCGGCGTCCTCGCGCAGCTCCTCGGACTCCAGGTCCTCCTGCGACGAGGAGAGCCGGTCGAGCATGCGCCGGAACCGCCCCACCGGCTTTTCGGAACGAGGAACAGCACTCATGTCTGAAGCGTACCGGGGCTCACCGACAGAGCCGTAGCCGCTGCCGAACTCTCCGTCCGACCGGCCGCCGAACCCATGGCATCAGCGCTCGAACCGGTAGCCCATCCCGGGCTCCGTGACGAAGTGCTGGGGATGCGAGGGGTCCGCCTCGAGCTTCCGTCTCAGCTGCGCCATGTACACCCGCAGGTAGTTCGTCTCCGTCCCGTACGACGGCCCCCACACCTCCTGCAACAGCTGTTTCTGGCTGACCAGCCGGCCGGCGTTGCGCACCAGCACCTCCAGCAGATGCCACTCCGTGGGCGTCAGCCGGACGTCCTTCCCGGCCCGGTTGACCTTCTTCGCGGCCAGGTCGACGGTGAACCCGTCGGTCTCCACCAGCACCTCGTCCTCACCGGTGCCGGCGGGTTCGGCCCGGCGGACGGCGGCCCGGAGCCGGGCCAGCAGCTCGTCCATGCCGAACGGCTTGGTGACGTAGTCGTCGGCGCCCGCGTCGAGCGCCTCGACCTTCTCGTCCGAGGAGTGCCGGGCGGACAGCACCAGGATCGGCACCCTGGTCCAGCCGCGCAGCCCCTTGATCACCTCCACGCCGTCCATGTCCGGCAGCCCCAGGTCGAGGACGATCACGTCCGGGTGGCGTGCGGCGGCGAGCCGGAGGGCGGTGGCGCCGTCGTGCGCCGCGTCCACCTCGTACTTGCGGGCCTTGAGGTTGATCACAAGGGCGCGCACGATCTGCGGCTCGTCATCGATCACGAGCACCCTCGTGGGGGTCTGGGGTGTCCCCCCAGCCGGGCTCAGCATGAGGCCTGCCTCTCGGGTCGTACGGTCTGCAGTTCGGGGCGCGGTCCCGCCGCCGCGCGGACGGTGAGCACCATGGTCAGGCCGCCGCCGGGGGTGTCCTCGGCGTTCAGGGTGCCGCCCATGGCCTCGGCGAAGCCACGCGCGACCGCGAGGCCGAGCCCCACCCCGGCCCCGCGCGGGGCGTCGCCATGGCGTTGGAAGGGCGCGAATATCCGTTCCTTGGCCTCGTCGGGGACGCCCGGCCCGCGGTCCACGACCCGTACCTCGACCCGGTCGGACATCGCGCTCGCCGACACCAGCACGGGCTCGCCGACCGGACTGTACTTGACGGCGTTCTCCACGAGATTGGCCACCGACCGCTCCAGCAGTCCCGCGTCCACGGCGACCATGGGCAGCGTCTCCGGGATGTCCAGCTCCACGCTCTCCGCCGGATCCGGGACCCCGCCGAGCGCCATCGGCACCACCTCGTCGAGGTCGATCTCCCGGATGATCGGCGTGACCGTACCGGTCTGGAGGCGGGACATGTCCAGCAGGTTGCCCACCAGGTGGTCGAGGCGGTCCGCGCCGTCCTCGATGCCCTCCAGCAGCTCCGCCCGGTCCTCCTCGGACCAGGCCACGTCGTCGGACCTGAGGCTCGACACCGCAGCCTTGATGCCGGCCAGCGGGGTCCGCAGATCGTGGCTGACGGCGGCCAGCAGGGCCGTGCGGATGCGGTTGCCCTCGGCCAGCGCCCGGGCCTGCTCGGCCTCCTCCTGCAACCGCCGCCGGTCCAGCACGACGACGGCCTGCGCGGCGAACGCGGCCAGCACCCGCCGGTCCTCCGCGGGCAGCACCCGCCCGGTGAGCGCCAGCGCCAGGTGGTCGCCGACCGGCACGTCCACGTCCGCGTCCTCGGGCCGCTCGACCGTGCGTCCGAAGCCGACGTGGCCCGCGCGGGTCCACGGCGATCTGTCGTCCGCCCGCTCCAGCAGCGCCGCCGACTCCATGCCGAAGGTCTCGCGCACCCGTTCCAGCAGCGCCTCCAGGCTGGTCTCGCCCCGCAGCACGTTGCCCGCCAGATAGGACAGGATCTCCGACTCGGCCCGCAGCCGGGCAGCCTGGTGCGTGCGCCGGGCCGCCAGGTCCACCACCGACGCCACCGAGACGCCCACCCCGACGAAGATCACGATGGCGACGATGTTCTTCGGGTCGGCGATCGTCCATCTGTGCAGGGGCGGTGTGTAGAAGTAGTTCAGCAGGAGCGAGCCCACGGCCGCCGAGGCCAGCGCGGGCAGCAGCCCGCCGAGCAGCGCCGCCGCGACGGTCACCGACAGGAACAGCAGCATGTCGTTGGCGAGGCCGAGATGGACGGTGTTCAGCAGCAGCGCCAGCAGCACCGGGCCCACCACCCCGACCAGCCAGCCCCAGATGATCCGGGCCCGCCCGAGCCGGGCACCCCGGGCCACCGGCAGCCCACGCCCCCTGGCGACCTCGTCGTGGGTGACGATGTGCACGTCGAGGTCGGACCCCGACTCCCGGGCGACCGTCGCGCCGACCCCGGGCCCGAAGACGTACTGCCAGGCCTTGCGGCGGGAGGAGCCGAGCACGATCTGCGTGGCGTTGACCCCGCGGGCGAAGTCGAGCAACGCGGCCGGTATGTCGTCGCCGACCACATGGTGGAAGGTGCCGCCCAGGTCCTCGACCAGGGTGCGCTGGACCGCCAGCTCCTTCGGCGAGGCCGAGGTCAGCCCGTCGCTGCGCGCGATGTACACGGCGCTCACCTCGCCGCCGGCGCCCTTCTCCGCCAGCCGCGCCGCCCGCCGGATCAGAGTGCGCCCCTCCGGGCCGCCGGTGAGCCCGACCACGATCCGCTCGCGCGAACCCCAGATCGCCGACACCCGGTGCTCGCTGCGGTACTGCTTCAGGTACTCGTCGACCCGGTCGGCCACCCAGAGCAGGGCCAGCTCCCGCAGGGCGGTGAGGTTGCCGGGCCGGAAGTAGTTGGACAGGGCCGCGTCGACCTTGTCCGGCTTGTAGATGTTGCCGTGCGCCATGCGTCGTCGCAGCGCCTGCGGTGACATGTCGACCAGCTCGATCTGGTCGGCACGCCGGACGAACTCGTCGGGCACCGTCTCCTGCTGCCGTACGCCCGTGATCGACTCCACGACGTCGCCGAGGGACTCCAGGTGCTGGATGTTGACCGTGGAGACCACGTCGACGCCGGCGGCGAGCAGCTCCTCCACGTCCTGCCAGCGCTTGGCGTTGCGCGAGCCCGGGACGTTGGTGTGGGCGAGTTCGTCCACCAGGGCGACCTGCGGGGCACGGGAGAGGACCGCGTCCACGTCCATCTCGGTGAAGACGCCGCCCCGGTACTGCAGCTCCCGGCGCGGGACCTGTTCCAGGCCGTGCAGCATCACCTCGGTGCGCGGCCGGTGGTGATGTTCGACGAACGCCACCACGCAGTCCGTGCCGCGCTCCACCCGTCGGTGCGCCTCGGACAGCATCGCGTACGTCTTGCCGACGCCCGGTGCCGCACCGAGGTAGATCCGAAGCTTGCCGCGTGCCATGGCCTCATTGTCTTCCAGTAACTGCTGCGTACGCAGCGTCGACCTTACGGCCAACAGTTCCGACATAAGGGACGAGCCAAGGGGGCGCGGGGTGCCTTTGACACAACCCTGACGCGGCGAGACGAACACCCGCGCCCCTCAGCCCTTCATCCCTTCATCGGACGAGCCCCCGAATCGGTTCACGCGAACGGTCACGCGAATCGGTTCAGGCACTCCGGCTCAAGCACTTCGGCTCTGGCGCTTCGGCTCTGGCGCTTCGACTCAGGCTGGATTGTCTCCGTGGGTCAGCGTCTCCCAGGCGACGAAGAGGTTGTTGCTGCCGGCCGGACGGCTCTGCAGGGTCAGCGTCTGCGTGTTGGTCATCGCGATGCCCAGCCGGTTGTGCAGCGCGTTGTATCCGACCTCGGTGACCGGGCCGAGCCCCGTGTTCAGGGAGCCGCCGCACAGCCAGCTCGGGACGGCCGCGCCGAGCTGGTACTTGGCCTGGAAGCCGAGGGCCTGCCGCAGCCGTTCGCCGACGTCGGTGCCGTACAGGTCCTGGCCCTGGATCCGGCTGGTCTCGGCGACGTGCGAGATCGCGGAGATGCCGTAGCCGGTGTGGGTGAGGTCCCGGCAGGTCTCCTGGGTCAGCCCGGTGACGAAGGTGCCCTGCCCCTGCCAGTAGGCGACGATCTTGTCCCGGGTGTTCAGGTTCTGGCTCGGCACGGTCTTCGGCAGCTCGCCGTCGGACGCCAGGTAGACATAGGCGGCCGTGCGGGTGCGGAACGTCGCCATGGCCTTGTCGTACGACGCCCGGTCCTCGAGGAAGACGGAGATGCCGAGCGCGGCCTCCGTCATCGACAGCTCCCAGTTCCCGTTGGAGTGGGAGCCGTTGATGATCTCGGGCAGGTAGACGTCCCGCAGCATGATCGCGAAGCGGCCCGAGCCGGCCCAGCCGCCGGTGTACGTGTACTTGATGATCTCGGCGGCCCGCGGCCAGGACGAGCCCGCCCAGCCGGTCTGCAGGGGCGCGTTGCTGTTGGTGTGGTCCTTGATCACGCCGGACCAGGCGTCCATCAGCTCGATGGCCTTCTTCGCGTACCGCTCGTCCCGCGTGACGTACCAGGCGAGCGCGTCGGTGTAGGCGGCGAGGGCGTCCTCGCGCTCGTCCGTGCAGCCGTTGTTGGGGTTGGAGTAGGGCCCGCACTCGACGATCGCGCGGGGCTTGGGGGTGCGGCTCAGGTTGGCGTACTTGCTCGCCAGCAGCTGGTCGAAGGCGCCTTTCCAGGGCTGGGCCGCGGAGTCGACCTTGCCCCGGACGAAGTCCAGTTGCGCCCGGGAGACGGTGACCCCGGGATGGGCGAAGGCGGCGGGCGCGGCTTGGGCCCGGGGGACGTTCGGGGTCGCGAGAGCGCCCAGGACGAGGGCGGTGACGGTCACAAGGAATGCGGTTCGACGCACAGCGGCTCCGTTTCTTGTTCGTGTATATGAACACAGAGCGCCCTTATGAACTCAGGCGTTGAGCGGAGACCGTAGGTCCAGACCAATAGACCGTCAAGACTTCGCGCGGGAAGGAGAGGCGACCGGACACGGAAAGGGACGCGAGACGAGGAACGAGACACGGAACGGGACATGGGACGAGACATGCCAAAGGGCCGCACCCCATGAGGGGCACGGCCCTTTCAGTCGTACGGTCCGCCGTCGAACCAGGCGGCCCGGTCGAGCCGGCTATCGGACCTCGGTGATCTCCGGTCCGCGCTGCAGCTGGCCCATGCCGCCGGAGAAGCGGGAGCCCTCCTCCTGCTGCTGGACGCCCTCGGGCACCATCTGCGCGTCGTTCGGCAGCTTGAGGACGATCGGGTCCCGGGGCGCCATCGGGCCCTCGCCACGGACCACGACCGTGTCCCGGAAGATGTTCTCGAGCAGACCGGCCGCCTGCGGCTGCACCGCGCCCTGGCCCGAGATCACCCCGCGCAGGAACCAGCGGGGACCGTCCACGCCGACGAACCGCACGACGTGGAAGCCGCTCTTGCCGTCCGGCAGCTGCACCGGCACCTGGGCCCGCAGCTCCCAGCCCAGCGGACCCTCGACCTCGTCGACGATGCCGCCCTGCTGGGTGATGCCGGAGCCGATCTCCTCGCGCACCTCGCCCCAGATGCCCTCGCGCTTGGGAGCGGCGAAGGCCTGCAGCTGGATGGCGCTGTCGCGCAACACGACGGTCGCCGCGACGATCGCGTCACCGGCGACCTCGACCCGCAGTTCCATGCCGTCGACCCCGGGCACGAAGATCCCGCCGAGGTCCACGCGGCCGTCGGCCGGGTCGCGCACCTCCGAGTCGTCCCAGGGCCCGTCCGGCCGCGGCTCGGGCTCGAGCCGCACGCGCTCGCGTGCGCCCTCGTCCTCGCCCTCTACGTCGTCCGCCTCAGTGTCGACACTGTCGACGACCTGCTCGGCCTCGCCGGCCGCGTCCTCGGCGGCACCCTTCTTCTTGCGACGTCCGAACACGTCACTGTCCTTCCCGGTCGGATACGACCGAAGCGTATCGATTCCCACCCGTCGCGCCGCCCTCGGCGGCCGAACCGCTTGTACCGCTTGCGTCGCCCACGGCGGCATGCCCGCCGGTGGACCCGAAGCCCCCTGCGGCCCGCGCCGAGTCGGGAAGTTCCGCCACCTCCTGGAAGCGGACCCTCTCGACCTGCTGGACGACCAGTTGGGCAATCCGGTCGAAGCGCTCGAACCGCACGGACTCGCGCGGGTCGAGATTCACCACGATCACCTTGATCTCCCCACGGTACCCGGCATCAACCGTCCCCGGGGCATTCACGAGGGCGACGCCGCACCGTGCGGCGAGCCCCGAACGCGGGTGCACGAAGGCCGCGTACCCCTCCGGCAGGGCGATGCACACGCCCGTGGGCAGAACGGCCCGCTCGCCCGGCGCGAGTTCCCGGCTCTCCGTGGTGCGCAGATCGGCCCCCGCGTCCCCCGGGTGCTCGTACGTCGGAAGCGGTACATCGGGGTCGACGCGCCGGATCAGGACGTTCAGGGAGTCACGGCTCACGGGTTCACCTCGAAGGCACGGCTGCGCCTGATCTGGTCCGGGTCGCTCATGGCGGCCTGGATCTCCTGCTCGCGGCCGTGGCTGACGAAGTGCTCCACCGCGACCTCGACGAAGAGCGCGTCGGCACGGACGGCGACCGGACCGTCGGGGCCGCCGATCCGCCCGGTGGCGGTCGAGTAGATCTTGCGCCTGGCCACCGCGGTCACCTCGGCCTCCAGATGGAGCGTGGTGCCGACGGGCACGGGCCGTACGAAGTCGGTCTCCAGCCGTCCGGTCACGGCGATCGTCCGCAGCAGCCAGTTCAGCGAGCCCAGCGTCTCGTCCAGGGCGGTGGCCAGGATCCCGCCGTGCGCGAGACCGGGCGCGCCCTGGTGGGCGGGCTGGACGGTGAACTCGGCCGTGACGGTCACCCCCTCGCCGGCCCGCGCCTCCAGATGCAGCCCATGGGTCTGCTCGCCGCCACATCCGAAACAGTGTTCGTAGTGGGCACCGAGCAGCTCGCCGGGCGCCGGAGCGTCGGGGTGCCGAACGGGTTTCACGGCATCGGCCGGAGGCTCAAGAGCTGGGGAAGTACCACTCACAGCCGCAGACCTTACCCGCGCGTCCGGCGGATCCGGACACCGTGCCAAGCTTGGCTTCATGCAGCTCTCCGCCACCCCGTACGAAGAACGCCTCACCGCCCCCCGCTCCTGGTGGTTCGTCTCGTTCCTCGTGGGCGTCTCCATGGCCCTGATCCTGCTGCCCTTCGGCACTCTGCCGTTGCTCGGCGGCCTGGTCGGCGGCACCGCGGCCGCGGCGGTCGTGGCCAGTTCCTACGGTTCCCTCCGCATCCGCGTGGTGGGCGACTCCCTCATCGCGGGCGAGGCGAAGATCCCGGTCACGGCCCTGGGCGAGGCGGAGATCCTGGACCCGGAGGAGGCGCGCGCCTGGCGCACGTACAAGGCCGACACCCGGGCCTTCCTGCTGCTGCGCGCCTACATCCCGACGGCGCTGAAGGTCGAGGTCACCGACCCGGCCGACCCCACGCCGTATCTGTACCTGTCGACGCGGGAGCCGGAGCGCCTGGCGCAGGCCCTGAAGGCGGCACGGGAGACGACCGCCTAGCCGAAGCGCCCGGAGTCGCCGGCCGGCCCCGGCAGACCTGCGTCGGCCTCGGCAGACCTCAGCCCCGGAAGCCGGTCAGCCCCCGAGCTCTCTGGGGTTCTCGGGGTTCAAGGGGTTCTCGGGGATCTCCCCGACGGCCAGTGGATCCGCCGGCTTCTCCAGCGGCGGCAGTTCGGGCAGCTCGTCCCACGGCACCTGGATCTTCCTCAGGTCGGCCCGGACCTTCGCGGCCACCCGTCTGGTGTCCCGCCGGTTCATGACCGCTCCGACGGCGGCGCCGACCATGAACGGCATGAGGTTCGGCAGGTCGCGGACCATGCGCTTCATGATCTGCTGGCGCAGCTCGCGCTTCATCTGGCCGCCGAGCGCCGAATTGACCGACGCCGGCTTCATGACGTCGATCCCGCGTTCGCCCGACCAGGAGCGCAGGTACGCGGTACTGCGGTCCTTGAGGTTGCCAGGAGGTCGCACGCCGTAGACCTCGTGGAGTTCGGCGATCAGTTTCAGCTCGACCGCAGCGACCCCGGTGATCTCCGCGGCCAGTTCGGTCGGCATCGCGGGCGGCACGGGAAGCATCGCCGCCGCCCCGATGCCCGCTCCGACGGTGGACGTGGCGTTCGCCGCGCCCGTCACGAGCTTGTCCGCGAGTTGCTCGGGGCCGAGGCCCGGGAACTGTCTGCGGAGCGTCTGAAGGTCCCGTACGGGGATCCGCGGGGCGATCTCGATGATCCGGTCGGCGAGGTGCGCCAGCCCCGCCCTGGCGCGGTCACCGCCCTTGCGGACGCCTTCCCGGGCCAGGCCGGTGGCCTTCTCCCGGATGACCGCCGCCCGTCGCCTGGCGACGGGGGCGGCATTCCGCGTCGGCACCGGGCGGTCACCCCGGTCGGTCGCGGGTTCGAGCGAGGCCGATCCTGCAGGGATCGCTCCCTTACCGGATGAGCCTCGCTCGTCGTCACGCACGCCGTGAGGGCCACGGGAGGGCCCTTTGTCCGTTCCCCACGGGGGGAAGCGGCGCTTCCGAGGAGGGGTCGAGCCAGTCACGGCCGACCCGTCCTCAGTCGCAGTCGCGGCAGATCGGCTGACCGTTCTTCTCCCGGGCCAGCTGGCTGCGGTGGTGCACCAGGAAGCAGCTCATGCAGGTGAACTCGTCCTGCTGCTTCGGCAGCACCCGGACAGCCAACTCCTCATTGGAGAGGTCTGCACCGGGCAGCTCGAGCCCCTCCGCGGCCTCGAACTCGTCGACGTCGACTGCGGAGGCGGACTTGTCGTTCCGCCTGGCCTTCAGCTCTTCAAGGCTGTCGGAATCCACGTCGTCATCGGTCTTGCGTGGGGTGTCGTAATCGGTAGCCATTTCGCCTCTCCCCCTCTGGGTGTCTGCGGTGTCTCCAGCGCACGTAACGCGTGAGAGGCCGGACTTGTGCCCGCCTCGAGGCGGAGATTTTGCCTCACATCAAGGTCTGTTACTCAATCGACACCCAACCGAACTCCTCACGAGTGATCGGCGTGGATGGCGATCGGGACCGTACACGGTCCGAATGCCGCACTTCAAAGGCGTCTCACCGTGTACTTCCCGTGATCAGGACCCCCGAAAACCCGGATTTTCCGGGCCTTACGGCGACATTCATGATCACGGAGAGTAGATGGCCGGAAATTCGCCCTTGTGATCGATCACACACGGGAAAGCCGAGTAGGAGCCCAGAAAATTCCGCGCAAAGCGAACATCCCCGCGGGTGTCGGCGCAATGATCTCAGACAGGCAAGGTGACTCGCATCACCAGCCCACCCCCTTCACGCGGCTGGGCCGCGATATGGCCGCCGTGCGCCCGCGCCACGGACCGCACGATGGACAGGCCGAGCCCGACGCCCTTGTCGCTGCCCGTCCGCTCCGTACGCAGCCGACGGAAGGGTTCGAACAGATTATCGATCTCATAGGCCGGCACAACCGGCCCGGTGTTCGACACGACCAGGACTGCCTGGCCGTGCTGGACCTCGGTGGTCACCTCGACCCAGCCGCCCTCGGGCACGTTGTACCGTACGGCGTTCTGTACGAGGTTCAGGGCGATCCGCTCCAACAGCACGCCGTTGCCCTGGACGACCGCGGGCTTCTGCTCGCCCCGGATCACCACTCCCTTGGCCGCCGCCTCCCCGTGCACCTGATCGATTGCCTGCTCGGCGACCTCGGCCAGGTCGACCGGCTTGCGCTCGACGATCTGGTTGTCGCTGCGGGCCAGCAGCAGCAGACCCTCGACGAGCTGTTCGCTGCGCTCGTTGGTGGCCAGCAGCGTCTTGCCGAGCTGCTGCAGCTCCACCGGCGCACCGGGGTCGGAGAGGTGCACTTCGAGCAGGGTGCGGTTGATCGCGAGCGGCGTCCGCAGCTCGTGCGAGGCGTTGCCCACGAAGCGCTGCTGGGCGGTGAAGGCGCGCTGCAGCCGCTCCAGCATGTCGTCGAAGGTGTCGGCCAGCTCCTTCAGCTCGTCGTCCGGGCCGTCCAGCTCGATCCGGCGGGACAGGTCCGAGCCCGCCACCGCGCGCGCGGTGCGGGTGATCCGGCCGAGCGGCGACAGGACGCGCCCCGCCATCGCGTAGCCGAAGGCGAAGGCGATGATCGCGAGGCCGAGGAGAGCGAGCAGGGAGCGGCTGAGGAGGTTGTCCAGGGCCGCCTGGCGCCGGTGGTCGATGCAGTTGCTGATCGCCGAGTTGAACGTGTCCAGCGGAACGTTGGTCGCGTTGTTGACGGCCGGGCAGTAGGCGCTCGTGATGCTGACCTCGTTGCCGTCCACGATCTTGAACGGCGGTTGGTTGCCCGTGTTGATGGCCTGCGCGGCCAGCAGGTAGATGATCGACAGCAGCAGGATGCCCGCGATCAGGAACATCCCGCCGTACAGCAGTGTGAGGCGTATCCGGATGGTCGGACGCAGCCACGGGAGCGCGGGCTGCGGGCCCCTGGGATCCCACGTGGGTTTCGGGGGCGCCTTGGGCGGCGCGGGTGTCGCGGCCATGTCGCATCAGATCCGGTAGCCGGAACCGGGCACGGTGACGATCACCGGAGGTTCGCCCAGCTTGCGGCGCAGCGTCATGACGGTCACGCGGACGACGTTGGTGAAGGGATCGGTGTTCTCGTCCCAGGCCTTCTCGAGAAGCTGCTCCGCGGAGACCACCGCTCCCTCGCTGCGCATCAGCACCTCCAGGACGGCGAACTCCTTGGGCGCGAGCTGGACCTCCTTGCCGTCGCGGAAGACCTCGCGACGGTTGGGGTCGAGCTTGATGCCGGCGCGTTCCAGGACGGGCGGCAGCGGCACGCTGGTGCGCCGACCGAGGGCACGCACGCGTGCGATCAGCTCGCTGAAGGCGAAAGGCTTGGGGAGGTAGTCGTCGGCGCCGATCTCCAGGCCCTCTACACGGTCGCTGACGTCGCCGGAGGCGGTGAGCATCAGCACGCGCGTGGGCATGCCGAGCTCGACGATCTTGCGGCAGACGTCGTCGCCGTGCACGAGGGGGAGGTCGCGGTCGAGGACGACCACGTCGTAGTCGTTCACGCCGATGCGTTCCAGGGCGGCCGCACCGTCGTACACGACGTCGACGGCCATGGCCTCCCGGCGCAGTCCGGTGGCCACCGCATCGGCGAGCAGTTGCTCGTCCTCGACGACGAGTACGCGCACGTCGCTTGTCCTTCCTGTGTCCACCCGCGTAGCGCTCCGTGAGCGCATGCGGGCAGGGGCCTTGGTGAGTGTGGGCTTCCATCCTGCCCTTTTCGGCCATAAGTCGGCGGTAAGGCGGTGGGAGGGAGATGAAGGACGGGTGTGAAGCCCGGGAATGAGAGATTTTCTCGTCGGGTTGAGGTTTCCGTGGAAGGGAGCGGGGGGAGGACGGCTTTACACCCCGCGATCACGCTCTGCATGTGCCGCAGCACCATGCGGCACGCTGCGATCCACTTGCCGCAGAGTGGGCGTGGGTGTCCGGCACCGTCGCCGCCCGGCAGGGCAGCGCTGGGCACCTGTTGGAGACGTGATCGCCCCTTCCCAACCCGGCACACCCCCGTGCCATCGACCCATGACCCACGACCCAGGACGAGGGGGCGCAGCATGGACGCATTCACCGCAGGACTTCTGCAGCGCATAAGGGCGACCGAGTCCGACCTGACGCGGGCTCGCGACGAGGGCGACGACTTCCTCGTCGAGGTGGAGCAGGCCGAGCTCGACGACCTGCGCCGCCTCGCCGCCGAGCACGGTGTGGAGGTCGGCGCGACAAGCGTCTGAGCAGTTCGCATGACGAAGGGGCCCCGGCGAATCCAGCGCCGGGGCCCCTTCGCGTGTCCGAGCGAGGGCGGCTCAGTCGTGCCAGGCGCCGAAGTCCTCCAGCAGCCGCTGGAGGGGCTCGAAGACGCCGGGGGTGGCAGCGATCGCAAGGTCGTGTGCGGGGCGCTCTCCGGGCCGTCCACCGGTCAGCGCGCCCGCCTCCCGGGCGATCAGGTCGCCCGCCGCGAGGTCCCAGGGGTGCAGCCCGCGCTCGTAGTAGCCGTCGAGGCGGCCCGCGGCCACGTCGCACAGGTCGACCGCGGCCGAGCCGCTGCGCCGGATGTCGCGCACCAGCGGGATCAGCCGCTGGGCGACGTCGGCCTGGTGGACGCGGACCTCGGTGACGTAGTTGAAGCCGGTGGAGACCAGTGCCTGTTCGAGGGGCGCCGTCGGACGGCAGGACAGGACCCGCTCGCCCGCCCAGCCGCCTCTCCCCCGGGCCCCGCCGCCGCGCACGGCGTGGAACGTCTCGCCCCGCATCGGGATCTCGACGACCCCGACGACGGTGTCGCCGTCCTGCTCGGCGGCGATGGAGACGGCCCAGGTGGGCAGGCCGTAGAGGTAGTTGACCGTGCCGTCGAGGGGGTCGATCACCCAGCGGATGCCGCTGGTGCCCTCGTTGGAGGCGCCCTCCTCGCCGAGGAAGCCGTCCTCGGGACGGTGTTCCGAGATCAGGCCCGTGATCAGTTTCTCGGCCGCGATGTCCATCTCGGTGACCACGTCGATGGGGCTCGACTTGGTGGCGGCGACCGCGAGATCGGCCGGACGGCCGTCCCGCAGCAGCTCACCGGCCCGGCGGGCGGCTTCCCGGGCGAGTTCGAGCAGTTCCGTGTGCAGGGGGTCGGTCACGCCGTTCCTCACGCGTAGGGGCTGTCGGCGCCCGCGGCGGCGGGCTTGGGAGCGCGGGCGGGGCAGCAGCCGACCGGGCACAGGTTGTGGCTCGCGCCGAGCTCTCCGAGGGCGCACGGAGTGACCTTCACGCCGCTCTCCGCCTGCGCGCGTTCCAGGACGAGCTCGCGGATCGCGGCGGCGAAGCGCGGATCGGCGCCGACGGTGGCCGAGCGGCGCACCGGCAGGCCGAGCTCCTCCGCCTTGGCCTTGGCCTCCGTGTCGAGGTCGTAGAGGACCTCCATGTGGTCGGAGACGAAGCCGATGGGGGCCATCACGACGGCCGGGACGCCGGCCGCGTGCCGCTCCTCGAGGTGGTCGCAGATGTCCGGCTCCAGCCAGGGGATGTGCGGGGCGCCGGAGCGGGACTGGTAGACGAGCCGCCAGGGGTGGTCGACGCCCGTGCGCTCGCGGACGGCGTCGGCGACGAGCCGCGCGGTGTCCAGGTGCTGCTTCACGTACGCGCCGCCGTCGCCGTGGTCCTCCACGGGGCCGGAGGCGTCCGCGGCCGCGTTCGGGATCGAGTGGGTCGAGAAGGCGAGGTGCGCGCCGTCACGGACGTCCTCGGGAAGGTCGGCCAGCGAGCGCAGCACGCCCTCGATCATGGGTTCCAGGAAGCCGGGGTGGTTGAAGTAGTGCCGCAGCTTGTCGACCTTCGGCAGTGCGAGGCCCTCGGCCTCCAGCGCCGCGAGCGATTCGGCGAGGTTCTCGCGGTACTGACGGCAGCCGGAGTACGAGGCGTACGCGCTGGTGGCGAGGACGAGGATGCGGCGGCGGCCGTCGGCGACCATCTCGCGCAGGGTGTCCGTGAGGTACGGGGCCCAGTTGCGGTTGCCCCAGTAGATCGGCAGGTCCAGGCCGTGGTCGGCGAAGTCCTTGCGCAGAGCGTCCAGCAGGGCGCGGTTCTGGTCGTTGATGGGGCTGACCCCGCCGAAGAGGAAGTAGTGCTGCCCGACTTCCTTGAGGCGTTCCTTGGGGATGCCGCGCCCGCGCGTCACGTTCTCCAGGAACGGGACCACGTCGTCCGGGCCTTCCGGGCCGCCGAAGGAGAGCAGGAGCAGGGCGTCGTAGGGGGTGGCGTCGAGCACGTCTCGCATGAGTCGATCCTGCCACCCGCCTCCGACAGCCGGAAAACGGCGGGGGACGGACGGAGGATGGACGGGAGGACGGACGGGAGGGGCAGACGGGAGGGCCGATCTCGCACACCAGTGCGTTAGGGTTGCCTAAGTTCGTAAGCTGTATGAGCCGTATTCACGCCTTACCGGTTCCGCCGGACTCACCGCACGCGTCACCGAGTCCCGACGAACCGCCTTCCCTCACACCGCGCCGAGCCGCCACGCGCGCGTGAGCCGGACCACCGGAGACCACCGTGCCCAGCCCGTACCGCGCCCTGTTCGCCGCACCCGGCTCCAAGGGCTTCTCCGCCGCGGGGTTCCTCGGCAGGATGCCGTTGTCGATGATGGGCATCGGCGTGGTCACGATGGTCTCCCAGCTCACGGGCCGCTACGGGCTGGCGGGTGCGCTGTCGGCGACCATCGCGCTGGCGGCCGCCGCCTTCGGACCGCAGATCTCGCGTCTGGTGGACCTGCACGGTCAGCGCAGGGTGCTGCGCCCGGCGACGCTGGTCGCGCTCGCCGCCTCGGCCGGGCTGCTGCTGGCCGCGCGCTTCGAGTGGCCGGACTGGGCGCTGTTCGTGTGCGCCGCCGGCATCGGCACCGTGCCCAGCCTCGGCGCCATGATCCGGGCCCGCTGGGCGGCCGTGTACCGGGGCACCCCGCAACTGCACACGGCGTACTCCTTCGAGTCCGTGGTGGACGAGGTGTGCTTCATCTTCGGGCCGATCATCTCCATCGGTCTGTCCACCGTCTGGTTCCCGGAGGCCGGACCGCTGCTGGCGGGGTGCTTCCTGGCCGTCGGCGTCTTCTGGCTGACCGCCCAGCGGGCCACCGAGCCCGAGCCGCACCCGCGCGAGCAGCGTGCCGACGGTTCGGCACTGCGCTCGCCGGGCCTGCAGGTCCTGGTGGCCACCTTCGTGGCGACCGGAACGATCTTCGGGGCGGTCGACGTGGTCACCATCGCCTTCGCCGACGAGCAGGGCCACAAGGGCGCCGCCAGCATCGTCCTGGCGGTGTACGCGGCCGGTTCGTGCGTGGCCGGGCTCGTGTTCGGCCTGCTGCACCTCAAGGGGGCCCCGGAACGTCGCTGGCTGCTGGGCGTGTTCATGATGGGCGTGAGTATGATCCCCCTCCTACTGGTCGGAAACTTGCCGTTTCTGGCCGTGGCGCTGTTCGTTGCGGGCCTGGCCATCGCTCCCACGATGATCACCACGATGTCCCTCATCGAAGAGCACGTACCACGTGCACAACTGACCGAGGGCATGACCTGGATCAGCACCGGGCTCGCGGTCGGGGTCGCGCTCGGCTCCGCCATCGCCGGCTGGGTCATCGACGCGGCCGGGGCGCGAGCCGGGTACGGGGTTCCGGCAGTGTCCGGAGCCGTCGCGGTCGCGGTCGGTTTCCTGGGGTACCGCCGGCTGAGCAGGCCGGCTCCGGGTCGGGGAGGCACCGTTGGGCAGCACAGCGAGCGGGAAGAACGGCACGTGGCGTAACTGGGGCGGCAACGTCGCCGCACGCCCCGCGCGGGAGGTCACGCCCGCCTCCGTCGACGAACTGGCCGAGGCCGTGCGCCGGGCCGCCGAGGACGGGCTGAAGGTGAAGGCCGTCGGCAGCGGCCACTCCTTCACGTCGATCGCCGCGACGGACGGCGTGTTGATCCGCCCTCAACTGTTGACCGGCATCCGCAACATCGACCGTGACGACCTGACCGTCACGGTGGAGGCCGGCACGCCGCTCAAGAGACTCAACATGGCCCTCGCGCGCGAGGGCCTGTCGCTCACGAACATGGGCGACATCATGGAGCAGACGGTCTCCGGGGCCACCAGCACCGGCACCCACGGCACGGGCCGCGAGTCCGCGTCGATCGCCGCCCAGATCAAGGGCCTGGAACTGGTCACGGCCGACGGCTCGGTGCTCACCTGCTCCGAGAAGGAGAACCCCGAGGTCTTCGCGGCCGCCCGGATCGGCCTGGGCGCGCTCGGCATCGTCACCGCCATCACCTTCGCCGTGGAGCCGATCTTCCTGCTCACCGCGCGCGAGGAGCCGATGCCGTTCGACAAGGTCCTCGCCGACTTCGACGAACTGTGGGCGGAGAACGAGCACTTCGAGTTCTACTGGTTCCCGCACACCGGCAGCACCAACACCAAGCGCAACAACCGCAGCGCCGGCCCACGCAAGCCGGTGAGCCAGGTCGCGGGCTGGATCGAGGACGAGTTCCTCTCCAACGGCGTCTTCCAGGTGGCCCAGTGGGTCGGGCGCGCGGCGCCCGCGACGATCCCGACGATCGCCCGGGTCTCCAGCAAGGCCCTCTCCGCGCGCACCTACACCGACATCCCCTACAAGGTCTTCACCTCTCCGCGCCGGGTGCGGTTCGTGGAGATGGAGTACGCCATCCCGCGCGAGGCGGTGACCGAGACGCTGCGCGAGCTCAAGTCCATGGTCGAACGCTCGCGCCTGCGGGTCAGCTTCCCCGTGGAGGTGCGCACCGCGCCCGCCGACGACATCACCCTGTCCACCGCCTCCGGCCGCGACAGCGCGTACATCGCCGTCCACATGGTCAAGGGCGCGCCGTATCAGGGGTACTTCACCGCCGCGGAGCGCATCTTCACCGCGCACGAGGGCCGGCCGCACTGGGGCAAGGTGAACACCCGGGACGCGGAGTACTTCGCCGGTGTCTACCCGCGCTTCGGCGAGTTCACGGCGCTGCGGGACCGGCTGGATCCCGACCGCCGGTTCCAGAACGACTACTTGCGGAGGGTTCTGGGGGCGTAGCGCACTCCGGGAGCGGACTCCGCGGCCGACAGCACCCGTCACTTCGCGCGAATCAGGCCATTCGCGCATATCGGGAACCTTCGGGAGATTGCGTGAAGTACACCACCTTCAAGATCGCAAAAAGTCCGCAAGAGGCGGCCAAGTCCCACCTCTTGCCAGAAGTTGAGTGGCGCGCCAATCCACGCACGTGGCCCAAATGGAGTACTGTTGCGAGCCCTGGGCCCGGTCTCCCGCCAGGATGTCCGGAGCCTCGCCGGACCACCTGAAGGGGGGTCAGTTGCACAGGGTGATGGTGTTGGTGACTCAGCGTGGCGAATAGGTAACCGTGCCATAACGGCGAGGCAGGGCCTGTGCCCGACACGCCGGGCAACTCGGCAAGGTTGTGGCAGGCTGCACCCGGGCAGGCCACACTCGACTAGCGGAAGCAGCGACGCACGTGACGTCGGCAGGCACCACCCGGGAGGTCCCCATGCCCGAACTGCGTGTCGTGGCCGTCTCGAATGACGGCACACGGCTGGTGCTGAAGGCTGCGGACAGCACGGAGTACACGCTGCCGATCGACGAGCGTCTGCGCGCCGCCGTACGCGGCGACCGTCCCCGCCTCGGCCAGATCGAGATCGAGGTGGAGAGCCATCTCCGCCCCCGCGACATCCAGGCACGTATACGTGCCGGTGCGACCGCGGAAGAAGTCGCGCAGATGGCCGGCATCCCTGTCGACCGTGTGCGCCGCTTCGAGGGCCCCGTGCTGGCCGAGCGTGCCTTCATGGCCGAGCGGGCCCGGAAGACTCCGGTCCGTCGGCCCGGAGAGAACGCCGGGCCACAGCTCGGCGAGGCCGTCCAGGAGCGGCTGTTGCTCCGCGGCGCCGAGAAGGACACCGTCCAGTGGGACTCGTGGCGCCGCGACGACGGCACCTGGGAGGTCCTGCTGGTCTACCTGGTCGCGGGCGAACCCCACTCGGCGAGCTGGACGTACGACCCGCCCCGGCGGCTCGTCCAGGCCGTCGACGACGAGGCGCGCTCGCTCATCGGCGAGTCCGACGACCTGGCCGCCCCCGAGCCCAGCTTTCCCTTCGTCCCGCGTATCGCGCGGTTGCCCCGTGACCGTCCGCTGGACCGCACCCTCGACCGGCCGAGCCTGCCCGCCCAGCCGTCCGAGCCGACCGAGGAGAGCGCGGCCGAGCGGGAACGCGACTCGCTGACCAGTCTGTTGGAGGCGGTGCCGAGTTTCCGGGGCGACATGGTCGTCCCGGAGCGCCCGGCCGAGCCCGTCACGGAGGAGCCCGACGAGCAGGAGCCCGTCGCCGAGGAGCCCCCGGCGCCCGCCGCCTCCGCCGGTTCCGCCTACGCGGACGTCCTCATGCCGCGTTCCGTCGGAAGCCATCGCGACCGTCTCATCGGCGCCACCGACCGCCAGGCCGAGGCGGACGGCGTCCGTCCGGGCCGCCGGGCCGCGGTGCCGAGCTGGGACGAGATCGTGTTCGGCACCCGGCGGAAGAAGCAGGAGTAAGCGGCCCTCGGGCAACTCGCCCGGGGCGTCCGCCGGTTCGCGGGTTTCGGTTCGCACGACGGTACATACGTAAGGGAGGGCCGCACCTGTTCGGTGCGGCCCTCCCTTACGTGTCGGGTCACTGGGGGTCGGGGCCTACGGCGACCGGCCGGGACGGGTCCGAGGACCACTCCGACCAGGACCCGACGTACAGGGCCGCCGGGATCCCCGCGACCGCCAGCGCCAGCACCTCGTGGGCGCCGGAGACGCCCGAGCCGCAGTACACGCCGACCTCGGTGCCGTCCGACGCCCCCAGGGCCTTGAAGCGGTCCCTCAGGTCCTCGACGGGCAGAAAGCGGCCGTCCGGGCCCACATTGTCGTTCGTGGGCGCGGACACGGCGCCCGGGATGTGCCCGCCGACCCGGTCGATCGGCTCGACCTCACCCCGGTACCGCTCCCCCGCGCGGGCGTCGAACAGCACTCCGGAACGGGCGAGGGCCGCGGCCCCGTCCGCGTCGAGGAGGCCCGCGGCGCCCGGCGCCGGCTCGAAGTCGCCCTCCACGCGCGCGTGGACGTCGACCGAGAGGTCGCCCTGCCACGACGGCAACCCACCGTCGAGGACCCGCACGTCCGGGTGACCCGTCCAGCGCAGCAGCCACCACGCGCGTGCCGCCGCCCAGCCCTGTCCGCCGTCGTACACGACCACCGGACGGCCGGCCGAGACACCCGCCCGGCGCATCGCCGCGCCGAACTCCGCGAGGTCCGGCAGCGGGTGCCGGCCACCCCCGCCGGACGCTCCCGCGAGCTCCCGGTCCAGGTCCACGTAGGCAGCGCCCGGCACATGTCCGGCCCCGTAGGCGGCCCGGCCGTCGAACGGCGGCTCCCCCGTCGCCTTGGCCACGCTGAGCTGCCAGCGGACGTCGAGGACGACAGGCGGGCGGTCCCCCGCCAGGTCGCCGGCCAGTTCCGATGCGGTGATGATGGCGTTCATGCCCACCATCCTGGCGCACGGGGTGGCCCCGTCGCTCATGTCCGGCTACTCTGCTCGGCCGGACCGGCCCGATCACGAGGCGTGCGGAGTCGAGCACATGCCGTACATGCGATCGACATACAGCGACAACCGCGCGTAAACCGTTGAGAAACCCCCCATCAGGCATCCTCCGAGGGCGGAAGCGAAGCGGCCACCAGGAGTGGCCGAGGAGAGAGTGACGATGACCGAGGCAGGCGGGTCGACCGGCCCGTTCGGCGCAGCACACGCTCGGTATGCACCCGGTACACCCTGCTGGGTGAGTCTCATGGCGCACGGGTTGACCGCGACGCAGGACTTCTACGGTGGGCTGTTCGGTTGGGAGTTCCAGCCCGGTCCGCATCAGCTCGGCCCCTACATGCGGGCGCTGCTCGACGGACAGGAGGTGGCCGGGATCGGTCAACTGGCCCCGGACCGCCATCTGCCCGTCGCCTGGACGCCCTATCTCGCCTCGGACGACGTGGACACGACCGCCGAAACGGTCCGGCTGTGCGGCGGCACGATCGGGGTCGGCCCCTTGGACGCCTCCGCCGCCGGACGCCTGGCGATCGGCTCCGACCCCTCCGGCGCCGTCTTCGGCGTCTGGCAGGCCGCGGCCCACATCGGCACCGGCATCACCGGCGTGCCCGGCACCCCCGCCTGGTACGAGCTGACGACCTTCGAGACCGCGGGCGTCCGCAAGTTCTACGAGACGGTGTTCGGCTACGACGAGGAGGCGGCCGTGTCCGCCGACTTCGACTACGTGACGCTGAACGTCGCCGGCCGCCCGGTCGCCGGCATCCACGGCGTGGGGCCCGCACTGCCCCGGGACCAGGGGCCGCACTGGACGACGTACTTCGAGGTGGCCGACACGGACGCGGCGCTCGCCCAGGTCGTCGGCCTCGGGGGGCACGTCCTAGAGCCGGCCCGGGACAGCGCGCACGGGCGCGTGGCGACCGTGGCCGACCCCGAGGGGGCCCGGTTCTCCCTGCTCCAGGGAGTGCGGTGAGGGGCGGTTCCCGGAGCCGGTCCTAGACCTGCTGCACCGGCAGCACGTCCGGCGACAGGGCTGCCGCCCGGGCCGACGCCGAGGTCATACGACGCCGGTGGTGGCGTCGGCACAGCACCTCGTAGCCGACCGTGTCCGCCTGGTCGACGTCGCCGACGACGACCTGCGCGCCCTCGACGACCATCACCCCGCCCACCGTGCGTGCGTTGTGCGTGGCTCGGGCGCCGCACCAGCACAGGGCCTCGACCTGGAGGACCTCCACGCGGTCGGCGAGCTCGACGAGCCGCTGGGAGCCGGGGAACAGCTTGGAGCGGAAGTCGGTGGTGATACCGAAGGCGTAGACGTCGATGTCCAGGTCGTCGACCACGCGCGCGAGCTGGTCGATCTGCTCCTCGGCGAGGAACTGCGCCTCGTCCGCGATCACATAGTCCGCGCGGCCGCCCTGCGAGAGGTGGTCGACGAGGGAGGCGTACAGGTCCTGACCGTCCTCGACCTCGACCGCGTCGGTGACCAGGCCGAGCCGGGAGGACAGCTTGCCCTCGCCCGCCCGGTCGTCGCGGGTGAAGATCATGCCCTGCAGCCCGCGCGCGGAGCGGTTGTGCTCTATCTGGAGAGCCAGCGTCGACTTCCCGCAGTCCATGGTTCCGGAGAAGAACACGAGCTCGGGCATGGGGAGTCGAACGCCTTTCGGTGAAGGTGGATCAAGGGCGGAGCAGGGGCGGAGCAGGGGTGGGACAGCGGTGGAGCAGAAACGGTTCTGGGAGGGTTCCGGGACCTCAGGAGCGTACTTCGAGCAGGGGCACCAGCTGCTCGGCAGGGGTCATCGAACCGTGGTTGCCGACCATCGCCGACTCCTTGGGCTCCCGCTCGGAAGCGATGATCAGGACGTCGTCCCGGGCGGCCGCGATCACATCGCCGAGGCGGGCGTGCACCCGCTCGTCGACCTGGGGTCCGAACCAGCCCGCGGCGATCGCCTCGTCCCGGGAGGCCACCCAGAACTGTTCGCCGAGCACCTCGCGCCAGCAGGTCAGGACGTCGTTCTCGGCGCCCGGCACGGCGTAGACATGGCGGGCGCGGCCCTCGCCGCCCAGCAGGGCGACCCCGGCGCGCAGTTCCCAGTCCGCGTCGAAGTCGATGCGGTGCTCGTCGTCGAAGGGCACGTCGACCATGCCGTGGTCGGCGGTGACATAGAGCGCGCTGCGCGACGGCAGTTGCTCGGCGAGGCGCTGGACGAGCCGGTCGACGTACATGAGCTGACCGCGCCAGGTGTCGGAGGCGACGCCGTAGCGGTGCCCGGCGCCGTCGAGTTCGGCGTAGTACGTGTAGACGAGGGAGCGGTCGCCCGCGGCGAGCTGCTCGGCGGCGAGGTCCATGCGCTCCTCGCCGGTCAGCCGCCCGTGAAACGTTCCGCCGCTGAGCGCGACCTTGGTCAGCGGGGTGTTCTGGAACGTGGGGGACGACACCTGGGCGGCGTGCACACCCGCCTCGTGGGCGAGCTGGAAGACCGTGGGATACGGCTGCCAGTCGGTCGGCGAGGTCCACGGCTGCCAGCGGAGCTGGTTCATCAGCGCGCCGGTGTCCGGGTTGCGCACGGTGTAGCCCGGCAGGCCGTGCGCGCCGGGCGGGAGTCCGGTGCCGACGGAGGCGAGGGAGGTCGCGGTGGTCGCCGGGTAGCCGGCGGTGAGCGGACGTCCGGTGCCGCCGCGCGAGCTGCCGAGGAGCGCGTGCAGATACGGCGCCTCTTCGGGGTGGTCCTTGATCTGCTCCCAGCCGAGGCCGTCGATCAGGAAGACGCAGTTGCGGTCGGCCGGGGCCAGCTCGCCGATCGCCGCGGTCGTGCCGGGTACGCCCATGCCCGCGGCCAGCGTGGGCAGCAGGTCGGCGAGGGAGCCGGAGCCGTACTCGGGGACGGGGGCGGAGCCGACGGCGAGGGGTTCGGGGAAGTCCCAGTGGGTGGACTGCGCCATCAGCGGGTTACGTCCGCGGTGGCCTCGGAGAGCGACTGTGCGAAGACGAGCGTCTGGCGCACCGTCTCCGGGCCGTCCCCCGCCTCGCTGACGCGCAGGCTGAGGTCGTCCGCCGTCGAGTTGCCGGTGTAGCCGTGATCGGCGTCGCAGTTCGGGTCGCCGCAGGCGGCCGGTTCCAGGTCGATGCGGGAGACGGCGCCCCAGCCGATGGTCAGCACGACCTCGCGCGGCAGGGTGCCCGGCGCGTACGACTCCGGGTTGGCGACCACGCGGCTGAGGACGACCGAGGAGATCCGGCCGAGCTTCACCGACTCGGTGGACGTCGTGGCGTACGGCGTCGGGGAGGTGGTGTCGGCGGCCTGCTCGTCGGTGTGGCTGACGATGAAGCGGTTGCCGGTGAGGACCAGCACGGTCACATGCCGGCGCACCTCGTTCTGGTCGAACGTGGTCTCCTGGTGGACCAGGTACGACCGGATCGGCTCGCCGCCCACGGCGGCCTCCACCGCCTCGGCCACGAGGGCCGGGTAGTAGCCGCTGCGCTCGATCGCCGCGCGCAGCCCCTGGGTCGTCGTACTGGTCTTGGCCATGCCCTCCATCCTACGGGGACCCACTGACTGCGAGGCACCGGTCCACGACCGCTTCGGTGGGCCGGCGGCGTCCTCGGGCCCATCCGTCACCGCTGTGGAGGCCGCGCCCGCGGTGCGACACGCTGCCCGGGCTCCGGGCCCCCGCGCGCGTGCCGGAGAACGAGCTCCCGGACGATCTCCGGCCGGTCGGCCGGCACGAGGCAGGAGACGGGTTCCGGCCCGCCCGTGTCCGCCTCGAACTCGACCACTACGGAAGGGCGTTCGCCGGGGGCGTTTCCGGGGGGCCTTTGCCGGGGCACCTTTGCCGGGGAGCCGGTCCAGCCGCGACAGCCCGTCGGGCGGGGGCTCCCGGAGCACGGGAAGCGAAGAAGGCGCCGAGCAGCGCAGAGGGGAGGAAGGAGGTGGCCGCCGGGGACGCCGGACGCCGGCACAGCGCGATCAGGCTCCCCTGGAAGGCGAGGTCGGCGGCCCGGGCCGCCGACCCGAACGCTCGCCTCAGTACGTCGGCAGGGTCCTCGGTCCGAGGTCGTCGCGCGCGGGCGGGGGCGCGAGGCGTATGGACGCGCCCAGGACGCTCAGTCCGTGCGGGGCGACGACGACCGGCTCCAGTGTGACCGCGACGACCTCGGGGTGGTCGTCGACCAGCCGGGACACCCGCAGCAGCAGCTCCTCCAGGGCGGGGGTGTCGACGGGCGTCGAGCCGCGCCAGCCGAAGAGGAGCGGGGCGGTCCGGATCGAGCGGATCAACGAGGCCGCGTCGCGGTCGGTGACCGGGACCAGCCGGTGCGCCATGTCCCCGAGCAGCTGCGAGGCGGCCCCGGCGAGCCCGAAGGAGAGCACGGCGCCGGCCGCCGGGTCGATGACCGCGCGGAGGACCGTGTCGACCCCGCGCGGCGCCATCGCCTGGACGACCGGGCGGAGCTCCTCCGGACTGCCGAAGAGCTCGGTCAACTCGGCGTACGCCCTGCGCAGTTGCTCCTCGTCGGCGAGGTCGAGGCGGACGCCGCCCAGGTCGGCGCGGTGGCGCAGGTGCGGGGCGGTCGCCTTGAGGGCGACGGGGTAGCCCAGGGCGTCTGCGGCCCGCGCGGCCCCGTCGGGGGTGGGCGCGGGGATCGCCCGGCGGGTGCGGATGCCGTAGCGGCCGAGCAGCTCGCAGGTCTCCTCGGTGCCGAGGGTGAGGCCCTGCCCGCGCGCGAGGAGCCCGCCGATCAGTTCGGCGGCGCCCTTCTCGTCGATGTCCTCGTACTCGGGCACCTTGCCGGGGTCGGCCGCCTCGCGCCGCCACTGGGCGTACTTCACGGCTTCGGCGAGGGCGCGGACGGCGCGTTCGGCGGCGGGGTAGGCGGGGATGAGGTGTGCTCCCTCGGGCGCCTCGACGGCGGCGGGCTGCGGTGTCCCGGCGTCCTGCGTCGCCCCGCGCGCGCGTGGGGTCGTCTCCGTGCGCGGTGCGGTGCTCGTCGCGGCGGACAGCGCCGCCGCGAGGCCGCCGAGTTCCACGTGCACGACGAGCACCGGTTTGGCGGGCGCCGCGGCCGCGGCCGAGCGAAGGGCCTGGGCGAGTTCCCCGTCCCCGGGCGTCGCCTCGCCGATCGCCGGGATCGCCGTCACGACCACCGCGTCGCACGTCTCGTCGGCCAGCGCCCGCGCCAGTGCGGCGTGGAAGTCCTCCGCCGACGCCTCCGTCGTCAGGTCCAGCGGGGGCAGCGGACGCAGCCCCTCGGAGAGGCAGGCGTCGTACGTCAGTTGCCCCAGCGATTCGGAGTTGCCGAAGATCGCGACCCGCGGTCCCGTCGGCAGCGGCTGGCGGGCCAGCAGCAGGCCGGCGTCGACCAGTTCGGTGATGGTGTCCACCCGGATCACGCCGGCCTGCCGCAGAAGCGCCGACACCGTCGCGTGGGGCAGCCGCGTCGCCCGCACGGTGTGCCCCTGGGGGGCGGAACCGGCGCCCTGGACGACCACCAGGGGCTTGGCGGCCGCCGTGCGTCGTGCGAGGCGGGTGAACTTGCGCGGGTTGCCGATGGACTCCAGGTACATCAGGGCGACGTCGGTGTCGGGATCGTCGTACCAGTACTGGAGGACGTCGTTGCCGGAGACGTCCGCGCGATTGCCGGAGGAGACGAAGGTCGACACGCCGGTGACTCCGGTGACGCCGCCGCCGCGCCGGTGGAGCCGGGAGAGCAGGGCGATGCCGATGGCCCCGGACTGGGCGAACAGGCCGATCCGGCCGGGCCTCGGCATCTCCGGGGCGAGTGAGGCGTTGAGCTTCACCTGAGGGGAGGTGTTGATCACCCCGAACGCGTTGGGGCCGATGATCCGCATGCCGTACGCGCGCGCGTGCCGGACGAGTTCGCGCTGGCGCTCGCGCCCTTCGGGACCGCTCTCCGCATAACCGGCGGAGAGGACGACGAGTCCCTGCACGCCGTGTTCGCCGCACTCGGCGACGGCCTCGGGCACCTGCTCGGCCGGGACGGCGACGACCGCGAGGTCGACGGGTTCGGCTATGTCGCGCACCGAGCGGTGCGCGGGCACCGAGTCGAGTTCCTTCAGGTCCTCGGGGAAGGCCTTGTTCACGGCGTACAGGCGGCCGGTGAAGCCGGCTTCCCGGAGGTTGCCGAGGACGCTCCGGCCGACGCCGCCCGGGGTGCGGCCGGCGCCGACGACGGCCACCGAGCCGGGCGTCAGCAGTCGTCGCACGGAGTGGGCCTCGGCACGCTGCTCCCGCGCGCGCTGCACGGCGACGGAGCGCTCGGTGGGTTCGAGGTCGAACTCCAGGCGGACGACGCCGTCCTCGAAATGGCGCTGCTGGGTGTAGCCGGCGTCCGTGAACACCTTGATCATCTTGGTGTTGGCGGGGAGCACCTCGGCGGCGAAGCGGCGGATGTCACGCTCGCGTGCCACGGCCGCGATGTGTTCGAGGAGCGCGGAGGCGACACCGCGCCCCTGATGGGCGTCCTGCACGAGGAAGGCGACCTCGGCCTCGTCGGCGGGCGCGGAGGCAGCCATGCCGTCGGCACCAATCCGGTCATAGCGTACGGTTGCGATGAACTCGCCGCCGATGGTGGCCGCGAGTCCCACCCTGTCCACAAAGTCGTGGTGCGTGAAGCGGTGGACGTCCTTTGCGGACAGGCGCGGGTAGGGCGCGAAGAAGCGGTAGTACTTCGACTCGTCCGAGACCTGCTCGTAGAAGCTGACCAGGCGCTCGGCGTCATCAACGGTGATGGGGCGGATGCGTGCGGTGCCGCCGTCGCGCAGCACCACGTCGGCCTCCCAGTGGGCGGGGTACTCGTGCCGGTCCGACGCGCTCTGCATGGGGCCCAGAGTACGGCTCGCGTACGACAACGGCGCGAGGCAGTCTGTGGAGGACGCACGTCGGATCGAGGCCGCGATCCGACGACCACGTCGGGACGGGACGCATGGACCGTCCCTCCCACGCTTCACGTGTGGAACACTGGTCTAGACAACCTGAGACACTGAAGGGCAGCATCACATGGCTGAGCGCCGCGTCAACGTCGGCTGGGCCGAGGGCCTTCACGCCCGCCCCGCTTCCATCTTCGTCCGGGCCGCCACGGCCGCAGGTATCCCCGTGACGATCGCCAAGGCCGACGGCAACCCCGTCAACGCGGCCTCCATGCTGGCCGTTCTCGGCCTGGGCGCCAAGGGCGGCGAGGAGATCGTCCTCGCGTCCGAGGCCGAGGGCGCGGACGCTGCCCTCGACCGGCTCGCGAAGCTGGTCGCCGAGGGTCTCGAGGAGCTCCCCGAGACCGTCTGAAAACCCTGACGGCGCGCTGCCTTAAAGTCGTCGTCCCGCAACACCGAAGGGCTCGTCCGAATTGTCGGGCGAGCCCTTTGAATTTCCCGCTTATGGGCAGCAGAAATAGCGCCCCACGAATTAACTCCTCTTTGTATACGGCCCCCGTGTTAATGCCGCAGACCCGTCATGTTTACGGGAGGTTGCGAAGTCCTCACACGGTCGACGCGCTCCACTCCGCCGGAAAAGCGCAGCCGGTGCACGGCCGTCGCGCGCTCGGTGTGCAGCGCCGTGACCGCACGCGCGCGCTCCCCGTCGCCGCGCGCCACCGCGTCCACGATCGCGCCGTGCTCCCCCCAGGACTCCACCGGGTCGGCCGGAGCGTCCACCACGTACATCCAGGCGATCTTGTGGCGCAGCTGGGTGAGCATCGAGGTCAGGGCCTGGCTTCCGGAGGCCTGGGCGAGCGTCTCGTGGAACCAGCCCCCCAGGGAGCGCAGATCCTCGCTGTTGCCCCTCCTGGCCCGCTCCTGGCCCAGCCGGACGAGACCGCGCAGCACCTTCAGATGGGCCTCGGTGCGCCGCTGGGCGGCCCGGGAGGCGCCGAGCGGCTCCAGCAGCATGCGCATCTCCAGCAGGTCCGCAGCCTCCTGCTCGGTCGGCTCGGCGACGCACGCGCCCGCGTGCCGCCGCGTGACCACGAAGCCCTCCGCCTCCAGCGTGCGCAGCGCCTCCCGGACGGGCACACGGGAAACGCCGTAGCGGCGGGCGAGGAGTTCCTCCGTGAGGCGGCTGCCGCGCTCGTAGACACCCGCGACGATGTCGTCCCGGATGGCCGTGCACACCGAGTGCGCCGGAATACGCATGACGGACCTCCGCCTTAATCCCCGTGAAACGTCGACGATTGACGTGTGTTCCGTGACTCTATTGCAATCAGCGGGAATTTCCGATGGCGGACTGGAATCCGTGCATATTTTTTGGACAACAGGATCTCGAAAACGACGAAAGCCCCGGCCGGGAGGGCCGGGGCCGAACGATCTGTCGCCGTGCGTCGTCAGACGTTCACGCCGTGCTTGCGAAGGTAGGCGACCGGGTCGATGTCCGAGCCGTACTCGGCGGTGGTGCGGGCCTCGAAGTGCAGATGCGGGCCGGTGACGTTGCCGGTCGCGCCGGACAGGGCGATCCGCTGGCCCGGGGTGACCTGCTGCCCCACCGACACCTCGATGGACGACAGGTGACCGTACTGGGTGTACGTCCCGTCGTTCATCTTGATCACGACCTCGTAGCCGTACGACCCGCCCCAGCCGGCCTCGACGACGGTGCCCAGGCCGACCGCGTGCACGGTGGTGCCGCTGGCCGCGTGGAAGTCGATGCCGGTGTGGCTGCCGGAGGACCACAGGGAGCTGCTGGCCTGGTAGCCGGTGGACACGTAGGAGCCGGTGATCGGCAGCACGAAGGCGTTGAGGCGCTTGCGCTCGGCCTCGCGGGCGGCACGCACGCGTGCCTCGCGCTCCTCCACCGCCTTCTTGGCGGCGGCCTCGCGGGCGGCCTGCTCGAAGGCTGCGTGCTTCTGCACGGCGACCTGGTCGTCGAGCTGCTCGGCGACGGACTCGCCGACCGTGACGACGGGGATCAGCCCGGTCTGCTCGGGCGTGGGCTCGGCGGCGAGGGCCGGAGTGGAGGCGACGGTGGCCATGACACCGGTGGTGGTGAGCGCCGCGACACCCGCCGCGCGAACAGTGGTCCGCTGCATCCGGCTGGGCCGACGGTGCTTCCCGGTGGCGTAGGTGATCGCCAAGACAGGGGTGTCCTTTCCTTCCCTCTCGCCTACCGGGTTAGCTGACGGGTTCGGAGCAGGAAGGTCTCCTACGGACCCCCTCGCGTTCACGCGGGCGTCCGATTCACCCCAGGGACTTCACAAGTGGGTCCCCGGCTCCCCTGGCTCGCGCCGTACGGGGACTCGGCGATGACTGTCCGGTGCCGCGGCTGCGGCGCACTGCCTGACGAACAGCCCGCACGAAGCTAAGCGGGGCCGGTTTCAATCCTCAAACGAATCCCGGTTTTTGTAGCGCATCCCACAGGGCAGACAGGCAACCTCCGCCCCAATTCGGACATCTAGCGGCCCTGGTGACGCTTCCGTCGACCAGGGCCCCTACACGCGCGTGCCGTTGCCGGGTCCGCTCCGTGACTGCTCCGCGGCCTACTCCGCGGACACGACCTTCACCTCGCCGATGCCGAGGGCCTCGACCGGCGCCTTGATCTGGGCCGCGTCGCCCACCAGAACGGTCACCAACCGGTCCACCGGGAAGGCGTTCACGGCCGCCGCGGTGGCCTCCACCGTGCCGGTCGCGGCGAGCTGCTGGTACAGCGTCGCCTGGAAGTCGTCGGGCAGGTGCTGCTCGACCTGGTCGGCCAGCGTGCCCGCGACGGCCGCCGCGGTCTCGAACTTCAGCGGCGCCACCCCGACCAGGTTCTGCACGGCGACGTCACGCTCGGCGTCGGTCAGCCCCTCGGCGGCGAGGGTGCGCAGCACCTTCCAGAGGTCCTCGAGGGCGGGACCGGTGTTCGGGGTGTCCACGGAGCCGCTGATGGCGAGCATCGCGGCGCCGGAGCCGTCCGGGGCGGACCGCAGGACCTGCCCGAAGGCGCGGACGCCGTACGTGTAGCCCTTCTCCTCGCGCAGGACGCGGTCCAGGCGGGAGGTGAGGGTGCCGCCGAGGCAGTACGTGCCGAGCACCTGCGCGGGCCACACGCGGTCGTGCCGGTCGGCGCCGATACGGCCGAGCAGCAGCTGCGTCTGGACGGCGCCGGGACGGTCCACGATGACGACCCGGCCGGTGTCGTCGGCGGTCACCGGCGGCACCGGCCGCGGCTGGGCCGAGGAGCCCGTCCAGGCGCCCAGGGTGTCGCTCAGCAACGCGTCCAGGTCGACGCCGGTGAGGTCGCCGACGACCACGGCGGTGGCCGTGGCGGGGCGGACGTGCTTCTCGTAGAAGCCGCGCACCGCCGCGGAGTCGATCTTCTCGACCGTCTCCGCCGTGCCCTGGCGCGGGCGGGACATGCGCGCGGTGGCCGGGAACAGCTCCTTGGAGAGCTCCTTGGCGGCGCGCCGGGAGGGGTTGGCCAGCTCGTGCGGGATCTCGTCCAGCCGGTTGCGGACGAGGCGCTCGACCTCGCTGTCGGCGAACGCGGGCGCCCTCAGGGCGTCGGCGAGGAGGCCGAGGCCCTTGGGCAGGCGCGAGGCCGGCACTTCGAGGCTGAGCCGGACGCCGGGGTGATCGGCGTGCGCGTCCAGGGTGGCGCCGCAGCGCTCCAGCTCGGCGGCGAACTCCTCGGCGGAGTGCTTGTCGGTGCCCTCGGAGAACGCGCGCGCCATGATCGTGGCGACGCCGTCGAGGTCGGCCGGTTCGGCGTCCAGCGGCGCGTCGAGGAGGATCTCGACGGCGACGACCTGCTGGCCGGGGCGGTGGCAGTGCAGGACCGTCAGACCGTTGGCGAGCGCGGCGCGCTCGGGCGCCGGGAACGCCCACGGCTTGGCCTCGCCGGCCCGGGGCTGGGGGTGGAAGTCCATCGTGGCGAGCTCGGTCACCGGGCCGCCTCCTCGTTCTCGTCCTGGTCGGCGGGGGCTTCGGCGGCGGTCGGCTCGTAGACGAGCACCGCGCGGTTGTCGGGGCGCAGACGGGCCTTGGCGACCTCCTGCACCTCCTCGGGCGTCACGTCCAGCACCCGCTGGACTGCGGTCAGGGCGAGCTGCGGGTCGCCGAACAGGACGGCGAACCGGCACAGTTCGTCGGCGCGGCCGGCGACCGTGCCGAGCCGGTCGAGCCACTCGCGCTCCAACTGGGCCTGGGCGCGTTCCATTTCCTCGTCCGTGGGGCCCTCCGCGGCGAACCGGGCGAGCTCCTCGTCGATGGCCGCCTCGATGACGGGCACCTCGACATCCCCGGACGTCTTCACGTCCAGCCAGCCCAGGGAGGGGGCCCCAGCGAGCCGCAACAGGCCGAACCCGGCCGCCACAGCCGTACGGTCACGGCGCACGAGGCGGTTGTAGAGCCGGGAGGACTCGCCGCCGCCGAGGACGGTGAGCGCCAGGTCGACGGCGTCGCACGCACGCGTGCCGTCCTGCGGCAGTCGGTAGGCGGCCATCAGGGCGCGGGCCGGCACCTCCTCCTCGACGATCTCGCGCAGCTGCTCGCCGATGACCTCGGGCAGCGAGCCGTCGCGCGGAGCGGGCTTGCCGTCGTGGCCGGGGATGGAGCCGAAGTACTTCTCGACCCAGGCGAGGGTCTGCGCCGGGTCGATGTCGCCGACCACGGACAGGACCGCGTTGTTGGGCGCGTAGTACGTGCGGAAGAACGCCCGCGCGTCCTCCAGGGTCGCCGCGTCCAGATCGGCCATGGAGCCGATCGGCGTGTGGTGGTAGGGGTGGCCGTCCGGGTAGGCGAGAGCGGTCAGCTTCTCGAACGCGGTGCCGTAGGGGACGTTGTCGTAGCGCTGGCGGCGCTCGTTCTTGACGACGTCGCGCTGGTTCTCCATCGACTCGTCGTCGAGCGCGGTGAGCAGGGAGCCCATGCGGTCGGCCTCCAGCCAGAGAGCGAGCTCCAGCTGGTGGGTGGGCATGGTCTCGAAGTAGTTGGTGCGCTCGAAGCTGGTGGTGCCGTTGAGCGAGCCGCCCGCGCCCTGGACCAGTTCGAAGTGGCCGTTGCCCTTGACCTGGCCGGAGCCCTGGAACATCAGGTGCTCGAAAAGGTGAGCAAGGCCGGTACGCCCCTTGACTTCGTGGCGCGAGCCCACGTCGTACCAGAGGCACACCGCCGCGACGGGGGTCAGGTGGTCCTCCGAGAGCACCACGCGCAGGCCGTTGGCCAGGCGGTGCTCGGTCGCTGTCAGGCCCCCGGAGCCTGCCTGGGCTGTGGCGGTGTGACCCATGGGCATGTACGTCCCTTCCGATCGCGGACGCGGTCGTCGAAACCGCGGTTTTCCTGCCGGTCCTGCCACTGTATGCAAGCGTGCGGACGGTCCGCGAAGTTCCCGGGCGACATACGCCGAGAGCGAGATCGCGTAGCCTGCGGGCAGCCGTGGAGGAGGTGCCTCTGCGTGCGGGGCCGGACCGCCCACGCCGGGTCCACGCCCGCGCTGTCAGTGCCACGGTCCACAATGGTCCGCGTCAGATCCCGTCACACGCCCCAGCAAGGAGCCGGCAGCGATGGCCCGCCGCAGCACGAAGACCCCGCCGCCCGACGACTCGTACGAGGAGCGGATCCTCGACATCGACGTCGTCGACGAGATGCAGGGCTCCTTCCTCGAGTACGCGTACTCGGTCATCTACTCCCGCGCCCTACCGGACGCCCGTGACGGCCTCAAGCCGGTGCATCGCCGCATCGTCTACCAGATGAACGAGATGGGCCTGCGCCCGGAGCGCGGCTATGTGAAGTGCGCCCGTGTCGTCGGCGAGGTCATGGGCAAGCTGCACCCGCACGGCGACGCGTCGATCTACGACGCCCTGGTGCGCATGGCCCAGCCCTTCTCCATGCGCGTGCCGCTGGTCGACGGCCACGGCAACTTCGGCTCGCTCGGCAACGACGACCCGCCGGCCGCCATGCGGTACACCGAGTGCCGCCAGGCCCAGGCGACGAGCCTGATGACGGAGTCGATCGACGAGGACACGGTCGACTTCACGCCCAACTACGACGGCCAGGAGCAGGAGCCGGTGGCGCTGCCCGCCGCCTTCCCGAACCTGCTGGTCAACGGCGCGTCAGGGATCGCGGTCGGCATGGCCACGAACATGCCGCCGCACAACCTGGGCGAGGTCATCGCGGCCGCCCGCCATCTGATCCGCTACCCCGGCGCGGATCTGGACGCCCTGATGAAGTTCGTCCCGGGACCCGACCTGCCGACCGGCGGCCGGATCGTCGGCCTCTCCGGCATCCGGGACGCCTACGAGAACGGCCGCGGCACCTTCAAGATCCGCGCCACGGTCGCGGTGGAGACGGTGACGGCCCGCCGCAAGGGTCTGGTCATCACCGAACTGCCGTTCACCGTCGGCCCCGAGAAGGTCATCGCCAAGATCAAGGACCTGGTCGGCTCGAAGAAGATCCAGGGCATCGCCGACGTCAAGGACCTCACCGACCGCGCGCACGGCCTGCGCCTGGTCATCGAGATCAAGAACGGCTTCGTGCCGGAGGCGGTCCTGGAGCAGTTGTACAAGCTGACGCCCATGGAGGAGTCCTTCGGCATCAACAACGTGGCGCTGGTCGACGGCCAGCCGCTCACGCTGGGCCTCAAGGAGCTCCTGGAGGTCTACCTCGACCACCGCTTCAACGTGGTGCGCCGCCGCAGCGAGTTCCGGCGTACCAAGCGCCGTGACCGGCTGCACCTGGTGGAGGGCCTGCTGACGGCGCTCGTCGACATCGACGAGGTCATCCGGCTGATCCGCTCCAGCGAGAACAGCGCGCAGGCGAAGGAGCGCCTGATGGAGCGCTTCTCGCTGTCGGAGATCCAGACGCAGTACATCCTGGACACCCCGCTGCGCCGGCTCACCAAGTTCGACCGCATCGAGCTGGAGGCGGAGAAGGAGAGGCTCAACGCGGAGATCGCGGAGCTGACCCGGATCCTGGACTCGGACGCGGAGCTGCGCAAGCTGGTCTCGGCGGAACTCGCCGCGGTGGCGAAGAAGTTCGGCACCGAGCGCCGTACGGTCCTGCTGGAGTCCTCGGGCTCCACGGCCACCGCCGTGCCCCTGCAGGTCGCGGACGACCCCTGCCGCGTCCTGCTGTCCTCCACGGGCCTGCTGGCCCGCACGGCGAACGGCGAGCCCTTCGCGCAGGACGAGGACGACCGGCGCACCAAGCACGATGTGATCGTCTCGGCGGTGCCGGCCACCGCGCGCGGGGAGATCGGCGCGGTCACGTCCTCGGGCCGGCTGCTGCGGATCAACGTCGTCGACCTGCCGCAGCTCCCGGACACGGCGTCGGCGCCGAACCTCTCGGGCGGCGCCCCGCTGGCGGAGTTCGTCTCCCTGGAGGGCGACGAGACGGTGGTCTGTCTGACCACGCTGGACGAGTCGTCCCCGGGTCTGGCGCTGGGCACGGAACAGGGTGTGGTCAAGCGGGTCGTGCCCGACTACCCGACCAACAAGGACGAGCTGGAGGTCATCGCCCTCAAGGACGGCGACCGGATCGTCGGCGCCGTCGAGCTGCGCACCGGTGAGGAGGATCTGGTCTTCATCACCGACGACGCCCAACTGCTGCGCTTCCAGGCCGCGCAGGTGCGCCCGCAGGGCCGTCCGGCGGGCGGTATGGCGGGCATCAAGCTGATCGAGGGCGCGAAGGTGATCTCGTTCACGGCCGTGGACCCCGCGGTGGACGCGGTGGTCTTCACCATCGCGGGCTCACGCGGAACCCTGGACGACTCCGTCCAGACGACCGCCAAGCTCACCCCCTTCGACCAGTATCCGCGCAAGGGGCGCGCCACCGGCGGTGTGCGCTGTCAGCGGTTCCTCAAGGGCGAGGACTGCCTGTCGCTGGCCTGGGCGGGCCCCGTCCCGGCCAAGGCGGCGCAGAAGAACGGCCTGCCGGCCGACCTCCCGGAGATGGACCCACGCCGTGACGGTTCGGGCGTGTCGCTGGCGAAGACGGTGTCGGTGGTGGCCGGGCCGGTCTAGGCCTCGTCCGGAGGATCCAGCAGGTCCCCGTCCTCGACGGGAGCCTGTACGTAGCGCAGGACGCCCCACATGCCGTGCTCGTCGGCGTGCGGGGCGTCGCTCGTGCACGCGTCGAGTTCCTTGGCGAGGGCGGCGGTGTCGATGCCGGAGCCGATGAGGACGAGCTGGGTGAGACGGGCGTCGGCGGCCGCCCAGGGCTCCGGGTAGAAGCGCAGAAAGGGCCCGACGGCGTGCACGGCGTACCGGTTGGCCGGGTCGTGCGGGCCGAAGTCGACGTACCCCTTGATCCGGTAGAGCCCCTCGGGCCTGCTGTCGAGGAACTCCATCGACCGGCGCGGGTCGAGGGGGACTTCGGAGCGGAAGGAGAGGCTGTCGTAGGCGGTGTGGAGATGGTCGGCGTGACCGTCCCCGGCATGGTCGTGCAGGTCGTCGAAGGAGAGCTGCCCGACGCGCTCCTCGCTCGGCCGGCAGTCGAAGAGGAGTTCGGCGTCGATACGGCCGTAGGTGGCGGGTACGACGGCGGCCCGGTCGGTGAGGGAGCGGACCAGCGCGAGGACGCGGTCGGCGTCGGGCGCGCGGTCGAGCTTGTTCACCACGACGAGGTCGGCGAGGGCGAGGTGCCGGTCGATCTCGGGGTGCTTCGCGCGGGTCTCGTCGAACTCGGCGGCGTCGACGACCTCGACGAGCCCGCCGTAGACGATCCCCTGGTGGTCGCTGGCCAGGACCATCCGCACGAGTTCCTGAGGCTCGGCGAGGCCGCTGGCCTCGATGACGATGACGTCGATGCCGGCGGAAGGCCTGGCCAGCCGTTCGAGGTAGACGTCGAGTTCACTGGCGTCGACGGCGCAGCACAGGCAGCCGTTGCCGAGGGAGACGGTGGAGTCGCCGAGCGCGCCGGCCACGGCCATGGCGTCGATCTCGATGGCGCCGAAGTCGTTCACGATCGCCCCGATGCGGCTGCCTCCGCTGCGGTGCAGGAGATGGTTGAGCAGGGTCGTCTTGCCGGAGCCCAGGAATCCGGCGAGCACGACGACCGGGATCTGCTGCGGACTGCGGCTGTGCGACACGTGCGACCTCTCTGACACGCCGCGCGTGCACCGGCTCGCGGCCGGGCGCGCGTGCGAGGAATGAATGCGGTCCCAGGATACGAGCCGGAGGAAACCCCGCGAAGTGAACGCTTGTTAGCAGCATTTGCGGGGCAGACCTGTGGCAAGGCGCCCTGGCGTGCGACCCTCGCTTCCCTCTGTGCGCCTCCCCTCCGCCTCCCCCGCCGATCAGAGCCGCTCGGCACTCTGGGAGGCGGCAAGCGCCGCCCACCGCTCGCCGGTCCCCGTCACGTCCACCTGCACCCCGACGACCGGCGCACGGCCGCCCGATCGGGAGTTCTTGACATGGCCACACAGAGGTTTGGGGTACGCGGACTCGGTGCAGCCGCCGCGGCGGCCGTCGGCATGGCCGCCGGTGCTCTGATCACCATGGCGGCACAACGCCATGCGCTGGAGGCACTCCGCGTGCGACTGGAACACCTGGAACGCACCGCCCACTCCCAGCAGCACACCAACCTGGCCAACCAGCAACGCCTGCACTGGGAATTGCTGAGCAAAGCCATCGACGACCCCGAACTGGCAGAGGTGCTGGACCTCTTCGAGGCACCCGTTTCCACCAAGCAGCGGCGCCAGTACATCTACGCCAACGCCCTCTACACGAACACGCTGTTTTATTACCGGATCGGCAATATTTCCCGCGAAGAGTTCTTCGGGTACATCCGGGGCATTCTGCAGAATCCCGTCGTACGGGAGTACTGGTACGCGACCAGACATCAACGGGCCACCATTGCGGACGGCTCGGACGAAGCGGAACTCGGCCGTATGGTGGACGAACTCCTGACACAACTCGAGGAGTCGGACACCGACGAATGGTGGGTCGTGGGCGAGCCGCCGACTCCGTGAAAGCAGCGCGGCCCCGACGCACTCGGCGCACTTCGGAGGCCGAGGGCTCACGCGCGCGGCCGCGCTCCCCGCTTCCGGAGTTCACACCCACGGCCCATAACGAACCGATGAAGTTGAGAGTTGAGTGGGACGTCAGGGAGTTGACTCGCGCTTGATCGCGTAGAGGACCCCACCAGATCGTCGCCTACGCCGCCGGATGACGAGCGCACCCCACAGGGCCCGCCTTGCACCGCGTAGTCGTCGTGCGAAAGCCAACGGACCCAAGGGAAGCAACAGTGAGTCAGATCATCCGTCGGATCGGTGCATCTCCGCACGCTCGGGGAAGCACGAGCGGAGCGAATTGCCCCGATATTTTTGAACTTGCCGACGGCAATTTCGCAGTTATCGGCACGGATGCCACGGATTCACTGGACCCCGGCCTTCCCTCCGACGCCTCACGCGGTGAGCACGAGCGCATTGTCGTCATCACGCGCGAGACCCTCCTGCGCGCAAAGGCCGATATTCCGGACCTCTAGCCCTCCCGAGAAACCGGCCCGGCTCGCCCCGTCGCGACGCCGGGCCTTCCTCGTACGGGTGGATACGGTGACCCCCATGCGCGATCAAGAACCCGGCCCCGGCCACCCCGAACGACGGCTGAGCACCAAGGAGGCCGCCGAGGCGCTCGGGGTGAAACCCGAGACCGTGTACGCGTACGTCAGCCGCGGCCAGTTGAGCAGCAGGCGCACGCCCGGCGGGCGGGGCAGCACGTTCGACCCCCAGGAGGTCGGCGCGCTGGCGCGCCGCAACAGGCGGGAGAGCAGCGGGAGTCCGGGGTCCGGGGCGGAGCTGTCGGTACGCACACACGTCACGTTCATCGACAAGGACCGCTACTACTTCCGAGGCGTGGACGCGGTCGACCTGGTCTCCGGGCACTCCTACGAAGAGGTCGCCGAGTGGCTCTGGACGGGCCGGCTGCGCCCCGGGGTCACGTTCACCGCGCCCGAGGCGTCCGTGTCGGCCGCCCGCCGTGTCGTCGAGGCGCTGCCCGAACACACCGGCCCCACCGACCGGTTGCGGGTCGCCGCCGTCGCCGCGGCGGCCGTCGACCCCCTGCGGTTCGACCTGTCCGAGGACGCGGTCCTCGGCACCGCTCGCATCCTGATCCCCACCCTCGTCGCCGCCCTGCCCCCGAAGCGGCCCACCCACCGCGACGAGGGCTCCCTCGCCCTGCGCCTGTGGGGCCGGCTCAGCGGACGCCCAGCCGAACCGGCGCAACTGCGCGTCCTCGACACGGCGCTCGGCCTGCTCGTCGACCACGACCTGGCCGCCTCGACGCTCGCGGTGCGCGTCGCCGCGTCGGCCCGCGCACACGCCTACGCGGCCGTCTCCGCCGGGCTCGGCGTGCTCGAGGGGCCCCTGCACGGCGCGGCGAGCGGGCTCGCCCACCGGATGCTCCTCGACGTGCTCGACCTCGGCAGCGCGGTCCCGGTGATCGCGGAGGAACTGCGGGCCGGCCGTCGCGTTCCCGGTCTCGGCCACCCGCTCTACCCCGGCGAGGACCCACGCGCGCGTGCCCTCTTCGCCCTCTTGGAGGACATTCCCGAAGCCGCACCCGCCCTCGCCGCCGCCCGGGACGTCGTCGCCACGACCGCCCGCCATGCACCGCTGCACGCCAATGTGGACCTGGCGCTCGCCGTCCTCACCGCGTCCTGCGGCATGGAGTCCTCGGCCGGCGAGACGATCTTCGCCGTCGCCCGTACGGCGGGCTGGATCGCCCACGCCCTGGAGGAGTACGGCGAGCGCCCCCTGCGGATGCGGCCCAGCGGCCACTACGTGGGCCCTAAGCCACCACAGCCCTTGCCGGAGTAGGCATCCTGCGGTGGCCGGACCGCGCGCGGTGTGACCTCGGGTGCGGCCGGCACGCACAGCCCGGGCCCGGCGACTCCACAGCGTTCCACAGGCGCGATAGGAAGTCGCCGGCCGTCAAGTCAGGTTAGGCTCACCTCTGTGAGTACGTGCGCGACCGTCTCGCGGAACCTCGACGAGCCCATTTCCGGCACCGCGGCCACCGCCAGGACCTGGCTCCTGCTGGAGCAGCCCGGTCCGTGGGGAGCCGATGCACTCACTTCGAGCCACCTCGACCCGGCGCTGGGCCGTGCCCTGGAGGCGGCGGCGAAGGACACGGGGGTGCGTATCGCGCTCATCCGCCGCCCCGGCCGGCACGCCGACCCGGGCATGCCGCCGCCCGTACGGCACGTGTACGCGGCCCACACCACGCCGGGCAACATCTGGCTGCACAGCGCCACGACCACCGACCCCGGACGGCTGCTCGACCTCGACATGGCCGCCCTCGGCCGGGGCGAGCACCACACCTTCGACAGCGCCCTCCGGGGCCGGGCCCACACCGGCGACCCCCTGGCCCTCGTCTGCACCAACGGCAAGCGCGACCGCTGCTGCGCGCTCCTCGGCCGTCCGCTGGCCGCGGAGCTCGCCGCCTCGGGGGTACAGGGCGCCTGGGAGGTCACCCATCTGGGGGGTCATCGTTTCTCTCCCACCCTGCTCGTCCTGCCGCACGGATACGCGTACGGCCGCGCCGAGGCCCACACCGTCAAGGAGGTCCTGCACGGGGTCCAGGAGGGGCGGATCGTCGTGGAGGGGTGCCGCGGGAGCTCGGCCTGGGAACGGCCCGGCCAGGCGGCGGAGCTGGCCGTGCGGGCGGCGACCGGCGAGGACGCGGCGGAGGTGCTGAGCATCGTGCGGACCACCGGCGGCGCTCCGCGCTGGGAGGTGACCGTCGCGCACACGGACGGACGTCACTGGCAGGTCGTCGTGGCCCAGGGCGCCGCGCAGCCGCCCCGGCCGGAAAGCTGCGGCACGTCGGTGCTCGGTTCACCCGCGCGGATGGACGTGGTGGCCCTGCACGAACTGGCGGGCTCGGCAGCGGCGGGCTGAGCCGCCCTCGCACACGGTTCGATCACGCCCCGCGCGGACACGGCCGAACCGTTTCCTCTTGAGTCGGTCAAGAGATCCACCTCACCCACCCCTACGGCTGCGCCCGCCCACCCACGTACCTTCTTGGGTATGAGCCCCACTCCCCCCGCCCGTCGCCTGCGTCTCGGAATGCCGAGGCGCATGTTCTCGCAGCTCCTGCTCATGCAGCTGGCGATCGCCGCGGGAGTCGTGGTGCTCGCGACCGGGCTGTTCCTCGCGCCGCTCAGCGCTCAGCTGGACGACCAGGCGATGCGCCGTGCGCTCGCCATCGCGCAGACCACCGCGGCGGTGCCGCAGATCGCCGAGGACCTCCAGAGCACGCAGCCGTCGGTCGACGGACCCGTGCAGCGGGAGGCCGAGCGGATCCGCAAGGCCAGCGGCGCCGAGTACGTCGTGGTGATGGACCTGCACGGCACTCGCTGGTCGCACACCGACACCGCGCAGGTCGGCGGCCATGTCTCTACAGACCCGAGCCAGGCCCTGGCCGGCGAGGAGGTCATGGAGATCGACAGCGGCACACTGGGCCGCTCGGCCCGCGGCAAGGTGCCCCTGCGCGACGCCGACGACAAGATCATCGGAGCCGTCTCGGTCGGCATCGAGTACGACAGCGTGCGGGCCCGCCTCATCCACGCGATCCCCGGGCTGTTCGCCTACGCCGGAGGCGCCCTCGCCGTGGGCGCGCTGGCCGCCTGGCTGATCTCCCGGCGAGTCCAGCGCCAGACCCGCGACCTGGCGTTCTCCGACATCTCCGCGCTGCTCGCCGAGCGCGAGGCGATGCTGCACGGCATCCGCGAGGGGGTGGTCGCCCTGGACCGCGCGGGCCGCGTCCGGCTGCTCAACGACGAGGCCCAGCGCCTGCTCGGCATCGGGAACGAGGTGGTGGGCGAGGCGCCCGACCAGGCGCTCGGCGAGGGACGCACGGCCGACGTCCTGGCCGGCCGGGTGACCGGCACCGACCTGATCGCCGTCCGCGGACAGCGGGTCCTCGTCGTCAACCGCATGCCGACCGACGACGGCGGCGCCGTGGCCACCCTGCGCGACCGCACGGAACTGGAACAGCTCGGCCGCGAACTCGACTCGACGCGCGGACTCATCGACGCGCTGCGCGCCCAGGACCACGAGCACGCCAACCGCATGCACACGCTGCTGGGGCTGCTCGAACTGGAGATGTACGACGACGCCGTGGAGTTCGTCGGGGAGGTGGTCGGCGATCACCGGGCCACCTCGGAGCAGGTGACCGAGAAGATCGAGGACCCGCTGCTCGCCGCCCTGCTGGTCGGCAAGGCGACCGTCGCGGCGGAGCGCGGGGTCGCCCTCTGGGTCTCCGACCGGACCCGGCTGCCCGACCGTCTGATCGACCCGCGCGGGCTGGTCACGGTCGTCGGCAACCTGGTGGACAACGCGCTCGACGCCGTCGCGGGCACACCGCACGCACGCGTGGAGATCGAATTGCGTGCGGACGGCCGGGCCGCGGTACTGCGGGTGTGGGACACCGGCCCCGGCATCCCGGCCGAGCAGCGCGAGCTGGTCTTCACCGAGGGCTGGTCCACGAAGAAGCCGCCCGCGCACGGCAAGCGCGGCATCGGGCTCTCCCTGGTGCGCAGGCTCGCCGAGCGGCAGGGCGGCAGCGCCACGGTCGGCGAGGCCGCCGGCGGAGGCGCCGAGTTCACCGTCGTCCTGCCCGAGGCGCTGACGGAGCCCGAACTGGAACCCGCCCTCGCCGCACCGGCGAAGAGCGCCGTCGAGGAGGAGTCCCGATGATCGAGGTCCTGGTCGTGGACGACGACACCAGGGTCGCCCGGGTCAACGCCGCCTACGTCGGAAAGGTGCCCGGCTTCCACGTCGCCGGCGAGGCCCACAACGCCGCCGACGCGCTGCGCCAGCTGGAGCTGCTGCCGCACCTGGACCTCGTCCTGCTGGACCACTACCTGCCCGACGAGACGGGCCTGGAGATGGTCCAGGAGATGCGCCGGCGCGGCCACCAGACCGACGTGATCATGGTGACCGCCGCCCGGGACGTCTCGACCGTGCAGGCCGCGATGCGCCAGGGCGCCCTGCAGTACCTGGTGAAACCGTTCGCCTTCGCCGGGCTGCGCGCCAAGCTGGAGGCGTACGCCGATCTGCGCCGCACCCTCGACGGCGGCGGCGAGGCCGAACAGGCCGACGTCGACCGCATCTTCGGCGCGCTGTCCGCCTCCTCGGAGCCCGGTCTGCCCAAAGGGCACTCCCCCACCACCGCCGAACTCGTGCGGCAGTCCCTGATGAACGCCGAGGGGCCGCTGTCGGCCCAGGAGATCGCCGACCGGACCGGGGTGAGCCGCCAGACCGCCCAGCGCTATCTGAAGCTCCTGGAGCGCACGGGACGGGCCCGCCTGACCCTGAAATACGGCGACGCGGGCCGCCCGGAACACCGTTACGTGTGGGCGACCCGCGCCTGAGGGCACGGTTCTTGGGGGCGGGGGAAGGAACCGTGCCCCTTCCTTGGATACGGATGCGGGGCCGCCGCCTACTCGACCGTCAGCCCGTCGCCTTGTCCACGAACTCGGTCGTGTAGGTCTTGCTCAGGTCGACGTCCGCGTTCTGGATGTTCGGGTTGAACGCCTTGAGGACCTTCTCGACGGTCTCGGGGCCGTTCTGGGGCATCACGCCGTCCTTGGTGAACATGGGCAGGGTGTTCTGGATGGCCACCGAGTACAGCATGCTGTTGCCCTGCGAGTAGTCGGCCGGCATCTTGTCGGCGATCTCGCTCGCGCTGTGTGTGGACATCCACTTGAGCGTCTTGACGAATGCATTGGCCAACTTCTGGACGGTGTCCTTGTGACCGTTGACCCAGTCCGTCTGCATGTACAGACTTGACGACGGATACGGTCCGCCGAGCGCCTCCTCGGAGCCCTTCGGGGTCCGCATGTCGAGGAGGATCTTGCCGGCCTTCTTGTCCAGGATCGTCGCCACGGTCGGGTCGGTCGTCATACCGCCGTCGATGGCGCCCTGCTGGAGCGCCGCGATGAAGGTCGGCCCCGCGCCGACGGCGACCGGGGTGAACTCGCTGACCTTCACGCCGTTCTTCACGGCGAGGTACTTGGTGAGGAAGTCGGTCGAGGAGCCGAGCCCGGTGACGCCGAGCTTCTTCCCCTTGAAGTCCTTGGGCGAGGCGATGTCGCCCTCCGCCTTGGTGGAGACGATCTCCACCTCGCCGGGCGCGTGCGAGAACTGGACGACGGACTCCACCTCCTTGCCCTTCACCTGGAGGTCGAGAGTGTGGTCGTAGAAGCCGACGGCGCCCTGGACCTGGCCGGAGACGAGCGCGGTCTCGGCCTGCACACCGGCCGGTTCGCTCAACAGTTCGACGTCGAGTCCCTCGGCGTCGAAGTAGCCGAGGCGCTGGGTGAGCATGGCGGGCAGGTAGATGACCTTGTCCAGGCCACCGACCATGATCTTGACCTTCGTGCCCTTGCCGTCGCCCTTGCTGTCGGAGCCGGTGGAGGCGGTACTGGCCGCGTCGTTGGCGCAGGAGGTGAGGGAGGCGAGGGCGAGCAGGCCGGCGGCTGCCAGGGCGGTGTATCTGACGGTTGTGCGCATGGCGGGTTCACGTCCTTGTGAGAGGCGATGCGGGGAGGGGGAGGAGAGGGGATCGTTCAACGACGGGTCAGCTGTCGGAGGCCGACGGCTTCCAGCGGAAGATGCGGCGCTCGGCGAAGGTCAGCAGCCCCTCGGCGGCCAGCGCGACAACGGCGAGGATGACCATCGCGGCGTACACGCCGGCCGCGTTGAACGTGCCCTGCGACTGTGCGACGAGCAGGCCGATGCCCTTGGTCGCGCCGATGTACTCGCCGACGATGGCGCCGATCAGGGCGAAGCCGAAGCTGACGTGGAGGCTGGTGAAGATCCAGGAGGTGGCGGACGGGATGACCACCTGGAGCGTCACCCTGCGGTCGCTCGCGCCGAGAATGCGGGCGTTGGCGACGAGGTTGCGGTCGACCTCGCGGGCGCCCTGGAAGGCGTTGAAGAAGACCGGGAAGAACACCAGGACGACGGCCGAGGCGACCTTCGAGGCCGGGCCGAGACCGAACCAGATCACGAAGATCGGGGCCAGCACGATCCTGGGTATGGAGTTGAGCACCTTGATGTATGGACCAAGGATGTCGGCGAGAAAGGTGATCCGCCCGAGCGCGATACCGCACACGACACCGGTGACCACTCCGATGATCCAGCCGAGCAGCGCCTCGTAGAGCGTGTACCAGATCTGCTCGCCCAGGGAGCCGAGCGCGGTCCCGTGCGTCACCCAGGTGTAGATCTGGTCCCAGATCTTCGTGGGCATCGAGAAGTTGAACGGATCGATGACCTTGGCTCGGGCGAGCGCCTCCCACAGGGCGAGCACGGCCACCAGCAGCAGAACGCGGGACGCTGCGACGACGACCTTGCGCTTGCGTGCGGCACGCGCGCGTGAGTGGGCGCGGTCCGCCGTCTTGACCGTGTCGACCAGCGGCGGCTCGAGAACGTCAGGCGACATGGGCGGCACCTCTTTCACGGGTGATGCGGACCTCTTCACCGAGGGACTCCCAGATCTCGCGGTAGATCTCGATGAACCTCGGCTCCAGACGCACCGACTCGACCCTGCGTGGCCGCGGCAGGTCGATGTCGAAGACGTGCTTCACGGTGGCGGGGCCGGCGGTCATCACGACGACCTTGTCGGCCAGCGCGATGGACTCCTCCAGGTCGTGGGTGACGAAGACGACGGACGCGCCCGTGCCCTCCCACAGTTCGAGGAGTTCGTCCGACATCAGAGCCCTGGTCTGCACGTCGAGCGCGGAGAACGGCTCGTCCATGAGCAGAATCTCGGGGTCGTTGACGAAGGTCGCGGCGAGCGCGACGCGTTTGCGCTGACCGCCGGAGAGCTGATGCGGGTAGCGGTCCTCGAACGCGGTGAGTCCGACCCGGGCCAGCCATTCGCGGGCCCTGCGCCTCGCCTCCGCCTTGGGCACACCGCGGAAACGGGGGCCCGCCATGACGTTGGACAGGACCGTCCGCCACGGGAACGTCGCGTCCTGCTGGAAGACGAAACCGACCTTGTCGCCGACGCCACGCACGGGCTGCCCGGCGACCAGCACCTCGCCCTGGGTGGGCTCTTCCAATCCGCTGACCAGGGTCAACGTGGTCGACTTTCCGCAGCCGGTCGGTCCGACGACGGCCACGAACTCGCCCTGCCGGACGGTGAGGTCGAGTTCCCGCACAGCGGTGTGCGGGGCTCCCGACGGGGTCTTGAAGACCTTGCTCGCACCCCGCAGCTCGATGGCGGGGCTGGTGTGTGCGCTCATGGCCCGGGACCGTAGAGGTGACCGGCGAGACAGCATCAGTCTTGTGGGCGCATGCGCTTCTTTTGCTTGCAAAAGCCTGTTGTGCTCGTTCTGCGCGCGCTACAACAGCGAAGCCGAAACACAGGCTTAACGCCCGCCTGGCCGCCACGGAGAGAGGGCCCCATGATTGACGTCCTGGTGGTGGACGACGACTTCCGTGTCGCCGAGATCAACGCCAAGTACGTGGGAAAGGTTCCCGGTTACCGGGTGGCCGCCCGCGCGCACAGTGCCGCCCAGGCGCTCGCCGCCGTGCAGCGCGGGAACATCGACCTGGTCCTGCTCGACCACTACCTTCCCGACGGGACCGGCCTCGAACTCGTGCACCGCATGAGGGAGCAGGGCCACGGCACCGACGTCATCATGATCACAGCGGCCGGCGACGTCACCACGGTGCAGACCGCCATGCGGCTGGGCGCCCTGCACTACCTGGTCAAACCGTTCACCTTCGCGGCGCTGCGCACGCGTCTCGACTCGTACGCCGCCCTGCGCCGCACTGTCGACCGGGTCGGCGGCCACGGCATCGCCGGCCAGGAGCAGGTCGACCGCATCTTCGGCGCCCTGCGCACCGCGCCGACGGCGACCTCGCCCGGCCTGCCGAGCGGCCACTCGGAACCGACCACGGACCTGATCTGCACCGTCCTGCATCGAGCCAACCACCCGCTGTCGGCCCATGAGGTCGCCGCCGAGACCGGCCTTAGCCGCTCCACCGCCCAGCGCTACCTCCGCCACCTGGAACAGGCCGGCCGCCTGCACCTCTCCCTCAAGTACGGCGACACGGGCCGCCCGGAACACCGCTATGCCTGGGTGGCGCCGTAACCGCGAGCCAGGACCCGATGCGCAGTACGGCGGCGAAGCCACACTTCTACGCGGCACCCGCCCCCGTCAGTGACCGCACCTCGGTCTCCGCGTACTTGGCCTCGTCGGCGACCTCGGCCGAGGTGACCGTGCCGAGCCAGCCCGCCAGGAAGCCCAACGGAATCGAGACCAGGCCCGGGTTCTGCAGCGGGAAGTACTGAAAGTCCACGTCCGGGAAGAGCGACTCTGGGCTGCCCGACACCACCGGCGACAGCACGACGAGCGCCAGGGCCGGGAGCAGCCCGCCGTACACCGCCCACACCGCGCCCCGCGTGGTGAAGCCCCGCCAGAACAGCGAGTACAGCAGGACCGGCAGGTTCGCGGACGCGGCGACGGCGAAAGCGAGCCCGACGAGGAAGGCGACGTTGAGGTCGCGGGCCAGCAGGCCGAGGGCGATCGCGACCACGCCGATGCCCACGGCGGCGACCCGTGCCACCGCGACCTCGCTGCGGGGCTTGGCCTGGCGGCGACGCAGGGAGGCATACAGGTCGTGTGCCACCGACGCCGAGGAGGCGAGCGTGATTCCGGCGACGACGGCGAGGATGGTGGCGAAGGCGACGGCCGCCACGACCGCGAACAAGACCGTTCCACCCGTGGAGTCGGCGCCGCCCCCCAGGTCGAGTGCCAGGAGTGGAACCGCCGTGTTCCCGGCCGCGTTCGAACCGCGCACGGCCTCCGGGCCGACGATCGCCGCCGCGCCGAAGCCCAGGACGATGGTCATCAGGTAGAAGCCGCCGATGAGTCCGATCGACCAGACGACCGAGCGCCGGGCGGCCTGCGCGGTCGGCACGGTGTAGAAGCGGGACAGGATGTGCGGCAGCCCTGCGGTACCCAGCACCAGGGCGAGCCCCAGGCTCATGAAGTCGAAGCGTGCGGTCCAGTCCCCGCCGTACTTCAACCCGGGCGCCAGGAACGCGGCGCCGTGCCCGCTGCGCTCGGCCGCCGTGCGCAGCAACTGGTCGAAGTCACCGTGGAAGCGCACCAGGACGAGCACCGTGAGCGTGATGGTGCCGCCCAGCAGCAGAACCGCCTTGACGATCTGAATCCATGTGGTGGCCCGCATCCCTCCCAACGACACATAGATGACCATGAGCGCGCCGACCCCGATGACCGCCCAGGACTGCGCCGCCTCTCCCGTGTTCCCGAGGAGCAGCGCGACCAGGCTGCCCGCACCCACCATCTGCGCCACCAGATAGAGAACGGACACGGTGACCGAGGAAGTTCCCGCGGCGATCCGTACCGGCCGTTCGCTCATCCGCGCGGCGACCACGTCGGCGAGTGTGAACCGCCCGCAGTTGCGCACCAGTTCGGCGACGAGGAACAGCACCACCAGCCAGGCCACAAGGAAGCCCACCGAGTACAGCAGGCCGTCGTACCCGAAGAGCGCGATGAGCCCGGAGATGCCGAGGAAGGAGGCGGCCGACATGTAGTCGCCCGCGATGGCAAAACCATTCTCCATCGGGGAGAACAGCCGCCCGCCGACATAGAACTCCTCTTCCGAACCGTGCCGGTTGCGGCTCACCCAGGTCGTGATGCCCAACGTGACCGCTACGAAGACACTGAACAGCAGCAACGCCGGGGTCTGGTGGTCGCCGGTCATGACGCACCGCCCGTCGCCTCACGCGTCAACTCCTGGGTGTCCCAACGCAGATCGAGCGCAGCGCGATCCCGGCGCAGCCGTGCGTGCCGGGCGTAGGCCCAGGTGAGCAGGAACGTGCTGAGGAACTGTCCGAGCCCGGCGAGCAACGCCACGTTCACCGCGCCCGCCACCGGCCGCGCCATGAAGTCGGGCGCGGTCGTGGCGGTCACGACATACGCCACATACCAGATGAAGAACCCGGCGACGGCGGGCACCGCGAACCGCCGGTACCGGCTGCGCACCTCCTGGAACGCGGCGCTGCGCTGCACTTCGAGGTAGACCTGTGCCGCCGCCACGGCTCCGGTCTCCCGCTCCCGACGTGCCTCCGGAACCTCGGCCACGGGCGCACCTACGCCGACCGACTCGCCCCAGCCCGAGGCGAGCGCACCATACCACGGGTCCTCGTAGCGATCGTCTCCTGGTGTGTCGAGGAACGTCTGACCCTGGCCTCGGTGGTATTGGCGGGCATGTGGCGTGGGGCCGCCGGTCTCGGGGCCGTCCCCGTCGACGCGGACACGACCGTTGCTTGACTGCATGCCCAAGGATGGACAGAACGGGAAGATCCCCGACTCTTGTTCCCCGCACGCTTCACCCCTTCAGGTGACCGACGGGCCGATTCACCCCCTGGGTGGCCGTACCAGCCCCTTCCCGTACGCGTAACGCACCGCCTGGGCACGGCCATTGAGTCCCGTCTTGGAGAAGATGTTGTTGATGTGGGTCTTCACCGTCGCGGTGGACACGCTCAACCGGCGCGCGATCTCCGGGTTGCTGAGCCCGTCGGCGATCAGGATCAGTACCTCCACCTCCCGTGTCGTCAGCCCGTCGGGCGGCACAGCAGGCTCTGCCGGCTCCGGTTGGGGCGCCGACAGACGCTCCAGCAGCCTGCGCTGGACGCTCGGCGACAGCCCCGCGTCCCCGGACAGCACGCTGTGCACCGCCCGTACGATCTCCTCCCCGCCCGCGTCCTTGGTGAGGTATCCACGCGCGCCCGCCTTCAACGCCGGAAACAGGGACTCGTCGTCCGCGTAGGTCGTGAGCACCACGACCTGCGTACCGGGGTGCTCCGTACGGATGCGCCGAGTGGCCTCCACTCCGTCGCAGCGGGGCATGCGCAGGTCCATCAGCACCACATCGGGAGCGAGTTCGCCGACCAGCCGTACCGCCTCGTCCCCGTCCCCTGCGGCTCCCACGACCTCGACTCCCGGCAGGAGCCCGAGCAGCATCACGATGCCTTCCCGGACGACCGTCTGATCGTCCGCGACCACCACCCTGGCCGGCTTCTGCTCCGGCTCCTCCGTCACAGCGGCACCTTCAGCGTCACCACGAAGCCTTCCTCCTCCGGTCCGGCAGCGAGCGATCCGCCCAGCAGTTCGGCGCGCTCCCGCATGCCCAGCAGACCGTACCCGCCTCCCGCCTCGGCGAGTTCGCCCGGCGAACCCCCCGAGTCCCGCACGTCCAGGGTGACTTCACGCGGGCTGTACTCCAGTCGCACGCAGACCTTCGCACCCGGTGCGTGCTTGCGGGCGTTCGTCAGGGCTTCCTGGGCGACCCTGCGCACTGCCTGCGAGGCCTCGACCGGCAGCGGTCTGCGTTCACCCTTCACGGTGACCTCCGCACCCTCGGACGCACGGACGAGGTCGGTCAGGAAGTCCTCCAGCGGCGTCAGTTCACCGCGCAGCGCGGACAGCGACTGTCTGGTCTCCTCGAGACCGTCGCGGGCCATTCCGCGTGCCGCCACCACGCGTTCGAGGACCTGTTCTCGGCCCGCGCCCCGCTCGATCAGCAGCCGGGCCGCTTCCAGGTGCACGAGCTGCGCCGAGAGGCTGTGGGCCAGGACGTCGTGGATCTCCCGGGCGATGCGGGCACGCTCCGCGAGTGCGGCCGACTCCGCCTCCGCCGCGCGCGCCGCCCGCTCCTGGGCGAGCAGCCGCTGTGCGTGGCCTCTGGCCTCGGCGTCCAGGCGCAGTGCGTATCCGGCCAGCGCCATGCCTCCGATGATGGCGGCCGAGGTCGGCCCCGGGTCGTCGTTGACCACAGCGAAGGCGGCGAATCCGACCGAGGCCGTCGGCACCGCCGCTCCCAGAGGCAGTCGCTCCAGTGCTGCGATGGCGCACCCGCACCACAGGACTATGGCTGCGGAGCGAAATCCGACGCTCTCCACCCCGGCCGCCAGTGCCAGCAGCATGAGGGCGAGTGCCAGCGACGCCCACAGCCGATGATCGAGCGTGGTCCGGAACAAAGCCCAGGCCAGCCCGCCTGCCGCGAGCACTCCGCCGGCCCCGGCGAGCGCGACCCACCCGTGGACGCGGCTGTCGTGGAAGGCGCCCCACAGCAGCGCGCCCAGCACCAGGAGCCTTACGGCCCAGGCCAGCAGCCGCCTGGGCCGCGAGAGCTCTTTGGGCCCCAGCGCTTCCCGTGAGGGCCAGCGGGTCCAGAGGTTCTGCGTCACACGTGCTCCTTCCACGTGGACCGGGGCACGTGGTCACCGTACGCCGTGGCGTGGACGGGAGCCTGGGACAGGGACTGTGCACGCCAGATCAGCACACCTGAGCGGACCAGGAGGGTGGCCGCGAGCGCAAGCAGCAGGGCCGAGCTGTCCTGGTGGATGCCCAGCAGCGCACCGATCGCGAAGAGGCCCAGCCGCACACCGATGCCGGCGCCCCAGACAGCCGCGCTCGCTTTGGTGCTCTTGCTCCACACCGAGCCGTCCGGCTCCACCCAGATACGGGTGGTCCAGGCCCAGGCGGCTCCCATGGCCAGGCCGACGATCAGTTCGGCACCGAGGACCAGGGCCGCCGTGGTGTGGTGACGGGCGTCGAGCAGGCCGGGCTCGCGCAGCGCTATGACGGCCAGGATCCCGGGCAGGAGCCACCAGCGCCGGTCCGTGTCGATACGGCTTGCACGGAACTGCCGCGCGATCACAAGGCCGGCCACGGCCACGATCACCAGTGCGTTGACGAGCCCGGACATCACAGCCTCCGTGTGCGGGAAGGGGATGCCGACAGCGAGCGCTGCCGACGCCTTCGACGCTACGGAAACGCGCCGCTCCGCAGATCGGAGCTGGGGTGGATCATGGGTGGATCTCCGCAGGCCGGGGTTCTCCACCCACGGGTGGAGAACCCAGCCGAACACCACTGCCCGCAGGCCTGCGGAGGGACCGCCGACCGGATGACGGAGGCCGGAAACCCAGGCCGCCGGGCCCCACTTCGCCCGGCCGCCGGCCGCCGGATCGCCGGATCGCCGGATCGCCGGATCGCCGGATCGCCGGATCGCCGGATCGCCGGATCGCCGGAGACGTAACGACCCGGCCTCGCGGTCGACCGGCCCATCCGTCACCCGGGCCATTCCGCACCCAGGCCATTCCGCCGCCCCGGCCGCTCCACCGAACCGACGCTCTCGTCGAACCCTGCGGATCCAGCACCAGCCTCGGCCCAGACGCCCCGTCCGGGCCGAGCGCAGCGGCTACGCGTCGATGCGGGACCGGTCCAGCGTCGCCGCCGAGTTGGAGATGAACTCCTTGCGCGGCGCCACGTCGTTGCCCATCAGCAGATCGAAGACCTGCTCTGCGGAGTCCAGGTCGGAGAGGTTGATGCGACGCAGGGTGCGGTGGCGCGGGTCCATCGTCGTCTCGGCCAGCTGGTCGGCGTCCATCTCGCCGAGACCCTTGTAGCGCTGGATCGAGTCCTTGTGCCGGATGCCCTTGCTCTTGAACTCCATGAGCCTGTCGCGCAGCTCGCGGTCCGAGTACGTGTACACGTACTTGTCCTGGCCCTTCTTGGGCTGGACGAGCTCGATGCGGTGCAGCGGCGGCACCGCGGCGAACACCCGGCCGGCCTCGACCATGGGCCGCATGTAGCGGTGGAACAGCGTCAGGAGCAGCGTGCGGATGTGGGAGCCGTCCACATCGGCGTCGGTCATCATGATGATCTTGCCGTAGCGGGCCGCGTCGATGTCGAAGGTCCGGCCCGAGCCGGCTCCTATGACCTGGATGATCGCGCCGCACTCGGCGTTCTTGAGCATGTCGGTCACGGACGACTTCTGGACGTTGAGGATCTTGCCCCGGATCGGCAGCAGTGCCTGGAACTCGGAGTTCCGGGCGAGCTTCGCCGTGCCGAGCGCCGAGTCTCCCTCGACGATGAACAGCTCGCTGCGCTCGACGTCGTCGCTGCGGCAGTCGGCCAGCTTCGCGGGCAGGGAGGAGGACTCCAGTGCCGTCTTGCGGCGCTGCGCGTCCTTGTGCTGCCGGGCCGCGATACGCGTGCGTGCGGCGGCGACCGCCTTCTCCATGACGACCCGCGCCTGAGCTGCGTCATCGCGCTTGGTGGAGGTCAGGAACGCCTTGAGCTCCTTGGAGATCACGGTGTTCACGATGCGCCGGGCCGCCGAGGTGCCGAGGACCTCCTTGGTCTGGCCCTCGAACTGGGGCTCGGCCAGCCGGACGGTGACGACGGCGGTCAGGCCCTCCAGGGCGTCGTCCTTGACGATGTCGTCCTCGGCGACGCGCAGCATCTTCTTGGCGCGCAGCACCTCGTTCATCGTCTTGGCGACCGCCTGCTCGAAGCCCGCGACGTGCGTGCCGCCCTTGGGCGTGGCGATGATGTTGACGAACGACCGGAGGGTCGTGTCGTAGCCGGTGCCCCAGCGCATGGCGACGTCGACGCCGAGCTCACGGGTGACCTCGGTCGGGGTCATCTGCCCGTGGTCGTCCAGGACCGGGACCGTCTCCTTGAACGTGCCCTGCCCGGTGAAGCGGAGGACGTCGCAGACGGGCTTGTCGGTGGCCAGGTACTCGCAGAACTCGCTGATGCCGCCGTCGAAGCGGAAGGACTCCTCGCCCTTGCTGCCGCCCTCGCCGAGACCGTACTCGTCACGGACGACGATGGTCAGGCCGGGCACCAGGAACGCGGTCTGGCGGGCGCGCTGGTGGAGGTGCTCCAGGGAGAGCTTGGCGTCCTTGAGGAAGATCTGGCGATCGGCCCAGTACCGCACGCGCGTGCCGGTGCGGTTCTTGGCGATCCTCTTGATCTTCCGCAGGCCGCCCGTCTCGAACTTGGCGTCGGGGCCGTCCGCGGCGAAGGCGCCCGGGACTCCTCGCCGGAAGCTGATCGCGTGCGTGTTGCCGCTCCGGTCCACTTCGACGTCGAGTCGGGCGGACAGGGCGTTGACCACGGAGGCGCCGACGCCGTGCAGACCGCCGGAGGCGGCGTAGGACCCGCCGCCGAACTTGCCGCCGGCGTGCAGTTTGGTCATGACGACCTCGACGCCGGACAGGCCTGTCTTGGGCTCGACGTCGACGGGGATGCCACGGCCGTTGTCACGGACCTCGACCGAGGCGTCGTCGTGGAGGATCACCTCGATGTGGTCGCAGTAACCACCCAGGGCCTCGTCGACTGAGTTGTCGATGATCTCCCACAGGCAGTGCATCAGACCACGGCTGTCGGTCGAGCCGATGTACATACCCGGGCGCTTCCGCACGGCCTCGAGGCCCTCGAGGACGAGCAGGTGCCGCGCGGTGTAGTTGGAACCGTCCCGGTCTGCTCCTGCCAGCAGCGCTGTGGACGGCACGGACGTTTCGGCGGTCACGCGGTTCGCTCCTCGCTGAATTTCAGTTGGGGCCCTTCTGGGTAAGGGCGCGGCTTGGGTTGCCGCCAAGAGGGTACCGAGGCCTGGTAGAGCCGTTGTAACGCCACCCTCGTCTGAACTCACCCTAGTCGAGCGTCGCATGCATGTTCGATCCCTCGATGGAGTGAAGTACATATCACGTTCCCTTCGAGGCATGAACCATTTAGGCTCCGGGCACGTCCTCATGAACAAACCGGCAATCCAGCCGGGAGGATCGAACCATGACCGACAGCGCGAAACCGTAAGCCATAGACCACGCAATACGGCACATTCGCCGCCAAACCGGCAGCAGACGGCCACCTCGGGAAAGATTTTTTCGAGGAGAAGCCACGAGCGGGAACGTTTTGGGGCTGGTTGGATGTTGACCCTGGTACGACAGCTCGTCGAGCTAGAGAAGAGGCGACGTGACTACTGTTCTGACCCCCGCGAGCCCGCTGACGGCCGCTGACCGCTGCGACCGCTGCGGCGCCCAGGCGTACGTGCGCGTCGTCCTGCTCAGCGGCGGAGAACTGCTCTTCTGCGCCCACCACGGCCGCAAGTTCGAGCCGGAACTCAAGAAGATCGCCGCTGAGATACAGGACGAGACGGAGCGGCTGACGACCGTGCCGGCGTCCTCGTCCGAAGAAGAGCGCTGATCCGACGCGTCTACGACGAGCCAGAACCGGCATAGGCCGGTACACGGGCGGCCGTCCCTGCTTCCAAGGGGCGGCCGCCCGCTCTTGCGGGCTCTAAGGCCCGACTGAAGGCGTCAGCCTCGCCGAGGGAAGACCCGCTCAGGCACCACCAGGGGCCTGGCGGGACCCTCGGGTGGCGACGTCCCACTTCAGCGTCCGTACGGCATCGGACACCCGCGTGTAGACACCCGGGCTCCCCGGCCGCCCACAGCCGCTGCCCCACGACACCAGCCCGATGAGCCGGCCCTGCGCGACCAGCGGTCCCCCGCTGTCCCCCTGGCAGGCGTCGCGGCCGCCCCGTATCTCTCCGGCGCACACCATGCTCCGCGCGACGTACATGCCGTCGGCCGAAGCGGGATAGGCCTGCTCGCAAAGCTCGTCTGCCAGCACATGAACGCTAGCCGCCCTCAGGCTGTGGGCGTACGCGCCGAAGCCTGTGATGTCCCCCCAGCCGTAGACGACGGCGTCCGCGCCCGGCTCGTAGGCCGCATCGCCCTCCGCGGCCATGCCGATGACCGCCGCCGCCGGAAGCGACCCCGCAAGGGTGAGTACGGCGAAGTCCCCGGCATTGCTGGCACTGTCGTAGCCCGGATTCACCCAGACACTGCGCACGGAGACTTCCTGCCCCGCGTCCGAGTACAGGTCCGTGCGGCCCGCGACGACCTTCAGGTCGGTCACCTGCCCCGGCGGCCCTCCCAGGACGTCCTCGCCCAGGCAGTGGGCCGCCGTGAGCACGGTGGACGGGCCGACCGCCACGCCTCCGCAGAACTGCCCCGAGCGCATACCTCCGAACCGGTCACGGCTGGACAGCGCGACCGCCCACGGGCTCTGGGAGACGTCGACCGGGAAACCGCCCACGACGACGCCGTCGGAGGCCGCCGGGGCGGCGGAGGCCAACGGTATGGCCACCAACGCGGCCACCAGGATCAACGGCCGGGACAAGGCCCGGACAAGGGGACGACGCATGCGCGCTCCTCACTCTGGAGAGGTCGATGAACACCCAGAGTGATTCAGCGTCCGATGCCCCGCACCCGCGCGCCCACGCCGAAGGCCCGGCTCCCCTCGGGAAGCCGGGCCTTCGGCGTCGTACGGCTACGACCTAGTCGAGGTAGTCGCGCAGCACCTGCGAACGGGACGGGTGGCGCAGCTTCGACATGGTCTTGGACTCGATCTGGCGGATGCGCTCGCGCGTCACGCCGTACACCTTGCCGATCTCGTCGAGGGTCTTCGGCTGACCGTCGGTGAGACCGAACCGCATGGAGACGACGCCCGCCTCACGCTCGGACAGGGTGTCGAGGACCGAGTGCAGCTGCTCCTGGAGGAGCGTGAAGCTGACCGCGTCGGCCGGGACCACGGCCTCGGAGTCCTCGATGAGGTCGCCGAACTCGCTGTCGCCGTCCTCGCCCAGAGGGGTGTGCAGCGAGATGGGCTCGCGGCCGTACTTCTGGACCTCGATGACCTTCTCCGGGGTCATGTCGAGTTCCTTGGCCAGCTCCTCCGGGGTGGGCTCGCGGCCCAGGTCCTGGAGCATCTGGCGCTGCACGCGCGCGAGCTTGTTGATGACCTCGACCATGTGCACCGGGATACGGATGGTGCGGGCCTGGTCGGCCATCGCGCGGGTGATCGCCTGACGGATCCACCAGGTGGCGTACGTGGAGAACTTGTAGCCCTTGGTGTAGTCGAACTTCTCGACCGCGCGGATCAGACCGAGGTTGCCCTCCTGGATGAGGTCCAGGAAGAGCATGCCGCGGCCGGTGTAGCGCTTGGCCAGGGAGACCACCAGACGGAGGTTGGCCTCCAGGAGGTGGTTCTTGGCACGGCGACCGTCCTCGGCGATGATCTCCAGCTCGCGCTTGAGCTTCGGCGCGAGCTTGTCGGCGTTGGCCAGCTTGTCCTCGGCGAACAGACCGGCCTCGATGCGCTTGGCGAGCTCGACCTCCTGCTCGGCGTTGAGCAGCGGGACCTTGCCGATCTGCTTGAGGTAGTCCTTGACCGGGTCCGCGGTGGCGCCGGCAGCGGCGACCTGCTGCGCGGGCGCGTCGTCCTCGTCCTCGTCGGACAGCACGAAGCCGGCGCTCTCGGTGCCCTCGGGCTCGTCGCCCTTGGGAGCGTCCTCGAGGGCCTCTTCCTCGACCAGCTCGGCGTCGTCCTTCTTGGCGGTGGTCTTCTTGGCCGCCACCGTCTTCTTGGTGGCGACGGTCTTCTTCGCAACCGCCTTCTTGGCGGTCGTCGCCTTCTTGGCAGCAGCCTTCTTGGCGGGGGCGGCTTCGTCTGCGGGGTCGTCCACAGCGGGTACGGCAGGGGCGGCCGTGGTGGTGGCGGTGGCCTTCCTCGTCGTCACCGTCTTCGCGGCGACCGTCTTGGTGGCGGTGCGCTTGGCCGGACTCTTCGCTGCGACGCTCTTTCGGGTGCGCTTGGGCTCCGCGGCACTGACCATCAGCGTCACACCCTCTTCCTCGAGGATCTGGTTGAGGCTGCGCAGTACGTTCTTCCACTGAGTGGCCGGAATCTGGTCAGCTTCGAAGGCCCGACGCACATCGTCGCCGGCGATCTGCCCCTCAGCCTTTCCCCGCTCAATGAGCGCCATGACAGAGACGGACTCGGCGATCTCCGGCGGGAGCGTACGGGATGTGCTGGCCGACACGAACAACCTCTCGGAACGTTGGAAAACGGCTTCCGGCCCCGTCCAAGCGGACGAGAGCCGACCACCGGCCTCGGGGTGGGCCGACGGCGCGGGCGGGGGCCGGGAGGATGCACAGCGCCTTGAACGGCGTCCGTATTCCCTCTGCGGCTGTTACCTCTTAGGTCATCGCGTTGTTTCCACAAGCGTTACGCCCAATCTTCGTGGCCCGAGTCACACCCCGTAAGCGCCCAAAAACGGTCAGACACGAGCATAGGAGGTCACCCGTGACACCTACCCGGACCTTCGCAACCGAATCCCGCCACTTCGACCGTCGGACCCCGCAGACCCGGGACGGGTGCTGCGGGGTCCGACGGGAGTGCGGGCGAAACGGCCGAGAACGGCGCGGGAGGGGGAAGGCATCCCCGGACCGTCCCCCCACGGGGTGCGGTCAGTGTTCGCGCGGCGCCGGCACGACGCGCTCCACCTCGGGATGCACGATGAGCAGCTGCCGCATGGCCGTCTCGGCCGCCGTGCCGTCGCCCGCGGCGAGGGCGTCGACGATCCTGCCGTGATGCCCCAGCGCCGCGTCGTTCGGTCGGTCACAGCCCGTGACCGGGCCACCGGAGACCTGCAGGGCGGACGACACGATCCCGGAAAGGTGCTCCAGCATGCGGTTGCCCGCGAGCTGGATCAGCAGCGAGTGGAACTCGGCATCGGCGCGGGAGTAGGTGAGCGCGTCACCCTGCCCCATGGCGTGCGCCATGATCTCGACCATGTCGGACAGTCGCTGCTGGATGTCGGCCCGCCCGTGGCCGGCGGCGAGGCGGGCGGCGAGCGGCTCGATCGTCCAGCGCAGCTCACTCAGCTCGCGCCGCTGATCGTCACGCTGGGGACCGAAGGCCCGCCACTCGATGATGTCCGGGTCGAGCAGGTTCCAGTCGCTCACGGGACGCACACGCGTGCCGACGTTCGGCCGGGCGCTGACCAGGCCCTTGGCCTCAAGGACACGCAGCGACTCACGGACGACGGTGCGGGACACCTCGAACCGCTGGCCGATCTCCTCGGGAACCAGTGGCCGGTCGGCGCCAAGGTCGCCCGAGACGATCATCTGACCCAGTTGCTGGACGAGTTGGCCGTGCAGTCCGCGTCCGCGGCTGCCTGCGGCACGGCGGCCCACACGGCCCAGCTCGGGGTCCGCGGCCTCCCAGACGGGGGCTCCTACGCGGTCGGCCGCCGGGGCCTCGGCGTAGGGATAGCGATCGAGTTCGCCCGGGCCGGCCAGACCGGAGTCGGCGGAGCGGGCGGCGGTCATCATGGTGCGCGCAAGGGTACTCACGGATCCTTTGTCGGCGTTGCCTCCAACTCCCTTGAGGTCTTTGGTGAAAAGCACACGAAAGGGTGATCGCTCACCCCGTCGCAATTGACGCCTTATCGGAAAGAAATGGGCTTTCTCCGGGGAGTTGTGCACATGCCGAGACGGGAAGGGTCCCGGACGGTCGTCATCGAACCCTGCTTCGCAGGGTCGTGAGCAGATACGCGCACAGCAGAGCCACCAGGGACAACGCCATTGCCCCGCCGACGGGATGGGCGATCACACGCGTCGCGCCGACCAGATAGCGCTCTCCCCCGAAGGGCCACTGCACCAGGAGCGTCTCGCGGAGCCGCATCGAGAATCCGGCCGCGGCCCGCACGGACGTGCTCTCCCATGCCTTCTGCACGCCGGGTACGACGACGACGGGCACGGCGACCACCGCCGCCAGCCCCGCCGTGGTGGACCGGAACACGCCTGCGGCCAGCACACCGGCCCAGGCACAGCCGACCACGAGACCCAGCCAACTCGCACTCATGGAAAGCCAGTCCGCGGGAACTTGCGCGAGCTCCCGTCCGTAGACGAGATAGAGCATTTCGGCGTCGCAGCCCACCGTCAGGAAGGCCAGCATCAAGGCGGTGAGAGCGGCGACGAGGAGTTTGGCGACGAGCACCCCCAGCCGCCGGGGCACGGTGCCGCGGTCCGCCGCCAGGGCAGGGTGGCGGAACTCGTCCCCGAAGGCCAACGCGCCGAGCAGTCCGGCGCCGAGGGCCGCGGGCGGCAGCGGCAGCTCCACGGGCCACGCCGCCAGCAGCCGTGCCTGTGAGGTGTGACCCATGCGGGCAAGGAGTACGGCGGTGAGCGCGGAGACGAGCAGCACGACGGCACCGGCGACGAAACCGGTGCTGATCCCGGCGGCACGGCGGAGTTCGTAGCGGAGGGGGCGCAGAGGGCTGGGAGCGGAGCGGACGGCGATGGGGGGTGGCAGGGCCGGCAGGGTGTCGAAGTTGCGGGCAGCGGAGCGGCGAGGGGCGTGGCGGGCGGAGGGTACGGCGGCCGGCCCGGTGGTGGAGTGGCGTTCCTCCACGGTGAGGGCTGCGGTCACTCGCGGGGGGTCCGATGCGGCGCCGTCGCCGGCCGGTGCGGCGGCAGCGGACCGGGAGTCCCCGTCGGCGGCCCTGGACCCGTCGGAAGGACGCGCATCGGTCGCCCGGTGCGTCGCCGGGGAAGGCGATGGAGTGTCGTCGGGGCTGCTCGGCGCGACAGCTGCGTCGGTCTCCCGAGCGCCGTTTCCCATACGTGCGCCATCGGAGACCTTCGCGCGTTCGACGCTCGCTGCGGGAGCGCCGACGGTGACCGTCGCCGCACCCGAGGGGTCCGGGCGGGCGTCGCCGGAGGGGTCCGACCCTGCTTCGCCCGAGGGGTCCGGGGCGGCTTCGGCGCGTGTCCGACGCCGAGTCTCCGCTTCCGCTCCCGCACCCGGCCCCATGTCTCCGGTCTCGTCGGCGAGTTGGTGGACGAGGATGCTGTGCCGGAACGCCGTCTCGCCGACGTGGGCGCAGCTACTGCCGTACACGGAGAGCCGGTTGCCGTCCTCCTGCACGACCTCGACGGAGCGTTGTGCGGCTCGGGCTTCCTTGGTGAGCAGGGCGGCCAGTCGGACGGCGTGTGGGCTGCGGACGGCCACCCGGGGCCGCAGCCGGGTGCGGGCGAAGTCGGCGGCCCTCTGATCGGCGACGAGTCTGCCCTCCTCCAGGGTGAGGACGTGGTCGGCGGTGCGGGCGGCCTCCTTGGGATCGGCCGTGGTCATCAGGACCGTGCCGCCCTGGTCCGCGTGGGCGCGCAGCATGCCGTACAACCAGCGGTTCTCGCGCCCGGAGAGCCCGTCGGCCGGATCGTCGAGGACGAGGGTGTGCGGGTCCGCGAGGAGAGCACAGGCCAGGCCGAGCCGTCGGTCCATGCCGCGGGAGAGGGTGCTCAGGCGTTCGTCGCCCAGGCTGACCAGCCCGACCACTTCGAGCACTTCGTCGGCCCGCCGGACCGGCACGCCGGCGGCCGCGCACAGCATGCGCAGGTGACCGCGGACCGTACGGGCCGGGTGCCCCGGCACGTCGCCCAGAAGGACGCCGACCTCGCGCGAGGGGTGGGCGATGCGGTGCAGGGGGCGACCTCTGAAGTAGGCGAGGCCGCGGCCCTGTTGGAGTTCGAGCATCAGTCTCAGCGCTGTGGTCTTGCCCGCACCCGGCGCTCCGAGCAGGACGGTGACGCGGCCCGCGCGCGCCTCGAAGGAGACATCGTCGACGGCGGGCGAAAGCGCCTTGCGGGAGTTGCTGGTCAGTCCGAAGGCCTGGATCACCTGCAGGAACATAGCGCGCCATATCCTGTTTTTCCGGACACCGCACGGCCAGCCGTGCAAGCGTGGCCGATCTGGCCGATCCGCTTGGGCTGCTGCCCGTGCATATCAGCGGCAGCCGCGGGCCGGTGTCAGATCTCGGGCCGCAGCATCGGCGGGTTGAGCAAGGTCGCGCCGCCCGCCCGGAACAGCTGGGCCGGCCGACCGCCCTGCCGAGTGGTGGTGCCACCGGTGGGGACCAGGAAGCCGGGCGTGCCCGTCACCTTGCGATGGAAGTTGCGCGGGTCGAGCGCCACGCCCCATACCGCCTCGTAGACGCGGCGCAGTTCGCCGACCGTGAACTCGGCGGGGCAGAACGCGGTCGCGAGGGACGAGTACTCGATCTTGGACCGGGCTCGCTCCACGCCGTCCGCGAGGATCTGGGCGTGGTCGAAAGCGAGCGGTGCGACCGGTTCGCCGTCCCGGCCGTAGCCTCCGTGCTGCAGCAGTTCCTCGACCGGCGCCCAGCGCGCGTTGCTGGCGTCGCCGCCCGCTCGCGGAGCCGGCAGGTCCGGAGCGAGCGCCAGGTGCGCGACGCTCACGACGCGCATCCGGGGATCGCGCTTGGGATCGCCGTACGTGGCGAGCTGCTCCAAGTGGGCGCCGTTGTCCGGGGCCGGGGCCGAGGCCGGGGCCACGGGATCGTGGGCGCGCAGTCCGGTCTCCTCGGCCAGTTCGCGCGCCGCCGCCTGTGTGAGGTCCTCGTCGGCCCGCACAAAGCCGCCCGGGAGCGCCCACCGCCCCTGGAACGGCGCCTCACCTCTGCGCACCGCCAGCGCGCACAGGGCATGGCGGCGCACGGTCAGCACGACCAGGTCCACGGTCACAGCGAAGGGCGGAAAGGCTGACGGGTCGTAGGGCATGCGGCGATCATAGTCGTCTTCCTGACGATAAACACTCCCTTCGTCGACCGCTTCGGTGGCTGATCCACTTCGGTTCCGCACACCTGTCGCCGTCGGCCCCGACGCCTTTCCGGCACTGCGTCACACGAGGTCACACGCCCAGTTGGAGTCCGTCGGCCGCTTCCTCCACCATGGCGAGTCCGAGCCGACTGACCCGTACGGAGAAGGGAGCGCCGGCGACCCGCAGCCCGGTCAGGCCGATCTCGCCCAGGGGTGCACTGTGGACCGGGCGCAGGGTGACGGTTCCGGCCGGGGCGTCGGGCCGGATGCCGACGAGCGTGGTCAGCAGCAGGACCCCGGCCGCCGCCGCGGTGGCCGCGGGACGACAGGCGGCCGGATGGGGAAGGGGTGCGCTTCCGTCGCCGCGCTGCTCCCCCGCGTACATCTCCGGGAGGCGTTGGCCGAAGGCTTCGGCCGCCGCCAGTACGCCGCGCAGCAGCGCCGCGCTCTCCTTCTCGTAGCCCGCCACGGCCAGTCCCGCGACGGCGATCGCCGTTTCGTGGACCCGCACGGCGCCGCTGCGGTGGCCGAAGGGGTTGTAGCCGACCTCCTTCGCGCCGAGGCCGCGAAGTCCCCAGCCCGAGTCCATGACGGGGCTGCCGAGCAGCCGGGCGAGGTGTTCGGTCTGCACCTTGTCCAGCAGCCCGGCGGCATGGGCGCCACCGCCCAGCAAGCCGGTGTCGAGGAGGTGGACGGTCGTCGCGCAGAGGTGGGACAGCGGTCGCCCGTCCGCGGCGAGAGCGGCCGCGGGTCGGCCGCCGCCCAGGTCGTCGATCCAGAAGTCCCGCCGGAAAACGGCACGCGTTGCCCGAGCCCACTGCCGCAGCCCGTCGCCGCCGGGTCTGGCGCAGGCGTCGAGCAGGTCGGCGCCGAGCAGGGCCGCACGGTGGGCGTGGGCCTGTGTCTCACAGCGGACGGGCCCGTTGGGCTGGGGGTCGCTCAGGTAGGGCCCGTCACCGACCGCGGTGCGCAACCAGGTGAGGCAGCGCTCGGCCGCCGGCAGCAGTTCCTCCGTCTCCTGGTCGGGCAGACCCCATCGGCGGGCCTCCGCGAGGAGTACCGGGAAGAGCAGCGTGGCCTCGGTACCCGTACAGCCCGGCGGCAGGTGCGCGCCCGTGTCCCGCCGTGGGCCGGGGATCATGCCGCATCGGGGTCCGCGGTCCGTGACCTGGGTGCGGGCGAGGATGCGCAACGTGCCTGAGGCGAGACGGGTGCCGAGTGGCAGCGTCATGCGGGCCGCGGCAAGCGCCTCGGCCGGGGCCAGACCGCAGCGCCACGGCGCCCCCGCCGCCAGGTGGGTGTCGGCGGGGTGCGTGGGGTCTCGCACCAGCAGTGCCTGCAGATCCTCGACGCTGGTCGCGAGAAGTGCCTGGACGCGTGCGTCGTCGCCCGTGGCGTGCGCCGGAGCCAGCGGGCTCGTGGCCGCGCGGCCCACGGCTCGGACCGGACCCGCACCTTCCAGACGCACTCTCAACTCCACGCGGACGCTGCCGCCGGGAGGCACGTCGAAGTCCCAGCGCAGCAGACCCGCGGAGGCGATCGCGTCGGCGGGCGGCGGGTCGGCTGTGACGCACGACGTCCCGGCGGCGCAGGACCAGCGCAGACCGGAGTCGTGGACGCTGGCGGGCAGTTCGGGGCCCACGGTGCCGGACGCGATGGCTCCCAGGTCGGCCAGGTCGGTGCCTAGTGCCACCTCCACCGGGAGGCGCAGTGGCCGGGCCGCGGCGCTGTGCAGCGTGATCCGCTCCGTGCCGTCGGCGGAGCGGGTCCGCTCGACGACGACGTCCGGGTCAGGGCCGCCGTGTGGAGTGACACGGAGGGTGCCGACGAATCGGGCCCGGTCGGCCGACGTCATGCGGGCCTGGACGACCAGCGGCTCGCGTCCCGCCACCCGCACCTGGCAACGGGACAGGATGCGCCGACCCGCCCGGTAGAACCCCTCCAGCCCCCGCCCGGTCAGCTGCCCCTGTTCGGTCGAGATGGCGAGGCCCGGCAGGGCGACGCAGATCATCGCCGTGTGGGCAGGGGGCAGACCGACGGAACGAGGCTGGGCCGGTGACCCGGGCGGCGGCGCGGCGGCTCTGGACGAAGAAGGCGGAGAAGGGCGACGTGACGCGCCTGCGGACCGGAACGGGGACGTGCTGCGGATGCCCTGGTCGGCGCGTGCGCCGGGGGTCGGCACCGGATTGTCGAGGCTCGAGCGTTCGTCGGCGGCGGAGGGCTGAGTCGGCTGATGCATGCGGTGACTTCTTCTGCTCTCTGTGCGCCTCGGGCAGGATCGAGGCCTGGTGGAAGGCTCCGGCAGGGCGGATGCGCTGCGACGGCACGACCCGTGCAGTCGTTCCGCCACTCAGGTGAACGGGGCAGGACTCCCCCAGGTCACGCCCCCGGCCGCAGCCCCCACCGAATGGCGGCCGCCCGGGGCTCGCCGAGCCGACCCCCGGGCGTGGCCGACCGCAGGCGCTCACCGGGCCGGGCCTGGCGGTGTTCGCCCAGCCGCGGCCGTCGGAAGCCACCCACGGCAGGGGGCTGCAGGGTGCCGTCGTCCACGCGCCCCTGCACCGGCTCTCCCCGGCCACGGCCGTCGTTCGGCATGGACCTCGTCGGGCCACATCGGCAGAGCGTCACGCCCTCCCGACGGTGTCGTCGCCGTCGGGCCGTGCTTCTTCCGGACAGTCGCCACGACGTCGTGCGGATGCCTTTCCGGCAGGGCGCGGACGGGAGCCTCCTCGGCTCGGCCCTGCGGGATGTGTGGTGTGCGCCTTCGCCGTGTGAGATCCCTCTCCTCCCGCGCCTCCCGCAGCCGGCGGGTGCCCGGTCCCGGCAGCGGCGGGACGAGAGCGGCGGCGCTTTCGTGCGACCGTGAGCGCGGGCGTCGACACCGATCCTGACGCGCCTGCGGCTGGGCCGTGCGGCCCGGAGTCCGCGACGCCCTTCGCCTGACCGGGGTGGTCCAGCTCTTCGGCTTCGCAGCGGCCGTCCACGTCGTCAGGGTCGCAAGGTTCACCGGGGCGATTCCCTTCGCCCGGACGGCCCGGCCCCTCCCCTGTGGCGTGACTGTCACGCCCCTCCCGTCCCTCGCGCTCGGTGCGCAGACAGCGGCGTACCGACTCGGGGTCGAGGCCTTCGTTGCAGGCCTGGTGCAGGAGGCGGGCGAACAGATATCCCGGGTCCGCGCCCAGGGCCATGGCCAGAGCTTCCCTCGCCTCGAGTTCGTCACCGCTGGACCAGGCGACCCAGCCCGCGAGAGTGAGGGGCGCCGCCGCATACTCGGCGTACGGTCCCACGCAGCGGCGGGCCAGAGCCCGCCACAGCCGCAGGGCGGGGGCGGCCTCGTCGCCCTCCATCCACTGCGCCGCCCAGTCGCGTGTCACACGGTCCTGAAGGCCGAGGATCAGAGCCGCGGCCTCGTCGAATCCGAGCAGTTCGTCGTCTCGGTGGTCCGCAAGGAGAGCGCCCGACACGAGAGGGGCTTCGGCGAAACGTCGCCTGACCCGTCCGGCCAGTTCGAGCGTCTCGTCGGCCACCGCAGCGCGACTCGCCTCATCGAGAATCCTGGGGATGAGCGCCATGCCGACGGCGTCCAGGGCGACTTCCTGTTCCAGCGCGGCACCGGTCTCGAGCGGCAGCAGTCGGGCCCGTAGCTCACGCAGAGTGCCTCGGACCTGGATCCCCGCGTAGGTCGCGGCGGCCGCCAGCACGGAAGTCCCCGGCAGACCCATCGGGACGCCCTCGACCGGGCAGCAGCCCTCGCCCCCGCAGCAGTACGACCAGAAACGGCCGTCCGAGATGCAGAGCGCCTCGATCACGGGGATGTCGAGGCGGCCGCATTCGAGACGTAGCCGGTGGGCCAGCGGCAGCAGTCGTTCCATGACCTGACGGCCCGTCTCGCCCTTCTCCGGCTCCTGGCAGAGGTAGGCGACCATCTGTGCGGGACGATTGCCCCGGCGCTCGCTGCCCTTCACGAGCCCCTGCGCCAATTGGTGGGCGACGGCTCCCCAGTCGTCCGGGTTCGCGGGAATACCGAGGCGGGCACGGCCACCGAACCGGCCCCGTCCGCCCTGGTCGTGCAGGGCGACCAGGACGATGCTGTCCTCCGGCCGGTACCCGAGCAGATAGGGCAACGCGTCGGCCAGCTCGGCCGGTGAGCGCAGGGTGACCTGGTGGGCGGCGGGGCTTGCGCCGTACTCGGCGTTTCCGTCGTACATCGTGTGGCTGACATACGCCGTGTGGCCGCCCGCCGGGGTCTGCCCACTCGCCGCCGTCCGCCCCTCACCTGGCGGGGGCCCGTCGTACGGCACGCCTGCGCCCCTTCCGTTCTGGCCGGCCTGCCCGTCCTGCCCGTCCCATCGACCCCGTCCGTCGTGTTCGCCCCGTCCGTCGCGTTCACCGCGTCCGTCGGGTTCGCCGTGTCCGTCACATCCGTCACGTCCAGTGATGTCGCTGTTTTCGGAGGATCCAGTGGTTTCGCCGTGATTCGTCATGCGCAGACGATCTCGCGGATCACGAAATCCCGCTGAGCCTGTGGATAAGTCGGATCAGGGACATGTCAGACATACGGGATCGTCGGCCCCGGAACCCGCCGAGCGCCCTGCTCCCGCCTCGACCGGGACCGGATTGTCAGCGCCGTCCTGTTGTATGGGGGACATGGAGCACACGAGCAACGCGGATCTCCGGGCCGACGCCGACGCCGTCCTCGCCCGCCTCGTCGGCGACGCCTCGGGCGGGGCCCGGCTGCGCGAGGACCAGTGGCGGGCGATCGAGGCGCTGGTCGCCGACCGGCGCCGGGCCCTCGTCGTCCAGCGGACGGGATGGGGCAAGTCCGCCGTCTACTTCGTGGCGACCTCCCTGCTCCGAGCACGTGGTTCCGGCCCCACCGTGATCGTCTCTCCGCTGCTCGCCCTGATGCGCAACCAGGTCGAGGCCGCCGCCCGGGCCGGTATCCATGCACGAACCATCAACTCCTCGAACACCGAGGAGTGGGAGACCGTGCGGGGCGAGATCGCCGCGGGCGCGGTCGACGTCCTGCTGGTCAGTCCGGAGCGGCTCAACAACCCGGACTTCCGCGACCAGGTACTGCCCGAACTGGCCGCGGCGACCGGGCTGCTCGTGGTCGACGAGGCCCACTGCATCTCCGACTGGGGCCATGACTTCCGGCCGGACTACCGTCGGCTGCGGACCATGCTCGCCGATCTCCCGCCGGGTGTACCGGTGCTCGCGACGACCGCGACCGCCAACGCGCGCGTGACCGCCGACGTCGCCGAACAGCTCGGCACCGGCGGCACATCGGACGCCCTGGTGCTGCGCGGCGCACTGGACCGCGAGAGTCTCAGTCTGAACGTGCTGCGACTGCCCGACGCCGCACACCGGATGGCCTGGCTCGCCGAGCACCTCGACGAACTCCCCGGCTCCGGAATCGTCTACACGCTCACCGTGGCCGCCGCGGAGGAGGTCGCCGCCTTCCTCCGGCAGCGCGGCCACATCGTCACCTCGTACACGGGCCGCACGGAGAACGCCGACCGGCAGCAGGCGGAGGAGGATCTGCTGGCCAACAAGGTGAAGGCGCTGGTCGCCACGTCCGCGCTCGGCATGGGCTTCGACAAGCCCGACCTCGGCTTCGTCGTGCACCTCGGCTCACCCTCGTCCCCGATCGCGTACTACCAGCAGGTGGGCCGCGCGGGACGCGGCGTCGAGCACGCGGAGGTGCTCCTGCTGCCGGGGAGGGAGGACGAGGCGATCTGGGAGTACTTCGCGTCGCTCGCCTTCCCGCCGGAGGAGCTGGTGCGCCGCACGCTGGACGTCCTCGCGCGCGCGGAGCGGCCCGTGTCGCTGCCCGCCCTGGAGCCTTTGGTGGAGCTGCGCCGCTCCCGCCTGGAGACCATGCTCAAGGTCCTCGACGTGGACGGGGCGGTCAAACGGGTCAAGGGCGGCTGGCTCGCGACCGGGCAGCCGTGGACGTACGAGACCGAGCGGTACGAGTGGGTCGCGCGACAGCGCAAGGCCGAGCAGCAGGCCATGCGGGAGTACGCGTCGACGACGGACTGCCGGATGGAGTTCCTCCAGCGCCAACTCGACGACGACGGCGCCAAGCCCTGTGGCCGCTGCGACAACTGCGCGGGAGCGCGCTATGCCGCCGAGACGTCCACGGCCGCGCTGGACGCCGCGCGCGTCGACCTGGGTCGTGCGGGCGTCGAGGTGGAGCCCCGCCGGATGTGGCCGACCGGTCTCCCGGCGATCGGCATGGAGCTCAAGGGGCGCATTCCGGCGGGCGAACAGGCGGCGAACGGACGTGCCCTGGGGCGTCTCTCGGACATCGGCTGGGGCAACCGGCTCCGTCCGATGCTCACCGCCCAGGCTTCCGACGGACCGGTTCCGGACGACGTGGCCAAAGCCGTGGTGGGTGTGTTGGCCGACTGGGCGAAGGGGCCGGGCGGTTGGGCCTCCGGAGCGGCCGACGCCACGGCGCGCCCGGTCGGCGTGGTCACCGTCGCCTCACGCACGCGACCGCGGCTGATCCACTCGCTGGGCGCGCGTATCGCGGAGGTCGGCCGGCTACCGCTCCTGGGGTCGGTGGAGTACACCACCGACGCCTCGACGATCTCCCGCAGCAACAGCGCCCAACGCCTCAAGGCGCTCCACGGCCTGTTGGAGGTGCCGCCCGCGCTCGCTACCACGCTCGCCGAGGCCCGGGGCACTGTCCTGCTCGTGGACGACTACACCGAGACCGGTTGGACCCTCGCGGTCGCGGCCCGGATGCTCCGCCGCGCGGGCGCACAGGGGGTGTTGCCCTTGGTCCTGGCCGTACAGGGCTGACCTCAGAGGCGGCCGACGAAACCCGACCCGGGCTCCCTGATGGGGGCTCGGCCGTCGTGGCCAGGGCGTGGCAGCGCGACCGACTCGTGGTCGGGCGGCGACGGCGTCGGCGGTACCTCGACAGCGGGTGTTCCGTCGAACCTCCTGCCTCAGAGGCACGAACACGGCACGAACACGGCTTGAACGGTGGACGCAGGCGTCGTTCCACGAATCACTGGGTAGGGATATAAGCCATTCACCTCCACATAACGGTCGGTGGCCCCATTTGCTCGTTGCCGCATCCAAGTTCGACAGGAAGAATTGAGGTCCGCTCCCCGCACGGCTCGCCCGTAGTCCGGTAGGGCTCTGCTGCGGTGTGCGCTCTCCCGAATCCGACCCGCCCGCAGTGTGGGCCGTAGCCGAAGGGAGGATCGTGACCTTCGGATTCGCTCCGTCCTCGGCGGCATCGTTGTCGACGTCCACGTCCGCCACCTCCGCCAACCGCTTGCTCGAGCCTGCCGAATGGGCCGCGGCCGGCATTCCGCTGCTGCGCAACCCACGGGAAGTCGTCAGCGGGCTGCACTCGCGGCACCGACCACGGCCGGCCACCGCGATCGTGGCCGTGCTCGACCCGGACGAACGGGTGCGGGCCAGCGCCTCGTTCACCCGGCGTCAGGCCTCGACCGACGGCTGGATGTTCCGCAACGCGCTGCTCGCCCAACTGCGCCGGGTCGTCCCGCACGACCTGCGACGCCGTACGCCTGTGCGCACCGCCGTGCTGCTCTACTGCCGCGAGGGCGACGCGAACTGGACCGAGGAGGACGGGGCGTGGATGTGGGGCCTGCGTGACGCCTGCACGCTGCACGGGTTGCGCTGCGGTGCGTACATCACTCTGACCCAGGACGGCTGGCAGGTCCTCGGGGAGGGCCGGGGAGGCCGTCGCCCCAACTCGCACTCGGCTCCGGAACCGTTCGCCCTGTCCGAGGCCCCGCCTCCGCTGCCACGGACCGGCGGCTCCGCCTCAGAGGTACTGCGCCGCGCGGCCGCTCGCTGAAGGGCGCCCGGTGTAACGCCTCGTACCCGACCGATCGGCGTCGGCGCCCGCAACGACGCGGGCGCCACGGCTGCTTGACTGTGCCGTCGAGCGGGCCTGGCAGCCGCCGAGGACCAGATCCTCCTCGGAGCAAACCCCGTCGGACAACGCCGGGCAGGGCCGGATCAGACGACACCGGCCCGGGCGCACCAAGAAGCGTGCGCCGAGACCTCCGTCCTCCCGCGCACGCGTATCCGCGCACCGGAAGACGTCGTGCGGGCACACCACAGAGGCGCCGCGGCAGCGACGCCTCCATGGTCCCGACGCCTCGCGGCCTGCCGGAACCGGCTCAGACGCCCGCGCCGAGCGCCGCGTTGATCTGCTGCGGGTCACCGCAGACGATCAGCAGGGCAGCGGCCCGAGCGCGGGCCAGCGGCAGAGTGGTGACGGCCGCGGTGTCGGGCCCGCCGTTGACGGCGACCACGACGACCGGACGCACACCCGCTCGGCCCGCTACGGCGGCATCGGCGTAGAAGACGTCGTCCCCCGCGTCGTGCTGCGCCCAGTAGGGCGCCTCGCCGAAGGACAGTTCGTGGGCGGCCCAGGGATGCTGTTCGCCGGTGGTGATCACCAGCACGTCCCCTGGAGCACGGCCCGATTCCAGGAGGAGGTCCACGGCCTCCTCGGCGGCGTCCAGCGCGCCCTCGGCCGAGGCCGGGATCAACTGGACCTGGGGAGTCACCGCTGCGGGCGCGGCGGCGACAGGAGCGGCCGGGGCCGAGGGCCCGGGCTTGGCGGCCACGTCACGTGGTGTGCGTTGCGCCGGCGGCGTGGGCCGAAGGGGTCCGGGACGACCGGGACGCGACGGAGCCGCGGGACGGGGTCCGGGTACAGGTCGAGGGGTCGGCGCTGTGCGGCCGCTGGCCGGAGTGGCGCGGGGACCCTGGGCACTCTCGTGAATCTGAGGCTCCTCGGGAATGAGAGGCATGGGCTGTTTCTTATCAAACGTTGGTGCGACACGCGCCAGCGGGTGGCACACGGTGCGGCCGGAATCGTCAGAAGTCGAAGCCGAGCTGACCTTCGATCTCCGGAACGCTTCCGTTCGCCCAGCTGCGGGCCTTCTTGAGGTGCCGCCACTGGGGCAGCGCATCAAGATACGCCCACGACAACCGGTGGTACGGGGTGGGGCCCCGCTCCTCCAGTGCGGCCTTGTGCACGGGCGACGGATACCCGGCATTGTCCGCAAAACCGAAGTCTGCATGGTCGATACCCAGTTCGGCCATCATTTTGTCGCGCTGGACCTTGGCGATCACCGAGGCCGCCGCGACCGCCACGCACGACTGGTCGCCCTTGATCACCGTGCGAACCTGCCACGGGTCGCCGAGATAGTCGTGTTTCCCGTCGAGGATCACCGCGTCCGGGCGGATCGGGAGCGCTTCCAGGGCCCGCCCGGCGGCGAGCCGCAGCGCGGCGGTCATGCCCAGGTCGTCGATCTCCTCCGGGGAGGCGTGCCCAAGGGCGTAGGACGTCACCCACGTCAGCAGCACCTCGGCAAGCTCGGTGCGCCGCTTGATCGTGAGCAGCTTGGAATCGGTGAGACCGGCGGGGGGTCGGCGGAGTCCGGTGACCGCCGCGCAGACGGTGACAGGTCCGGCCCACGCACCGCGGCCGACCTCGTCGACACCGGCAATGACCTTGGCTCCGGTGGTGGCGCGCAGAGAGCGCTCGACGGTGTGAGTGGGTGGTTCGTACGGCATGGCGTCCCTAGATTACGCCGCCCGGATCCCCTCGCGACACCCCGGTCGGCGCCGGCCCCTCAGGGCTCGAGAGCAACGGCGTCGAAGCCGCGGTCAGGGGGCGTCCGGCCGCAGCAGCGGCAGCATGAGCCGGTCGATCATCTCATCGAGCTCTCGATCATTCCATTCGCATGCGCACATCTTTGATCGATACATCATCATGGCCGGGATGACGTCGAAGACATATCCGTTCGCCGCGTCGGGCCGCACTTCCCCCCGCTTGATTCCGCGGCTGATGACCTCATGAAGGAGCTTGACGGTCGGCTCGACCACGCCCTCGAGGATCAGAGCCTGGAAGCGCTCCGCCTGGGACGGATCGCATTCGTGAATCACCGAACGCAACGCGAAACCAGGACGGGAGAACATCGCGTCGCGCGCATCGCGGCACAGTGCCGCCAGATCCTCCCGCACGCTCCCCAGATCGGCTGCGGCGTCCAGTCTGGGCAGTCCGGCCCGCAGGGCGTCCGCGACCAGGTCCTCCTTGGAGGGCCAGCGGCGGTAGACGGCGGCCTTGCCGGTCTGGGCGCCGGCCGCGACGCCCTCCATCGTGAGGCCGTTCCAGCCGACGGTGCCCAGTTGCTCCAGTGCGGCGTCGAGAATCGCACGTTCGAGCACGGCGCCGCGCCGGCGGGGGGAGGTCGCCGGAGCGGGGGCGGCCGTCCAGCGCGAAGTAACCATCTGAGTGTCTCCAGCGAGCAGAAGGAGCGGGGACTACGGGGTGGAGCAAGGCTCCGCACGACTGCGGCGGGGGACACGCCGAGAGGCGACGCCACAAGTGAACGCTTGCGTTCACTACGGAGGACTCACTACCGTTGACGGGCCAGTGAACGCCAGCGTTCACTAACGCTCTTGTGGGGGACTCATAGTGACAACCTCTCAGTTGATTCAGAACCAGAAGCCGGGCGCCGCCCGCCGGGAGGGACACCCCGGCATCGCACTCACCGTCATCGCGGCCTGCCAACTCATGGTGGTACTCGATGCGACGATTGTGAACATCGCCCTCCCGCACATTCAAGGCGCGCTCAACTTCAGCACCACCGATCTCACCTGGGTGGTCAGCGCCTACACACTCACCTTCGGCGGCCTGTTGCTGCTCGGAGCCCGAGCCGGGGACATCCTCGGGCGACGCCGGGTGTTCATGGCCGGCATCCTGCTCTTCACCTTCGCCTCGCTGCTCGGCGGACTGGCCCAGGAGCCCTGGCAACTGCTGGCCGCGCGTGTCCTGCAGGGCGTGGGAGGCGCCGTCGCGTCGCCCACCTCCCTGGCGCTCATCACCACGACGTTCCCCGAAGGACCGGAGCGGAACCGGGCCTTCGGCGTGTTCGCCGCGGTCTCCGCGGGCGGCGGCGCCATCGGCCTGCTCGCGGGCGGCATGCTCACCGAGTGGCTCGACTGGCGGTGGGTGCTGTTCGTCAACGTGCCCATCGGCATACTCATCGCCGCCCTCGCGCCGCTGTACATCAGCGAGTCCGAGCGCCACCCGGGGCGCTTCGACATCGCCGGCGCGCTGACTTCGACGGCAGGCATGGCCTCCCTGGTCTATGCCTTCATCCGCGCCGCGGAGGCAGGTTGGCGGGACGGTCTGACCCTTGGCGCCTTCGGTGCCGCGGTGGCCTTGCTGATCGCCTTCGTGTTCACGGAGATGCGGGCCAAGGAGCCGATCACCCCGTTGAAGATGTTCGCCGACCGCAACCGCTCGGGTACGTACGTGATCATGCTGAGCCTCGCTGCGGCCATGTTCGGCATGTTCTTCTACATTGTGCTCTTCGTGCAGAACGTGCTGGGCTACAGCCCGATCAAGGCCGGCCTCGCCTTCCTTCCCGTCACGGTCGCCATCGCGACCGGCGCGGGTCTGTCGCAGCGCTTCCTGCCGGTGCTGGGCCCCAAGCCGTTCATGCTCACCGGATCCACTCTGGTCGCCATCGGTCTCACCTGGCAGGCCTTCATCAGCCCGGACAGCTCCTACGCCGGTGGGGTGCTCGGACCGATGCTGGTCTTCGGCTTCGGTATGGGGTTGAACTTCGTGACGGTGACGGTCACCGCGGTCTCGGGTGTCGCCCCACAGGAAGCGGGCGCCGCGTCCGGCCTGCTCAACGCCACGCAACAGGTGGGGGGTTCGCTCGGACTGTCCATCCTGACGACCGTCTTCGGTACGGCGAGCAAGGACGAGGCGGAGAAGCAGCTGCCGAAGTTCCTCGCCGAGGGATCCGCGGAACAGAAGGCCGAGTTCGCCAAGACGCACCAACTGCCCGCGCCCTGGGGACACGAGGTGCTCGCCCACGGCATCTCGACGGCCTTCATCCCGGCCGCCGCGATGGCCGCACTCGCACTGGTGACGGCCTGGCTCGTGATCCGCGTCCGCAAGAGCGACCTGGAGGCGCTCTCCGGTACGGCGGGCCCCGCGGTCGGCTGACAGCACGGGTCCACGGGCCGATCTCGGAGCGGCGCCGCCCGACAGGGCGAAGGCGCGTCCGCCGCTCCCCGATCGGCCCGCCCTGCCGCCCGGCACCAACAGCATGATCACGAAAAGAACGAACCGCACGCCCACCCCCTACGCCGCTGCCGCAGTCGCCCGCCGCTCCGCCCACTCGACCACTCGCCCATGTGTACGCATACGTCACACGGCGGTTGTCAGGAGAACGCGCAGCCGGTCACGCAGAGTTCCCACCGGACACTGTGAGTTCCCACCGGAGGGCGCATGCGGCGTGTCAGACGGATGCGGGCATCCATCCCGGCAGCGCTTCGACCTGCCCCGCCCACGCCCCTGGAGGCGCTCCGGCCTTGCCGGACGCCAGTACCCCTCCCACGATGGCGCAGGTCGTGTCCACGTCCCCGCCGACCTGCGCGGTCGTCCAGAACGCCGTCTCGTAGTCGGTGAGGGCCCGAGCGGCCGACCAGATCGCGAAGGGGACGGTGTCGTGGGCCGAGGTACGCCGTCCGCAGCCCAGCACCGCCGCCACGGTGGCCGCGTCGGCGTAGTCGAGCATGTCCCTGGCGCGGCGCAGGCCGGCGCCGACGGCGCTCTTCGGGACGAGGGCGATGACACCGTCCAGCAGCGCCTCGGCGCTCGGCGGGCCTTCCGTGGCGCCTGCCAGTGCGGCGGCCGCGGCGACGGCCATGGCCCCGACCACGGCCTCACGGTGCTGATGCGTGGGGTAGGCGGAGATCTCCGCCTGGTGGGTCGCCTGCTCGGGATCATGCGCGTACCAGGCGCCCAGCGGGGCGATCCGCATCGCGGCGCCGTTGCCCCAGGACCCCTGCCCGTTGAAGAGGGCGGCCGACAGTTCACGCCAGTCGGCGCCCTCCCGGACCAGCCTCAGCAGCCGGTTGACCGCAGGGCCGTACCCGCGGTCGAAGTCATGGTGCTCCGCGAAGGAGTGGGCCAGGGCGTCCTGGTCGATGCGGTCATGGGTCGCCAGGACGGCCACGACGGAGCAGGCCATCTCGGTGTCGTCGGTCCACTGCCATGGGCCGGGAGGCAGCTCGCGGCGCTGCAGCAGCGGGTAGTTCGCCGGCACGAAGAACTGGGAGCCCAGCGCGTCACCCACGGCGAGGCCGCGCAGGCTGGCAAGGGCACGTTCCAGGCGCCCGTCGGGAGAGGTGTCAACGGTCATCGATCTCCCACTCTATCCGGTGATCCCGTAGGGCTCCGGATCTCGCCAGCGGTTGAAGGGCCGGTCAAGCGTGTACCTGCCGTCGTCCCCGAGAACGAGCATGCGCATCTCGGCGTTCCCCGGGTTCGCGAGGGACTCGAATTCGGCGACCGTCCAATGGAACCAGCGCATGCAGAACAGGCGCATCGCCAGGCCGTGGGTCACGAGGAGTACGTTCGGCGGATGGTCCGGGGCCTCGAAGCTGCGGAACAGGCTCTCCAGGAAGCCGCCGACCCGGTCGTAGACGTCGGCTCCGCTCTCGCCCTGCGCGAAGCGGTAGAAGAAGTGCCCGTAGGCGTCCCGGTAGGTCTTCTGCAGCCGTACGTCGTCGCGGTCCTGCCAGTTTCCCCAGTCCTGCTCACGCAGCCGGGGCTCCTCGCGTACCCGTATGAGATCGGGGTCGAGGTGGAAGGCGCGGAGGGTCTCATGCGTCCGCCGATAGGGGGAGACGTACACGCTGACCCGCTCTCGGCCGAACACCTCCCGCAGGTTCTTTCCCGTTTCCTCGGCCTGCCGCCATCCTCGGTCGGTCAGGGCGAGTGCATGGTCGGGTTCACGCTCGTAGACGGTGTCATCAACATTGCCCGTTGACTCCCCGTGGCGGACAAGGACGATGCGCCGTGGTCGTGCCATGCCAAAACCCTAGATCGGATGACGGCCGATCGAGCACTCGTGGGGCCTCCATACGGCGCAGGTCACACAGATCCCGCATCAGAAGGCCCAAAACAGCACACGATCATCGCGCTCCGGGGTGAATCCGGATTTCAAACCGTCCAGGTCGACTCGAGCTCGACGATGTCACCGGTGAGGGCCGAGATGTCCGCCTCGGTCTGGGCGCGCAGTGCCAGCCGCTCCACGCGCTCGGTCCGGTACTTGCCGTGTTCTGCCTCCGAGCGCCACATCGACAGGACCATGAACTCGTTCCCCGGCGCCTCGGCGAACAGCCCGCGGATCATGCCGGGCGAGCCGGCCATGGCGGGGTTCCACACCTTCTCCTGCATCAGGGTGAAGTGCTCGGCACGTTCCTCGTGCACCCGGCACAGGGCCACCCGCAGCAGGTCGGAGTCGGTGAAGCGGGGCTCGAAGCCGGTCTTCACGTCGAAGCGGTAGTCGAACAGGCGCACCTGGGCGTCCTTGAAGGTGCCCGACTGGGCCGCCGCCAGCCGGTCGTGGGAGCGCGCCATGAAGGAGTCGTAGAAGGCGCGGCTCTCCCAGAAGGCGAAGACATGCGCGACCCCGGGGCGCCCCCTGCTCCAGCCCCCGCCCTGTCCCCGAAATCCCGGCTCCCCCAGAAGCCCCGCCCACTTTCGCTGTCCCCGTTCGAAACCGCGGCGGTCCACCACGGTGCAGCGAATCCACTTGACCAGCACCGCGCCATGGTACGGCCAGCAGGCGTGGCGTTGGTCACTCTCGGGCACAGAGCGGTCCTGCGACGGTGCACGCGCGCGTGGCAGGATGGACAACCAGCCCTGACGGTCGGCCAGTTCGGGGCGACTGCAGACGGGGACACGGGGAGGGGAAGTCCGGTGAGCGGGCTCAACAAGGGAATCCGCAAGATCGAGATGGCGCTGAAGTGGGACCCGAGTCCTACGGGACAGCCGCCCACCGATCTGGACATTGTGGCCGCGACCTATCTGGCGAGCGATCCGAAGGGCGCCCCTGCCTATGTGGTGCACTTCGACAGTCGCTCCCCGGACGGCACGATCTATCTCAACCGGGACAGCAAGGACGGCAAGGGGTTCGGCTGGGACGAGGTGATGACGCTGGAACTCGACCGCCTGGACGCGCGGTACGCGCGCGTGGTCGTCGGCGTCGTCATCCAGCAGAACACCGAGCACCGCACCTTCGTCGGCGTGCTCAACCCCGCTTTCCGGATACGGGAGGGCTACACCGTCCTGGACGAGGACGAATTCGGCGAGGTTCTCGGTGCGACCGCGGCGACGGTCGCGGAGTTCGTGCGCGAGACGTCGGACGGGTGGTCGTTCCACTCCGGCGTCCAGGGCTTCGAGGACGACCCGGCGACGTTCACGAGGATCATGGGCCAGCTGCGCCGACCCTGACGGTGGCGCGGCGGCCCGGAGCCGCAGAACGCCGAGGGCGGTGGAGCCGAGTACCGGCTCCACCGCCCTGACCAGCTAGGTCACACCCAGCAGAGGCGAGACATCAGCTGCAGCCGCTGGTCGACCCGCAGCCCTCGCAGATGTAGCAGGAACCGGCCCGCTGCATCTTCGTACCGCAGGAGAAGCACAGCGGGGCGTCGGCCTGGATGCCCAGCTGCATCTCCACCAGCTCGGCGCTGGTGTGGGCCTGCTGCGGGGCGGGCTTGGCCACCTCGACGTCGGCCTTCGGGGTGGCGACGGCCTTCAGGTCCGTCTGGCGCGGGGCGGACTGGGCGAGCCCCTCGACGTCCACGTCCTCCTCCTCGAGGTTCGGCTCGTACGAGCCGGTCTCCAGGTGGCGCTGACGCTCCTCGGCGGAGTGGATGCCGAGCGCGGAGCGCGTCTCGAAGGGCAGGAAGTCGAGCGCCAGGCGACGGAAGATGTAGTCGACGATCGACTGCGCCATCCGCACGTCCGGGTCGTCGGTCATGCCGGCCGGCTCGAAGCGCATGTTCGTGAACTTCGAGACGTACGTCTCCAGCGGCACGCCGTACTGGAGGCCGACGGAGACCGCGATGGAGAAGGCGTCCATCATGCCGGCGAGGGTCGAACCCTGCTTGGACATCTTCAGGAAGACCTCGCCGAGACCGTCGTCCGGGTAGGAGTTGGCGGTCATGTAGCCCTCGGCGCCGCCGACCGTGAACGAGGTCGTGATGCCGGGACGGCCCTTGGGCAGGCGCTTGCGGACCGGGCGGTACTCGATGACCTTCTCGACCGCGGTGCGGATCGTGTCCTCGGCCTTCGCGGTGACCTCGGCCTTCTCCTTCTCCTTGGTCTTCGCGGAGAGGGGCTGGCCGACCTTGCAGTTGTCGCGGTAGATCGCGAGCGCCTTGACGCCGAGCTTCCAGGCCTCGAAGTAGATCTCCTCGACTTCCTCGACGGTCGCCGTCTCCGGCATGTTGACCGTCTTGGAGATGGCGCCGGAGATCCAGGGCTGGATCGCGGCCATCATGCGGACGTGGCCCATCGGGGAGATGGCGCGCTCGCCCATGGCGCAGTCGAAGACCTCGTAGTGCTCGTGCTTGAGGCTCGGCGCGTCGATCACATTGCCGTTCTCGGCGATATGGGCGACGATCGCCTCGATCTGCTCCTCCTGGTAGCCCAGGCGGCGCAGGGCCTGCGGCACGGTGCCGTTGACGATCTGCATCGAGCCGCCGCCGACCAGCTTCTTGAACTTGACCAGGGCGAGGTCGGGCTCGACGCCGGTGGTGTCGCAGGACATCGCCAGACCGATGGTGCCGGTCGGGGCGAGCACGGACGCCTGGGAGTTACGGAAACCGTTCTTCTCACCGAGACGCAGCACGTCCTGCCAGGCCTCGGTCGCCGCGGCCCAGACCGGGCTGTCCAGGTCGTCCGTGCGGACGGCCGTGCCGTTGGCGTCGGAGTGCTGCTTCATGACGCGGTTGTGGGCGTCGGCGTTACGGGCGTAGCCGTCGTAGGGGCCGACGACCGAGGCCAGCTCGGCGGAGCGACGGTAGGCCGTGCCCGTCATCAGGGAGGTGATCGCGCCGGCCAGGGAGCGGCCGCCGTCGGAGTCGTACGCGTGACCGGTGGCCATCAGCAGGGCGCCGAGGTTGGCGTAGCCGATGCCGAGCTGGCGGAACGCGCGCGTGTTCTCGCCGATCTTCTGGGTCGGGAAGTCCGCGAAGCAGATGGAGATGTCCATCGCGGTGATGACGAGCTCGACGACCTTCTGGAAGCGGTCGGCCTCGAAGGACTGGTTGCCCTTGCTGTCGTCCTTGAGGAACTTCATCAGGTTCAGCGAGGCGAGGTTGCAGGACGTGTTGTCCAGGTGCATGTACTCGCTGCACGGGTTCGACGCGGTGATCCGGCCGGACTCGGGGCAGGTGTGCCAGTTGTTGATCACACCGTCGTACTGGATGCCCGGGTCGGCACAGGCCCACGCGGCCTCGGCAAGCTTGCGGAACAGCGCCTTGGCGTCGACCTTCTCGATGATCTCGCCGCTCATCCGCGCGCGGAGGCCGAACTGACCGCCCTGCTCGACAGCCGTCATGAACTCGTCGTTCACCCGGACCGAGTTGTTGGCGTTCTGGTACTGGACGGACGTGATGTCGTCGCCGCCCAGGTCCATGTCGAAGCCCGCGTCGCGCAGAGCGCGGATCTTCTCCTCTTCCTTCACCTTGGTCGCGATGAAGTCCTCGATGTCCGGGTGATCCACGTCGAGGACGACCATCTTGGCCGCCCGGCGAGTGGCGCCACCGGACTTGATGGTGCCGGCGGAGGCGTCGGCGCCACGCATGAAGGAGACCGGTCCGGAGGCGTTGCCGCCGGAGGAGAGGAGCTCCTTGGAGGAGCGGATGCGGGAAAGGTTCAGGCCCGCACCGGAACCGCCCTTGAAGATCATGCCCTCTTCCTTGTACCAGTCGAGGATCGACTCCATGGAGTCGTCGACGGCAAGGATGAAGCAGGCGGAGACCTGCTGGGGCTGCGGCGTGCCCACGTTGAACCAGACGGGGCTGTTGAAGCTGAAGATCTGGTGCAGGAGGGCGTACGCCAGCTCGTGCTCGAAGATCTCGGCGTCGGCGGGCGAGACGAAGTACTTGTGGTCCTCGCCGGCCTTCCGGTACGTCTTCACGATGCGGTCGATCAGCTGCCTGAGGCTGACCTCGCGCTGCGGGGTGCCGACGGCACCGCGGAAGTACTTGCTGGTGACGATGTTGACCGCGTTCACCGACCAGAAGTCGGGGAACTCGACGCCACGCTGCTCGAAATTGACCGAGCCGTCGCGCCAGTTGGTCATGACGACGTCACGGCGCTCCCAGACCACCTCGTCGTACGGGTGCACGCCGGGGGTGGTGTGGATGCGCTCGATACGCAGGCCCTTGGTGGTCTTGGCGCCCTTAGCTCGGGAACCTCGTGCCGGACCGCTCGCCGTCTCTGTCATGCCGCCTCCCTCTACGGGCGAAAACGCCCTGAAATGCCACGCTGTTCCCGTGACACGGTGTTCTGTCTTGTGCTGTGGGCATACACGCGCTATCGCCCACAGCAGGTGTTGGTCCGCCGCCGCCCGGCCGGTCCCGGAGTCTGAAGTCCTGGTTCCGGCCCGTCGGTCAGTCGGCGGCGTGGGCGGGCTCGGGGACCTGCACGGTCCCTCCGGGCCCGCCGCCGTCTTCCTGGCTCCCCGCGACAGCCCCTGTGTCGTCCTCGCGGTCGTCTTCGTCCGCGGCGGGGTGTCCCGTCTGATACCTCAGTTCCGCGATGGCGGCCTCGAAGTCCTCGAGCGAGTCGAACGCCCGGTAGACGGAGGCGAATCGCAGATAGGCGACGAGGTCGAGTTCTTGCAACGGGCCGAGTATGGCCAGTCCCACATCGTGGGTGGTCAACTCGGCGCTTCCGGTGGCCCGCACCGCCTCCTCGACCCGCTGGCCGAGCTGAGCAAGCGCGTCCTCCGTCACCGGCCGCCCCTGGCATGCCTTGCGCACGCCATTGATGACCTTGGTACGGCTGAAGGGTTCGGTGACTCCGGACCGCTTCACCACCATGAGCGAGCACGTCTCCACAGTCGTGAAACGACGGGAGCAGTCAGGGCACTGGCGGCGCCTGCGGATCGACGTGCCGTCATCCGTCGTACGGCTGTCGACGACACGACTGTCGGGGTGCCTGCAGAAGGGGCAGTGCATGAACTCCAACCCTCCTCACAGCAGACTCAATGGCCTCGCCGGGCCTCATGGGCCCCTCGAAGCAGCCCCAAGCATAGGGGATCCATGAGCATCCGAAGACACCGGGGACCACAACTTCTGGGCCGCTGATGCAATCCAACCACTAGATATGGGGCTTGGCTCATACATCCAGGCTGTATCGCGTGTCGCGCCCATCGGGCTCACCCCACGCGATCCCGCCGTCACGCCGAGCACTCGAAATCCACCCCTGCACGCGCACGTACGGCCGTATCGCCGCGGCACTTACGGCGATACCGTGGGCGCCACAAGGAGGAGAGGTGGCACTCTCGCGCAGAGCAGGGCCGGTTCCCTGCCGACGAGAGGCCGGATGACAGACTGGGGCCGAACCTCACAAGGGCCGCACCTCACAAGGTCGTCGACCCCGGCGGCGAAGAGTACAAGAATGAGCTCTTTGCCTGCCAGGGATCGCGTTAGCCATACACCCAGACACATGATCAAGTCAGGCTATCCACGCTTTTTCACTCGAACGTGTGTTTGGCGCAACCTTTCGAAAGCAACTACCGTTGTCCAGCAGGGAGACAACCGAGAGGGGCCGACGTGACCACCACCGCAGACAGTGCCACCATCACTGCCCAGGACCGCTCCCAGGGCCGACTCGAGCCGGTGCATGCGATGAACGAATCCATGAATCCCGAAGCGCACAAGCGCTCTCTGCCTGGGCGACCTCCAGGCATCCGCGCGGACAGTTCGGGACTCACCGACCGGCAGCGCCGAGTGATCGAGGTCATCAGGGACTCCGTGCAGCGGCGCGGCTACCCGCCGTCCATGCGGGAGATCGGTCAGGCGGTCGGCCTGTCCAGCACCTCCTCGGTCGCCCACCAGCTGATGGCACTGGAGCGGAAGGGCTTCCTGCGCCGCGACCCGCACCGCCCGCGCGCGTACGAGGTGCGCGGTTCCGACCAGGCCGCCTCCGTGCAGCCCACGGACACCGCCGGCAAGCCCGCCGCGTCGTACGTCCCGCTGGTCGGCCGCATCGCCGCCGGTGGCCCGATCCTCGCCGAGGAGTCGGTCGAGGACGTCTTCCCGCTGCCGAGGCAGCTGGTGGGCGACGGCGAGCTGTTCGTGCTGAAGGTGGTCGGCGACTCGATGATCGAGGCCGCGATCTGTGACGGCGACTGGGTCACCGTCCGCCGCCAGCCCGTCGCCGAGAACGGCGACATCGTGGCCGCGATGCTGGACGGCGAGGCCACCGTCAAGCGCTTCAAGCGCGAGGACGGCCATGTGTGGCTGCTGCCGCACAACGCCGCCTACGAGCCGATCCCGGGCGACGACGCGACCATCCTCGGCAAGGTGGTGGCCGTACTCCGCCGCGTCTGAGCACGGCGGCGGGCGGGCCTTCGCCGTCCACCCCCTGACTGGGCCCCGGGATCCCTGCGCCGGTTCCGGGGCCCTGTGCTGTCCCCGACGGTTTGCGAAAGCGCCCGAGGGGCGTCGGTGAAGGCCGGGTGCCGTCCCAGTTCCGGGACGGCACCCGGCCTTCACCGCTCCGCTGCCTTCACTGCGCCGCTGTCTGCCTTCACCGCTCCACTGCCCTCACTGCGCCGCTGTCTGCTCGACTGCCTCCGCCTGCTTGGCCGCCTCTGCCTGCTTGGCCGCCGCGTCGATCGCCGTGAGCGACTTCCGGACCTGGTCGCGGTCCGTGGTGTACCAGAAGTCCGGCAGAGAGGCCTTCAGATAGCTCCCGTAGCGGGCCGTCGCGAGCCGCTGGTCCAGAACGGCGACCACGCCGCGGTCCCCCGACGCCCGTACGAGGCGACCCGCGCCCTGGGCCATGAGCAGCGCCGCGTGGGTGGCTGCGACGGCCATGAAGCCATTGCCGCCGGCCTCCTCCACCGCCTTCTGGCGGGCGCTCATCAAGGGGTCGTCCGGCCGCGGGAACGGGATCTTGTCCATGACGACCAGCTGGCAGCTGGGACCGGGGACATCGACGCCCTGCCAGAGCGACAGCGTGCCGAACAGACAGGTCTGGGGATCCGCCGAGAAGTTCTTGATCAGCTCGCCGAGGGTCTCCTCGCCCTGGAGCAGGATCGGGAACTCGGGAATGCGCGTGCGCAGTTCCTCGGCGGCGAGCTGCGCGGCCCGCATGGAGGAGAAGAGTCCGAGCGTCCGGCCGCCGGCGGCTCGGATCAGTTCGGTCAGTTCGTCCAGCATGTCGGCACGGTCGCCGTCCCGCGCGGGGCGCGAGAGGTGCTTGGCGACGTAGAGGATGCCCTGCCTGGGGTAGTCGAACGGCGAGCCGACGTCGAGGCCCTTCCACTGCGGAACGTCCTCGCCCTGTGTGCCCTCCGGGGCCAGCCCCATCGAGGCGCCCACCCCGTTGAAGTCCCCGCCCAGCTTCAGCGTCGCCGAGGCCAGGGTCACGGAGCGGTCCGCGAAGAGCTTCTCGCGCAGCAGGCCCGACACGGACATGGGGGCGACCCGCAGGGAGGCGCCGAAGCGGTCGTGCCGCTCGTACCAGACGACGTCCCATTCGGATCCGTTGGTGATCCGCTCCGCGACATCGTGCACCGTCTCCACCGAGGCCAGCGCCTGCTTGCGGACCGCGTCCTCGTCCTGGACGGACTTGTCGCGGGTCGCGCCGATGGCCGAGATGACCGTCCGCGCGGCGTCACGCAGGGCCATGAGGGCGTAGCCGAGGTCCTCCGGGATCTCCTCCAGGCGGCCGGGCAGCGCCAACTCCATGAGCCGCTCGAAGCCCTCGGCGGCGGTCTGCAACTGGTCGGCCGCCTTCTCGTTGACGAGCTTCGCCGACCGGCGCACGGCCCGGTTGACCTGGCCCGGGGTGAGCTCGCCGGTGGCGACACCGGTGACCCGCGAAACCAGCTCGTGCGCCTCGTCGACGATCAGCACCTCGTGCTGCGGCAGGACCGGGGCGCCCTCGATGGCGTCGATGGCGAGCAGCGCGTGGTTGGTGACGACGACCTCGGCCAGCTTGGCGCGCTCGCGGGCCATCTCCGCGAAGCACTCGGCGCCGTAGGCGCACTTCGTGGCGCCCAGGCACTCCCGGGAGGACACCGACACCTGGGCCCAGGCCCGGTCGGAGACGCCGGGCGTGAGGTCGTCCCGGTCGCCGGACTCGGTGTCGCCCGCCCAGTCCCGCAGCCGCAGCAGGTCCTGGCCCAGCTTGCTGGTGGGTGCGGCCGCCTCGAACTGATCGAAGAGGCCCTCCTCCTCGTCCTGCGGGACGCCTTCGTTCAGGCGGTGCAGGCACAGGTAGTTCGATCTGCCCTTGAGCATCGCGAACTCCGGGCGGCGGCGCAGCAGCGGATGCAGCGCCTCGACCGTGCGCGGCAGGTCCCGCTCGACGAGCTGGCGTTGCAGGGCCAGCGTGGCGGTCGCCACCACGACGCGCTCCCCGTGCGCGAGCGCGGGCACGAGGTAGCCGAGTGACTTGCCGGTGCCGGTGCCGGCCTGGACCAGCAGGTGGGATCCGTCGTCGATCGCCTCGGCGACGGCTTCGGCCATGGTCACCTGGCCGGGGCGCTCCGTGCCGCCGACGGCGGTGACGGCAGCGTGCAGGAGTTCAGGGAGTGAGGGCTTCGTCATAGCGCGACCACCCTACGGCGCGGCACTGACAATCGGGTGGTCGAGGCTGACGGGAGGGAAGGGATCAAGACGGCGGGGTTTCTCGGTCGGGTGGTGGAGCAGGGCACGGGCGGGAACCGGTTCGACACACCGGACGTTACGAGCAGTGACGGCACCGCTGCGTGTCGTCACGACAGCTCGGACAGGACTCGGTCTCTGACCATGAGGGCGGCTCGCTTGCTGGGCAGGGCGAGTTCTGCGGAAAGCCGGAATCCGGCGCTCAGAAAGGTGGCGATGGACGGAATGTTGCGAAGGTCGGGTTCGGCGACGACGCGGGCACACGCGGATCTTCTGTCGAGGAGAAGTTCGGTGACTCCTCTGAGCAGCGGCCCGCCGAGCCCTCTCCCACGGTCGGCGACACCACCGATGAGGAGATGGATCCCGGTGTCGTGCGGCCGGGCCGGATAGTGGCGCGCCAGCGGGTCGAGGTCCGCCCGGTAGACCTCCCAGTAGCTCATGGGCCGGCCCTCCAGCAGGCCGAGGAACGGAATGCTGCGCCCGTCGGCCAGTTTGCGGCGCAGGTGGCGCTCGGTCACGGGCTCGGGTCCTGACAGCTCCCAGAACGCCGCGACGGCCGGGTCGTTCATCCACCGGCCGACGAGCGGGAGATCCCTGTCGATCCGTACGGGCACGAGCCGGAACACGCCTGCCGAGGTGGCGATGGGCCCCCAGTCACCGATGCGGTCGAGCAGGCCGGGGACAGCACTGGGCGTGGGCGTACGGGTGTCGGCGACAGCCTCGACGGGAGGCACGGCAGGCTCCTCTCGGCAGATCGGGTGGGGCAGGTGACTCAGAGGCGAAGGGGGTTGGGGACGGTGACGTAGACGGACTGCGTGTCCACCGGGCCGACGAGTTCGTCGAGGCCGTGCAGCCGAGTCAGCAGATTGGCCTTGCAGCGCAGGACGGGTGAGTCGAGGAGGCGGGAGGGCAGCGAACTGCGCAGCCGGTCCGGGCCGGAGGCGGCGTCGGCGAGAAAGCGACGGAAGGCGGCGAGCAGCAGTTGCTCGTCGGCGAGCCGCTGGGAACCGAACGCGCCGATGAGTCCGAGCACGTTGTTGATCCCCAGGTAGTAGGAGAAGCGCTCGTCGGTGACCTCGTCGGAGACGAAGGTGTCGCTCCGCTCGCCGATGCCCGGCAGTCGGGCTTGGAGTTCCGCGCGGCGGGACTCGCGGAAGTAGTAGCCCTGGTTGTCGCGGTAGCGGCCGCCCATGGGCCAGCCGTCGGGGTCCAGGAGGACGAGCGTGTTCTGCTGGTGCGCCTCCAGGGCGATCCCTGCCTCACCGTCGAGCCACAGGACGGGACGGACGACCTGCTCCAGGTAGCGCAGGAACCACTCGGCGGCGACCGCCCCCAGCGGCCGGCCTGTCCGTACGGCGAGTCGCGCGACGATCGAGGCCAGCCGGGAGCGGTGTGCGGGCGCCGAGTCCGGGGCGGCGGGGTGTGCCGAAGGCGTCGGGGCGTCCGACCCCGAGGTCCCTCGGGCATCGGGTCGGGGTGCCACGAGTCCGGCGATGCAGCAGACGTCGTCCGCCGGGGCGAACGGGTTGTGCCGGATCATCACGTCGAGCCCCGCCAGCGGGAGACCGTCCGGTCCGTCGACCGCGAGCCAGGCCGGATCCCGGACGATGTCGAAGCCGGGGTGGGCTGCCTGCCACCGCTTGGACAGGCCCGCGCGCAGGAGGCGGTGCACCTCGACGCCCCGGTGGAGTTCCTTGCGGAGGTTCTCGCGACGGGAGTTGGTGATGCGCAGCCCGAGCGACAGTTTCAGCATCGCGGGGGCGGCGGAGCGGTGGACGGTGCGTACGGAGGAGGTGGGATGCCAGGGAAGGCCGTGGGCTCCGAGGTCTTGGAGCAGTCCGGCGTCGAACAGCGCCTCGACCTCGGGCCGGTGCCGCGCCTCGCGCAGTTGCCAGGGATGCACCGGCAGGGCGGCGAAGCCGTCGGGCAGTGGCAGTCCGTCCCCGGCGAGACGGGCCGTCAGCCGGGCGGCGGGCACGGGACGGCCGCGTTCGGTCCAGGCGGAGTCGGTGGCGAGCGCGGAAGGAGCGACAGCGAGCCAGCGAAGGAGGAAGGAGCCATGGGACTCGGGTGAGTACAGACGGGCTTCGCCGTCCGAGAGTCCTTCTCGGCTCTTCGGGGTCGGGTGCAGCGGATGCCCGAGGACCAGTGCCTGCTCGGCGGCGAGGAACAGATCGGGTTCCTCGTGGGCTGGGTGCTCTCGGCGCTCGCGGATGAAGGCCGCGGTCCGGCGGACGGAGTCTGCGACGCGCGCGACGAGGTCGACGCTTTCGCCGCCTTCGCCACTGGTGGGGGCGGGACAGGGTGCCGGGTCGGCAGCGGTGAGCGTCTCCCGGGCCAGCAGGGCCGCGACCGTGACGGCGTCCGCGGGCGGGGACTGCTGGGGTGCGTCGGCCAGGCGCGGGAGGCCGAAGCGGTGCCAGCCCGTCGAGGACCAGTAGTGGACGGGGGCGAGAAGGGTGACACCGCTCGCGGGCAGCGGCACGCGCAGGATGCCGTCGCCCGGTGCGGGCAGACCGGCCTCGCGCACCCAGCAGCGCAGCAGGTTCTCCACGGCCGCTGCCTGGGCGGCCGTGTGCGGATCGGGGTGGTCCAGGAGATCGGCGGCGGGGGCGTCTGCTCGCCCACGCGGCACGGGAACCTGGGTCAGGGGCGTGCCCGAGGTGGACGCCGACGCGGGAGCGGCGACGGACGCGGGAGCCGCAGTGTCGAAGTCGGAGTCGGAGTCGGTGGACTGCGGGAAGGTGGTCAAGGTCGTTCCTCGTGAAGTGGTGGGGCCGACCGGGTCTGTGGTCGTGCCGGTGCGGCAGCGGCTGCCCGCACTACCCCGCCCGTTCGGCACGGCCGCCCTGGTGCGGAACCCTCCCGGGCGGGCGGCCCGGCCTGCTCGGCTCGTTCAGGGGGTTCGGCTGGGGGTGATCCCTGCGCCCCTTGGCGCGGGCGTGGTTGCCGGCCGCGGCCGCCACGGCGTCCGCCAGTCGGTCCAGTACCGCGGCGGCCTGCTCATCGGTGATGGTCAGGGGCGGAAGCAGTCGTACGACGCTGGCGTGCCGTCCGCCGAGTTCGACGATCAGGCCGCGCCGCAGGCACTCTCGCTGGACGGCGACGGCCAGCGCGGGGTCGGCGGGGCAGGGGGCGGTCACCGGGGCCAACTGCGGCTCCGTACGGGGCTTGGCGGCACGGGCACCGACACCGTCGTCGTCGGCAGGCGCGTCGAATCCGGCGTCGGTGTGGGCATCGACCAGCGGGGCATCGATCCCGCCGGTCTCGCCGGTCCCGCATGCCCCCTCGGGGTCGACCATCTCGACCCCGATCATCAGCCCACGCCCCCGCACGTCTCCGATGCACGGGAAGTCCCGGGCCAGGTCCCGGAGTCGGCCCAGCATGCGGGCTCCGAGGACGGCCGCGCGTTCGGCGAGGCGGTGCTCGCGGACGTAGGCGAGGGTGGCCGTGCCGGCGGCCATGGCGAGCTGGTTGCCGCGAAACGTGCCCGCGTGGGCGCCGGGTTGCCAGACGTCGAGGTCTTCGCGGTAGACGACGACGGCGAGCGGCAGGCTGCCTCCGATGGCCTTGGACAGGACCATCACGTCCGGGATGACCCCGCTGTGCTCCACCGCCCAGAAGGCGCCGGTCCGTCCGACGCCCGTCTGGACCTCGTCGGCGATCAGCGGGATCGAGCGGTCCACGGTGATCTGTCGCATACGGCGCATCCAGGCATCAGGCGCGGGAATCACACCGCCCTCGCCCTGGACGGGTTCGAGGATCATGCCGGCGGGTCGCCGTACGCCCGACTTGGGGTCGTCGAGGACGGACTCGGTCCAGCGGGCGGCGAGTTCGGAGCCGCGTACCCCGCCGACGCCGAACGGACAGCGGTAGTCCTGCGGATAGGGCAGGCGCGCCACCCTTACGTCGTAGGCACCCCCGGAGGCTTCGAGGGATCCGGCGGTCATCCCGTGGTAGGCGCCGGTGAAGGCCAGGACGCCCGTGCGGCCGGTGGCGGCCCGGACCAGTTTGAGCGCGGCCTCCACGGCGTCCGTGCCGGCCGGTCCGCAGAACTGCACGCGCGCGTGGTCGGCGAGACCGGGCGGCAGGGTCCGGAACAGCTCGGTGATGAAGGCGTCCTTGACGGGGGTCGCGAGGTCGAGGACGTGCAGGGGCGCGCCCGAGTCGAGAACCCCGCGGATGGCCTCCAGCACGACGGGGTGGTTGTGGCCGAGCGCGAGGGTGCCGGCGCCCGAGAGACAGTCGAGGTAGCGGCGTCCGTCCGCGCCCTCGATGGTCAGCCCGCGTGCGCGTACCGGGACGATCGGCAGGGCGCGCGCGTAGGTGCGCGCCGCCGACTCGCGTGCCGACTGACGTCTCAGGATGCCCTCGGGCACTGGCTCGGTGACGGCCACGGCTCCCTGTCCTCCCGCAGTTCAGGGGGCCGAGCGCAGACAGCAGGCCCCCCACCGCTATCAACCCCGGACGGCCTCCCTGGTTACGGGTTGCTTCAAGATCCTTGCTGTGACCGAACAGTTGCCATTCCGTCGGGAGTCCCCCACAGCGACCGCATATCGTGTGGGGGCATCGCACATGGCCGTGAGACCCGCTTGAACTCGATATGAGATCACCATGAGTTCCGCTATGGGGAACGGCCGGTGTTTCAAGTTCGTTGACAGCAGGGGGAGTCAGACCATGCGATCCATACGGCCGTCGTTCACCGCTCGCCGGGGGAGGAACGCGCGCCGCAGAACCTCCCCTGTGCTGGGCGTCGTGGCCCTCGCCTCGGTGCTCGCGCTCACCGCGACCGCCTGCGACTCGGGCGACACCAACGCGGACAGCCAGGTCAGCGCCTCGGCGTCGACCGGCGACAACACGATCACGATCCCGGACGACATCAAGGACAAGCTCAAAGAGCACGGGATCGATCTCGACAAGTGGAAGAACGGCGCTTGGAAGAACTGGGACAAGGACGACTGGCTGCGCGAGGCGCAGGACTACATCAACCCGATCATCAAGGGCCTGTGGGACCCGGACCGGATGCGGGAGGCCGAGGACCCGGACCGGGCGGTCGACGAGAACGACCTCTCCGGTGACCAGGGCGTGACCGACGCGACGCCGCAGGCGGTGGACGCGAAGGAGGTCTCGCCCTCGTACCACGCCAACGTCCCCGAGGCGGGCAAGGTGTTCTTCGACGCCCCCGAGGGCACGATGGTCTGCTCGGCGACGGTCGTCCAGGACCCGGCCCACCCCGGAAAGTCCAACCTGGTGTGGACGGCGGGCCACTGTGTGCACGCCGGCAAGAACGGCGGCTGGTACCGCAACATCGCGTTCGTGCCGTCGTACAACGACTCCGGGAAGACGTCCGCGGAGCTGGAGACCGCCACCAAGGAGGAAGCGGCTCCGTACGGCGTGTGGTGGGGCGACTGGACGCGGACCTCGGACCAGTGGATCGCGCAGGGCGGGCCGACCGGTGGTGCCGGCGCCTCGTACGACTACGCCGTCATCCATGTGACGCCGGAGGAGGGCGGCTCGGGCAAGTCCCTGGAGGAGACGGTCGGCTCTGCGCTGCCGGTGGACTTCAACGCCCCGGCGGTGCCGAAGGTGAGCAGCCTCACCGCGACGGGCTACCCGGCGGCGGCTCCGTACGACGGCCAGAAGCTGTACCAGTGCCAGGACAGGCCGGGGCGGTTCTCGCTGAGCTCCGCGGACCCGACGATGTACCGCATCGGCTGCACGATGACCGGCGGTTCGTCCGGCGGCGGCTGGGTCGCCACCGGGTCGGACGGAAAGCCGGCGCTGGTGTCCAACACCTCGATCGGCCCGGCGGATGCGGGCTGGCTGGCGGGACCGCGGCTGGGTGAGGTGGCCAAGGGCGTCTACGACTCGGTGAGCGACAAGTTCGCCGGTCAGTAGCCGGATCGGGGCGGCGTACGCGCGGTGGGACGTCTGACGGGAACCTTCACCGTCCCACCGCCGTTCGTCCCGAATTCCCCGGGCATAGTGGGGTGTTGTCTGTGGGCGATCAACGCGCGAACTCGACGGTTCGCCTGTCAGGCGCATGACATTCACGGTCTTGGCCCATTTCCCGGGTCATGACCCCTGCCAGGTCATGGCCTGTGCCCACGCTCCACCGATCCACACGCTCCAACGGGGGACATCGCACCATGCGTTCCACACGTACGCCCGTCGCGCGCGCCCTGCTCGCGGCCGGGCTCGCCACCGCCCTGGCTCTGACGGCGACCGCCTGCAACGGCTCCGACGACGACAAGGCGGCTGCCGCCGCCTCCCAGTCCGCCACCGCTTCCGGTGACGGCAAGGCCCAGGTCCCTGCCGAGATCGCCGACAAGCTCAAGAAGCACGGCATCGACGTGGACAAGTGGGCCGACGGCGGCTGGCAGGACTGGGACAAGGACAAGTGGCTCAGTGAGGCCAAGGACTTCGTCAACCCCGTGATCGAGGGGCTGTGGAAGCCGGAGCGGATGCAGTCCGCGAAGGAGGCCGACAAGACGGTCACGACGAAGGACGCCGCCGCCGACCAGGGCGTCAGCGACCCGGAGCCGACGCCTGTCGAGGCGGCGGCCGAGAAGACGCCGTACCACGAGAACGCCGCCCCGGTCGGCAAGGTCTTCTTCGACTCGCCCGAGGGCACGATGGTCTGCTCCGGAACGGTCGTCACCGACGTGAACCACCCGGGCAAGTCCAACCTCGTCTGGACGGCCGGCCATTGTGTGCACGCCGGCGGCGACGGCGGCTGGTACCGCAACCTCGTCTTCGTCCCGGCCTACAACGACCTCGGCAAGAGCGAGGCACAGCTCGGCGACGCCAAGGCGTCGGAGATCGCCCCCTACGGCAACTGGTGGGCCGACTGGGCGTCGACCTCGAACGAGTGGATCGCCGGCGGCTCGGAGACGGGCGGAGCGGGTGCCGCGTACGACTACGCGGTGCTGCATGTGACGCCGGAGGCGGGCTCCAAGTCGCTGGAGGAGACGGTCGGCGGAGCCCTGGACGTGGACTTCTCCGCGCCGTCCGCGACCGAGGTCGATGCGATGGGCGCCTGGGGCTACCCCGCGGCACCGCCCTACAACGGGCTGAAGATGTTCAAGTGCATCGACCGGCCGGGGCGGCTCTCGCTGAGCACGTCGCTGCCGACGATGTACCGGATCGGCTGCACGATGACCGGCGGTTCCTCCGGCGGCGGCTGGTTCCGGGTGGTGGACGGCGAGACCAAGCTGGTCTCCAACACCTCCATCGGCCCGGTCGACAACACCTGGCTGGCAGGGCCGCAGCTCGGCCAGAAGGCCGAGGCGCTCTACCAGAACATGAGCAAGACCTACGGCGGGCAGTGAGCCGGACACGCTGAAGGCCCGCCCCTGCGGCAAGCAGGGGCGGGCCTTCGGTCGTTCAGCGGGCCATGACAGCGCCGGGACGGACAGGTCCTAGGCAGCCGGCGCCGGTACGTACGGAGCGAGGTCCGCCGCCAGTTCCTCGTGCACCCGTGCCTTGAGCAGGGTGCCCTCCGGGGTGTGCTCCTCGGAGATCACCTCGCCGTCGGAGTGGGCACGGGCGACCAGCTTGCCGTGGGTGTACGGCACGAGCGCCTCGATCTCGACCGAGGGCCGCGGCAGCTCGTTGTCGATCAGCGCGAGCAGTTCGGCGATGCCCAGGCCGGTACGGGCCGAGACCGCGATGGAGCGCTTCTCGATCCGCATCAGCCGCTGGAGCGTCAGCGGGTCGGCAGCGTCCGCCTTGTTGATCACGACGATCTCGGGCACCTTGGTGGCGCCGACATCCCGGATCACCTCGCGCACGGCGGCCAGCTGCTCCTCCGGGTTCGGGTGCGAGCCGTCCACCACGTGCAGGATCAGGTCGGACTCGCCGACCTCCTCCATGGTGGAGCGGAACGCCTCGACCAGGTGGTGCGGCAGGTGCCGGACGAAACCGACCGTGTCCGCCAGCGTGTACAGGCGGCCGCTCGGTGTCTCGGCCCGGCGCACGGTCGGGTCAAGGGTCGCGAACAAGGAGTTCTCGACCAGGACGCCCGCTCCAGTCAGCCGGTTGAGCAGGGAGGACTTGCCGGCGTTGGTGTAGCCCGCGATGGCGACGGACGGCACCTTGTGGCGCTTGCGCTCCTGGCGCTTGATCTCGCGGCCGGTCTTCATATCCGCGATCTCCCGGCGCATCTTCGCCATCTTCTCGCGGATCCGCCGCCGGTCCGTCTCGATCTTGGTCTCACCGGGACCACGGGTGGCGAGGCCGCCGCCCTTGCCGCCGCCCATCTGACGGGACAGTGACTGACCCCAGCCTCGGAGCCTCGGCAGCATGTACTGCATCTGCGCGAGCGCGACCTGTGCCTTGCCCTCTCGGGACTTGGCGTGCTGGGCGAAGATGTCGAGGATCAGGGCCGTACGGTCGATGACCTTGACCTTGACGACGTCTTCGAGGGCGATGAGCTGGCCGGGGCTGAGCTCACCGTCGCAGATGACGGTGTCCGCGCCGGACTCCACGACGATGTCACGCAGCTCCAGGGCCTTACCGGAACCGATGAAGGTGGCCGCGTCGGGCTTGTCACGGCGCTGGATGACGCCGTCGAGCACGAGCGCGCCCGCGGTCTCCGCGAGGGCGGCCAGCTCCGCGAGGGAGTTGTCCGCGTCCTGTGCGGTCCCCGTGGTCCAGACGCCGACGAGCACGACCCGCTCCAGGCGGAGCTGGCGGTACTCGACCTCGGTGACGTCCTCGAGCTCGGTGGAGAGGCCTGCCACGCGGCGCAGGGCCGCGCGCTCGGAGCGGTCGAACTGGTCGCCGTCCCGGTCTCCGTCGATCTCGTGGCTCCAGGCGACGTCCTCTTCCATCAGGGCATCGGCCCGAAGACCTTCGGGGTAGGCGTGCGCAATGCGCTTGGTGTCCTGGGAAGGGGAAGAAGAGGAGGTCATTGGGTCCTTACGTCGTTGGGGATGCCGGCACGGCTGTCTTCATGAGAGAGAACGCACGAGCACCCCGGGAGATTCCCGTGGCCCGTGCCGCGCCGACGTCACGATGGTCGCACGGTACGGCCCGTCTCGTCACGGTCTTATTTCGCGGCCGGCGGGGCCTTGGGCACGGCGTGCGGCGCGGTGTGCGGCCCGGCGTGCGGTGCGGCCTGCGGTGTGGCTTTCGGCCCCTTCCCGGCTGTCGGCGCCACCGACTTCCAGTCCGGGTGACCGGGCATCGGCGGGGTCTTCTCGGCGTACAGCCAGTCCTCGAAGAACCCGGACAGGCCGCGTCCGGAGATCTCCTCGGCGAGGCTCTGGAAGTCGGCCGTGGACGCCGTGGAGTCGCGGTGGTTGTGCACCCATGCCCGCTCCAGGTGCTGGAACGCGGGCCGTCCGATCTTCTCGCGCAGGGCGTACAGGACGAGAGCCGCGCCGTCGTAGACGTTGGGCCGGAAGATGCTGATCTTCTGGCCGGGGTCGGGCGCCTTGGGCTGCGCCGGCGGGCCTCCCGCGGCACGCCAGCGGTCGGAGGCGCCGTACGCCGCCTTCATGCGCGCCTCCAGGGTGCGGCCCGCCTTCTCCTCCGCGTACAGCGCCTCGTACCAGGTGGCGTGTCCCTCGTTGAGCCACAGGTCGGACCAGGTGCGCGGGCTGACGCTGTCGCCGAACCACTGGTGGGCCAGCTCATGGACCATGATCGACTCGACGTACCACTTGGGGTAGCCGGGCTCGGTGAAGAGGTCTCTCTCGAAGAGAGAGAGGGTCTGCGTCTCGAGTTCGAACCCGGTGGACGCCTCTGCCATGAGCACGCCGTACGTCTCGAAGGGGTAGGGGCCGACCTTGCCCTCCATCCAGGCGATCTGGTCGGGGGTCTTCTTCAGCCACGGTTCGAGGAGTTCACGGTCCTTGGTGGGCACGACGTCCCGGACGGGCAGTGCGTGCGGCCCTTCGCGGTGCACGACGGTGGAACGGCCGACGGACACCTGGGCGAGCTCGGTGGCCATGGGGTGCTGGGTGCGGTACGTCCATGTGGTGGCGTCGCCGACCCGTTCGACGCCGGCCGGCAGCCCGTTGGCGACGGCCGTGTAGTCGTTGGGCGCGGTGATCCGGATGGTGAACATCGCCTTGTCGGACGGATGGTCGTTGCACGGGAAGACCAGGTGGGCGGCGTCCGCCTGGTTGGCCATGGCGAGACCGTCCGCGGTCCTGACCCAGCCGCCGTCGCGGTCGGCGGTGCTCACGGGATCGCTGGTGTGCCGCACGGTGATCCGCATCCAGCTGCCCGGGGTGAGCGAGTCCTCCGGGGTGACCACCAGATCGTCGCCCGCGCCGGTGAAGGCGGCGGGCTCGCCGTCGACCTCGACGGAGTCGACCTTGCCGTGGGCGAAGTCCAGGTTGATCCGCTCCAGGGCGGTGGTGGTCCAGGCGTTGATGGTGGTGACCGCCTGGAGGGGCTTGCTGTTGGTGCCGGGATAGGTGAAGGACAGGTCGTACGACGCGACGTCGTATCCGGGGTTGCCCAGGTGCGGGAAGAGACGATCGCCGACGCCGAGCGGGACGGCGGGTGCGCTCGCGGCGACGAGGCAGACGGAGACGGCCGAGGCGAGCAGCGCGGACTTCAGCCGGACGCGGGGGGTGAGCAGCATGCACCACCGCTACCAGCGCGCACGTGTGCCACGTGGGCGACGCGCGACCGGCCCACCCGAACGGGTTGCTCACGCGCGTGTGCGTGACGCCCGGGCGGGACGCAGGCGCGGCTCAGGCACACGCGTGTGGGCGCCCTGACCGGTCGCACACGCGTGTGGGCGCTCTAGGCCGGCCCCGTGGAGGCCGGCGCGTGATGCTGCGCGCGGTCGACGTCGTAGACCCCGGGCACGTTCCGCATGGCCCGGATGAGGGTGGGCAGGTGGGCGGCGTCCGGGAGTCGGACGGTGTACGTGTGGCGGACCCGCTGCTGGCTCGGGGGCTCGACGGTCGCGGAGACGATCTCCGCGCCCTCCAGCGCCATGGCCTCGGTGAGGTCGGCGAGCAGATGGGGGCGGCCGAACGATTCGGCGACCAGGGTGACCCGACATCCCGCGGTGTCGCCCCAGCTCACCTCGACTTCCTCACGCCCCGCGTCCACCATGCGCGCCACCGCGGCGCACTCGGCGCGGTGCACGGTCACCACTCCCCCGCGCACCGCGAAGCCGGTGACTTCGTCGAGGGGTACGGGCGTGCAGCACCCGGCGAGCCGGACGCTCGCCTCGGGCCGGTCGACGACGGTGATGGCGGCGCCGAACCGCGGGGCGGGCTCGTCGGTCGCGGTCGCGTCGGCAGCGGACCGTGCGGTCCCCTCGGCGGCCTTGGCGGTACCGGAGGCCTCGGCGTCGGCTGCCGGTGCGGAGCCCTCGTGCTCGGCCGGGGTCGGGTGCGTCGCCAGCCATCGCTGGATGGCGATCCGGGCGGCGGGGGTGTGGGCGTGCTCCAGCCACTCCCTGGAGGGCTCCGAGGCGGGGTCCTGGCCCATGAGGAGCTGAACGGTGTCGCCGTCCCGCAGAACGGTGCTGAGGGTCGCCAGGCGGCCGTTGACGCGGGCGCCCATACAGGCGTGGGCGTCCTCGCCGTACTGCTCGTAGGCGGCGTCCACGCAGGTGGCGCCCTCGGGCAGGCCGAGGGTGCCGCCGTCGGGGCGGAAGACGGTGATCTCGCGGTCCTGGGCGAGGTCCTCGCGCAGGGTGGACCAGAAGGTGTCGGGGTCGGGAGCGCCTTCCTGCCAGTCCAGGAGGCGGGAGAGCCAGCCGGGCCGGGTGGGGTCGACGCGTTCCTCGTCGGCCGGGACTCTCTGTCGGGTCTGCTCCTCCGCGGTCCCCGTGTACGGGTTGCCCAGTGCGACGACGCCGGCCTCGGCGACCTTGTGCATCTGGTGCGTGCGGATGAGGACTTCGGCGACCTGGCCGTCCTCGCGGGCGACGGCGGTGTGCAGCGACTGGTACAGGTTGAACTTGGGGACGGCGATGAAGTCCTTGAACTCCGAGACCACCGGCGTCATACAGGTGTGCAGTTCGCCCAGGACGGCGTAACAGTCGGCGTCCTCGTTCACCAGCACCAACAGCCGGCCGAAGTCGGCGCCCCGCATCCGGCCGCGCTTGCGGGAGACACGGTGCACGGAGACGAAGTGCCGTGGCCGGATGAGGACTTCGGCCTGGATGTCGGCGTCGCGCAGGACGGCGCGCATCGCGTCGGAGAACTCGGCGAGGGGGTCGTCCGCGCGGGAGGCGTTGTCGACGATCAACTCGCGCGTGTGCTCGTACTCCTCGGGGTGCAGGATCGCGAAGACGAGGTCTTCCAGCTCGGTCTTGAGGGCCTGGACGCCGAGGCGTTCGGCGAGCGGGATGAGGACGTCCCGGGTCACCTTGGCGATGCGTTCCTGCTTCTCCGGGCGCATCACGCCGAGGGTGCGCATGTTGTGCAGCCGGTCGGCGAGTTTGATCGACATCACGCGGACGTCGTTGCCGGTGGCGACGAGCATCTTGCGGAAGGTCTCGGGCTCGGCGGCCGCCCCGTAGTCGACCTTCTCCAACTTCGTGACGCCGTCGACGATATAGCGCACCTCGGCGCCGAACTGCTCGCCGACCTGATCGAGGGTCACATCGGTGTCCTCGACGGTGTCGTGGAGCAGAGACGCCGTCAAGGTCGTGGTCTCCGCGCCGAGTTCGGCGAGGATCAGCGTCACGGCGAGCGGGTGGGTGATGTAGGGCTCGCCGCTCTTGCGCATCTGGCCGCGGTGCGAGGACTCGGCGAGCACGTAGGCGCGGTGCAGCGGTTGCAGGTCGGCGTCGGGGTAATGGGCGCGGTGGGCCTCGACCACATGGCCGATCGCGTCGGGCAGCCGGCCGCGGGAGGCCGGGCCGAGCAACGCGGCCCGGCCCAGGCGGCGCAGGTCGATCCGGGGGCGACTGCGCCTGCGGGGGGCTGCAGGCACTGCAGGCACTACCGGGCCTGGGGTCGCAGGGTTCGTGGCCTCCGCACTCATGGGCACCTCCGGCTGCGTGGACCGGCGGACGGGGTGTCCCAGGGCGGACACGGCTCAGGGGACTGGTCAACGGTCCCCCGTCCGGGCCGGTGCTTGATGCTACCGAGCCCATCACGCCCGACTGACCGCCTCTCGCCGAGCGTGAAACGGATCACCCATTCGAGCGAAGGATCGGGGGTTTACGGTTTCGAGCCGCCTGACCAGGAGGCGGTCGTCGATTCGAACCCGCGACCGGCCTCCGGGGCTGCTCCTGTGCACCGCCGGGCCGCCCCGGCCTCCGATGCAAAGCCGCGGCCGCGTCAGCGAAAGGCTGTTTCCAGCCACTCGGAATCGATCTCACCTGTGGCCACGATCACTGCGGGCCCGGTCATCTCGATCTCGCCGTCGGGCCGCTCGGTGATCACCAGACGGCCGCCGGGCAGGTCCACGATGTACGTGGCGGGCGTCCCGGTGACCGCCGGGTCGACGCCGTCCCGGCGGGCGGCCGCCACGGCGACGGCGCACGCGCCCGTGCCGCACGAGCGGGTCTCGCCGGACCCTCGCTCGTGCACCCGCAGGGCGACGTGCTGCGGGCCTCGGTCCACGACGAACTCGACGTTGACCCCGTCCGGATAGGCGGAGGCGGGGCTGAAGGGCGGCGGGGCGTACAGCGCGCCCGCGTGCGCGAGGTCGTCCACGAAGGCGACGGCGTGCGGGTTGCCCATGTTCACGTTCCGCGCGGGCCAGCTGCGCCCGTCGACGCTCACGGTGACCTCCCCTTCGGGGAGGCGTGCCTTGCCCATGCCGACGGTGATGTCCCCGTCCTTGGCGAGGTGCACGCTCTTCACGCCCCCGCGCGTGGCGACCGCGAGGTCCCCCTCAGGGATGAGGCCGGCGTGCTGGAGGTAGCGCGCGAAGACCCGGACCCCGTTGCCGCACATCTCGGCGATGGAGCCGTCGCCGTTGCGGTAGTCCATGAACCACTCCGCCTCGGCCGCCATGTCCTTCGCCTCGGGGTGCGCGGCGGACCGCACGACGTGCAGCAGTCCGTCACCGCCGATGCCCGCGCGACGGTCGCACAGGGCGGCGACGGCGGCCGGGGGGAGGTCGATGGCGTTCTCGGGGTCCGGGACGATCACGAAGTCGTTCTCGGTGCCGTGCCCCTTGAGGAAGGCGATCCGGGTGCTCATCCCTCGATCGTACGGGGTGGCACGCGCGCGGCATCAGCGCAGTCGGGCGACCCGCCAGACGGCCAGGGCCACCACCGCCGCGACCATCACCACGTAGGCGAGGACGACCCGCCAGTCGGGGCGGCGACCGGAGCCGCGCTGGGGCAGACCGGGCCACGTGTAACCAACGCGGCGGGCCGCCATCATCCCCCAGCCGGCCGCGCAGGAGCAGATCAGCAGCCCGAGCATGGCGATCATGGCCCCGCTGTCGCCGAAGTCGAAGGCGAGCGGGAAGGCGAACATCAGGGAGCCGATCGCGGCCAGCGCCACGATGGGCGCGAGCTGCCAGATCCGGAGCCGACGCTGCGGACGCAGCTCGACCTCGACCTCGGGGCCGCCCGCGAACATCTCCTCGGGCTCGGGACCGTCGTCGGTCACCCCGCCCCCGGTGTCGTCCTCGTCCGGCCCGTCGGGGCTCAGACGGGCTTCCTCGGGCTCCGCTTCACCACGCTCGGCGGTGACGTGCTCGGTGCCTTGTGCGGTGTCGCGAGGGCCGGCCTCCATCGCCACGCGCCCTCCCAACTCGGACTCCACTTGGTCGATCGAAGCTCGATGATGGCACGGCGTCGGAGGCCCGGACGGCGGCCTGGGCGTCCCGATGCCATGACGTGATCAGGCTGTGACCGGTCGTTCCACCAACGCCAGCGCGAGCTCCGGAAGTTCTGTGAGATCAGCCGCAGCCCCACTCAACCAGTGCACCCGTGGATCGCGCCTGAACCAGGAATCCTGACGGCGCGCGAAGCGCTTGGTGGCACGGACGGTCTCCGCGCGCGCCTCGGCCTGTGTGCACTGGCCGGCGAGGGCCGAGAGAACCTGCTGATAGCCGAGCGCGCGCGACGCCGTACGCCCCTCGCGCAGGCCCTGCGCCTCCAGCGCGCGGACCTCGTCCACGAGCCCCGCGTCCCACATCCGGTCGACGCGGCGGGCGATGCGCTCATCGAGTTCGGGGCGGGCCACGTCGACCCCGATCTGGACGGTGTCGTAGATGGAGTCATGGCCGGGCAGATTGGCCGTGAAGGGCTTTCCGGTGATCTCGATCACCTCCAGGGCCCGGACGATACGGCGGCCGTTGCCGGGCAGGATCGCGTGCGCGGCCTCGGGGTCGGCGGCGGCCAGCCGGGCGTGCAGCGCGCCTGATCCGCGCAGTGTGAGCTCCTCCTCGAGCCGGGCGCGGACCTCGGGGTCGGTGCCGGGGAACTCCAGGTTGTCGACGGCGCCACGGACGTACAGCCCGGAGCCGCCGACGAGAACCGGCCACCGGCCCTCGGCCAGCAGGGCGTCGATCCTCGCGCGCGCCAGCCGCTGGTACTCGGCGACGGAGGCGGTGACCGTGACGTCCCAGACGTCCAGGAGGTGGTGCGGGACTCCACCGCGTTCCTCGGGCGTCAGCTTGGCGGTGCCGATGTCCATCCCTCGGTAGAGCTGCATGGAGTCGGCGTTGACGACCTCGCCGCCGAGTCGCCGGGCCAGGAAGACGCCCAGAGCGGACTTTCCGGCCGCGGTCGGTCCGACGACGGCAATGACGCGGGGGGCGGGGGGTGCGCTGCTCACGGCACCAGTCTCGCAAACCCCGACCCCCGCCCTCGAACGAGTTACGTGACGACGCCGGTCCGAGGTCGTTGCCCGTTGCGAGTTTCCCGTCGCCCTTCACAGGGGCGGCGACCCCGGTGGCGCAATCGGACGCACCGGCCGACGCGGGTTTTCGCCCGCACGAGTACGGTATGGAGTGGATATGGGCGTTTTGGCGCGACTTTTCCGGAGGTCAAAGGCCGCCGAGGAGGCTGCGACCGAGGAGGCGACCGCCACCGAGGCACCGTCCGGTACGACACCGGAGGGCACCCCGGAGGAGGGCGCCGAGGTGGAACAGGCTGCCGAGGCCGGGCATGAGACGGCCGAAGCCGGGGATACGACGGAGACAGAGTCGGCGTCGGTGACAGAAACGGGAACGGGAACGGCGGCCGAGCCGGTCGCCGCCACCGACGGCGTCGAGATCCCCCGGCAGCAGTCGGCCGAGGAAGCGGCCGACAGCGAGGCCGGCGAAGGCGCCCGCACATGACGCAGACGTGAGGGAAGGTGACCCATGGGTCTTTTGGACAATTTGAAGGCCAGGCTCGCCCCGGCCAAGGGCAAGGTCTCTGACCTCGCGCAACAGCACGGGGGCAAGGTTCAGCACGGTATCGACAAAGCCGCGAAGGTCGTCGACGAGAAGACCAAGGGCAAGTACAGCGACAGGATCCACACGGGCACCGACAAGGCCAAGGGCGCCATGGACCGGATCGCGCACAAGGAGCCGCCGGCAGGCGGCGGCGACACGTTCACTCCGCCCGGCCCGCCCCCGCCGGCTTCCTGAGCGGACGCCGAACGGGTGAAACGGCGGACGGCCGCGAAGCGCAGACGCTCGCGGCCGTCCGCCGTTTCATCTGCCGTTTTCATCTTCCGTTTCAGCCGTCGCGTCGCCTCTCCGCCGTCTCATCTGCGGTACGGGACCGCCGTCCGGCCCGGTTCTACGACCAGGTCGCGACCACGTACCCCACGCCGTACGGAGCGTCCTCGTACAGCAGCACGCCGGTCAGCCCCGCCTCCTCGGCCGCGCCTGCGAGCACCTGCCAGGACGCCCGGCCCGAGGCCTTGAGCTCGGACGCCAGTTCGGGGTCCAGCGCCTTGAGCGCCGCCACGTCCGCCGCGCCGAGCGCCCGCGCGACCTCCGCGTCGAAGGGCGCCGCGCGCTCGTCGAGATAGCCCGGCGCCTTCAGCGTCCGGCATGCGCTGGCGTCGCCCATCACCAACAGCGCCACCCGCCCCGCCGCTCCGGCGATCTCCCGGCCGGCCTCGAGACACCGTTCGGCCGTCAACGGCTCGCCCACGCCCAGTCCCTCGATCGGGGCATCCGACCACCCCGTCCGCTCCAGCAGCCAGGCGCCGACGGCGAGGGACGGCGGCAGCTCGCGCGGGGGCGCCGTGGCCTCGCCGCCGCGGCCGAGCCGCACGGAGAGGTCCACTCCGAAGCCGCGGAACGAACCCCGGGCGCCGGCCGGATACGGGCCGCGTGCGGACTGCTCGGCCGGTCCGACGACCACCAGCCGGTCCGGCCTGGCGGCCGCCAGCACGGCCAGCGCGTCGGAGCAGGCCGTGCGTGCGGCGTCCAGTTCGGGAGCGGCGCCCGCGGCCACCTCGGGCACGAGAAGGGGCGGGCAGGGGCAGACTGCTGCGGCGACAAGCATGATCGGCAGGGTAACCCCGCAGGAGACCCACGGGGCGACCACTGGGGGTGCCGCGCCGGACGCGTCAGTCGCAGCCGCAGCCGCTGCCCGTGGCGACCGGAAGCGGGGCGGGCACCCCGATCTTGGGCAGACCGAGCAGCACTCCGGCCGGCTTCGCCGCCTTCTCCGCGGTGCGCTTCTCCCAGGCGTCCCCCGCGCGCGTGCGGCGCACTTCCAGGGCGGCGCCCTCGGCCAGGAGGTGGTGCGGGGCGGCGTACGTCACCTCGACGACGACGACGTCGCCGGGGCGGACCTCCTGCTCCGGCTTGGTGAAGTGGACCAGGCGGTTGTCGGGGGCGCGGCCGGAGAGGCGGTGGGTGGCGCCGTCCTTGCGGCCCTCGCCCTCGGCCACCATGAGCTCCAGGGTGCGGCCGACCTGCTTCTTGTTCTCCTCCCAGGAGATCTCCTCCTGAAGGGCGACGAGACGCTCGTAGCGCGCCTGCACGACCTCCTTGGGGATCTGGTTCTCCATGGTCGCGGCGGGGGTGCCGGGCCGCTTGGAGTACTGGAACGTGAACGCCTGGGCGAAGCGGGCCTCGCGGACCGCGTGGAGGGTCTGCTCGAAGTCCTCCTCGGTCTCGCCGGGGAAGCCCACGATGATGTCGGTGGTGATCGCCGCGTGCGGGATGGCGGCGCGGACCTTCTCGATGATCCCGAGGTAGCGCTCCTGCCGGTACGAGCGGCGCATCGCCTTCAGGACCGTGTCCGAGCCCGACTGCATCGGCATGTGCAGCTGCGGCATGACGTTGGGCGTCTCGGCCATGGCGGCGATGACGTCGTCGGTGAAGTCGCGCGGGTGCGGCGAGGTGAAGCGGACGCGCTCCAGGCCCTCGATCGCGCCACACGCGCGTAGCAGCTTGCTGAACGCCTCACGGTCGCCGATGTCGCTGCCGTAAGCGTTTACGTTCTGGCCGAGCAGGGTGATCTCGGAGACGCCCTCGCCGACCAGCGCCTCGATCTCGGCGAGGATGTCGCCGGTGCGGCGGTCCTTCTCCTTGCCGCGCAGGGCGGGGACGATGCAGAAGGTGCACGTGTTGTTGCAGCCGACGGAGATCGACACCCAGGCCGCGTAGGCGCTTTCGCGGCGCGTCGGCAGCGTGGACGGGAAGGCCTCCAGCGACTCGGCGATCTCGACCTGCGCCTCTTCCTGCACGCGCGCGCGTTCCAGCAGGACCGGAAGCTTGCCGATGTTGTGCGTGCCGAAGACGACGTCCACCCAGGGCGCCCGCTTCACGATGGTGTCGCGGTCCTTCTGCGCGAGGCAACCGCCGACCGCGATCTGCATCCCGGGACGGCTCGCCTTCCGCGGCGCGAGCCGGCCGAGGTTGCCGTACAGCCGGTTGTCGGCGTTCTCCCGAACCGCGCAGGTGTTGAAGACGACGACGTCCGCGTCGCCGTCCGACCCCTCGGGTGCGCGCACGTACCCGGCCTCTTCGAGCAGCCCGGACAATCGCTCGGAGTCATGGACGTTCATCTGGCACCCGTAAGTGCGGATTTCGTAGCTCTTAGGTGTTTGAACGTCCACTGCGAGGCTCCGGTCGCTGCTGCTGGTCATGGCTCAAGGGTAGGCGCTCCACGCGGAACGCCCGTCTCCCCGACGAGTGGCCCTCGCCCCCGACCGGCCTCAGGGGTCGACGAGACCGGCGCGGATCGCATAGCGGGTGAGCTCCAGGCGGTCGCGCATGCCGAGCTTGTGCAGGAGGTTGGCGCGGTGCCGTTCGACCGTCTTGGCGCTGATGTAGAGCAGCGCGCCGATCTCCCTGGAGGTGTGGCCCTCGGCCACGAGCTTGAGTATCTCCTCCTCGCGCTCGGTGATGGGCCGCTCGGGCAGTCCGTCGACGCCGTCGCCGCGGTGCAGCCGGTCCAGGTAGGAGCGGACGAGGGCCCGTTCCGCGCCCGGGTAGATGAACGGCTCGTCGCGCACGACCGCCCGACAGGCCTCGACCAGGTCCCGGTCGGCGACCGACTTGAGGACATAGCCGCCGGCTCCGGCCTTGAGGGCCTCGAAGAAGTACTGCTCGTTGTCGTACATGGTCAGGATGAGGATGGGCAGGGCCGGGAGGCGGCGGGAGAGTTCCCGGGCCGCCTGCAGACCGGTCATCCGGGGCATGGCCACGTCGAGGACGGCCAGGTCGATGTCCCCGGCCCGGGCGCGCTCGACCGCCTCGGCCCCGTCGCCCGCCTCGGCGACCACCGTCAGATCGGGCTCACCGTCCAGGATGAGCCGCACTCCCCGGCGGACGAGTGTGTGGTCGTCGGCGAGGAGGACGCGGGTCGGCGGAGTGGCTGGTGCGGGTATGAGAGGCGACGCGGGGCTGGCAGTGGGGGAGGTCGCTGAGGTGGCGTCCGTCATCGGTGGCCTCCCGGAGCGGCGACGTCCGGTCGGTCGGCGCTCGCCGTCGCCCGCAGCCGTACGTCCGTCCCCCTCGGCCCGCCGCCGCTGCCGTCCGGCGTCGACGACAGGGTGAGGGTCGCCCCGATCAACAGGGCCCGTTCGCGCATCCCCCGGATGCCGGCACCCGCGTCCGCCGCCGCGCCCAGGCCGCTGCCGTTGTCCCGGACGAGGAGTTCGACGCCTTCGGCGACCGGGCGGACGCGGAGTTCGGCGCGGTCGGCGCCGGAGTGCCGGGCGGTGTTGGTGAGGGCTTCCTGGGCCACGCGGTAGAGCACGAGTTCCGTCTCCTCGGTCAGCGGGGGCAAGCCGGTGCGCAGGTCGTGGCGCACGGTCAGCCCGTGGGTGGTGAACTCGGCCGCGAGGGAGCGCAGCGCGCTGAGCAGGCCGAGTTCGTCGAGGACGCCGGGGCGCAGCCGGCGGGCGATGCGGCGAATCTCGTCGAGGCCGGCCCGGGTGGCCTCCTGCGCCTGGCCCAGTTCCTCGCGCAGGTCCGCGGGGCCCCGGTCGGCGACGCGCTTGAGCTGGAGCAGCACTGCGGTCAGGGTCTGGCCGACCTCGTCGTGCAGTTCACGCGCGATGCGGTGGCGCTCGCGCTCCTGCGCGGACAGCGCCCCGGCCGCGCTGGCCGCGCGCTCGGCCTCCAGCCGGTCCAGCATGGCGTTGTAGGTGGTGATCAGCTCGGCCGTCTCGACCGGCCCCGAGACCACGGCACGCACCCCGGGGTGCAGCAGGTCGGCGTCGGCCATGGCCCGGCCCAGCCGCCCCAGCGGGGCCAGTCCGACGCGCAGCACGACCGCGTTGACGGTCAGCAGCGCGGCCAGGCCCGCCACCACGACGAGCACCTCACCCGGCAGTATGGGCGTGGACACGGTGACCGGGCCCAGCAGCAGCGCGGCCGCCACGACCAGGCCGAAGGCGTTGAGGACGAAGATCCGCCAGAACAACGACACGTGCGCGGCTCCTCCTCTCCCGCTCTCTCCCTCTTGCCATGGCACCGCCGTGACCAGCCTCTTCGCCCACCGTCGGCCCTGTCCATCCGTCACGACACCCATGTCGTCACCGTACGGGTGGATGGCAGCATGGCGGCGGGACGACCGGCACGACCGGCACACGATCAGCAAGGGGAAGAAACGTGTCTGCTCCACGCCTCCGGACGACACCGCTGCCAGGCATCGGCGTCCAGTACGACCTCGTGACGCGGGAGCAGCGCCACCTGTCCGTGGTGGCCCACCGCGACGGCGCCCGCACGTTCAGCGTGTACCGGGCCGACGACCCCGACTCCTGCGCCCAGTCCCTGCGGCTGACCGGCACCGAGGCCGACGCGCTGATCGACGCGCTGATGCCCTCCCATCACAGCCCGAGCCTGCTCTACACCACGGACCTTGGTCTGGTCGCCGAGCGGGTCGAGGTGGCGACCACCTCGCGCTGGAACGGGAGGCTGCTGGGCGACACCCGGATGCGCACGGAGACCGGCGCCTCGATCGTGGCGGTGCTGCGCCGGGCCGAGGCGATTCCGTCCCCGACGCCCGGCTTCCGTCTTGCGGGCGGCGACACCCTCATCGTCATCGGCACCCGCGAAGGCGTGGACGCGGCCGCGGCGATACTCGGTCGGGAGTGATCCGGTGCACTCCGCAGTCCTGCTGATCGAGTTCGGTTCCATCATCCTCGGCCTCGGCCTGCTCGGCCGGTTCGCCGCCCGTTTCCGGCTGTCGCCGATCCCGCTGTATCTGCTGGCCGGTCTGGCCTTCGGCGAGGGAGGGCTGCTGCCCCTCGGCGCGAGCGAGGAGTTCGTGGCCATCGGCGCCGAGATCGGCGTCATCCTGTTGCTGCTGATGCTCGGCCTGGAGTACACGGCGAGCGATCTCGTCTCCAACCTCAAGTCCCACTATCCGGCCGGTCTCGTCGACTGCGCCCTCAACGCCGTGCCGGGTGCGGCCGCCGCGCTGCTGCTGGGCTGGGGGCCGGTGGCGGCCGTGGTGCTGGCGGGCGTCACCTGGATCTCGTCCTCCGGGGTGATCGCCAAGGTGCTGGGCGATCTGGGCCGGGTCGGCAACCGGGAGACTCCGGTGATCCTGAGCGTGCTGGTCCTGGAGGACCTGGCCATGGCGGTCTACCTGCCCGTCGTCACCGCCCTGGTGGCCGGCGTGGGGCTGGCGGCCGGCAGCGTGACCGTGGCGATCGCACTGGGCGTCGCGGGGCTCGTGCTGTTCGCGGCGGTGCGGTACGGCAGGGTCATCTCCCGTTTCGTGTCGAGCGACGACCCGGAGAAGCTGCTCCTCGTCGTGTTGGGGCTGACGATCCTGGTCGCGGGCGTGGCGCAGCAACTCCAGGTGTCGGCGGCGGTGGGGGCGTTCCTGGTGGGCATCGCGCTGTCCGGGGAGGTCGCCGAGGGCGCGCACACCCTGCTGAGCCCGCTGCGGGACCTGTTCGCGGCGGTCTTCTTCGTCTTCTTCGGCCTGCACACCGACCCGGCGAGCATCCCTCCCGTCCTCCTGCCCGCCCTCGCGCTGGCGATCGTGACCGCCGCGACGAAGATCGCCACCGGCTACTGGGCGGCCCGGCGGGCCGGGATCTCGGTCAAGGGGCGCTGGCGGACGGGCGGCGCGCTGGTGGCGCGCGGGGAGTTCTCGATCGTCATCGCCGGACTGGCCGTCACCGCCGGAATCGAGCCGTCACTGGGTCCGCTGGCGACGGCGTACGTCCTGATCCTGGTCGTCGTGGGCCCGATCACCGCCCGCTACACGGAACCGTTGGCGGCCCGCTGGGCGCGTCGCCGGGCGCCGCAGGGCAGCGACAATCCGGAGCAACTGCCCGAGGCGTTGCCGCCGACGCGGGTGGGCGACTGAGGCGGGGCGGCTGAACGGCGGTGGGTCGTCTGCGGCGCGGGTACTGACGGCGGCGGGTCGGCTGAGTCGCAGGCACTGACGGCGGTGGATCGGCTGCGGCGCGGCCGCCGCCGGCAGTGGGTCGGCTGCCGCGCGGCCGCTGATCCCGGCGCAGGCAGGCCGCGAACGCAGGCGGTGACGGCGGTGACAGCGGTGTGCGACGGGGGTGCGTGGGGCACGCGGACCGCACTCGGGCGCACCGCCACAGCGCATGGCGTACGTCACATTGCCGCGTGGGGAAATCGTGAAGGGCCAAGGAGAGCAGCATGGCATGCTCATGCCTAGTTACCTGCCGGTAGGAAACAGTCTGTCCGGCCGGTGCCTCCTGCTTTCCCACCCCCACGTCAGGACTGACCTTGCGCAGACGCACGAGGCACACCCGTGCCCTCATGCCCGCCTTAGCCGCATCCGCTCTCCTTCTCGCCGCGGGCTGCTCCTCCCCCTCCTCCCAGGCCGAGCCCCCTTCCTCGTCGGCCGGCCGCCAGACGGACGCGGAGACCTCCGCCTCCTCCGCCGACCGCTCGCTCGCGGTGGCGGCCGCACCCGCCGGCGGCGCCGCGACCGCCGCGGCCCGTCCCGGTGACGCCGACGGACAGGCCCACCGGACGAAGCTCAGCGTCAGCTCGTACGACAGCAAGACCGGACGAGCCGTCATCTCCTCCGGCGCCTCCTCCGGCACGCCCTCCGACACCGCCACCGCTTCCGCCACTTCCTCCGGCACTCCCTCCAACGACGGCACAGGCGGCGCGAGTTCCCCCGCGACCCCCTCCCCGACCGCGTCGGAAGTCCCGCACCGCACGGCCGTGGGCGATGTCATCGCCAGCGCGCCCGCGCCCGGTGCGCCGAACGGGCTCCTCGCCGAGGTCACGAAGGTGATCGGCGAGACCGCCGAGGGCACGGCGGTGCAGACCGAGCCCGCCCAGCTCAACGCCCTGCTCGGGGACGACATCGCCAAGGGCAGCGTGCCGGTCGATCCGGCCTCCTTCGACATCGACAAGCTGCTGCCCGACGTCGACGTCTCCTGGTCGCGGACGGGTGACGTCCACGTCGGTCCCGAGGGAGCGACGGTTCCGCTCGGCAGCCTGCGGCTCGACGTCCGCGCCGACCTGCCGACCGTCGGGAACGAGTCGGCCTCCGCGGCCGCCTCCGTCTCCGGTTTTGTGCAGGTCGCCCCGCAGGTCGACTTCCGTTACGGCGGCGAGGGCGCCGACGTCGCGCCCGCCTCGGCCTACCTGGGCGTCTCCGGCGACTGGACCTCCGGTTGGTCCCTCGATGGCCGCGCCGGCGCCTCGGCCACCCCGGTGCGGATCCCGTTCGCCACCCTGCACGCCGATCCGGTTCTCCAGGTCGGCCCCGTCCCCGTCGTGGTCAACCTCGACCTGACCTGCTACATCGCAATCAGCGGCGACGGCAGGATCACCGTCGACGTGGAGCAGAGCCTCGAAGGCGACTTCAAGGCGGGCGGCACCTTCGGCCTGGGCCAGGGCTGGACGCCCGTCAGCGCCTCGGACATGAAGAGCACTCCGGTGCGCACGTCCGTCACCACCGCCGGCAGCGTCAAGGCGGCCCTCGGGGCCCAGGCCTCGGTCGGCCTGTACGGCAGCGTCGGGGTCGTCGCCGACCTGGCGCCCTATGTCCGCGGCGAGGGCACCGGCACGGTCACCGGCACCGACGACGTGTTCGAGGCCGACGGCTCATGGGCCGTCTACGGCGGTGTCGACCTCAGCGGCACTCTGCGGCTGCAACTGACCGTCTTCGGCACGCCCGTGTTCCAGCGGGACATCCCGTTGGGCGCGCTGCACCGCGAGTGGAAGCTGGCGGGCGGCGGCACGCCGTAACCCGACGCCCGGGCCTCAGGCTGCGCCGTCCGGTATCCATCCCTGGCGGCGCAGCACCGCGGACACGTCCGGCGCTTCGTAGTGCTCCCCCTTGAGGACCTTGCCGTCGGCGCGGCGGGCGACCTGGCCGTCGGGGCCCAGCTTGGACATGTTGGCCCGGTGGATCTCGGCGAGCACCGCGTCGAGGTCGATCCCGTGCACCAGAGCCGTGCCGTAGGCGACGTAGACGACATCGGCCAGCTCGTGCGCGAGCCGGTCCAGCGGGCCGCTCACCGCCACCTCGGCGACCTCCGCGGCCTCCTCGGCGAGCAGCTCCCCGCGGTGCGCGGCGAGCCGGGCGGACACCTCCGTAGGCGTGCTGCGGGCGTCGAGCCCGAAGGCGCGGTGGAATTCACGGACCAGGTCGGCGGGCGAGGAACTCATGCACAGACTGTAACGACGACCACTGACAGTCCGGACCTTGAGCCGTTCCGCAGGCCGACCCACGAACCGGTCCCGTGAGCCCCGCCCTGGTCAGCACCGCGTACCGGCTGGCAGGATCGAGCCCATGTCCAAGGTGTTCTCCCGGATCGACAGGCGTCGTGCCCTGCAGGGCACGATCGTCGGCGCCGTCGTCCTCGGGCTGCTGCTGTGGTGGCTGCTGCCGCTGGGCGAGGAGCCGCCGAGCGGGTCCATCGACTTCAGCACCGGCTCGACGAGCGGCGTCTACCAGGAGTACGGCAGCCAGCTGCGCGACGCGCTCGCCAAGGACATGCCCGACCTGAAGGTCACGCTGAAGACCAGCAACGGATCGCAGGCGAACGTCGAGCGGGTGGCGACGGGCGAGGCCGACTTCACCATCGCCGCGGCCGACGCCGTGGAGACGTACGAGGCGCAGCACCCCGGCTCGGCCGCCAAGCTGCGCGGGGTGGCCCGGCTGTACGACGACTACGTGCAGCTCGTGGTGCCGCGCAACTCGGACATCCGGTCCATCGCGGACCTGCGGGGCAGGACGGTGGCGACGGGGCTGCCCCGCTCGGGGGTGCGGCTGATCGCCGAACGGGTGCTCAAGGCGGCCGGTCTGGACCCGGCGAAGGACGTCAAGGCCGTCCAGGCGGGCATCGACACCGGTCCCGAGGAACTGAAGCAGGGGACGATCGACGCGTTCTTCTGGTCCGGCGGGGTGCCGACGGCCGGGTTGGAGAAGCTGGCCGACTCCTTCACCTTCCGGTTCGTGCCGATCACCGCCGAGTTCGTCGCCAAGATGCACGACGAGGACGACGCCACCGGCTACTACCGGGCCACGAACATGCCGGAGTCGGCCTACCCCAACATCCAGAACGGCTACACCGTGGCGACGATCGCGGTGTCCAACCTGCTGATGACCCGTACGGACATGGACCCCCGTCTCACCGAGTGGCTGACCCGGACCGTGATCAAGAGCCGGGACCGCATCGGCGGGAAGGTGCACTCCGCACAGCTGGTCGACCTGCGCACGGCCATCTACACCGACCCGCTGCCGCTGCACCAGGGCGCCCGGCGCTACTACAAGTCCGTCAAGCCGTAAGCCGTACGTCGCCCGGTCACGGCGCCGGCGACCTCGGCACCGACACCGTCGCCGTCAGTCCGCTGGGCTCGTGGTGGTCGTACGCGAGCGAGCCGCCGCCCGCCGCGAGCAGGGCCCGGGAGATGGACAGGCCCAGGCCCGAGCCCTTGATGTTCTGGTGGCGGCCGCTGCGCCAGAAGCGGTCGCCCACGCGCGTGAGCTCCTCGTCGGTCAGCCCCGGCCCGTTGTCGGTGACGACGATCGTCGAGGTCTCGCCGTCGGCGGCGACGGTGACCTCGACTTTCTCCCCCTCCGGAGTGAACTTCACCGCGTTGTCGATCACGGCGTCCAGCGCGCTGGACAGCGTCACCGGGTCGGCCCAGGCCGTGGTGGGCGGGCAGTCGCCCACCAGTCGGACGCCCTTGGCCTCGGCGGTGGGCGCCCAGGCGGCGACGCGCTCGGCAGCCAGCGCGCCGACGTCGGTGACCCGCAGATGCGCCTCGGCGTGCTCGGCCAGGGCCAGGTCGAGCAGGTCGTCCAGGACCTGGGCCAGGCGTTTGCCCTCGTTCTGGACGGAGGCGATCTCCTCGTTGCCCTCCGGGAGCTCGTAGGCCAGCAGTTCGATGCGCAGCAGCAGTGCGGCGAGCGGGTTGCGCAGTTGGTGCGAGGCGTCGGCGACGAAGGCGCGCTGCTGTTCCAGCACATCCTCGACGTTGTCCGCCATCTCGTTGAACGACCGGGCCAGTCGCCGGAGTTCCGGCGGTCCGCCGGCCACCGCGACCCGGGACTTCAGGCGGCCGCTGGCGATCGAGTGAGTCGTGGTGTCCAGGACGCGCACGGGCTTGAGCACCCAGCCGGTCAGCCGCAGGGCGGCGCCGATGGCGAGCAGCATCGCGGCGAACTCGCCGGCGCCGATGACCAGCCAGCCGTGCTGGATCCTCGAACGCATCGGCCCGGTGGGCGAGTCGGTGACGACGACCGCGACGACGTCGCCGTCCCTGATGACCGGCGACGCCACGACGAGCCGGTTGCGCTGCCACGGCCACACCTGCTTGGGATCGTGGCTGCGACGGCTGAGCAGCGCCTCCTCGAACGCGTCCCGCACCTCACCCGATTCGGGGAGGTACCAGTCGCGCGGAGCATGAGCCATGGGGGTGTCGGTGCCGTAGAAGACGCCGGCCCGAATGCCGTAGACGTCGTAGTAGCTGTCGAGCTCCCGCCTGAGCGTCTCGCGTCGCTCGTTCGTGGACGCCGACGCGTCGTCGCCGGTGCTCGAAGAGAGGGTGACGAACTGCGCGAGCGCCGCGAAGCGCGCGGTGTCGTCGATGCGGTCGACGACCACGTTCTGCTGCTGGGCGCCCGCCACGCTGACGGCCAGCGGCACCCCGAGGGCCAGCAGCACGGCGGCCATCAGGACGATGAGCAGCGGCAGGAGACGTTTATGCAACTACGGTCCCCGCTACGCGGCCGGCGCGACGAGCCGGTAGCCGACGCCGCGCACGGTCTCGATCAGCGCGGGCATGCGCAGCTTGGCGCGCAGGGAGGCCACGTGCACCTCCAGGGTGCGCCCGGTCCCCTCCCAGCTGGTGCGCCATACCTCGCTGATGATCTGCTCCCGGCGGAAGACGACCCCGGGGCGCTGGGCGAGCAGCGCCAGGAGGTCGAACTCCTTGCGGGTGAGCTGGACGACCGCGCCGTCCACCGTGACGCGCCGGGTGGGCAGCTCGATGTGCACGGCGCCCAGGCGCAGCGCGCTCTCACCGCCGACGGCCTGGTCCTCGTGGACGGTGCGGCGGCTGACGGCGTGGATGCGGGCGAGCAGTTCCCCGGTGTCGTACGGCTTCACCACGTAGTCGTCGGCCCCCATGTTGAGGCCGTGGATGCGGGAGCGGACGTCGGAGCGGGCGGTCACCATGATCACCGGCGTGGCGGTGCGCTTGCGGATCTTGCCGCAGACCTCGTATCCGTCCTGGTCGGGCAGACCCAGGTCGAGCAGCACGACCCCGAAGCCGGGGCCCTCCGGGACGAGCGCCTGGAGCGCCTCCTCGCCGCTACGCGCGTGCGTGACGTCGAAACCGTGCCGCTTGAGGACCGCGGACAGGGCAGCGGCGACATGGTTGTCGTCCTCGACGAGCAGCAGTCTCATCCCGGCCTCCTTCGGTTCATCGGGCATACGGTCTGACTCACTAAAACGGGCGTACGGTTCTCGGTGACGGAAAAAACCCGGGCACACGCGTGTGTGCATCATGGCAGTCACGCTGATGGACGAGGACGCAGTCAAGAGAGTTCCGGTTGCGCTCGCCTTCCGTTACTCCCCCGATACGCACGCAGGTCACAAGTGCTACGACACGTGTCCGATTGCTATCGGATCGTGATGCTCAGATTCCCCTCAGATGTAATGACGCTGGTCGCGGCAGGTCACTACTGTCCTCCGAAACCGAGGAGGACGGAGCCCCCGAGCGATGACCGAAGTATCGGTGACCAAGCAAGACGCGGTCGCGAGCGGTGAACTGGTCGTCCTGAAGAGCGTCAACAAGCACTTCGGCGCGTTGCACGTTCTCCAGGACATCGACCTCACGATCGACCGCGGCGAGGTCGTCGTGGTCATCGGACCCTCCGGGTCCGGTAAGTCGACCCTGTGCCGCACCATCAACCGACTGGAGACGATCGACGAGGGCACGATCGCGATCGACGGCAAGCCGCTGCCCCAGGAGGGCAAGGCACTTGCCCGGCTGCGCGCCGACGTCGGCATGGTGTTCCAGTCGTTCAACCTGTTCGCGCACAAGACCGTTCTCGAGAACGTGATGCTCGGCCAGATCAAGGTCCGCAAGGCCGACAAGAAGGCGGCCGAGGAGAAGGCCCGCGCCCTCCTCGACCGGGTCGGCGTGGGCATCCAGGCCGACAAGTACCCGGCGCAGCTCTCCGGCGGCCAGCAGCAGCGCGTCGCCATCGCGCGGGCGCTGGCGATGGACCCGAAGGTCATGCTCTTCGACGAGCCGACCTCGGCCCTGGACCCGGAGATGATCAACGAGGTCCTCGAGGTCATGCAGCAGCTGGCCCGGGACGGCATGACCATGATCGTCGTCACCCACGAGATGGGTTTCGCACGATCGGCTGCAAACCGCGTGGTGTTCATGGCCGACGGACGCATCGTCGAAGAGGCTGCGCCCGATCAGTTCTTCAGCAATCCGCGCAGCGACCGTGCCAAGGACTTCCTGTCGAAGATCCTGCACCACTGACGGAATTCCGCACCGCCCGCAGTCCTTCATCACTCTTCTAAGGAAGTTCCTCATGAAGCTTCGCAAGGTCACCGCCGTCTCTGCCGCAGCCCTCGTTCTCGCCCTGACCGCCACCGCGTGCGGCAGCGACGACAAGGACGACGCGAGCAGCAGCGCCTCCAGCAGCGGGAGCGGCAGCGGCGGGAAGATCAAGATCGGCATCAAGTACGACCAGCCCGGCCTCGGTCTGAAGAAGCCCGACGGGTCCTTCGCCGGCTTCGACGTGGACGTCGCCACGTACGTCGCCAAAGAGCTCGGCTACGAGCCGGACCAGATCGAGTTCGTCGAGACCAAGAGCGCCGACCGCGAGAACGCCATCGAGCGCGGGGACGTGAAGTTCATCGCGGCCACCTACTCGATCAACGACAAGCGCAAGGCGAAGGTCGACTTCGCCGGCCCGTACCTGCTGGCCCACCAGGACCTGCTGCTCAAGTCGGACTCGACGATCAGCAAGGCCGAGGACCTCAACGGCAAGAAGCTGTGTTCCGTGACCGGCTCCACCTCGGCGCAGAACATCCACGACACGATCGCCCCGAAGGCGAACCTCAAGGAGCTGAGCTCCTACTCGGAGTGCATCGCCGGTCTGCAGAGCGGCGCCGTGGACGCGGTCACCACCGACGACTCGATCCTGGCCGGCTTCGCCTCGCAGGAGCAGTACAAGGGCAAGTTCAAGCTCGCGGGCCTGAAGCTCAGCAACGAGAACTACGGCGTCGGCGTCAAGAAGGGCGACACCGCGACCGTGGACAAGATCAACACGGCGCTGGAGAAGATGGTCAGCGACGGCTCCTGGCAGAAGGCCGTCGAGGCCAACTTCGGCCCGGCGAACTACAAGAACGAGCCCGCCCCGAAGATCGGCGTCATCGTCCCGAACGCGTCGTAAGCACCGTCCAGCCACGCGGGGTTCCTGCGGCGCGCCGCCGTCCGTCGCGATCACGGCGGCGACGCGCCCCGCCCTCCTCATACGCCACCCACCCGGAAGCGCGGGAGATCGTGTTCGACTTTCTTGAAGGTTACGACGTCCTAGGGGCGTTCTGGATGACGGTGAAGCTCACCGCCCTCTCCGCCGTGGGCTCCCTGATCTGGGGCACCCTGCTGGCCGGGATGCGGGTCAGCCCGGTCCCGCTGATGCGCGGGTTCGCCACCGCCTACGTCAACATCGTCCGGAACATCCCCCTGACGGTCATCATCCTCTTCAGCTCGCTCGGCCTCGCCGATGTCTTCGGCATGACCCTGGGCGCCGAGGACTTCGACGTCCAGGGCTTCCGGCTGGCCGTTCTCGGCCTGGTCGCCTACACCGCGGCCTTCGTGTGCGAGGCGATCCGCTCCGGCATCAACACGGTGCCCATGGGGCAGGCGGAGGCGGCCCGGGCCATCGGGCTGACCTTCAGCCAGACCCTCACGCTCATCGTCCTGCCGCAGGCCTTCCGCTCGGTCATCGGACCGTTGGCGAACGTCCTGATCGCACTGACCAAGAACACCACGGTGGCTGCTGCCATCGGCGTCGCCGAGGCCGCCTATCTGATGAAGACGATGATCGAGAACGAAGCTCAGACGCTGCTCATCGGCGCGGTCTTCGCGTTCGGTTTCGTGGTACTGACCCTGCCGACCGGCCTCATCCTGGGCTGGCTCAGCAAGCGACTGGCGGTGAAGCGATGAGCTCGGTCCTCTATGACACTCCCGGCCCCCGCGCCCAGCGGCGCAACCTCGTCCTCTCGGTCGTCTTCTTCGTCCTCCTCGCCCTGTTCATGTGGTGGGTGTGGCAGAAGATGGACGAGAAGGACCAGCTCACCTCCGCCCTGTGGAAGCCGTTCACCGAGTCCGAGGCCTGGACGACGTATCTGCTCCCCGGCCTCGCCAACACGCTGAAGGCCGCGGCCCTCGCCATGGTGATCGCCCTTCCCCTGGGCGCCGTCTTCGGCATCGCACGCCTGTCCGACCACCGGTGGGTGCGGACCGTGGCCGGCACGGTGGTCGAGTTCTTCCGGTCCATCCCGGTGCTGCTGCTCATGCTGTTCGCGAACGAGTTCTACTCGCGCTCCACGGGCGTCACCAGCGAGGACCGGCCACTCTACGCCGTCGTCACCGGCCTGGTGCTCTACAACGCCTCGGTCCTCGCCGAGGTCGTCCGGGCCGGCATCCTGTCGCTCCCCAAGGGGCAGACGGAGGCCGCCTACGCCATCGGTCTGCGCAAGGGCCAGACGATGAGCAGCATCCTGCTCCCGCAGGCGGTCACCGCGATGCTCCCGGCGATCGTCAGCCAGCTCGTGGTCATCGTGAAGGACACCGCGCTCGGCGGTGTGATGATCGGCTTCACCGAGCTGCTCAACTCGCGCGGCACGCTCGCGGCCAACTACGCCAACGTGATCCCGAGCTTCATCGTGGTCTCGGTCATGTTCATCGTCCTGAACTTCATCCTGACCAGCTTCGCGAGCTGGCTGGAGCGCCGCCTGCGGCGCAGCAAGCGCAGCACGGGCGCGGTCCTCGGCGTCGAGAAGATCGACGACCTGAACGCGGCCGAGGTCGGCGGCACGTTCGGCACCGGCGCAGGCGGCTCGATCTGACGCCCGCTCAACTCGGGTGACCGGTACGGAGGCAGTGGCGTGCGCGCCGCTGCCTTTCGTCACTTGACGCAAGCAGCGGCAATGGGTTGCATACGTTCTGTGATCGTGCACCCTGCTCCTACCTCTTGTTCACTTACGTCCCTGAGGACACCGTCGCGGGCAGGGGGCTGCACGCCGTGGACCCGGTGATCATCGTCGGAGCGGGGCCGGTCGGGCTCACGCTCGCCCTGGCCCTGGCCCGCCAGCAGGTGCCGTCCGTGGTCCTCGACGAGGGACCGGGCAAGGACGAACCGCGGCTCGCGCGCACCGTCGTGCTGCGCGAGGACACCGCCGCCCTCCTGGCGCGCCTAACCGGGGCGCCCCTCGACGCGGCCGGGGCGCACTGGGCCGGATGGCGGTCGATGCGGCGCAAGCAGGTGACCCGTGAGATCACTTTCGACGACGCCGACGACCCCGCTCCCCTGCACATCGCCCAGCATGTCCTGACGAACGCCCTGCGGGCCGCCCTCGAGGGCGAGCGCCTGGTGAAGATCGCCGTGGACAGCCGGCTGGACAGCGTCGAGCAGGAACCTTCCGGTGTCACAGCGCACACCCGTGGCCCCAAGGGCACCTGGTGGCGCGGCAGCCATCTGGTCGGCTGCGACGGCCCGCGCTCCACGGTCCGCAAACTGCTCGACATCCGCTTCCCCGGCCGTACGGCGGTGGAACGACACGCCGTGGCCGCGCTGCGCACGGAACTTCCCTGGGCCGACGAGGCGTTGCTCCATCGGACGCCGCCGTGGCGGACGTCCGGTCCCTCCGCCGGGGAAGTCACCGGACGTCCGCTGCCGGACGGCGTCTGGCGACTGGACTGGCTGCTGCCGCCCGGCAAGGACCTCGTCACGCCCGAACTGCTCGTGGCCCGCATCCGCGAGACCCTGGCGGGCTGGAGCAACGGCTCCACGCCCCCGTACGAACTGCTGGACACCGGCGTGCACACCGTGCACCACCGGCTGGCCCGCCGCTGGCGCGTGGGGCGGGTCTTCCTCGCCGGGGACGCCGCGCATCTGCTCGGCGCGCTCGGCACCCAAGGCCTCGACGAAGGCCTGCGGGACGCCGACAACCTCGCCTGGAAGCTGGCCCTGGCCTGGCACCACGGGCCGCACGAGGCCCTGCTCGACAGCTACCAGGCGGAGCGGCGCGCGGCCGTCGCCGCCCGGCTGCGCGCCGCCGACCAGGCGCTCCCGCTGCTGCGCGGCGGCGCCGGCATAAGGGCCTACGTCCCCGGCGCGGTCCGCGGCCACGACGTGCTGCTCACCGAGGGCCATCTGGGGCGCGGCCCGCTGGGCGCGCCGGGCACGTACGGCGACTCCCCGCTCGCGCCCCGGCATCTGGAGGCGGAGGTGCCGGTGGACACGGCTCCCGGCGCCCCGGTCGAGGACGTCCGCGTGACCGCGGAGGACGGCACCTTCGTACGGCTGCGCGACCGTCTCGGGCGCGGCGCGCTACTCGTGCTGCTGATCGCGCCGGGCACGGGCGTGTGGGAACGCCGGCACTGGGTGAGCGCCGGCATCATGCCCCGGCTCGCCGCCGCGGTGACGGCCCTGCCCAGCCCGGCCGAGCTGCTGGTGGCGGAGAGCTACCCCGGGGCGGCAGCCCACACCGTCCTGCTGATCCGGCCCGACGGCCATCTGGTCACCGCGCTCAACGGGGTGCGCGCGGCCGATCTCTACGCGGCGGCGGAGGCCGCGGTCGGCGGTCCGGCGGGGACACCGGAGGCATCCGCGGCGGAGGCCACGGCGGGCTCGGCGGCCAAGTGACGGCACGGGCGGCGAACGACGTCACTCGTACGCCGACCCGCGCGAGCGCCCCGGCTGTCACTGTGCGGTCCACATGGTGACAGCGAGTTGACCGGGTCCCACCGTCATGGTGTACTCCGGATCGTGACCGACACCTGTGTGCGCCTGTGGCGGAGGGTCCATATGGACCTCGTCCGCTATGCGGGCTGCGTGTGTCGCCCGTCCTGCTGAATTCGCACCCCCTTTCTCCGGCGCGCGCCGCCGATGCGCACCAGCGCTCGTGCTCAGTCGCACGCTCCCCGCGAACGTTCCCAGGACGGTATCCGTGTCTGTCTCCCCCTCCCTTCCCACCGCCGTCACCGCCGCCGCGCCCACGCAGGCGGAGCTCCTCGACTTCGTCCGGCGCACCGCGACCGACGCCGAGCTGATCTCCTCGCTCCCCCTCGACCCCGAGGGCCGCACCTGGGTGCGTCTGGAGGGCCCCGGCGGCAGCGAGGCCTGGCTGATCGGCTGGCCGCCCGGCACGGGCACCGGCTGGCACGACCACGCCGACTCGGTGGGCGCCTTTCTGACCGCGCAGGGCGAACTGAAGGAGTACTCGCTCGCCGCGCGGCTGCCCAGCGACGGCTGGAAGACCCTGGAGCTGACGGAGGGCGTGGACCGGTCTCGCACGCTGCCGGCCGGCCGGGGCCGCTCCTTCGGACATCACCATGTCCACGAGGTCCTCAACGAGTCCACCGAGGAACACGCGATCTCCGTCCACGCCTACTACCCGCCGCTGCCGCGCATCCGCCGCTACAGCCGTACCGGACAGGTGCTGCGACTGGAGCAGGTCGAGCGTCCGGAGGACTGGCAGTGAGCGGCGCGAGCGCACCTCGGCCGGAACGCCCGAGCGGCGAACAGCCACCCGGCATAGACGAGTTGCTCGAACGAGTCCGGGCGGGGTACGCGCGCGTGGAGGCACGGGAGGCCTACGAGGCGGCCCGCGCGGGTGAGGCCCTGCTCGTCGACATCCGGTACGCGGCCCTGCGCGAGCGGGACGGTCTGATCCCCGGCGCCCTGATCGTCGAGCGCAACGAGTTGGAGTGGCGACTCGACCCCCAGGGCAGTCATCGCCTCCCCGAGGCCACGAGCCACGAGGTGCGGACGGTCGTGATCTGCAACGAGGGCTACGCGTCGAGCCTGGCCGTCGCGTCGCTGCACCAACTGGGGCTGCACCGGACCACCGACCTCGTCGGCGGTTTCCAGGCGTGGAAGTCGGCAGGCCTTCCGGTGGCGCGGTAGCCGCCACGATCCTCACGTCCTCGGCGCCGGCCGGACAGGCAGGGGGAAGCGTCACTCCCTGGCGCGGGAAGCGTCACTCCCTGGCCCGGTCAGTCCTTGGCCGTCGCGACCGTCACCGCGCGCGGCCTGAGCGCCATGCGTCCCGGCACTGCCGTGGCGACGAGGGCGAGGAGTCCCGCCCCGGCGACCACCGTGGCGTACGCGAGCGGTACGACCGCCGGTGCCGCCCGGCCGGTCATGCCGACGCTGAACGCGGTCAGGACGGCCAGGGCGACGGCACTGCCGAGGGCTGTGGCCAGCAGGAGGACCGACAGGGCTTCGGTCCGCAGCATCCGCAGCACCTGACGGCGGGTCGCCCCCGCGAGACGCAGCAGCGCGAACTCCCGGACGCGTTCGGAGACCGACATGGCGAGCGTGTTGACCACGGCGATGGCGGTGAACGCCAGGACGAGTCCCATGGCCAGGAGATTGACCTCGGCGTTCGCCTGCTGCCGCTCGGCCTGCATCGAGTCGGCGGCGGCCGGAGAAATCACCGCGAGTCCCGGGAACTCACGCAGCGTAGTCGAGAGTTGTGTCTGTGTACGGGCCGTGCTGACGAGGAGGGAGGAGGAGAGAGGGTTGTCGACGTGTCGTGCGACCAGGTCGTGCGCGAAGGTGAGGTCTCCGAAGCCGAGGCCCCTGGCGTAGACCGCGGCGACGGTGAGCGTGGCGGGCGTGCCGTCGCCGAGCGTGAGCTTCAGGGTGCTTCCCGGTGCCAGGTGCAGCTGGTCCGCGGCCAGTTCGCTGACGGCGACGGTGCGCTCGGTGAGCTTGTCGAGGGAGCCCGCGGTGACGTCCGGATCCCAGGTACGGGTGAGACCGGCCGGAGTGACGCCCTGAGCCGCGTACTTGTCGAGTCCGACCCGGACGGTGGTGCGGACCATTTCGGTGACGACGTCGTGCTGCGTACGGAGTCGGCGTGCCGCGGCGCTCGGGACGCCGGGCCCCTGGGAGGCGACGACCCAGTCGGCACGGACTCCGTCGCGAACCTGGGCGCGGGCCGCGTCGCCGAGGGTGGGCTGCACGAACAGCACTGTGCAGGTCATACCGATGAGCAGGGTGAGAGGGGTGACGACGGAGGCCATGCGGACGGCGTTGCCGCGCAGGTTGGCGGTGGCGAGCCTGCCGGCGGGACCGGTCAGGCGCAGTGGGCGGGACATCAGAAGAACAGCCGCCTTGACCAGGAGCGGCCCGAGCAGTGCGACGGAGGTGGAGAGCACGACGACAGCGAGGAACGTCACGGGCGTCGACGCGGGCTCGGTGCGCAGGACGCTCAGCACGGCGACGAGGACCACGCCGCCAGCGAGCAGCAGCAGACCTGCCAGGATGCGGCCCCAGGCAGGGCGGGGGCGCTCGGTACGGGCCTCGGCGAGCGCCTCGGCCGGGCGGATCCGGGCCACCCGGCGGGAGGCGATCCGTGCGGAGGCCCAGGCGCCGAACAGGGTCACGGCGACGGCGGCGAGCGGCGGGAACACACTCACGGTGTGCTGAAGCGTGGCGGGCACGGCGCCCAGGGCGACGAACCTGCCGTGCAGCCAGCCGCCCAGAGGCAGTCCGAGGAGGGCTCCGGCCGTGCCCGCGGCCGACCCGACGATCAGGGCCTCGCGCCCGAGGAGCCTGCGGATCTGCCCGGAGGTGGCGGCGATGGCACGCAGCAGGGCGAGTTCGCGCTGTCGCTGCTGGACGGAGAGCGCGAACGTCCCGACGACGACGAGAACCGCGACGAGCAGCGAGGTGCCGCCCATCGCTCCGCCGATGCTGACCAGCTTGGTGCGGGCCGCGGCGGCGTCCAGGAACTCGACCGGACCACGGGCGTCACCGATGCTGACCTGGGCACTGGTGCCGTGCAGCGCCGTGGCCACGGCGTCCCGGAGCCGACCCGGCTCGATGCCCGCCTCGGGGACCACGCCGAACGCGGTGACCTGCCCGGGGTGCGCGGCGAGCCGGCGCGCCTCGGCGGTGGAGAAGAAGAGGGCGCTCTGGTGGCGTACGGCGGGGGAGGGCGAGGGGGCGGGGGAGGGCGAGGGGGCGGGGGAGGGCGAGGGGGCGGGGGTGGGGGAAGCGATACCGGAGACGCGGTAGGTGCGCGGTGCCTGGGTCGACTGGACGGTGAGCCGGTCGCCGGGTGCGAGGTGAGCGCCGGCGGCGAGGTCACTGTCGACGACCACGTCGGTGGCGGCTGCGGGAGCGGTGCCCGCGGTGAGGCGGTACGGGGTCAGCCCGGCGGACTCCCAGGCATGCCCATAGGCGGGCCTGTCATCGGCAGCCGAGGTGCCGTCATGGGTCAACGGCTCTGCGAGGAAGGTGAGTTCGGGGATCACGCGGGCGACACCGGGGGTGGTGGCCAGCCTGCGCTCGAGGTCTGCGGGGAGCCAGGCGCGTTCGGCGATGGGTTTGGCCTTGTGCTTGACCTTGGTCTTGCCCTTCTTGTGCTTGACGGTGGTCTGGTGGACGTTCTGGTCGGCGGAGACCACGACCGGAGCCGCCGCATAGCGCTCGGTACGGATGGCGCCCCGCAGCCCCGTCTCCAGGAGGGTGCCGCACGCGGTGATCAGGGCGGCCGCGCACATCAGCGCGACGAAGGCGCCTGCGAAGCCTGCCTTCCGGGCTCGGACGGTTTTCAGGGCGTAGCGCAGCATCATGAGGGGTCGGCCTCTCGTGTGTTGCGGGTGTCGCGTGCGGGAGCGGGGAAGGCGAGGAAGCGGGTGAGCAGGGTGCGCGCATTCGGTGGGGTCTCGGCGTCGGGGCGCTTGTAGCGGTTGAGGAGGGCGATGTACTCCTCGAAGAACTCGCGGAGTTCGGGCAGCGTGAGCCGGATGCTGCCGCGCGAGTAGGGGAACGCGTCCGCCCACGGGTCGGCGTCGTCCGCGTCCCGCTGGAGCCGCTCGAAGAGGTCCAGGTCGGCCGCGTAGGCATGGTGGTTCAGCTCATCCATGACGTGCCGCATCTCGGGACTCTGACGGCTGCGCGGCGGGAACCGTAGGTCGCCGGGGACCGCCCGCCACCAGCGCTCGCGATGCGCGGACGGCTCCGTCCGCCGCGCCTCGGCCGTCTTCTCACCCGGGTGTGCGGACCTCTCCCCGTCCGCCCCGTCCGTCTCTTCGACGAAGCCGTACCTGGCCAGCTCGCGCAGGTGGTAGCTGGTGGATCCGGTGTTCAGGCCGAGAGCCCGGGCGAGGGTCGCCGAAGTGGCCGGGCCGTGCAGGGTGAGGTGTTCGAGCATGCGCTGCCGGCGTGGCTGGGCGAGCGCCTTGAGCGTGGCAAGGTCGCCGAGTTCGACGGAGGCCGCGGAGGCGTGCGCCTCGGGGGGCTCTTTGGCGCCGGGTTCCTGGGACATGCGTACACAGTCGCCTGTGCACAGGGCCTTGTGCACTGAGGTGGTCCGGCGTCCTCAGTGGGGGGTTATCCCCACCCCGAGGCCGGGAAGCCGACGGCGACCCGGGCGTGCTCTGTTCTGGACGCGATCGGCGCCCCCGCGCGTCTACCGTGTCCGGAACCGAGCCGTTGCAACCGAGCAGTTGGAACCGAGCCGTTCGGTGCGGGCGGGAGCCTCGCCCCCCATTCGGCCTCTCCCAGTCCCCCTGGTCCCCCGGCCCCTTCCCCTCTCCGCCCTGCCCTCGCCAGGCTCAGAACCCGTCGTCCTCCAGGGACTCCGTGTCCTCGCCCTCCTCCTCCAGCGCCTGCCGGACCACTCGCAGGGCCACGCCCTCGGGGTAGCCCTTGCGCGCGAGCATGCCGGCGAGGCGGCGCAGCCGTTTGTCGCGGTCGAGGCCTCGCGTCGAGCGCAGCTTGCGGGCGACGAGTTCGCGCGCCGTCTCCTCTTCCTGCTCGGAGTCGAGCTGGGAGACGGCCTCCTCGATCAGCGCCGAGTCGACCCCCTTGGTCCGCAGCTCCTGGGCGAGCGCCCGCCGGGCCAGGCCTCTGCCGTGGTGCCGGGACTCCACCCAGGCGTCCGCGAAGGCGCTGTCGTTGATCAGCCCGACCTCCTCGAACCGCGAGAGCACCTCCTCCGCCACATCGTCCGGGATCTCTCGTTTGCGCAAGGCGTCGGCGAGTTGCTTCCGCGTACGCGGGGTCCCGGTGAGCAGGCGCAGGCAGATCGCCCGTGCCCGCTCAGCCGGGTCCCCTGAAGGCTTCCCCTGCTCGGCCCTCGACGAGGAAGAGGCGCCTCCGTCCTCGGCGGACGGTTCTCCGAAGCCGCGCCGACGGCGCCCACGTCCGCCCTGTGGGCCACCCTCGCCGCCGCGCCGTGCCCGGCCGCCACGGGGCCTGTCGTCGCCGTCCGCTCCCTCGCTCCGACGCCGACCGCCCTCCGACCGATCGTCCCGATCGTCGCCGCCCTGGGCAAAGCCGACGTCGGCCCCGCTCCCCGCCTCCTGGGGAGGGGTGGGGTGGACGTACTCGGCCCAGTCCGTTCGTCGCGTCACGGATCAGCTCTTGGCAGCCGGGGCCTTGGTCTTGGCAGCCTTGGCGGCGGGAGCGGGAACCGCCTTGGCGGCGTCGTCCGCCGGCGTGCCCGCAGCCACCGCTGCGTCTGCGCCCGGTGCGGCGGCGGGCTCCTCCGGGCGCACGCCGACGCCCAGTTTCTCCAGGATCTTCTTCTCGATCTCGTTGGCCAGGTCGGGGTTGTCCTTCAGGAAGTTACGGGCGTTCTCCTTGCCCTGGCCGAGCTGGTCGCCCTCGTACGTGTACCAGGCGCCGGCCTTGCGGACGAAGCCGTTCTCCACGCCCATGTCGATCAGGCCGCCCTCGCGGCTGATGCCGTGGCCGTAGAGGATGTCGAACTCGGCCTGCTTGAAGGGCGGCGCGACCTTGTTCTTGACGACCTTGACGCGGGTGCGGTTGCCGACCGCGTCGGTGCCGTCCTTCAGCGTCTCGATGCGGCGGATGTCGAGCCGCACCGACGCGTAGAACTTCAGGGCCCGGCCACCGGTCGTGGTCTCCGGGGAGCCGAACATCACGCCGATCTTCTCGCGGAGCTGGTTGATGAAGATCGCGGTGGTCTTGGACTGGTTGAGCGCGCTGGTGATCTTCCGCAGCGCCTGGCTCATCAGACGCGCCTGCAGACCGACGTGGCTGTCGCCCATCTCGCCCTCGATCTCCGCGCGCGGGACGAGCGCGGCGACGGAGTCGATGACGATCAGGTCCAGGGCGCCGGAGCGGACCAGCATGTCCACGATCTCCAGGGCCTGCTCGCCGTTGTCCGGCTGGGACAGGATCAGGTTGTCGATGTCGACGCCGAGCTTCTTGGCGTACTCGGGGTCGAGGGCGTGCTCCGCGTCCACGAACGCGACCTGGCCGCCGGCCCGCTGCGCGTTCGCCACCGCGTGCAGCGTCAGCGTCGTCTTACCGGAGGACTCCGGGCCGTACACCTCCACCACGCGGCCGCGCGGCAGACCGCCGACACCGAGGGCGACGTCGAGTGCGGTCGACCCGGTGGGGATGACTTCGATGGGTTCGTTCGGCCGCTCGCCGAGGCGCATGACGGCGCCCTTGCCGAACTGCCGTTCAATCTGTGCGAGTGCGGCATCCAGTGCCTTCTCGCGGTCGGTTCCTGCCATGGGTTCCACCCGGTTTGCTTGAGTCGATCGCTTCACGTCAAAGACGCTAACGCCTGCCACTGACAATGCGCCCCGACGCCGGTCCGGCCTGTGGATAACTCAGGTGCTTATCCATCCAAAACGGGATGGAATCCCCACCAGGAGCCTTACCGGAGCCTCCATCAGAATGGATGTTCGATTTTCGTGTCAAGCGCACCACGCGGCACTTCCGAGGCTACGTTCACGAACCGACAACGCCCCGGATCCGGCCACGGATCCCGCCCCGGCCCGGTCCCTGCCCCGAGGGCTCCCGGCTACTTCGCCGGGCGTACGGCGGGTGTCTTCGGCAGGACGACGACGGCGCACGACGCAGCCGGGACGCTCGGCGCATGGACGAGCAGAAGACCGCGCAGACCCGCGGCGAAGCCGGACCCGGTCATCCGAGCCCGCCCCCGCACCCCCGGTATGCCCAGTACCGCCTGTACCGCCTCTGTGGGGCGACCGCGCTGCTCCTGATCCTCTCCGGCCTCGTCCACCTCGTGGTCTTCGCCGTCGACGGCGGCCCCTGGAACGGGCCAGTCTCCTGGCGCAAGCCGGTGACCTTCGGGCTCTCCTTCGGGGTGACGCTCCTGGCTGTCGTCCGGGTCACGTCGTATCTGCGGGTGGGCCCGCGGCTGCGCGCGGCGCTGCTCGGCGTGTTCGCCGCCGACTGCGTCGTGGAGGTCGGGGGCATCACCCTCCAGGCGTGGCGCGGAGTGCCCTCGCACCTGGACATGGAGACGCCCTTCGACACAGCGGTGTCGATGACGCTCGCGGTCGGCGGCGGCGTCCTCGTGGTGCTGCTCACCGTGTTCGCCGTGGCGTCCTTCCGGCACCGGCCGACGGGCCCGGCCGGGATGGCCCTCGCGGTGCGCTCCGGTTTCGCGATCCTGCTGGTCGCGCTCGCCTCGGGGGCGGCGATGATCGCGCGCGGTGTCGTGCTCACCCGCACCGGGCACCAGGAGGCGGCGTACGACTCGACGGCCTCGCTCAAGCCGCTGCACGGGGTCGGCCTGCATGCCGTCCTGGTACTGCCCGCGCTGGCCTGGCTGCTGTCCCGTACGTCCTGGAGCGAGACGGTGCGGTGGCGGATCGTGGCCGCGGCGGCGGGCTGCTACGCGGCCGCGGTGGTCGCGGCCGGGGTGTGGGCGGTCCTCATGTACTGACTCCCGCGCCGGTCCTCAGTCGGACCCTGCCCGCGGGCCGTCCGCCGGGGGCCGCACGCGCGTCCACAGCCGCCGCGCGCGAGCGAGCGGTCCCGGCCCCTCGCCACGGCGCCGGTGCCCATGGACGCGGGGATCGTCCGTGACGTCGTATCGCTTCACATAGGCGCCCAGGAACGCCTGGAGCGTGGCGACCGCCGGGATGGAGATCAGCGCGCCGACGGCGCCCAGGAGGGCGGTGCCGGCGATGACGGAGCCGAAGGCGACGGCGGGGTGGATGTCGACGGTCTTCGAGGTCAGCTTGGGCTGCAGCATGTAGTTCTCGAACTGCTGGTAGACCACGACGAAGATCAGCACCCACAGTGCGTACAGGGGCGAGACCGTGAAGGCGATCAACATGGGCAGGGCGCCCGCGAGATAGGTGCCGATGGTGGGGATGAACTGCGAGACCACGCCCACCCAGACGGCGAGCACGGGCGCGTACGGGATGCCGAGAGCCTGCAGCAAGATGTAGTGCGCGACGCCGGAGATCAACGCCATCAGCCCGCGTGAGTACAGGTAGCCGCCGGTCTTGTCGACGGCGATCTCCCACGCGCGCAGCACCTCGGCCTGCCTGGCGGGCGGCAGGACGGAGCACAGCCCGCGGCGCAGGCGCGGTCCGTCGGCGGCGAAGTAGAACGAGAACAGGGCGATCGTCAGCAGTTGGAAGAGCCCGCCGAGGACCTGTGTGGAGACGTCCAGGACGCCGGCGGCACTGTTCTGGGCGTACTTCTTCAGCCACTCCGAGTGGAGCAGGCCCTCCTGGACGTCCACCCGCCTGAGTTCGGTGTGGAACGTGCTGTTGACCCAGTTGATGACGGAGTCGAGGTACGCCGGGAAGCCCTCGATCATCTTGATGATCTGTCCCGCGAGCATCGAGCCGAGCAGCGTGAAGAAGCCGGCTATCACGATCAGCAGGCCGAAGAAGACAAGGAAGGTGGCGAACCCCCTGCGCATCCCGCGGGCGGCCATCCGACTGACCGCGGGCTCTATCGCGAGGGCCAGGAAGAACGCGATGAGGATGTTGAGCAGCAGGCCGATGAGCTGGTGGAAGGCCCAGATGCCCAGCTGGAACACACCGAGGAGAGCGAGTGCGAGCACCATGGCGCGCGGAAGCCAGCGCGGCATGCTCGCGCTCTGCACGGCGCCGCCGTCGGCCGGGGGCGGCCCTGCGGGCGGCGTCGCGCCGTGCGGGGATGCGTTCCGGGCGTCCTGCCCGGTCTCGTCAGTGGGTGCCACGGAGCAAGTCTCGCCTACGCCACCGACAATCGGGGAGCCGCCTGCGATCTTCGCTTGCGGATCAGCGCATCTCCTGGGGAACGTTCATCACCAGGCACACCACGCGCCACACGTCCTTGGCCTCCCAGCCGTCCGCCAGCGCCCCGTGCACCGTGCGCCCGCCGAGCTCCGTCATCACGTGATCGCGCGCGAAGGTTTCCGCGTACCCCGTACCGAAGTGCTCGTCCATCCGCTGCCAGAAGACCGTCAACCGCATGACACCAGTATCCCGCGCCCGGGGGTGCGCCCCGCCGGGAGCGCCTGCCGAGACCGCTTTCCGTCCTACGGTCGACGCATGGCCGAAATCGGAGCATCCCCACTCCCCCCGACGCCCTCGGCGCACTCCCCGCTGTCGCGCGCCGAGCAATTCGTCTGGCTCACCGCGCGCGTGCTGGAACAGCGCCTCTTCGCACATGACTTCCTGCACGGCGCAGCCGATCCCGTCGAGACCGCCCTCGACGCCTACCGCAACGAGGACGGCGGGTACGGCCACGCGCTGGAGCCCGATCTGCGCGGTCCCGTCAGCCAGCCCCTGCACACTGCGCACGCACTGCGCGTCCTGGACTCCATCGGACGCCTCGGCGGCCGCCGCGTGGAGCGGGTGTGCCGCTATCTCACGTCCGTCTCCACCGGCGACGGCGCGTTGCCGGCGATCCATCCCAGCCAGCGCGGCTACCCGGCGGCCCCGTTCATCCCGATCGTGGACGACCCACCCAGCGAACTCCTGTCCACCGGTCCGGTGGTGGGTCTGCTGCACCGCAACGAGGTGTGGCACGCCTGGCTGTTCAGGGCCACGGACTTCTGCTGGCAGGCGGTGGACTCCCTGGAGCGGTCCCATCCGTACGAGATCGAGGCCGCCGTGACCTTCCTGGACTCCGCTCCGGACCGCCCGCGCGCGGAGGCGGCCGCCGACCGCCTGGGCCGTCTGGTGCGCGCCCAGCGGCTCGCCGCGCTGGACCCGGACCACCTGGACGCGTACCCGGTCGCCCCCGGCTACGCACCCGGCGAGCACCACTTCCCGTACGACTTCGCCCGGACGCCGCATTCCCTCGCGCGTGGGTGGTTCACCGACGACGAGATGACCCGCTCCCTGGACCACCTCGGCGACGAGCAGCAGAAGGACGGCGGCTGGCCCATCCGCTGGCGCCGTTGGGCACCCGGCACCGCCATCGAGGCACGCCCCATGGTGACGATCGAGGCGCTTCGGACTCTGAGGGCCTACGGCCGCACCATCGGCTGACCCCGGGCCGAGCCGCGCCACCCGAGGCCCACGGCCACGGCGGTGCCTCGCGGTCCGCGGCTCGGCGACCCGCCACGAACGAAAGCGCGCCGCAGCCCCGCCACAGCCGTAGCCCCGCCACAGCCACAGCCACAGCCACAGCGAAGTCGCAGCTCAGAGCCATTGTCAGTGGGCGGGTGCAGGATGGACGCATGGTCAGCTCCGCACACCGAGCCCTCGACGGCTTCTCCCCCGCGACCCGCGCCTGGTTCACGGGGGCGTTCTCCGCGCCCACCGCGGCCCAGGCCGGCGCGTGGCAGGCCATCGGCGAGGGTTCGGACGTGCTGGTGGTGGCCCCGACCGGCTCCGGCAAGACCCTGGCCGCCTTCCTCGCCGCCCTGGACCAGCTCGCCTCGACGCCTGCGCCCGCCGATCCGAAGAAGCGCTGCCGAGTCCTCTACGTCTCCCCCCTCAAGGCCCTCGCGGTCGACGTGGAGCGCAACCTGCGCAGCCCTCTGACGGGCATCCGCCAGGAGTCCGTGCGCCTGGGCCTGCCCGAGCCGGAGGTCAAGGTGGGCATCCGCTCCGGGGACACCCCGCCCGCCGAGCGCCGCGCGCTGTCCACGCGCCCGCCGGACATCCTGATCACGACCCCCGAGTCCCTGTTCCTGATGCTGACGTCGGCCACGCGCGACGCGCTGACCGGCATCGAGACGGTGATTCTGGACGAGGTGCACGCCGTCGCGGGTACCAAGCGCGGCGCACACCTCGCGCTGTCCCTGGAGCGGCTCGACGAACTGCTGCCGAGGCCGGCCCGCCGCATCGGCCTCTCGGCGACGGTCCGGCCGGTCGACGAGGTGGCGCGCTACCTCTCCCCGCAGCGCAAGGTGGAGATCGTCCAGCCGAAGTCCGGCAAGGAGTTCGACCTCTCGGTCGTCGTCCCCGTGGAGGATCTGGGCGAGCTGGGCGGTTCCCCGGTCGCCGACGGCTCCGAAGGGGCGGAGCGCCCGTCGATCTGGCCGCATGTGGAGGAGCGGATCGCCGACCTCGTCCAGGCCCATCGCTCCACGATCGTCTTCGCCAATTCCCGCCGGCTCGCCGAGCGGCTGTGCAACCGGCTCAACGAGATCGCCTACGAGCGGGCCACCGGCGAGCCCTTCGACGAGCATCACTCCCCCGCCCAGCTCATGGGCGGCTCGGGCGCGGCCCAGGGCGCCCCGGCCGTCATCGCGCGCGCCCACCACGGTTCGGTCTCCAAGGAGCAGCGCGCGCTCGTGGAGGAGGACCTCAAGGCGGGCCGGCTGCCCGCCGTCGTGGCGACCTCGAGCCTTGAGCTCGGCATCGACATGGGCGCGGTGGACCTCGTCGTCCAGGTGGAGTCCCCTCCGTCCGTGGCCTCCGGTCTCCAGCGCGTCGGCCGCGCGGGACACCAGGTGGGCGCGGTGTCCACCGGCGTGGTCTTCCCGAAGTACCGCGGCGACCTCGTGCAGGCGGCAGTGGTCACGGAGCGGATGCGCACGGGCTCGATCGAGTCCCTGAAGGTCCCCGCCAACCCGCTGGACGTCCTGGCCCAGCAGCTCGTCGCCATGACGGCCCTCGACACCTGGCAGGTGGACGACCTGCTGGCCATGGTCCGCCGCGCCGCCCCCTTCGCCTCGCTCCCGGAGTCCGCGTTCACGGCCGTCCTGGACATGCTGGCGGGCCGCTACCCGTCCGACGCGTTCGCGGAGCTGCGCCCGCGCGTGGTGTGGGACCGCGTCGCGGGCACCATCACCGGCCGCCCCGGCGCCCAGCGCCTCGCCGTCACCTCCGGCGGCACGATCCCCGACCGGGGCCTCTTCGGCGTCTTCCTGGCGGGCGCCGACCCCAAGAAGGGCGGCGGCCGGGTCGGCGAGCTCGACGAGGAGATGGTCTACGAGTCCCGCGTCGGCGACGTCTTCACGCTCGGCACCAGCTCCTGGCGCATCGAGGACATCACCCGTGACCGGGTCCTGGTCTCCCCGGCCCCCGGCGTCCCGGGCCGGCTGCCCTTCTGGAAGGGCGACCAGCTGGGCCGCCCGCTCGAGCTCGGCCGCGCGGTGGGCGCGTTCCTGCGCGAGGTCGGCTCCCTGCCCAAGGACGACGCCCGGCTCCGCCTGCTCACCGCGGGCCTGGACGCGTGGGCGGCCGACAACGTGCTCTCCTACCTGGACGAACAGCGGCAGGCCTGCGGCCATGTCCCGGACGACCGCACGATCGTCGTCGAGCGTTTCCGGGACGAACTGGGCGACTGGCGGGTCGTCGTCCACTCCCCTTTCGGCGCCCAGGTCCACGCCCCCTGGGCCCTCGCCCTCGGCGCCAAGCTCTCCGAGCGGTACGGCATGGACGCCCAGGTCATGCACGCGGACGACGGCATCGTCCTGCGGCTGCCCGACGCCGACCTCATGGGCCTGGACCTCCTCGACCAGGAGCCGATGAAGGCGGGCACGGAGTACGACGCCGAACAGGCACCGGTCGGCGCGGCGGACGTCGTCTTCGACAAGGGCGAGGTCGATCGGATCGTCACCGACCAGGTCGGCGGCTCGGCCCTGTTCGCGGCCCGCTTCCGCGAGTGCGCCGCCCGCGCGCTGCTGCTCCCGCGCCGCAACCCGGGCAAGCGCACCCCGCTGTGGCAGCAGCGCCAGCGCGCCGCCCAACTGCTCCAGGTGGCGAGCGAGTTCGGCTCGTTCCCGATCGTCCTGGAGGCGGTCCGCGAGTGCCTCCAGGACGTCTTCGACGTCCCCGGCCTCGTGGAGCTGATGGGCGACCTGGAGTCCCGCAAGGTACGGCTGGTCGAGGTCACCACCGCGGAGCCGTCCCCCTTCGCCCGCTCACTCCTGTTCGGCTACGTCGCCCAGTTCCTCTACGAGGGGGACTCCCCGCTCGCCGAGCGCCGCGCCGCCGCCCTCTCCCTGGACTCCCGTCTGCTGGCCGAGCTGCTCGGCCAGGCGGAGCTGCGCGAACTGCTCGACGCCGAGGTCCTCACCGAACTGGAACGAGAACTCCAGTGGCTCACCGAGGACCGCCGGGCGAAGGACACCGAGAGCGTCGCGGACCTCCTGCGCCTCCTCGGCCCGCTCACCGAGGCCGAGCTGGCCGAGCGCGGCGCGCAGCCGCACTGGGCGCAGGAGCTGGCCGCCGCCCGTCGCGCCATCCGGGTCCGGATCGCCGGCACCGACCACTGGGCCGCGATCGAGGACGCGGGCCGCCTGCGCGACGCGCTCGGCACAGCACTGCCGGTAGGCGTGCCGGAGGCGTTCACCGAACCGGTCAGGGATCCCCTCGGCGACCTCCTCGCGCGCTACGCCCGCACCCACGGCCCCTTCACCTCCACCGTCGCGGCCGCCCGCTTCGGCCTCGGCGTGGCCGTGACCGAGGGCGCCCTTCAGCGGCTCGCGGCGAGCGGGCGCGTCGTCCAGGGCGAGTTCCACCCGGCCGGCATCGGCCAGGAGTGGTGCGACGCCACGGTCCTGCGCAGGCTGCGCCGCCGCTCCCTGGCCGCCCTGCGACACGAGCTGGAGCCGGTCCCGCCGCCCGCGCTCGCCCAGTTCCTGCCCCAGTGGCAGCACATCGGCAAGGGCCACTCCCTGCGCGGCATCGACGGACTGGTGCGCGCTGTCGAGCAGTTGCAGGGCGCGTCGGTGCCCGCCTCGGCCCTGGAGAAGCTCGTCCTGCCGTCCCGTGTACGGGACTACTCCCCGGCGATGCTCGACGAACTCACCGCGGCCGGCGAGGTGGTCTGGGCCGGGGCGGGCGCCCTCCCCGGGAAGGACGGCTGGATCTCCCTGTACGTTTCGGACGCTGCGCCCCTGCTGCTGCCTCCTCCGCACCCCCTGGAGCCGACGGCACTGCACAGCTCCGTCCTGGACACACTCTCCGGCGGCTACGGCCTGTTCTTCCGTCAGATCGCCGACCAGGTCCGCGCCACCACCCACCCCGATGCCACCGACCCCCAACTCGCCGACGCCGTCTGGGATCTGGCCTGGTCCGGCCGGCTCACCAACGACACGCTCGCGCCCATGCGCTCCCTGCTGGGCTCGGGCCGCACGGCCGGCTCCACGGCCCACCGCGCCAAGCGGGCGGTCCCGCGCGGCCGCTACGGCTCGTTGACGGCCGCGGCCCGCCCCGCCTCTCGCAGCGGTCCCCCGACCGTCGCGGGGCGCTGGTCCCTCCTGCCGGCCCACGAGCCCGAACTGACGGTCCGCGCCCATGCAGTCGCCCGCACGCTCCTCGACCGGCACGGCGTGGTCACCCGGGGCGCGGTCGCGGCCGAGGGCGTCGAGGGCGGCTTCTCGGCGACGTACCGCGTCCTGTCCGTCTTCGAGGAGAGCGGTCAGGCCCGGCGCGGATACGTCGTCGAAGGCCTCGGCGCCGCGCAGTTCGCCATGGACGGCGCGGTGGACCGCCTGCGCGCGGTGGCCAACGCCCGAGACCGTGGCGAACCCCTGCCCGTCCCGAACCCGGCAGCGGGCACCCGGGACGACTTCGCCTTCCCCGACCACGTACCGTCCGGCAACGCATCGTCCGACGACGCGCCGTCCGACAACGCGTGGAGCGCCCTCCCCGATCTCGACACCGAGTTCGACGCCCCCTACGACTCGCCCCTCCGCGCTCCGGGAGCGCCCGCCTCGCCGGGTGACCGTGTCTCGCCCCGGGACTTCACGTCTCCAGGCGCCGGCGGCCCCCGGGGCGGCAGCGGCTTCCCGAACGGCTCGGTCTACCCTGGTCACCCCCGCCACGGCCGCGCTCATGACCGCAACCACGGAGCCGGCAGGTCGTCCCTCGCTTCCCGCGCCCTCGTCCTCGCCGCCGCCGACCCGGCGAACGCGTACGGCGCCGCCCTGGGCTGGCCCGAACCGCCGAGCGGCGCCGGGCACAAGCCGGGCCGCAAAGCCGGCTCCCTGGTGGTGCTCGTCGACGGCGAGCTGACGCTCTACATGGAGCGCGGCGGCAAGACCCTGCTGGCCTGGCCCTCCGTCCCGGACCACGAGGACAAGCCCGCCGACGACCCACGTCTGCACGCCGCCGCGGAGGCCCTCGCGGAGGCCGCGCGCGCGGGCTCCCTCGGCACGGTCACCGTGGAGCGCGTCAACGGCGCCTCGGCCCTCACCTCCCCCATAGGCGCCCTCCTGGAAGGAGCAGGTTTCATCGCGACCCCACGAGGCCTGCGGCTGCGCGCATGACAACCACATCCCGTGCAACCACATCCCGTGCAACCGCACTCCGTGCAACCACATCCCGAACAACCACATCCCACGCAGCCGCATCCCGCCCGAGAGCGACACCCATGTCACCCTTGACGCATGCCCGAAGGTGACACGGTCTGGCAGTCCTCGAGGCGGCTGCACGACGCCCTCGCGGGCAAGAAGCTGATCCGCTCGGATCTCCGGGTCCCCAAGTACGCGACCGCCGACCTCACCGGCCGCACCGTCCTGGAGGTGGCCCCGCGCGGCAAACACCTCCTCACCCGCATCGAAGGCGGCCTGACCCTCCACTCGCACCTGCGGATGGACGGCTCCTGGAAGGTGTACGGACACGACCAGAAGTGGACCGGCGGACCGGCACACCAGATCCGGGTGATCCTCGGCACCGACGACCGCACAGCCGTCGGTTACCGCCTCCCCGTCCTCGACCTGCTGCGCACCACAGACGAACAACGCGTCGTCGGCCACCTCGGCCCCGACCTGCTGGGTCCCGACTGGAACCCGGAACAAGCCCTCGTCAACCTCCTCACGGACCCCGCCCGCCCCCTCGGCGAGGCCCTCCTCGATCAGCGCAATCTCGCCGGCATCGGCAACATCTACAAGAGCGAGCTCTGCTTCCTCATCGGCGCCACCCCCTGGCTCCCGGTCGGGGCGCTCCCCGCCGCCCGCGCCGCGAAACTGCCCGCGCTCGCGAAGAAGTTGCTGGAGACCAACCGCGACCGTCCGGTCCGCAGCACCACGGGCCGCCGAGGCCAGGACCTGTTCGTCTACGGCCGGGCGCTGCGCCCCTGTCTGCGCTGCGGAACACCGGTCCGCGCGGCAGACCAGGGCGACGGCTCCCGCGAGCGCCCGACCTACTGGTGTCCCACCTGCCAGACGGGCCCCGCCCCGCCCCCGGGTTCCCCGCCGACCCACCGCGTCCGCTCACGCACCACCCGATGACGTCCCGCAACGTACAGCACAATTGACGGACCGTCAGAAACCCTCGTACCGTCCCTTCATGGCCGTGAAGGCGTACGACCTCACCGGACGCACCGCATTCGTCACCGGCGCCGCGAGCGGGATCGGCCGCGCCTGCGCCGTACTGCTCGCCCAGGCAGGCGCCACCGTGCATGGCGCGGACCTCGACGCCCAGGGCCTGCACGAGACGGCGACGCTGATCAAGGACCAGGGCGGAACCGCCCGCACCCACCACCTCGACGTCACCGACCGCATCCAGGTCCGGCAGGCCGTGGAGTCCTGCGAGCGGCTGGACGTCATGGCGGCGGTCGCCGGGATCATGCACAGCAGCCCGGTCCTGGAGACCCAGGACGAGGACCTGGACCGGGTCTTCGCCGTCAACTTCAAGGGCGTGCTGTACGCCTGCCAGGAGGCGGCCCGTCTGATGCTGGCGCGCGAAACCGGCGGCAGCATCGTCACCATGGCCTCGGGCGCCGTGGACACGGGTGGCCCCGGCCTGCTCTGCTACGGCGTCGCCAAGGCGGCCGTGGTCCAGTTGACGAAGACTCTGGCGACGGAGGTCGGCCGCTACGGCATCCGCGTCAACGCGGTCGCGCCGGGCTGGATCCGCACCCCCATGACCGACCGCCACGACACCGCCGCACAGGCCCACACCGAGGCGGTCATGTCCCGTATGTCGCCGCTGGGCCGGATCGGCGCACCGGAGGACATCGCCCACGCCGTCCTCCACCTGGCCTCGGACGCGTCCGCGTTCACAACAGGCCAGATCCTCCGCCCGAACGGCGGGGTAGCCATGCCCTGGTAACCGTGAACACCCCCTCCCGGACGCCCTCGCCGACCTCCTCCCAACTCCACCGCAGCCCTCACCGCCCACCCGCTCCTGCACAGCCCACCCAGCCTCGACCCCCAACCCCACACCCCCTCCCCGGCAACCACACCAGCGCCCATCCCCAACCCCCAGCCCGCCCAGGCCTCAGTTCCACCGCGGCCCTACCCCCGGCTCACGTTCCCGCCCCCAGCCACCTAACCCACCGTCTCCCCCGCACCCCCACCACCCTCCACACCCGCACTCCCCCCACCCCCACAGCCACCGCCCGGCCGACGACACCCCTCGCCGTCCTCCCCTCGCCCTTGGCCCTGCTCAGGCTCCGGCCCCCGCCAAGCAGCTCTCCACCGACCGTCCCCCACCGCCCCCACAGCCCGCGCCTTCGCCACGCAGTGCACCGGCAGCAGGCTCAGCCCCCACCCTCCGGCGGCGACCGCTCCCTCCAGCGCCCCGGCGTCGGGCAGCACGGCGAGCCGCACCACGGCCCACCACCACACCGCGCCCAGTCCCAGGCCGAGCCCGAGTACGGCCCCCCGCCCCACTATTCGTCCCGCCACGGCCCTCACCTCCAGCCCGAGCCTCACGCGGAGTCCATCCACGACATCAGAAAGCCCGCGCATCTGCGGACCGCACACCTCCGAAGAGGACGACGCTAAGCGCCCACCCTCACCCCCGGCAGTGCGCACGGGTGGCACACCGGCGCATCACCCGAGCCGAGCGCCTCCCGTAGCCTCCCGCTCCCACCACCCCGCGCCCGCACCGCACCCGCCCGCACTCGCCCCGCAGGGACCCTCACACGTTCTCCGCCTGGAACATCCAGTGATGCTTCTCCAGGTCGGCGGTGATCCCGATGAAGATGTCCTGGCTCACCGGATCCGCGTCACCCGTGGCAGCCACCCGTTCCCTCATTCGGGTGATCACGGCCCCCAGAGCGTCGACCAGCGTCCCGACCGCATCGGAGTCCTTGACCCACCCCGCGGACACCGCACCGATCCCGCTGCCGGCCGCCACCGTCGCCGCCCGCCCGTCCGGCGAGACACCCAGCGCCGAGGCGCGCTCCGCCACGGTGTCGGAGTGCGCGCGGGCGACGTCCACGACCTCGTCGAGTTGGAGGTGCACGGACCGGAAACGGGGCCCGACGACGTTCCAGTGGATCTGCTTGGCGACGAGTGACAGGTCGATCAGATCGAGGAGCGCGCCTTGCAACGCCGCGGAGACGGTCTTCAGGTCGGCCTCGGACAGGGGACTCTTCACGACGTACATCCGTACCTCCGTACCCCCGGTGATTGGCAGCCCCCGTCGTGCCCGTGCCCCTCCACGATGACCTCGGCGCCCGGCACCGGCAAACGGACCTCGGCCCGAGAACGCGAAAAACCCCGACCGCACCTTCCCCGGGTCTCCCCGGAGAAGCCCCGGCCGGGGCTTCACACACTCCTACACGTGCCTATACAGGCCTACGCCGCGACCACGTCCACCGCCTCGGCGGGCGCCTTGATGGTCACCCGCTCCGGTGGCACACCGGTCACCGACACGGAACCCAGCATCGGACGAACCGACGTGGGCACAGGCTCGCTGGGGGTGGCCGCAGCAGACTGGGCCAGCTCGGCGAGGGCGAGCTCGTCGCTCACTTCCCGCATGAGCTCGGACATCCGTACGTCCAGCGCGTCGCAGATGGCGGAGAGCAGCTCGGAGGATGCCTCCTTCTGCCCCCGCTCCACCTCGGAGAGATAGCCGAGTGAGACTCGGGCGGACGAGGAGACTTCGCGCAGAGTACGGCCCTGGCGCTGGCGCTGCCGACGCAGCACGTCACCCAGCAGGCGACGGAGCAGAATCATCGGTGGCTCCCTCCTCGGACCGCGTAGCCGCATCCTTCACGCCCCACCGTACCGCCTCGCGCTGCGGCCGTGCGGGGAGCGATGTCGTGTTCACTCAGGGCTGCAAACATCAAAACCCCCCGTTCTGTTCCGTATCCTGTGCCCGCTCATTCCCGGTCTGTTCGCCCGCAAGCTCTGTCAGGAGCAGTGCGAGTACGCTCCGTACACTCTCTCTACGAATTTCCGCCCGGTCGCCGTTCAACCGCAGGGCCTCCACTTTTCCGCCAGCGGCAGAACCGGAATCCGCCCCGAACGGACCGTCCACGGCCACGAAGACCGTACCGACGGGCTGTCCGTCCTGCGGGTCGGGACCGGCGACGCCGGTGGTCGCGAGGCCCCAGTCGGCGCCGAGCGCCTTGCGTACGCCGGCCGCCATCTGGGCCGCGACCTGCGCGTCCACCGCCCCGTTGGACTTCAGCAGAGCGGCGTCGACACCGAGCAGTTCATGCTTGAGCTCGGTGGCGTACGCGGTGACCGACCCGCGGAACACCCTGGACGCTCCGGGGACCGAGGTGATCTCCGCGGCGACCAGACCACCGGTCAGCGACTCGGCCACGGCAAGCGTGGATCCGCTCACCGTGAGTAGTCGCACCACGTCGGCGGCCGTGGAACTCACGCTTCCGTCTCCTCCAACGCCGCCTTGCGCTCGGCGATTCCCTGCCTGCGCAGCACAATGGCCTGTCTCACATAGTCGAGCCCGGTCAGCACGGTGAGGACGACCGCCGCGGCCATGACCCACCACCTCAGAGTGGCCAGCCAGCCCGTCAGCGCCAGGACGTACATCCCGACCGCCACGCCCTGTGTGAGCGTCTTCAGCTTGCCGCCGCGGCTCGCCGGGATGACGCCGTACCGAATGACCAGGAAACGCAGGAGCGTGATCCCGAGTTCCCGGCCGAGGATCACGATCGTCACCCACCACGGCAGGTCGCCGAGCGAGGAGAGGCAGATCAGCGCCGCTCCCATGATCGCCTTGTCGGCGATGGGGTCGGCGATCTTCCCGAAGTCGGTGACGAGGTCGTACGTCCGCGCCAGGTGCCCGTCGAACAGGTCGGTGATCATGGCGATGGCGAAAGCCGCCCAGGCGAGCGAACGCCACGCCGGGTCGTAGCCGCCGTCGGCCAGCATCAGCGCGACGAAGCCGGGGACCAGGATCAGCCGAAGCATCGTCAGAAAGTTGGCGATGTTCCAGACGCTCGCCTGGTTGACGGCGGCGGCCGCCAGCTTCGCGCCCCGCGGCGGCCGGCCGGCGCCCTGTGGATCGGCGCTCGCGGCGACGCCGGCCGCGGCGGACGCACCCGAAGCCGCCCCCGCAACCTCCTTCGCCGCAGCGGCCTGAGCAGCCTGCGAAGCCGTCGCGGCCGATGCCGGCGAGGAGCCGCCCGCAGCCGATGCCGGAACACCCGTCATCTGCCCGCCTCCTCACTACACCCGATCGAACCCTGCAGTGAGTCCTGCAAGGGCTCGGCCACCAGGTCGACACCTTCCGTACCGACCACCTTCGCCTCGACCATACGGCCGACGCTCAGACCTTCGCCCGATGTGAGCAGCACCTGGCCGTCCGTCTCCGGCGCCTGGTGCTCGCCACGGCCGTACACGCCCTCCTCGTCCACCGACTCCACGAGCACGTGCACGGTCTCGCCCACCCGTTCCTCGGCCCGCTGCGAGACGAGTTCCTCGGCGAGCCGGGAGATCCGGGCGAGCCGCTCGGCCACGACGTCCACGTCGAGCTTGTCGGCGTACGTCGCGGCCTCGGTGCCCTCCTCGTCGGAGTAGCCGAAGACGCCGATCGCGTCCAGCCTCGCGCCGTTCAGGAAGCGCTCCAGCTCGGCCAGGTCGGCCTCGGACTCGCCGGGGAAGCCGACGATGAAGTTGGAGCGCACGCCCGCCTGGGGCGCCTTGCTGCGGATGGTGTCGAGGAGCTCCAGGAAGCGGTCGGTGTCGCCGAAGCGGCGCATCGCGCGCAGCACGCCGGGCGCGGAGTGCTGGAAGGAGAGGTCGAAGTAGGGCGCGATCTTCGGCGTGGAGGTCAGCACGTCGATCAGACCGGGCCGCATCTCGGCCGGCTGGAGGTAGCTGACGCGCACCCGCTCCAGGCCGTCGACCTCGGCGAGCTCGGGCAGCAGCGACTCCAGCAGCCGGATGTCGCCGAGGTCCTTGCCGTAGGACGTGTTGTTCTCGGAGACCAGCATGACCTCCTTGACGCCCTGCTCGGCCAGCCAGCGCGTCTCGTTCAGCACGTCGCTCGGCCGGCGCGAGATGAAGGAGCCGCGGAAGGACGGGATGGCGCAGAAGGAGCAGCGCCGGTCGCAGCCGGAGGCGAGCTTGACCGAGGCGACGGGGGCGCCGTCCAGCCGTCGGCGCAGGGGCGCGCGCGGGCCGGACTGCGGGGCCAGGCCCTCGGGCAGGTCCGTGGGCGCGCCGTGCCCGGGCAGGGCCACGTCCGTCGCGGACTGTCGCTCGGCCGGGCTGATCGGCAGCAGCTTGCGCCGGTCGCGCGGGGTGTGGGAGGCGTGGATGCCGCCGTTGAGGATGGTCTGGAGGCGGTCGGAGATGTCGGCGTAGTCGTCGAAGCCGAGCACGCCGTCGGCCTCGGGGAGCGCCTCGGCGAGCTCCTTGCCGTACCGCTCGGCCATGCAGCCCACCGCCACGACGGCCTGGGTTCTGCCGTGCCCCTTGAGGTCGTTCGCCTCCAGCAGGGCGTCGACGGAGTCCTTCTTGGCGGCGTCGACGAAACCGCAGGTGTTGACGACGGCGACGTCCGCGTCCTCGGCGTCCTCCACGAGGTGCCAGCCGTCCGCCTCCAAGCGGCCTGCGAGCTCCTCCGAGTCCACCTCGTTACGGGCGCAGCCAAGGGTGACGAGTGCGACGGTACGGCGTTCAGGCATGGGCTCAAGACTACTTTGTCCCACCGACACCGAACGTCGACGGGGTTGGCGAAGATCGCCAACCCCGTACATCCGAAGGCCCGCCCGGCTCATCCGGCCTGCGGGTCGCCCTTCGTGTAGGTCAGTCGCTCCACCGCGCCGGGCTGGAAGTCGTCGTCGAGTTTCTTTCCGTTGACGTACAGATCGATCGCGCCGGCGTCGCCGAGCACGAGGTTGATCTTCTCGCTGTCCTGGAAGGTCTTGGAGTCGCCCTGCTTGAGCAGGCCGTCGAAGAGCAGGCGGCCGTTGTGGTCCTTGGCGGAGATCCAGCTGCGCCCGTCGGGGGCGGTGACCTGGACGGTCACCTTGTCCTGGGGGGCCGCGGCGATGGCGCTGTCGGAGGGTTCCGGCTTCTCGTCGACGGGTTTGTCGGTCTTCGGCGTGGGCGAGGCGGTCTTGCCGGCCGCCGGTGTGGTGCCCTCGGCGACCTGTTGCTTCGTGCCGCCGTCCTCGCCGCCCTTGAACGCGGTGAAGCCGACGAAGCCGACGACGGCGACGATCGCGGCGACCATGGCCGCGGTCCAGTTCGGCCCGCGCCGCTCGGGGCGGATACGTTCCGCCTCGAACATGGGTGCGGCCGGGGTCGGTGCGGGACGGCCGCCGTGGGTGGCGTCGTACCGGTCGATCAGCGGGACAGGGTCGAGGTGGACGGCCCTGGCCAGGGTCCGGATGTGCCCGCGCGCGTAGACGTCTCCGCCGCAGGGGGCGAAGTCGTCCGCCTCGATGGCGTGGACGATGGCGATACGGACCCGGGTGGCGGAACTGACGTCGTCGACGGTCAGCCCGGCCGCGATGCGCGCCTGCTGCAGGGCGCGACCGATGGAGAAGGAGGCTTCCTCGGACGGGTCTTCGAACGGACGCTCGTCTTCAGGGGAGTTGCCGATGGACACGGGGGCGCCTTTCGAGCGTGTAGCCACCTGTGCTGGAAGTTCAGTCTAGGGGGGGTGCCAAAGGGAGGGGCAACCGGGCGGTACGACTTTGTACGCCATCGGTATGGCCGGACACACCGATGACGGGCCGGTTGCGGCCCCGGCGGGGAGCCGCACCTGTCCTCTCGCTCAACTTGACGTACGCCAAAGGGAAACGGTTGCCCATCTCTCTCTAACGGGTGAGTCACGGCGGATCGCCGCTTCCCTCCCTGACGTCTACCCCGCGGAGTCCCCTCGGATCACCGCGAGCACGCCGTCCAACTCGTCCGGCTTCACAAGAACGTCTCGCGCCTTGGAGCCCTCGCTGGGCCCGACGATGTTCCGCGACTCCATGAGGTCCATCAGACGGCCGGCCTTGGCGAAGCCGACCCGCAGCTTGCGCTGGAGCATGGACGTCGACCCGAACTGGGTGGAGACGACCAGCTCGGCCGCCTGGCACAGCAGGTCGAGGTCGTCGCCGATGTCCTCGTCGATCTCCTTCTTCTGCTTGCTGCCGACGGTGACGTCCTCCCGGAAGACGGGCGCCATCTGGTCCTTGCAGTGCTGGACGATCGCCGCGACCTCGTCCTCGGTGACGAATGCGCCCTGCATACGGGTCGGCTTGTTGGCCCCCATCGGCAGGAACAGTCCGTCGCCCTTGCCGATCAGCTTCTCGGCGCCGGGCTGGTCGAGGATGACCCGGGAGTCGGCGAGCGAGGAGGTGGCGAACGCGAGCCTGGAGGGCACGTTCGCCTTGATCAGACCGGTGACGACGTCGACGGACGGGCGCTGCGTCGCGAGGACCAGGTGGATGCCGGCCGCGCGCGCGAGCTGTGTGATGCGCACGATCGAGTCCTCGACGTCCCGCGGCGCGACCATCATCAGGTCGGCGAGCTCGTCGACGATCACCAGCAGATACGGGTACGGCTGGAGCTCGCGCTCACTGCCCTCGGGCGTCTTCAGCTTGCCGTCGCGGATGGCCTGGTTGAAGTCGTCGATGTGCCGGTAGCCGAACGCCGCGAGGTCGTCGTAGCGTAGATCCATCTCCCGTACGACCCACTGGAGCGCCTCGGCGGCCCGCTTCGGGTTGGTGATGATCGGCGTGATCAGGTGCGGGATGCCTTCGTAGGCGGTCAGCTCAACACGCTTGGGGTCGACGAGGACCATGCGGACGTCCTCGGGAGTCGCACGGACCATGATTGACGTGATCAGGCAGTTGATGCATGACGATTTGCCGGAACCGGTGGCTCCGGCGACCAGCACGTGCGGCATCTTCGCCAGGTTGGCCATCACATAGCCGCCCTCGACGTCCTTGCCGAGCGCCACCAGCATCGGGTGGTCGTCCTCGGCCGCGTCCGCGAGGCGCAGTACGTCGCCGAGGTTGACCATCTCGCGGTCGGTGTTCGGGATCTCGATGCCGACCGCGGACTTGCCGGGAATCGGGCTGATGATCCGCACATCGGGGCTGGCGACGGCGTACGCGATGTTCTTGGTGAGCGCAGTGATCCGCTCGACCTTGACGGCGGGGCCCAGCTCGACCTCGTAGCGCGTGACCGTCGGCCCGCGCGTGAAGCCGGTGACGGCCGCGTCGACCTTGAACTCCATGAAGACGTTCTGCAGGGAGGCGACCACGGCGTCGTTGGCGGCGCTGCGGGTCTTGCCCGGGCCTCCGCGCTCCAGGAGGTCGAGCGACGGGAGCGAGTAGGTGATGTCACCGGACAGCTGGAGCTGCTCGGCGCGCGGCGGCAGCTCGCGCATCTCCTCGGGGGCCGACTTGGTCAGGTCGGGCACCGCCCCGATCTTGAGCCTCTCCCGCTTGGGGCGGGAGGCCGGCGCCGGGACGGGCGTCGGCGTCGTCGGCTCCCGGTCGCCGAGGCTGACGCCCTGGGTGAGGTCGGCGACGATCGGCGAGGGCGGCATGCCGTGCAGGACGGCGCCGTCGAGGTCGGCCGCGGCGGCCGCGGCGATGTCCACCGCGTCCAGCTGCCGGTCCATGGCCGGCTGCGGCACCGCGGAGCGCCGGGGGCGGCCGCGCCGCCGGGAGAGCGCCGCCTGCTCGGCGCTGTCGGGGTCGTACTCCTGGGGGGCGCCCGAGCGCCGTCGGGGGCGCCCGGGCAGCGCCTCGCGCCACTGCTCTTCGTAGCGCGCGCCGTCGTCGAACTCGTCGAACTCGTCCTCGGCCGGATCGTGCAGCACGCCCAGCCGCACGCCGAGCTGCCGCAGTCGCTGCGGGATGGCGTTGACCGGGGTCGCCGTGACGACCAGCAGCCCGAAGATCGTGAGCAGCACCAGCAGCGGCACGGCGAGGACCTCGCCCATCATGTACGTGAGCGGGGTCGCCGCGCCCCAGCCGATGAGGCCTCCGGAATCCCTTATCGCCTGCATGCCGTCGCTGCGGGCGGGCGATCCGCAGGCGATGTGGACCTGGCCGAGCACGCCGATGACGAGCGCGGACAGTCCGATCACGATGCGACCGTTGGCGTCGGGCTTCTCCGGATGCCGGATGAAGCGTACGGCGATGACCGCCACCAGGATCGGCACCAGCAGGTCGAGCCGGCCGAAGGAGCCGGTCACCAGGATCTCGACGAGGTCGCCGACGGGACCGCGCAGGTCGGCCCAGGTACCCGCGGCGACGATCAGCGCGACGCCGAACAGCAGCAGCGCGACGCCGTCCTTGCGGTGGGCCGGGTCGAGGTTCTTCGCGCCGTTCCCTATGCCGCGGAACACGGCGCCCACGGCGTGCGCCAAGCCGAGCCAGATGGCGCGCACGAGCTTGTAGATACCCCCGGTCGGACTGGGGGCGGGCGCGGGCGCGGGCTTGTTGGCCGCGGCTTTCTTGGCGGGCGCCTTCTTCGCCGGGGCCTTTTTCGCAGCGGCCTTCTTCGCCGGAGCAGCCGCCTTCTTGGCGGGCTGCTTCTTGGCTGCGGAGGAACGTGAGGCCATGGGGGTGAGGTTACCGGTGGAGACCACAACGGACACGTGTGCCTACTGCTTCACCCGTTCGTGTCGCTCTCGCGCGGGCGCGGAACTGACGCGTCCTCATGCACAACTCCTCGCGTGGCACGCGTCAGTTCCGTTCTGCGAGCTCAGTTCTGCGACGGCACAGAAGCCGTGCCGTTGCCGGTTCCCGGCTCCAGCGCGTCCAGCGCCCTGCGCAGGCCGGTGAGTTTGCGCTCCAGGTGCGCCGCGGTGGCCACCGCCGCCGCGTCCGCCGACTCGTCGTCCAACTGCTTGGACAGGGCCTCCGCCTGCTCCTCGACCGCCGCGAGCCGAGCGGAGAGCTCCGCGAGCAGCCCGGGCGACTCCTTGGCGCCGCCGCCCGCCGAGGCCTTGCCGCCACCGCCCTCCAACTGCAGCCGCAGCAGCGCCGCCTGCTCACGCAGCTGACAGTTCTTCATGTACAGCTCTACGAACACCGAAACCTTCGCGCGCAGCACCCACGGGTCGAACGGCTTGGAGATGTAGTCCACCGCACCCGCCGCGTACCCGCGGAAGGTGTGGTGCGGCCCGTGGTTGATCGCGGTGAGGAAGATGATCGGGATGTCCCTGGTCCGCTCTCGCCGCTTGATGTGCGCGGCCGTCTCGAATCCATCCATTCCCGGCATCTGGACGTCCAGCAGAATGACCGCGAAGTCGTCCGTCAGCAGTGCTTTGAGCGCCTCTTCCCCGGACGATGCCCGCACCAGCGTCTGATCGAGCGCAGAGAGGATCGCCTCCAGCGCCAGCAGATTCTCCGGCCGGTCATCGACCAGGAGGATCTTGGCCTTCTGCACCATGGCCCGCCCTCCTCGCCCCGGCAGTGCACCGGGCGCCGCCCCTGGGGACGACTCCTTTGCGCCGCCCTTCCTTGTGCCGGTCATGGTAGCCGCACCCCGACCGTCGCCACACCCTGTCACCGTGATGTCACTGTGCACGTAGCAGGAACGTAAGCGGAGACCAGAAGGTTCCCCGAATTCCGCCCCGCTACACGGCGACGGCCACCCTCAGTCAGCAACTCCGAGCGCACCCCGAAGGTTCCCGTCACGCCGCAGTCCCCCTTCACGCGTCCTTCACGCGTCCCGCATCCACTGCTGCATCACGGACAGCAGGTGATCGGGGTCGACCGGCTTCGTCACATAGTCGGAGGCGCCGGACTCGATCGCCTTCTCCCGGTCGCCCTTCATCGCCTTCGCGGTCAACGCGATGATCGGCAGCCCGGAGAACTGCGGCATGCGCCGGATCGCCGTCGTCGTCGCATAGCCGTCCATCTCGGGCATCATGATGTCCATCAGGACGACCGCCACGTCGTCGTGCTGCTCCAGGACCTCGATGCCCTCCCGGCCGTTCTCCGCGTACAGCACCGACAGGCCGTGCTGCTCCAGGACGCTGGTCAGCGCGAACACATTGCGGATGTCGTCGTCGACGATCAGCACCTTCTCGCCGCCGAACCGGATGCCCACGCGCGCGTGCGCCTCCGTCTGCTGCCCGCGGGCCGGCCACTGCTCCGGCTGCCCGACCTGCTCGCCGCCGCTCACCAACCGGCGCCGGCGCCGGAAGAGGGCCGCCGGCCCGTTCTGCGCGTCCTGGTACGACTTCACCTCGGCCGGCATCGCGATCTCCGCCTCGGACAGCTCCGACAGCTCACGCGCCCCGTTCTCCGAGGCCACCAGGTCGCCGGCCTCCAGAGCGGGCACCACCTGCTGGTAGCCCTGCGGCGGCAGCTCGCTCGGGTGCAGCGGCAGATACAGCGTGAACGTCGAACCGCGGCCCGGCTCGCTCTGCGCATGGATCTCACCGCCGAGCAGCTGCGCGATCTCCCGCGAGATCGACAGCCCGAGGCCCGTGCCGCCGTACTTGCGGCTGGTCGTGCCGTCCGCCTGCTTGAACGCCTCGAAGATCACCCGCATCTTGCTGGCCGCGATCCCGATGCCGGTGTCGGTCACCGAGAACGCGATCAGCGGCGCGTCCGCGTCGGTCAGCGAACCCGCCTCCAGCAACTGCTCCCGGATCGCCATCGGCACCTCCGCCCCGGCCGGCCGGATGACCAGCTCGACCGACCCGGAGTCGGTGAACTTCACCGCGTTGGACAGCAGGTTGCGCAGCACCTGAAGCAGCCGCTGCTCATCGGTGTGCAGCGTGGCCGGCAGCTCCGGCGACACCCGCACGGACAGGTCGAGGCCCTTCTCCGCCGTCAGCGGACGGAACGTGGCCTCCACGTAGTCGACCAGCTGGACGAGCGCGATCCGCGTCGGCGAGACGTCCATCTTGCCCGCCTCGACCTTCGACAGGTCGAGGATGTCGTTGATCAGCTGGAGCAGGTCGGAGCCGGCCCCGTGGATCGTCTCGGCGAACTCGACCTGCTTCGGCGAGAGGTTGCCCTCCGCGTTGTCGGCGAGCAGCTTGGCCAGGATCAGCAGCGAGTTGAGCGGCGTGCGCAGCTCGTGCGACATGTTGGCGAGGAACTCGCTCTTGTAGCGCATCGACACCGCGAGCTGCTCGGCGCGCTCCTCCAGGACCTGGCGCGCCTCCTCGATCTCGGTGTTCTTCACCTCGATGTCGCGGTTCTGCTGGGCCAGCAGCTCGGCCTTCTCCTCCAGTTCGGCGTTGGACGCCTGCAGGGCCTTCTGCCGCTGCTCCAACTCCGCCGACCGCTCGCGCAGTTGCTCGGTCAACTCCTGCGAGTTCTTCAGCAGCTGCTCCGTCTTGGTGTTCACGGAGATCGTGTTGACGCTGGTCGCGATCATCTCCGCGAGCTGGTTGAGGAAGTCCTTCTGGATCTGCGTGAACGGTGTGAACGACGCCAGCTCGATCACCCCGAGCACCTTGCCCTCGAACAGCACCGGCAGCACGATCACCTGCGCGGGCGGCGCTTCGCCGAGCCCCGAGGAGATCTTCAGATAGCCGCTCGGGGCGTTCGCCACGAGGATCGTGCGCTTCTCCTCCGCGGCCGTCCCCACCAGCGCCTCACCGGGCCGGAACGACGTCGGCATGGAGCCCATCGAGTAGCCGTACGAGCCCAGCATCCGCAGCTCGTACTGAACGACGTCGCCGTCGGCCGGCTGCATCGCCAGGAAGAACGCGCCGTGCTGCGCGGCCACCAGGGGCGGCAGTTCGCTCATGATGAGCGAGGCCACGTCCTGAAGGTCGCGCCGGCCCTGCATCAGAGCGGACACGCGCGCGAGGTTGCCCTTGAGCCAGTCCTGCTCCTTGTTGGCGATCGTGGTGTCACGCAGGTTGGCGATCATCTTGTTGATGTAGTCCTGGAGCTCCTGGATCTCCCCGGACGCGTCCACGTCGATCTTCAGGTTCAGATCGCCGCGGGTCACCGCGGTCGCCACGCGCGCGATGGCACGCACCTGCCGGGTCAGGTTCCCGGCCATCTCGTTCACCGATTCGGTGAGGTCGCGCCAGGTGCCGTCGACGTCACGCACGCGTGCCTGTCCGCCGAGCTGCCCCTCGGTGCCCACCTCGCGGGCGACCCGGGTGACCTCCTCGGCGAACGACGACAGCTGGTCGACCATCGTGTTGATGGTCGTCTTCAGCTCGAGGATCTCCCCGCGCGCGTCGATGTCGATCTTCTTCGTCAGGTCACCCTTGGCGATGGCCGTCGTGACCATGGCGATGTTGCGCACCTGACCGGTCAGGTTGGACGCCATGCCGTTCACCGAGTCGGTGAGGTCCTTCCACGTGCCCGCCACACCCGGCACATGCGCCTGACCGCCCAGGATGCCGTCCGTGCCCACCTCACGGGCCACCTTGGTGACCTGCTCGGCGAACGAACTCAGCGTCTTCACCATGGTGTTGAAGGTGTCGGCGAGCTGCTGAACCTCACCGCGCGCCTCGATCGTCACCGTCCGCGTCAGGTCGCCGTTGGCGACGGCCGCGGCCACCTGGGAGATGTTGCGCACCTGGACGGTCAGGTTCTTGGCCATCAGGTTGACGTTGTCGTTGAGGTCCTTCCAGATGCCCGTGACGCCGGGCACATGCGCCTGACCGCCCAGGATGCCCTCGGTGCCCACCTCGCGGGCCACCCGGGTCACCTGCTCGGCGAACGACGACAGCTGGTCCACCATCGTGTTGACGGTGGTGACGAGTTCGAGGATCTCGCCCTTGGCGTCGACGGTGATCTTCTTGGACAGGTCGCCCTTGGCGACGGCGGTGGTGACCTCCGCGATCTGGCGCACCTGAATGGTCAGGTTGTTCGCCATGAAGTTCACCGACTGCGTGAGGTCCTTCCAGGTCCCGGACACCCCCTGCACCTCGGCCTGACCGCCGAGGATGCCCTCGGTGCCCACCTCACGGGCCACCCGGGTCACCTCCTGGGCGAACGACGACAGCTGATCCACCATCGTGTTCAGGGTGTTCTTCAGCTCCAGGATCTCCCCGCGCGCGTCCACGGTGATCTTCTGCGAGAGGTCGCCCCGGGCCACCGCGGTGGCGACCTGGGCGATGTTGCGCACCTGGGCGGTGAGGTTGCCCGCCATGCCGTTCACCGAGTCCGTCAGGTCCCGCCACACACCGGCCACGCCGGGCACCTGCGCCTGCCCGCCCAGCCGCCCCTCGGTGCCCACGTCCCGCGCCACCCGGGTCACCTGGTCGGCGAAGGCCGACAGCTGATCCACCATCGTGTTGATGGTGTTCTTCAGCTCCAGGATCTCGCCGCGCGCGTCGACGTCGATCTTCTGCGAGAGGTCGCCCCGGGCGACGGCCGTGGTCACCTGCGCGATGTTGCGCACCTGCGACGTCAGGTTCCCGGCCATGGAGTTCACGGAGTCCGTGAGCTCCTTCCAGGTGCCCGAGACGCCGTCCACGCGCGCCTGCCCGCCCAGCCGGCCCTCGGTGCCCACGTCCCGCGCCATCCGGGTCACCTGATCGGCGAACGACGACAGCTGGTCCACCATCGTGTTCACGGTGTTCTTCAGCTGGGCCATCTCGCCGGAGACGTCCACGGTGACCTTCTGCGACAGGTCCCCGTTGGCCACCGCCGTGGTGACCTGCGCGATGTTCCTCACCTGTCCGGTGAGATTCCTGAACGCCGTGTTGACGGAGTCCGTCAGGTCCTTCCAGGTGCCAGCCGCGCCCGACACCTGCGCCTGCCCGCCCAGCTCACCCTCGACCCCGATCTCCCGGGCCACCCGTGTGACCTCGGCGCCGAAGGCCGACAGCTGGTCCACCATCCCGTTGACGGTGTTCTTCAGCTCCAGCATCTCGCCGGCCACGTCCACCGTGACCTTCTGCGACAGATCGCCGCTGGCCACAGCCGTCGTCACGGCCGCGATGTCCCGCACCTGAGTGGTGAGATTGCGGAACACGGTGTTGACGGAGTCCGTCAGGTCCTTCCAGGTGCCGGCCGCGCCCGGCACGTTCGCCTGGCCCCCCAGCTGCCCCGCGGCCCCCACCTCGTTGGCCACGCGCGTGACCTCGTCCGCGAAGATCCGCAGGGTCTCGGTCATCTGGTTGATCGTCTCGGCGAGCTGCGCGACCTCACCGCGCGCCGGCACCGTCACCTTCCGCGACAGGTCACCGTTGGCGACCGCCGTCATCACCTCGGAGACACCGCGCACCTGGGCCGTCAGATTGCCGGCCATGGTGTTCACCGAATCGGTGAGTTCCTTCCACACCCCGTCGACACCCGTGACCTGGGCCTGCCCGCCCAGCATGCCCTCGGTGCCCACCTCGCGCGCGACCCGGGTCACCTCGGACGAGAACGCGGAGAGCTGGTCCACCATCGTGTTGACGGTGTTCTTCAGCTCGAGCATCTCGCCCTCGACGTGAACCGTCACCTTCCGCGACAGATCACCCTTGGCCACGGCCGTCGTCACCAGCGCGATGTCCCGCACCTGCGCCGTCAGCCGGTACGCCATCGTGTTGACGGACTCCGTGAGGTCCTTCCACGAACCCGACATACCGCGCACCTGGGCCTGTCCGCCCAGCTTGCCCTCGGTGCCCACCTCGCTGGCCACCCGCGTGACCTCGTCGGTGAACGTCGACAGCTGGTCGACCAGGTTGTTGACCGTCCGCCCGACCTTCAGGAACTCCCCGCGCAGCGGATGCCCGGTCCCCTCCGGCGTGTGCGTCCTGAGCTCCATACGCGGCGACAGATCACCCTCGGCCACCGCCGACAGCACCCGCCCGACCTCGGAAACAGGCCGTACGAGGTCGTCGACCAGCGCGTTCGAGTTGTCGATGGCGGTCGCCCAGGAACCCTCACAGGCGCCCGTCTCCAGCCGCTCGGTGAGCTTTCCCTCCCGTCCGACCATGCGACGTACGCGCGAGAGCTCACCCGTGAGGTGGAGATTACGGTCCGCCACCTCGTTGAACACGGCGGCGATCTCCGACATCACGCCGTCGCCGGACACCGTCAGCCGCTTGCGGAAGTTCCCGTCCCGCATGGACCCGAGAGCGACCAGCAGCCGGTCCAGGGCCGCCGTGTCCACGACGGTCGTCCCGCCGCGTGGTGAGCGCTGCCTGCTAGGGGACTGTCCGCCTTTCGCGCGCGTCTTAGTGCCCCGCGTCGCTGCGCCAGACTCCACTTGTCCCTCCCGCAGGGGTCGACCGTTACCGCTGTGCCTGGGTTCTACTGCCGTGCTGGGTGCTGCTGCTCGCCGTGCCTGTTGCCGCCGGGTTTTCCGCCTGATGAAACCAGGTCGCCCCGGAAGGCTGCTGCCCCCTGTACCCAGAAGACACCCAGTCTGCCCGGACCTTCACAAGAAGCTTGCCCAGTGTTTCACCCTTGCCGAACCAGGCCATAACAGTTCGGCAGCTTCGCACATCGTCCGCACACCCTCGGCGGAAACACTTGGTGACCGGCATCCGCACGGACCGGGAAGGTAAGTAACCTTGCATGCGGCTGTCCAGCCACACCGGTCCGACCGGTCTGGGCGGTGGCACGAGCACGAGCGGGCATCGGAGGGGCGGCCGCACACATGACCACCGGACTGATCCCGGGGGGACAGACCCCGGACCCCCGGCCTTCAAGCGCGCGCCCACCACAGCAACGGCGCGACCACACCGGCCCGGGAGCCCTGCACGTAGACGACCGGCCGAGGAGTTCAGTGATCACCGCGCGCGCGGCTGCCAGATTCGAGCCCGTGGGGCGATCGGTGGCGACCGCCCGCTCCTTCGTCCGCGACACCCTCCAGGGCTGGGGCTTCGCCGACATCGTCGACGACGCCGTGGTCCTCACCAGCGAACTGGTGACCAACGCGGTCGTCCACGCGGGCACCCACGCCGAAGTCCTGTGTCTGCGCAGCGACGACGGCGTGCGCATCGAGGTGGCCGACCGGTACCCCGAGCGCGAGATCCCCCTTCAGGGCTCCCCCGCCAGCATGGGCAGCCCGGACCGCGAAGGCGGCCGCGGCCTCCAGCTCTGCGCGGCCATCGCCGGCCGCTGGGGCGTCGAGTACACCCCCACCCACAAACAGGTCTGGTTCCAACTCGAGCTCCCCGACCGCCCGGTGGGCACCCGCGCGGCCGGCCCGTCCCTTCCGGCCGATCTCCTCCCGATCGCGGACAGCCGGGTACGCGTGGCGGTCGTCCAGATCGACGGGGCGGGCGCCGTCTCGGCGTGGAACGAGGACGCCGAGGAACTCTTCGGCCACCCGGCCGACCAGGTCACCGGCAAACCCCTCACCGACATCGCCGCCTGGCCGCACACCCCCGGCACCAGCACCGGCATCGTGGAGGCCCTCCAACTCTCCCGCTGGGAGGGCAGTTATGGCATCCGCGGCGCCGACGGCCGCGTCACCCCCGTCTACGCCTCCCACCTCCGCGTCCGGGACACCGACGGCGAGCCCTCCACCGTCTGCCTGCTCGTGCGCGACCACGAACGCGCCGTCCTGCAGACCCCGTTGCGCGTCCCGGCCTCCGACCCGCCCGTCGGCTCCGACGGCCAGAGCACCGACCCCTTCGAGGTGTTCATCGGCTCCCCGGCCCCGGACGACCTCGACGGCCTCCTCCAGCGCACGGTGGAACGCGCCCGCGACATGCTCGACGCCGACTCCGCCTTCCTCCTCCTGGCGACCGACGACGAGACGGAGTTGGAGGTCCGTGCCTCCACCGGCCTGCCCTCCGCCCGCCAGCGCTTCGCGCGCGTGCCCGTAGAGGCAGGCCCCGGCCGCTACGGCTCGGCCCGCATGCCGGCCGTCCACGAGGACCTCCTGGCCGTCCCCGGCGCCGTTCCCCTGCTGAACGGCACGGGCATGCGCTCGGTCGTCACGGTCCCTCTGAAGGTCGAAGGCCGCCTCACCGGCTCCCTCGGCGTCGCGGCGGAGTCCCCCGGCCGCTACTCCAACGAGGAGGCCCTGCGCCTGCAGTTCGCGGCCGACCGCATCGCGCTGGCCGTGGAGTCGGCCCGCCTGGGCGAGCTGGAACGCCTGCGCCGAGGCTCCCTGAGCTTCCTCGTCGAGGCCTCCGACCTCCTCGCGGGCACCCTGGACCGCGACCAGACCCTCGCCCTGATGGCCCAGATGACGGTACCCACGCTGGCCACCTGGTGCGCGGTCTACACGATCGCCGACCAGGCCTCCGACCCCTACCTCTCGTACGTCCTGCACGAGGACGAGGAACTCATCGACGGCATCAAGTCGTTGCTGTCGAAGATCGCACCCCCGGACCCCGTCCCCACTCCGGGCGCCCGCGTCTGGGCGGCCCCCGCAGAGGCGGCCCACGACGCGGCCCTGCGCAGCTCCATGCGCAGCCTCGGCCTGACCGGCGGCCCCACCCACCAGGTCTCCTCGGGCATCGGCCCCACCCTCGCCACCGCATCCGCGGTCGGCGGCGAGACGGTCGTCCTCCCCCTGGTCGCCCGCAACCGCGTCATCGGCATGCTGACGCTCGGCAAGCCCACCGACGAACACTTCCGCCAGGAAATCCTCGAACTGGCCGAGGACTTGAGCCGCCGAGCGGCCCTCGCCCTCGACAACGCCCGCCTCTACTCCGAGCGCACGGCCATCAGCCAGGCCCTCCAGCGCAGCCTGCTGCCCCCGGAACTCCCCGAGATCGACGGCGTCGAGGTCGAGGTCATCTACCGCGCGGCCGGCGAGGGCAACGAGGTCGGCGGCGACTTCTACGACGTCTTCCCCATCAGCGACGGCGCATACGGCTTCGCCATCGGGGACGTCTGCGGCACCGGCCCGAACGCGGCTGCGGTGACAGGCCTGGCCAGGCATGCCTTGCGCCTCCTGGCGAGAGAAGGCCTCAGCGGCCCGGCCGTCCTGGAACGCCTCAACTCGGCCATCCTCGACGAGGGCGCGCGCAGCCGCTTCCTCACCCTCCTCTACGGCGAGATGCGCCCACAGGAGGACGGCAGCGCCGAGCTGAAGGTGGTCTGCGCCGGCCACCCGCTCCCCCTCCGCCTCCGCCAGGACGGCACGGTCGAGCCCGCGGCCGAACCCCAGCCCCTCCTCGGCGTCATCGAGGACCTGGAGCTCTACGAGCAGACGATCACCCTCGACCCGGGCGACGTCCTGCTCTGCGTCACGGACGGTGTCACCGAGCGCCGCGAGGGCGCCCGCATGCTCGGCGACGACGGCCTCGCCGACGTCCTCACGGCCTGCACGGGCCTCACGGCCGGCGCGGTCGCCGCCCGCATCATGCGCGCAGTGGAACGCTTCGCATCCGACGCCCCGTCCGACGACATGGCGATCCTGGCCATGCGGGTGGCATGAGAAGGACGGCATGAGAAAAGCCCCCGCCCGAAAGGGCGGGGGCTTTCTTCGTGGAGCCCCCTAACGGAATCGAACCGTTGACCTTCTCCTTACCATGGAGACGCTCTGCCGACTGAGCTAAGGGGGCCAGTTACTTTTCGAGGTTTCCCTCGCGGCAACGGAATAGATCATACCCCGAACAGGCCGGTGTTCCCAAACCCGTTCAGAAGGCGGGCTGAAGCAGTCCACCGAGCGCATTACAGGCCGCCACGATCCGCTGCATGTCCCGCTTCGTCAACGAGGCGTCCACCGGCAACGCGAGCGTCTCGTCAGCGGCCAGCTCGGTCGCCGGCAGTGACACACACCGCCTGAACTCGGGCAACCGGTGCAGTGGAGTCTTCACCGGAACCCGGCACTCGATTCCCCTCCCCCACAACGCCCGCGCGAACGCATCCCGATCGGGCCGCCCATTCCCCGGCACCCGCACGACGTACTGCTGATAGGTGTGCCCGTCCCCGCCGTCGGGCATCCGAACACCACGCAACCGCCCGTCCAGATAGGCGGCCCGCTCCCGACGCTGCGCGATCTCGTCGTACGGCGCCTCGGACTCCCCCTGCTCCAACACCAACAGCCCATGCCGATGCCCAACCCCGTGCAACCGCCGGACATCCGCGGGCCGACCGAAGCGATGGACGACAACGACGGCCACTGTACGGGGAGTTACGGCCGCTTCGACGGCGGCCGGATCCAGGCAGTAGGTCACCGGATCGACATCTGCGAACACCGGCAGCGCACCGGCCAGGGCGACCGCTCCGGCGACTTCCACATTCCCGAAGGCCGGCACGATGACCTCGTCACCGATTCCGACGCCCGCAGCCCTGAGCATTGCAGCAGTACTCATGCCGTGGATGCTGAGGGCGGAACATGAACTTCAAGTGACCACAAACAAAAAAGGGTTGGACTCCGAACCGAAGTTCAGAGTCCAACCCTTTTGAATGATTGTTCGGCGGTGTCCTACTCTCCCACAGGGTCCCCCCTGCAGTACCATCGGCGCTGTAAGGCTTAGCTTCCGGGTTCGGAATGTAACCGGGCGT